>UQIB01000060.1 GCA_900541015.1 uncultured Collinsella sp. | reverse complement strand
CGATCGACATAAGTGTTGAGGACGAGGGCATCGGCATGAACCAGGAATCCGCAGCTCACGCGTTTGAACGGTTCTACCGCGCCGACAACGCACGCGATGCCGGCGCGCAGGGCTCGGGTCTGGGGCTTGCCATTGCCAAGTGGATCGTCGATAGCCATGGCGGTGTCATTGGCGTGACCTCAGTCGAGGGCGTCGGCAGCCGCTTTACGATTCGCCTGCCGCGGTAGGAAGCCCCTCGGCGTAAAAAAGGGATAAGGCCATGCGGCCCTATCCCTTTTTGCTAGCTATGGCAGCTTGTGCGCTACTCGCGGCACAGGTGCACGGCGAAACCGGCGAACTCGCGCTTAAAGTACACGAGCTTGGTGCCGCCGTCGGGCAGCAGCACGCGCGACTCCTCGTTGATCTCGAGCCCGCGCTCGGCAAACCACTTCTCGGCCGCATCGATGTCGTTGACGGCAAAGCCGATGTGGCCCTTGGTGCCACGACCGTTCTGCTTCATGATCTCGACCAGCGAATCGTTGAAGTACGAAACCGGGGTCTCAATAACGGGCAGGCCCATCATCGTCGAGAACAGCTCCGCGATCTCCAAGGCATCTGCCGGGTCGGTGGCGTTAATGCCCACATGGGCAACGCGCATGCCAAAGAGCTCGACCGGATTGGCGTTCTGCTCATTCATACAGTCAGCGCCTACTGAGCCATAACGTCGAGAACGGCCTTCTCGGCAGCGACGCGGTTCATGCCGGTCATGAAGGGCACGCCGCTCACGTACGGGCAGGTGAGGCCCTCGGGGGCAACAGTGGTGGCGATCAGCAGGTCGGCGCCCTCGTCGCAGTAGTCCTTGGCCTCGGAGATGGCACACTGCACGATCTCATACTTGCCGGCATAACCGTTGGCGTCGAGCATGGTAGCGACCTTCTGGGCAACGAGCGTGGAAGTAGCAGCGCCAGCACCGCAAGCCAAAACGATCTTCTTCATAGGTAATGTCTCCCTTCATGGTTTACTTTAGGTAAGTGTACCGCAGCGAGCGATGGCACTCAGCCTCGATGAGCTTTTATGCCAGTTTGCTTGCGCGCTGCGTATAATACATCTAGTACGTGTTGCCATACCGCTCGCTTTATGAGCGACTAAGGACCCTAATATGCCCGATTCCCGCACACTCTGGACCGCCGTCGTTATCATCTGCATCGCCGTGTCGGTGTTCTTTAGCGTCAAAAAACGCACCACGTTTAAACGCCTGCAGCAGCTTATGGCTGCCAAGCAGTGGGACGAGTTCGATCGTTTGCTCGACGGCAAACTCACCAGCATGCTGTACCCGCGCTACAACCGTGACTACCTGCGCCTGAACTCCTATCTGCTGCGCGAGGACCACGAGCGTGCCAACGAGATGTTCGACCTGCTGCTGGGGCTCAACCTCCCCAAGATGCAGCGCGTCGACCTGGTGATTAAGGCCTTTAACTACTATGTTGGCCAGGAGGACCGCAAAAAGTCCAAAGAGCTGTTGCACGAGATCAAGGGCTTTGAGGGCGGTCAGGCCGAGGCAGTCGCGCACGAATGCCAACTGATGTACGACACGATGATCCTCAAGCGCCACAACGACATTCCCGAGCTGGAGCGCATGCTCGAGGATGTCGGCGACGACCCGGTCAAGCGCTGCCGACTGGAGTACCTGCTGGCCCTGCAGTATCAAAACAAGGGCGACGAGGCAAAGTTCCAGGAGTTCCTGGAGAAGTCGGGCCAACACTCGATGGCCGTCAACGCGTAACGGACGGCTTGTGCTAGACTTCTAGTCTCACGGGGGCGTGGCGGAATTGGCATACGCAGGAGACTTAAAATCTCTCGCCGCAAGGATTGTGGGTTCGAGTCCCACCGCCCCTACCATATGGAGCTTTCGAGCCCGTGTCCCCAAGGAATGCGGGCTCGTTTCTTTTAGATGCCGGTGGGGCTCGAACCCGCGAGGGGGCGAGCGTCAAGCGGACGCGCAGCGTCCGCAGCGAGCCGGCGAGGGCGCCGGCAGGCGTCCGAAGCCGATGCGGATTTGCGCAGCAAATACGCAGACGTCCCACCGCCCCTACCATGTATTGTTTACGAGCTCGTGTCCCCCAGGGATGCGGGCTCGTTTCTTTTACACGCCGGCGGGGGTCTAAGTTGCGGTGGAATAGATCCTGTTTATACCGTTTACCAGCTTATTTAGGAACTATTTCACCGCAACTCAGAGGAAGACGGTTAAAGAGCACTCAGGCTCGGGGTCCAGGCGATGGTGGGAGTCACGCCGTCGAGAGTCTCGTTGATGGTGGCGGCCATGCCGGCGAGGAGGCTGTTCTCGCTTACGGTGAGCGTCTTGTAGCCACCGGCGCGCATGAGCTCGCGAATCACCACGGCGCCGGCCAGAATCACGCCCGCGCGCTTGGGCTGCACGCCCGGCAG
>UQIB01000059.1 GCA_900541015.1 uncultured Collinsella sp. | reverse complement strand
CCGGTATGACCTGCCAAGCCCAGGAACTCGCCGCGACGCACCGTCAGCGATACATCGCGCAGCGCCCACGGGCTGCTGGGGTCGTTTCCCCAGAGAGCCTGTTTGCTCGATTTGCCCGCAGTGGCTGAGCGCTTATGCCAGCGGCGGCGCTCGCGCGGACTGAGCGAATAACTGTACGAAACATGGGATAGTTCGATGACGGGCTCCGACGCGTTGTCCTCGTTGTCTGCCGGAACAGTGCCGTCAGCGATTTCCGACTGGGATACGGAAGACTGCCCCGCGGTGCCTGCCCCACTCCGCTCGGCATAAGCCTGCGCAATCTCGGCGACCATATCCGCCTCACGCACCTGCGCGCAAACGGACACGCCCTTCGCACGAAGTGCCATGCCCAAATGGCACGACTCTGGCATGTCAAGGTTGAGCTGAACGAGTTCATTCGCCCGCGTCAGAATCTCATCGGGCGTGCCCAGCATGGCAACTCGTCCCGTCTGAAACACGGCGACACGATCGGCCTCGGCAGCCTCTTCCATAAAGTGCGTAATCATCACGATGGTCATGCCGCGAGCGTGCAACGCGCGGCAAGCCTTCATGAGGCCCTTGCGTCCACGCGGA
The DNA here is from genome assembly GCA_900541015.1 of uncultured Collinsella sp. GTDB lineage: Bacteria > Actinomycetota > Coriobacteriia > Coriobacteriales > Coriobacteriaceae > Collinsella. Next base: position 2,445 of record UQIB01000059.1, on the reverse strand, counting down.
TCGAGCATCGAGGAAGCCTCGTCCAATATGAGCACGCGCGGTTCCATGGCGAGCACGCCGGCAAGCGCCACGCGCTGCTTTTGGCCGCCCGAAAGCGCATGGGTCTCGTGGCGCTCAAAGCCCACCAGGCCCACGCCCTTCAGCGCCTCGCGTACGCGCTGCGCAATTTGCGCCGATGGCACGCCAAGGTTTTCGGGACCGAACGCAACGTCATCTTCGACAAGCGTTGCCACCAGCTGGTCATCGGGATTCTGGAACACCATGCCCGCGGTCGAACGAATGTCGTAGACCAACTCGGGATCGGACGCATCCATGCCGTTGACGCGCACCGTGCCCGCATCGGGCTGCAGCAGCGCATTCAGATGCTTGGCAAACGTCGACTTGCCCGACCCATTGCCACCGAGGATGCAGAAAAACTCGCCGTCCTCGATATTCAGATCGACGCCGTCGAGCGCCGGTACGGCACCGTCATAGCTAAAGGAAACGCCCCGACACTCAATCATGCGCGGCCTTTGACCTGGTCCTTTTTAGGCGTGATGAGGTTGGAGACTGCCTTATACACCGCCAGCGTCAACACCGAGTTAAGCACGGTCTTGATGAGGTTAAACGGCAGCACGGCAGGAATCATGAGCGGGGCGATCACATCGACCGAGCCATACCAGAACCAAACGCCAATGGTCAGATTCGCAACCATAGAAAGCACCGTAGCGGCAATAACGCCCAGTGCCAGGCCAATCACGGCACCCTTGTAGGTGTGCATCTTCTGGTAGACGATAGCCGCAGGCAGAATATAGCCCAGCGTGGCAACCAAGTTCATAAGCGCACCGACCCAGTCACCCGTGGTGAGCGCATGGATAACGATCGCCATGGCGGCAACGGCGGTACCGGCACCGGGACCATACGCAAACCCGCACACCATCGCCGGCACCAGCGACGGGTCATACGTCAAAAACGGCGCCGAGGGAAGGATGGGCAGCTGCACGTACATAAACAGTGCTCCCAAGGCGCACATCAACGCCATGGTAACGAGCTGTTTGGTGCTCCACCTATTCGTGTTCTCAAAATGGATATGCTGCGACTGTTCAGACATAAGATCACCTGCCTCTTTCATCCGGACTCTAACCGTTGGTACTGGGATCTCACCAGTTCAGCCGGCATGCGAACCAACGCACACACGGGTCGCGGACTCATCGGCTCGGCCGCAGACGCCTCGCCTGCGCCACGGCACCCCTTTGGCACCGCCCGATTTACCGCCAGTGGGGAATTCCACCCCGCCCTGAAACAGCAATTGCAAGTGTAGCACGAGCAGGTTTTCGCGCAAGTATGCCGAGGGTAATTTGTGATGGGGAAACGTTCCAGAAACGCGGCCGGGACAGAGCACACGTCGACCACGTACCCCACCCATCCCAAAGTGGTGCGCCTTTCGCGCAAAGCGCGAAACAGCAACCGGGATGCGTATCCCCATCAGCCACAATCTCCGCCCACGCCGACCTCAAGGCCGTAAACGCAGGGAATCCGGGGGCGGGACGGGGCTTCTCTCCGGAACATTCCGCACTGATATTTTCTGTATTGAAGACGTCGATGATGCACCCGTATACCATTGACGTCGACACCATCAGATGCGGACCGCGCGGTGACCCCACATTCCGCTGGCGCCCACAGGGCTGCCCTCGTTTCCTGACATGTCCCGCGCGGGCCGCGGCGAGCCGAGACCGCCGCATGACCTAATAGGAGCATGGAGCGATACCGCGGACCCGAACAACCGCATTCTATCGCGCCCCGTCAGTGTGCCGTCTGCCCGGTCCAGGCGAGCACGGAAAGAACGGAGCGAGACATGCAAAACGAATCGACACCCGACGCCCGCGGGCCGGTCTTCTGCGGGGTCGACACCCACGCCGACTCGCACTGGCTGTGCGTCCTCGACTGGAGGGGCCGCAAGGTCCTGTCCCGCCAGTTCCCCGCCGACGCGGCGGGATACGAGGCGCTCGCCGGGGCGATCGCGGCGGCCGGGGAGCCGGCCTGCGTCGCGATGGAGGGGACGTCGTCCTACGGGGCGCTCCACACCAGGCACCTCGCGTCGCTGGGGATGCCCGTGCGCGAGGCGCTCTCCCCGGCGAGGATGCAGAGGAGGCGCCCGGGGCAGGGGAAGTGCGACGAGGCGGACGCGGAGAGGGCCGCCCGCGCGGCGATGTCCGGCTCAAGGCTCGGGACCCCCAAGAGCCAGGACGGGTGGGTCGACGGGGTGCGCTGCATGCTCGCGGCGCGCTCCGGGGCGGTGAAGGCGCGGACCTCGGCGATCAACACCGCGAGGTCGCTGCTCACCACCGCGCCGGAGGGGCTCAGGTCGAGGTTCCGCGGGGTGGCGGGGCCGAGGCTGATGGAGGAGCTCCCCTCCGTGCGCGCCGAGGGCGCGCTGGGCGCCGCGCTCGGAGCGCTGGCGGACCT
>UQIB01000058.1 GCA_900541015.1 uncultured Collinsella sp. | reverse complement strand
AAGCAAGGCGACTTTGACTGGTTTGGCAAGACGCTGGGCATTGTTTCCATCCCGCGTGCGACCGATCGCCTGTATACCGCTGCGACGCGTTTTGGGCAGTATCCCATCCATAAAGAATATGTGCTCAAGACCATCGGCGTCATGCACGAGATTGTACGCGAAAACCCCGGTGAGCCCGACCATCCGCCATACCGCCTGCTAACCGAGGAGTTTTTCGATGCAACGTTTACCGAGGTCATCGAGCTGACCGAGGCGGGATTTGCGACTCGCGTTGCTGCTTCTGGCGTTCCCGCAGTCCCCCTGATTGCTAGCTGCTAGCCGGCCGGCTTAACGGTGAACAGTTCATCCCAATTGACCAACAGCTCCCGTCGCAGGGCGTCTTCGGTGGTACGCTCGGCATCGGAAAGGTTCGCGACTGATCACAAATCGATGAAGCGGCATATGAAGTAGGTCCTAAAAAAGGGCCCGGAAGGCAAAGCCTTCCGGGCCCTTTGCAATGCAAATCTGCTTGCAAGTACGATTTAGCGCACCTGAGCGACGTAAGCGACGTTGGTCGAGGAGACCTTGTCCTCGAGCTGGACGCTCATGCGGGGATCGCCGGCGGTGGCGACGGTCAGATCGCCGGTCTCGACGTAGCCGAGTTCCTTAGCGGTCTCGATCGCCTTGACGATCGTGCCATTGACGGTGCCCTGGGTGATCTCGGCCTGGTGCGGGATAACGCCCCAGTACATGATCATCTGCTGGACGGCCCACTCGTGGCGGGAGAACGCGCAGATCGGCATGTTGGGACGGAAGTGCGAGATCAGGCGAGCGGTACGACCGGTGGTCGTCGGCACGGTGATGCACTTGGCGCCAACGGTGGTGGCCATGTTCACAGCGGACATACCCACAACGTTGTTGACAACGCGGGTGCCGTGAGCGTCAGCGGGAACCTCGAGCGGAGCGTGAGCCGGGAGGTACTTCTCGGTCTCGAGAGCGATGCTGGCCTGCATCTTGACGGCCTCGACCGGGTACTTACCGGCAGCGGACTCGCCGGACAGCATGACGGCGTCGGTGCCGTCGTAAATGGCGTTAGCAACGTCGGCAACCTCTGCGCGCGTCGGGCGCGGATTCTGCTGCATGGAGTCGAGCATCTGCGTAGCGGTGATAACGGGCTTATAGGCCGCGTTGCACTTGGCGATGATCTCCTTCTGGATGTGCGGAACGAGCTCGGGCTTGATCTCGATGCCCAGGTCGCCACGGGCGACCATGATGCCGTCGGAAGCCTCGAGGATCTCGTCGAAGTTCTCGACGCCCAGGGCGCACTCGATCTTCGGGAAGATCGTCACGTGCTCGCCGCCGTTCTCGCGGCAAAGCTCGCGGATGCCGCGGACGGACTCGCCGTCACGGATGAAGGAAGCGGCGATGTAGTCGATGTTCTCGGTCAGGCCAAAGAGGATGTCCTGACGATCGCGCTCGGTGATGGCGGGCAGAGAGATGTTGACGTTGGGCATGTTGACGCCCTTGCGCTCGCCGATCAGGCCGTCGTTCTTAACGACGCAGGTCATGTCCTGGCCGTCGACGGACTCGACCTCGAGGGCAACCAGACCGTCATCGATCAGGATAAGGGAGCCCTTCTCGACCTCGGAGGGCAGAGCCAGGTAGTCGAGGGAGATGTGCTCAGCGGTGCCGTGGAAATCCTCGGACGTGGGCTGAGCGGTGACGACGATCTTATCGCCGGTCTTGACGGCAACCTTCTTGCCATCGACCAGAAGGCCGGTGCGGACCTCGGGGCCCTTGGTGTCGAGCAGGATGCCGACGGGCAGACCGAGCTCCTTGGAAATACGACGGACGCGCTCGATGCGACCGTGGTGCTCGTCGTAGGATCCGTGCGAGAAGTTAAAACGGGCGACGTTCATGCCCGCCTTGATCATCTCGCGGATGGTCTCGTCGCTATCGCAGGCGGGACCCATGGTGCATACAATCTTGGTGCGCTTGTACATTCAGACCTCCATCTGACATCGTCTTGCGCTGATAGATAAACCATAAGAAATAAAACTGAGATGATTATAACGAAATGCCGACCGAATACCCCAAAAAATCGACCGTATGCCGAATTAGAAGTTCATTTTTTGCGAAAAAACGGTATATGCAAAAACTTTACCAACCGTTCTAACCGCTGCTATCTGGGCGATATTTCAGTTTGATGATGCACCGAAGAAAAAACGTTTTATCAATGTCGAACATCATACGGTCTGCATCGTTGCACTCGAGCCGTGTTTCCAATTGGAATGTTTTGGCTAGACGCGTCGCTTTGGGGTACCATAGCTCCACTATCAACTGCCGCTCAGCACGGCAGCCTTGATGAGCCCTTGCCCTTCTCCTGGGAATTATGATCGGGCATCAATCTGCTGAGTGGCCCGAATCCCAGGAGGGGACTCTATATGCAAAAGGAATACCTGTCCGCCGCGGCGGAGGTGCTCAGCGACCAAGGTGTCGATGAGAACCTCGGCCTGAGCAACGACGAGGCGTCTTCGCGCCTCGCCAAGACAGGCCCTAACAAGCTCGAGGAAGCCGAGAAGACACCGCTGTGGAAGCGTTTCTTTGAGCAGATGGCCGACCCCATGGTCATCATGCTGATCGTTGCCGCCGTCATCAGTGCGCTCACGGGCATGGTCAAGGGCGAGCCCGACTTTGCCGATGTTGCCATCATCATGTTCGTCGTTATCGTCAACTCGGTGCTGGGCGTGGTCCAGGAAGCCAAGAGCGAGGAGGCCCTCGAGGCCCTGCAGGAGATGAGTGCGGCGCAGTCCAAGGTGCTGCGCGACGGCAAGCTCGTGCACCTGCCGAGCGCCGAGCTCGTGCCCGGCGACGTGATCATGCTCGAGGCGGGCGACTCCGTCCCGGCTGACTGCCGCGTGCTCGAGAGCGCCACGATGAAGATCGAAGAGGCCGCACTCACCGGCGAGTCTGTGCCCGTAGAGAAGCACGCCAACGTTATCGAGCTTGCTGCGGGCACCGATGACGTGCCGCTCGGCGACCGCAAGAACATGTGCTACATGGGCTCCACCGTCGTGTACGGCCGTGGTCGCGCCGTCGTGGTCGGCACCGGCATGGATACCGAGATGGGCAAGATCGCCGGCGCCCTGGCCGAGGCCAAGGAAGAGCTCACGCCGCTGCAGGTGAAGCTCGCCGAGCTCAGCCGCATCCTCACCATCATGGTTATCGTCATCTGCGTCGTGATCTTTGGCGTTGACATCCTCCGCCACGGCGTGGGCAACGTCCTCACCGATCCGACCGCCTTGCTCGACACCTTTATGGTCGCGGTCTCGCTCGCCGTCGCCGCCATTCCCGAGGGCCTGGTCGCCGTCGTGACCATCGTGCTTTCGCTCGGCGTGACCAAGATGGCCAAGCGCCAGGCGATTATCCGCAAGCTCTCTGCCGTCGAGACCCTCGGCTGCACGCAGACTATCTGCTCCGACAAGACCGGCACCCTTACCCAGAATAAGATGACCGTCGTCAAGCACGAGCTCGCCGCGCCCAAGGAGAAGTTCCTGGCCGGTATGGCCCTGTGCTCCGATGCCCAGTGGGACGAGGACTTGGGCGAGGCCGTGGGCGAGCCGACTGAGTGCGCGCTCGTCAACGACGCCGGCAAGGCGGGCCTTACTGGCCTGACTGCCGAGCACCCGCGCGTGGGCGAGGCCCCGTTCGACTCGGGCCGCAAGATGATGTCCGTGGTCGT
>UQIB01000057.1 GCA_900541015.1 uncultured Collinsella sp. | reverse complement strand
CGCTTCCCTGACACGGAAGAGGTCAGAAGTTCAAATCTTCTAACGCCCACCAAATGTTCGCAGCTCAGAGGCTATGTTCTCTGAGCTGTTTTGTTTTATGTCGCCAAATCCGCTGGCAGCCCCAACCGTCATCGCAACGTAACATCAATTCACCTGACAAATGGCTGCCAAACAAATTCAATACCCCAACATCAACAATAGCCAGGCACAAAACTGCGCCGCAAGCTGCTCCAACCGCCCAACTGGCCAAAAGCCGACCATCTACTTGCCGATCTATCCATTGGCATAACCAATCAGTCCGCACCGCAACTTCTCAGCAAAACGCCACAACGTCCACACCCTGCGGTATCCTTGAGCCACTTACACCTGCAGCACCAAGGAGCCGCCATGCGCACCGAGCTCGATGTTCCCTTTTCGCACAAAGAAGAAGCCAAGGCGCTGGGCGCCAAATGGGACCGGATCAAGAAAATCTGGTATGTACCCAGCGGCGTCAACCCCGAGCCCTTTGCCGAGTGGCTGCCCGGTGTTGACCGATCCGACCCCTCAGCGCCGTATATATATCTAGTACTGGGCAAGCGCGAATGCTGGAAGTGTCACAAAGAGACCTCGGTCGCGGCCTTCGGCATTCCCTATCGAACCGATAGCGACGAGTGCATCGCCATCGCGCACGCGCCCAACGAAGCCGGGCACATTGCCATCGACACGGCCAACGCCAACGCACTCGCCATCGTGCCCGCTCTTGGCTGCGTGCCGGGCGAGATCCGCGACTACCTTCATAAGCGCTGCGGCTACAAGCCCGTAGGCGCGCGAGCCTCCAAAGCCCCGTCGCTCGGCAACACGTGCACCAGCTGCGACGCGCTGCAAGGCAGCCGCTATCTGTTCGAGGAGCCCTCGTCCCCGTTTGCCCTCACTGCCATCAACAAGCTGCCGGCACTGGAGTTTGTGCGCGTCGAAGTTGCCGGCGTCTTTGGCATCCCGGCCACGCGCACCGACTTTGACCAGGCGCTCTTTACCTGGGCACGCGACCATCACGCCGAGTTCCACAAGCAGCTCGGTGAGGGGATTTATTTGTAGGGGCAACATCGAGGTATCGAGGAGCAGGGGCTGATTGTTAAATAATCTCGAAACGCTACAGCCCCAGAATATGCTCCAGGTAGCCCTTGTTGAACCAGAACGATTGCTTCGTCATCCAACGCCCGTCGGGCAGTTCGTAAGCATTCCTTGCGATGTCACCGATCTCTGTTCCATCGGCAAACTTGTAAGCCGCTTTTGACGTATGCGGACGAACGTGAACAATTGGATTGTCTGCCATACCGGGCAGGTTGTTAGTCACTTTGAGCTTTCCGCTCGCATCCCGATACGGATTGAGCTCAACGCCCTCACGTATTACCTTTCGCGTCTCACCCCAACAAGCTTTCGCAGGGCCTTCGATTTCGTTTTCTCCCATCGCCCAGAACAGACAACGGTCGAGACGCAGCACGCCATCGTGGTCCTCGCGAAACACAACGAAGAAGAAGCGATTGGTCTCAAGGCACGCATGAAAAGGCGACGTTTCCCAGTCTTCCTCGATCAAACGCTTGAACTCAAACGGCGGGAACGACATAGCCTGCTCGATGTGCCCCCTGTTGTTAACTCGAACAGTTCGAACGGAAATGCCTGCCTTGACGAATTCCTCGGCAGCACTGTTTTTGATTCCGAGCATGCGATAGACAAGCGTTGTCCACTGCGCCTTATTGCCCGTGTACTCCAGTCCATACTGTTCGGCAATTTGACGATCGGTCTCACCGTAATGGCGCTCGATAAGTCCAGTTACGTAACTTTCGAAATCGATAGACTTGCCATCGTCCTGAACAATGCTCTCCCCGACTCGCGGAGCACCGAGGACATAAGTATGGAGCACATAGTCCATATACGAGCGCTTGAGGGAAAAGGCGCGACGCTTTGCGCGATGGCGCTCAATCTCACCCGTATCGGTATTGAAGTACTCGTAATACTGGTCAACCCACATCGTCGCTTCGGTTGCGCCCTTTGTGCAGGCGCCCAAGTAGGTGGTCATGCCCTCCGATAGCTCGTCCGCGCGACCATCCTGAATATAGGAAATGATCTTCTCGTAGTCGGCGCGAATGATTTTCATGTCTTCTTCGGGAAGGCGCACCATGACAGCGCGCTCGATACGCTGGTCATATTTGTCGATAGAACGATCTCGGCCGTAATAAATCAACAGAATATTGCTGAGCTTAGTCTTGAGGTGAGAATTGTCATAGTCGAGCGAAACAGGACGGTCGTAAGGGATCATGGTCAGGACAAGACGCTCACCCGCAGACTTACGGCCATTCTTGAGCACATCGAAACACGTTGCCTTGAGCTCAACGCCCGCCTCGGGAAAATCGGGACGGTCGTCGCTATTGGCCTTGTAGCCAAAGTAGCGCTCCTCGATAAGAGTACCCATACCGCCTTTGTACTTTTTGGAGCCAAAGTCCTTGGGCGCACTCTCCCCTTCCGGGGCAATACCGAGCTCGAGAATATCGCGGAACGTCATGCCGTCGAGATTGGCAGCGTAGCGCTCAATGCTTGAAGGGTCAGAAAAATCAGTATCGTCAAGCATGCGCTTGAAATCGAGGCGCTTCTTGGACACGGGATACCTCCGAAACTCGCAACTAACCCCATAGTAGTTCAGAGCAACTACTAACGCCCAGAAAATTGAGGTCTTGATCTTGTCCCCTCGATCGGCTATTGTTGTGAGCACCATAAACGGACACAGCAGCGATTGGAGAAACGTGTCTGAGATTAATATTGCCGAGCTTTTTGCGGGCGTCGGTGGATTTCGTTTGGGTCTCGAAGGCTATGCCGACCCTCGACATCCCGAGTTTTATATGAAACCAGCCGGCCCCTTCCGCACCATTTGGGCAAATCAATGGGAACCGCCCGGAACCAAGGCGCGTCAGTTCGCGGCCCGTTGCTACATGGATCGCTTCGGCGATGATTCCGTTGTCAACGAAGACATTAATAGGGTCTTGGAACAAGCCGAAGCGGGCAAAATCGAAATCCCCAATGTCCAAATGGTCGTTGGCGGTTTCCCCTGTCAAGACTACTCTGTCGCACGTCCGCTCAATCAGGCACACGGCATCGAAGGAAAGAAGGGTGTCCTCTGGTGGGACATCTATCACTTCCTTGAAATGAAGAGGCCCAAGTTCGGTCTCTTTGAGAACGTCGACCGCCTGCTCAAGTCGCCCGCGTCTCAACGCGGCCGCGACTTCGCCATCATCCTAAGCTGTCTTGCCGACCTCGACTACACGGTCGAATGGCGCGTGGTCAACTCTGCCGAATACGGTTTCCCCCAGCGTCGCAAGCGTGTTTATATCTTCTGCGAAAAGGACGCTGGCAAGGTTGATCTCGTTGATCGCATGCACAACGGCGTCATGGCTAAAGCCTTCCCCGCCATCTATCCCGACGAGATGTCCGAGCTCGACGTTTTACCCGACCCCTACGAGAACTCAACTCGTTTTGGCGTCGGCCAAAAGACCTCTCAATTCAAGAATGCTGGCGTCATGCAGGGCTGTCATGTTATGACCTGCGACTTCGCCGAGGACTATCACGGTGAGCGCCACGTGCTTGGCGACGTGCTTGTCGACGAGGCTGATGTCCCGGAGCAGTTCTACATCTCCGACGAAAAGCTTCCCGACTGGCGCTACCTTAAGGGCAGCAAGCGCGAAGAGCGCACCAACAAAAAGACAGGCTTTACGTACACGTATTCCGAAGGAGCCATGAGCTTCCCGGATGCCACCGACAAGCCGAGCCGCACCATCCTCACAGGAGAAGGCGGCACGGGAGCGAGCCGCTTCAAGCACGTCATCGAATGTCCCGATGGCCGTTTCCGCCGTCTTGTTCCCGACGAGCTCGATCAGCTTCAGGGATTCCCGAAAGGCTGGACCGATACGGGCATGACTGACGGCCATCGAGCCTTCTGCATGGGCAACGCACTCGTCACCGGCGTGCCCCATCGCATTGGCGAAGCTATGGTCGAAGTGTACGGCCTCTAAGGCAAGCAATCCGGAGCCGACAGTTCACGCTGTCGACTCCGTTTTTTCCATCCCACTCCCCTGTATACTGATGTAGCACGTGTTTCATCCGGGCTTGTTGGGCCGGATTGTTCATGGGAGGGTCTTATGGCTGCTTCGAATCCGCCTAAGGGGAGCGTTTCTTCTTCGTCCATCAAGCCGGTTACG
>UQIB01000056.1 GCA_900541015.1 uncultured Collinsella sp. | reverse complement strand
CTCGCCACCGAGTGCGGCGACTTTTTGGTGCGCCGCAGCGACGGCGTGTTTGCCTATCAGCTAGCCGTGGTGGTCGATGACGCCGCCATGGGCGTCACCGAGATCGTGCGCGGATGCGACCTGCTTGGTTCCACGCCGCGCCAGATCTATCAGCAGCATCTGCTGGGACTTCCCACGCCGCACTACGCGCACATTCCACTGCTCATGTCGCCGGATGGCCGCCGCCTTTCCAAGCGAGACCGCGATCTGGACCTGGGCGAGCTCCGCACCCGCTTTGGCACACCCGAGGCACTGTTGGGATGGCTCGCCGGGCAAACAGGCATCGCGCCGGACACCACGCCGCGCTCTGCCGAGCAGCTGGTCGAGCACTTTAGCTGGGACGTCATCCGCGCGCACCGCGAAAACATCACTGTAACGGTCGAGTAGCCAGCCACCCCGCCCCTACGCGACATCCCAGGGCTGGAGTTCGTCGCCCAGGCGAACGATGCAGTCGTAGAGCACGGTATGGCGCTCGGCAGGGTTGGCATCCCGATGAAAATGCCCGTAGTACCAGCGCTTGTAATCCAAGCGGTCTTCCAGCTCATCGAAAAATGCCGTAAGCCGATCAACGGCGGGGTAATTCCAGCCGGGTGCCGGATAAAGCGTGGGCGAAAGCATGCGCGTGGAGCAGGTATGGGTGATCACGTAGTCGACCTTCCAGTCCACGCCGTCGAGCTTTGTCCGTGCCTCCTCAAAATTGCGCTCGTCCGGCAGCTCCTGTGGCCACCAGCTGGAATAGGGAATACGGTATTCCTTGTCCACACTCGTGGCGCCGCCCATGGTAAAAATCGTTGAGCCGGCGAGCTCAAAAACCTCGCCGCGCGTCAGGCGTCGGATGAGCGAAGTGTCCGACAGGCGCTGCGTCAGTCCGCCGTGCCACAACTCCATGGAACGCTCCGCCCAGTGATCGAAACGTTCGTGGTTGCCGTCGACGAACAGCACGGTATAGGGGCGCGACTCCAGCCAGGCGATATCGGCACATTCCTCGGCAGAGAAATCCCACGGAAAGCCAAAGTCGCCCGCGACAATCAGATAGTCGTCGCTCGTCAAACTATCCCCAAGATCCCAGTCGCGCAGCTTTTGCATGTCGAGGCCGCCGTGAATATCGCCCGTTACATAGACCGTCATCGGATTACCACTTCCCTGTAAGTCGCTAGCCCACATTCTGCACGATCACTAAGCCGACCGTTCCAGCCCTTCCATCCCTTAGGGCTTACCCTTCGTTCTTCCATCCAAACGGGTCAAGCACCCAAAAAACCAGATCGAGCACGCCGCCGGTCATCATGGCGCCGGCAAGGGCCATGCAAACATGCAGAGAGCTGGCACTTCGAAGCACGTCGAATGGCCCCCGAACAGCCAGCAGCGCGACTGCTGCGCCGGCAAGGCACGGCGCAAGGCACGGCCCCGCGTCCTTGACGCGCTTCTTTGCGAGATGCTTGGTGTTGTCACTCATCAAAATCGAACTCCTTAGAGGGTCGTTGTTCAGGTACATGCCACCGCAGCAGAGCAGGGCGGCAGGGTAAGTGTCCCATGTCATGCGGACATCAATGGAGAAACCGCCTGCTCGACCAGCCTTTGACGCCGTTTTGCGCCGGCGCCCCATCTCCCGCTATCGAGGTCTAATACTTTTCCGAGAAGTGAACGTCCGTTTTTGGACCCCTGGAGCATCCGCATTTTTCGGCGGCAAAATCGCAGGATTTCAGCGCCGAAACCGCAGGAAACGGCACTCCTAAAGTGTCGATGCTTCGGGGGTCCGTTTTAGCTCGTTCACTTCTCGGGAAAAGCATTAGGCCTCGCTGCTAGCTATCCAAAAAGACAACTCTCCCTTCCCCACCGCCACCCAAAAACTCATCCAACATTAATCTTGGCTCAAGAATCGCTTAATCTATAACCTGCACTATAGAGTTCGAACAAGGGGCGGGGCGGCGCCGCGCAACGCAGGCCGCCGAACGCTACGCTCGCGCCTGGGCAGATCGCCCGGCGTCGCGCCCATCGAACGAAAGGACAGGTCATGGACGACCTCGAAAAAGTTGAAACCATCCGCACCAAGTGCAACGTGAGCTACACCGATGCCAAGGCCGCGCTCGACGCCGCCGACGGCAACGTCTTGGATGCCATCATTTGGCTCGAGTCGCAGGGCAAGACCCAGACCACGTCGGCGCACGCCGCCACCGAGTCCGCGCCAGTCGATGAGCCCTCAGCCGAGATGGTCGCCGCGCAGGCCGCCTACGAGAAGTCGAGCGAAAAGACCGACTTCTCCAAGAAGATGGACAGCGTGTGGGAGTACCTCAAAAAGCTCTTCCGCCTGAGCCTGGACACCAAGTTTATCGCCACGCGCCGCGACGCGATCATCCTCAACATTCCCATCCTGATCCCCATCGTCGCGCTGTTTGCCTGGGGCGCCACGATATGGCTGATGCTGATTGGCCTGTTCTTTGGCATGCGTTACCGCATCGATAGCGACGGCGACGTACCCGGCAGCATCAACAACCTTATGAATCACGCTGCCGATGCCGCGGACGACATCAAGCAAAATCTCAACGACGACAAGTAATCGCAGACGGGGGCACGCATGGCACGGATCCTGATCGTAGAGGACGAGGAGAAAATCGCCCGCTTTGTGACGCTCGAGCTGGAGCACGAGGGCTACCAGGTGGAGCACGCCGCCGACGGCCGCACCGCCGTGGACCTGGCGCTGGAGCGCAACTACGATCTGATTCTGCTCGATGTGCTGTTGCCGCAGCTCAACGGCATGGAGGTGCTGCGACGCGTCCGCAAGCACAAGGATGTACCGGTGATCATGGTCACCGCGCGCGATGCCGTGATGGACAAGGTGGCCGGGCTCGATGCCGGCGCCGACGATTACCTGACCAAGCCGTTTGCGATTGAGGAGCTGTTCGCACGGATCCGCGTGGCGTTGAAGCGCTCGGAGGCCGTGCGGACGGCTTCGGGCGTTGGCGGCGCCGGGGCGGGCATGGCGAGAGGCGCGGGTGCCGGCGCCGTCGCGATGCCCCCGGTCAGCAACTCGACCCAGGCTTCCGCCGTGCCCTCCCCCACCGCGCTCACCGTGGGATCGGTTGTGCTCGACCCCGACCGCCGCGAAGTCACAGTCGGCGGCTCACCCATCGCGCTCACGGCCCGCGAGTTCGATGTCCTCGCCCTGCTTATGGCGCACGCCGGCAGCGTGCTCACGCGCGAGCGCATCGCGCACGAGGCGCTGGGCTACGAATACGTGGGCGACACCAACAACGTCGACGTACACATCGCGCACCTGCGCGCCAAGATCGAGGACGCTGGCAGCGCCCGCATCATCCAGACCGTGCGCGGGGTGGGCTATGTCTGCCGTGCGTAACGCCGAGGCCAAGCGCGTCACCTCCATCGCCCGCGCCATCAACTGGAGCTATATGTGGCGCCGTCTGATGAGCTATGTCTGGCTCGATCTGCTGCTGGTGGTGATTGCGGCGGCGATCCTCGTCTATGGATACAACCAGACGCTGCCCGACGGCGCGTTTACCGCAGGCTGGATTCCCGGCGCCACCGTTCACGGCGTGTCGCTGACGCCCGCGCGCGGCTGGGACCTGACAACGCTCACCTATACCGTCGAGCTTGCGCGTACCACCAAGACCTTCCCCCTCGCGCAGGACCTCGTCACGTTATGGCCTCTCTGCCTTGTCGTTGTGGGTTGGCAGGTCATCAGCATGCTCAACATGCTCGGCGGCGCCCGCCGCGTGCGCCGTACCATGGCACCGCTCAATGACCTGGCCTTGCGCGTGGACGAGCTCGGCCGCATGCAGCTCGCCGGCGGCAAGATGGAAACGCTGGAGCAGGCCATCGAGCGCGCAAGCGTCGACTCGCCGAGTGTCACCACCGGCGACGCCGACCTGGCGAGCATCGAGGTCGCGCTCAACCGCCTGCTGCGCCAGATGCAAGAGGCCAAGCTGCAGCAGATGCGCTTTGTCAACGATGCGAGTCACGAGCTGCGCACGCCCATCGCAGTGATTCAGGGCTACGTGAACATGCTCGACCGCTGGGGCAAAGACGACCCGGACGTGCTGGCGGAGTCCATCGCGTCCCTCAAGGCCGAAAGCGAGCACATGCAAGAGCTCGTGGAGCAGCTGCTGTTTTTGGCACGCGGCGACGCCGGGCGCACGGTCCTGCGGCGTGCGCATACCAACTTGGCTGCACTGGTCAGCGAGGTATGCGAAGAATCGCAGATGATCGATACCGAGCACACGTATCGGCTGGCGTACGACACCACGCTTGCCGGCGACCCGCGCTGCGACGCGTCTGTCGACGTAGCGCTCGTGAAGCAGGCTCTGCGCGTGATCGTGCAAAACTCCGCCAAGTACTCGGGTGCGGGAACGACCGTCACATTTGGTATAACGCCCGATGCGGGCACGGGTGCGATCGACATAAGTGTTGAGGACGAGGGCATCGGCATGAACCAGGAATCCGCAGCTCACGCGTTTGAACGGTTCTAC
>UQIB01000055.1 GCA_900541015.1 uncultured Collinsella sp. | reverse complement strand
TCCTCGGCCATGCCGTCCTCGATGGAGATGATGGGATAGGTGTCGACGAGCTTCTCCCAGTAATCGACCATCTGGGCACTCGTGTACTCAACACCCTCGCCCTTGAGCTCGTACATGCCGGTCTCGGCGTTGTAGAACTCGGTCGAGGCCGGGTCCATGGCGTACATGAAGTCGACGCCGGGCTTAAAGCCGGCTTTCTCCACGGCCTTGGTGATGTACTCGAACGGCTCGGCATTGGTCTTGAGGTTGGGGGCAAAGCCGCCCTCGTCGCCCACGCCGCCGCCCAGGCCGGCCTCGTGCAGCACGCCCTTGAGGGTGTGGTAGACCTCGGCGCACCAACGCAGGCCCTCGGCAAAGCTCGGGGCGCCCACCGGCATGATCATGAACTCCTGGAAGTCGACGTTATTGTCGGCATGCACACCGCCGTTGAGGATGTTCATCATGGGCGTGGGCAGCAGGTGGGCATTGACGCCGCCCAGATACTGGTACAGCGACAGGCCCGACGACTCGGCAGCGGCGCGGGCAACGGCCAGAGACACGCCCAGGATGGCGTTGGCACCGAGCTTGGTCTTGTTGGGGGTACCGTCCGCGGCAATCAGCGCGGCATCGACGGCGCGCTGGTCGAAGGCGTCGAGGCCCACGACGGCGTTAGCGCACTCGTTGTTAACGTGCTCGACGGCCTGCGAAACGCCCTTGCCCAGGTAGCGGCCCTTGTCGCCATCGCGCAGCTCGCAGGCCTCAAAGGCGCCGGTCGAAGCACCCGAAGGCACCATTGCGCGGCCAAAGCTGCCGTCCTCGAGCACGACCTCGACCTCGACGGTGGGATTGCCGCGGCTGTCGAGCACCTCGCGACCGTAGACGTCCAAAATATCGCTCATGTTGTCTCCCTCTCACTTGGAAACGTAGTGGATGCAAGCGACCGGCTGACCGTGCACCATCGGTGCGTCTCCGTAAGTTAGCCATGTCGCACTTTTTGCATTATGCCCTAAGTTAGCCGAGGGATACACTTGATTTTCGAAAAATTTAGCGGGAACGATGAGGCGTGTCAGCCCGTCGTTCCCGCAGTCTTACTCCTCCGCCTTTGCGGCATCCCACAGGTCGTTGAGGCCGTGGGTCGAAAGCTCGGCAAGATCCACGTGAGCATCGGCCGCCATCTGCTCCATCGCGGCCCAGCGACGGCGGAACTTTGCCGTGCTGGCACGAAGGGCGCTCTCGGCGTCAATGCCCTCCTTGCGCGCAACGTTGACCAAGGCAAAGAGCAGGTCGCCAAACTCCATTTCGCGCTCGGGCGAGCCAGGGGCCTCGGCCTCAAACTCGGCACGCTCCTCGGCAACCTCGTCCCACACATCCTGGACCGTCTCCCACTCAAAGCCCACGGCAGCCGCCTTGCGCGACACCTTCTGAGCCTGCATCAGCGCCGGCAGATGCGTGGGCACGCCGTCGAGCAGGCCCTCGGGCGCAGCCTCGCCTGCCGCCACGGCCTTGTCCTTGGCAGCCCTCTCGGCAAGCTTGACCTCGTCCCAAATCTTGAGTACCTCGTCGGAGCTGTCGGCATCCACATCGCCAAACACGTGCGGATGACGGCGAATGAGTTTGGCGTCGATATCGCGCGCCACGTCGGCCAGCGTAAACTCGCCGGCATCCGCCGCGATCTGCGCATGCAGCACGACCTGCATGAGCACGTCGCCCAGCTCCTCGCGTAGGTGAACCGCGTCGTCCGCCTCGATGCAGTCGAGTGCCTCGTAGGCCTCCTCGATCATGTTCTTGCCGATGCTGCGGTGTGTCTGCTCGCGGTCCCACGGGCAGCCGTCGGGCTGACGCAGGCGCCAGATGGTCTGCACCAGATGCTGCAGCTCGGCCGACGCGTCGACCAGCGTGGACAGGTCGCGCGAACCCTCGGCATTTTGCTGAGCCATGTGCTGCGCCATGGTTATTCCTCCTCCAGAATCACGTGACGGAACGCACCGCCCTCGTAGATGCCGTAGCTGTGCGAGCCGTCCTTGGGGATGCTCACGCTGCCGGGGTTGAAGAGCCACAGGCCCGGGTGCGCCTCGCTTGCCTCGTTGACCTTGATGTGCGTGTGGCCGTAGACGAGCGCGGAGCCCTCGGGCAGCGCGGGCGCGTGGTCGACGCTGTTGTGCATGCCGGCGCCAAAGACGTGGCCGTGCGTCAGGAACAGTTCACGACCGGTCTCGTCGAACAGCGTGGCGTAGTCCGCCATGACGGGGAAGTCGAGCACCATCTGGTCGACCTCGGCGTCGCAGTTGCCGCGCACCGCGATGATGCGGTCGGTCAGGGCGTTGAGCAGCGGAATCACGCGCTTGGGGGCGTAGTCGCGCGGCAGGTCGTTGCGCGGGCCATGGTAGAGCAGGTCGCCCAGCAGCACGATGCGGTCGGGCTGCTCGGATTCGATGGCGGCGACCAGACGCTCGGTCCAGTATGCCGAGCCGTGGATGTCGGAAGCGATAAGGTATTTCATGGCGGTCCTTTCGGGTGGGGTTGATGGGGCTGGGCGCGGCGTGCCACCGGCCGCGCTACTCAAATCGCAGTGCCGCGGCTTGTGCCGCCTGCATCACGCGCTGGAGCGGCACGTTATGCTCGCGAGCGAGACGGGCGCAGTCCTCGTACTCGGGCGCCGCACGCTCACTGCCGTCGGGCAGGGTCGCCACCTTGACGGACACCTCGCCCCAAGGCGTCGCCACCTGCTCAAAACGACGCGGCAGGCAGACGCGCTCCATAACCTGGCGGCGGATGCCGTTGGTCGTGGTTTCCAAAAAGATGATCGTCTGCAGACGGTCAATGTCCTCGCTGGCGCAGATTACCTGCAGCTGCCAGCCGGGGCGACCTTTTTTGCAGTAGAGGGGCAGCCAGTGCACCTCGCGGGCGCCCGCCTCGCGCAGGCGGTCCGCGGCATAGGCGAGTACCTCGGGCGACGCATCGTCGATGTCGCACTCCAGCTTGACGATGGTTTCGGGCGCATCGGTCTCGCGGGACAGCGGAGATATACTTCCACGTTGCATACGGTCCGAATCCTTTCCGCACGGGCTCGTTTTGTTCACCCAAACGCTAGCACATCGGACGCGGCACAGGCGTGTCTTTCGTCCGTCGCCGCCCTCACCCCTATCCAAACGTGTACATCAGCCTCCAAACATGTCATTTTCTGCAGCTTTTGGAGGCTGATGTACATGTATTGGAGTAGAGCCACACCGCGCACCCTTTCCAGTCGATTTCGGCCCCCGGTGCGCTCGTCGCATCGGGGGCCGCGCCATTACAATGGAGCGGTTTCGCCAAATGCAAAGGAGTCGCCATGTCTGCTTGCCCGCTGGTCGATTGCCACACCCACACCTCGTTTTCGGACGGACATGCCTCGTTTGAGGAAAACGTCCGCGCTGCCGCGGCCGCCGGCTGCCGCGTCATGGTCTCGACCGACCACCTCACCTTACCCGCCAGCATGGATGCCAACTGCGAGGTGCAGGTTGTCGAGGGCGACCTGCCGGCACATCGTCTGGCTTTTGAGGATGCCCGCAAGCTTGCCGCGCAGATCGCGTCGGAGCTCGAGCTTATCTATGGCTTTGAATGCGATTGGTACGAGGGCTGCGAGCCTTTGGTTGAGCGCTGGTCCCGGGGCGCCGTCGTGCGCCTGGGCAGCGTGCATTGGATTGGCAACCCAGGCGATATCATGGCCGGCGCCGCGGGTACGGCGGGAACGGAAAACGTCGCTCGTCCCGATACACCCGATTCCCTTTGCGGTTGGATCGACGACGACACCAACCTGCACGTTTGGGAAAACCTGGGGGTACGCGGCGTGTGGGAGCGCTACGTCGACGACTGGTGCCGCGCCTGCGAGAGCCCGCTCAACTTTGATGTAATGGCTCACCCCGACCTGGTCATGCGCTTTTCGAAGGAAGGCTTTGCGCCCGACTTTGACCCCGCACCGTTTTGGCAGCAGATGGCCGAGTGCGCGCACGATACGGGCCGCCGCGTTGAGGTCTCGACGGCCGCACCGCGTAAGGGCTTGGACGACTACTACCCCGCAACCGGTCTTTTGCGCTGCTTTGCCCATGCCGAAGTGCCGATCACCTTTGGCTCGGACGCGCACCGCGCCTGCGATATCTGCTGGAGCATCCGCGAGGCCCAGGCCCACGCCTACGACTGCGGTTATCGAACCTTCGACATCCCCCACCCCACCGGCGAATGGGAACCCACACCCCTCGACTAGCCATCCCTTCATAAGTTGCGGTGGAATAGGGATTGTTTTGCCTGATGAAGCGCTTAAACAGTCCCTATTTCACCGCAACTTCCATGACCCCGTTACACCAACAAAGACTGTCCCAAACGACTAGTCGTTTAAGAACGTCCCCAATGACTAGTGGCGGCGGGCGTTGAGTTCGCCGGCCAGCTCGTCGAGGGTGATGCCGTAGCGTTCAAGCGTCACGAGCAGGTGGTAGACCAGGTCGCCGGCCTCGTAGCGGATGTGGTCGTGATCGTTATCCTTGCAGGCCATGATGACCTCGCTCGCCTCCTCGGCAAG
>UQIB01000054.1 GCA_900541015.1 uncultured Collinsella sp. | reverse complement strand
AACAACTTTGGTGCGACCGAGAGCTATCCCAAGTTCGACTGGGGCCAGCTGGGCGCCGCGGTGGTGACCGACTACAGTAAGGGGACGCATTCGTTTGGGCACATCTTTACGGTGGACGAGACCGCGCGCACCTACGAGCTTGTGGGCCAGATCGCCGTGCCGTTCTCGGGCTACGTGAGCAGCGCACAGCGCGTCGGCGATTCGAATAGTATGCTCGTGGCATCGGGCCAGGCCAAGACCTTTGCCGAGTACGATCGCTATGGACTGCCCATCGCCACCTACGAGATGGAAGCCGAAAAGTACATCTACCGCGTGTACAAGTACGAGCTGTAGGGCCGCGCTTAGGTTTGACCAATGGAGTATGAAAACACGCCGTTTGCCGATGCCCCCTCCGCGAGTGGCAGCCATATGGTTTGATGTCAGAAGCAGATAGTTGTCGTCAGCCTGCTGGCGACGTTCCCCCTGACATCGGAGGTTCCAGGTATGTTTCGCGCTCCGTTAAACAACTATCGGTTGGGCTAACATGGGTCGCCGTGCTATTTCGATAACCCTTGCAGTGGTCTGCCTGGCTGTGCTCCTGGGCGCTACAGGGCTGTTTGCTATAAGCCGAGAAACGTCCTATATGCAGGAATGCGCTTCCGAAGGGTTTGCCATTGACGGTTACTATCGGGACGACAAGACGAGTCTGGAAACCCTGGCCTTTCTTGAAGAGGATAACCATCGGTGGCAACTGGTCGACAAAGACGGCAGCTGCGTTGACGGGCAGTTTAAGCGTACGGATGACCCCAACATCCTGATATTAAAGAAGGAAAACGGCGAAGAATTCGGTACGATTCACGTTGCGTATATATCGCGCCGGCGCGATCAGGGCCAGCTCTATCTATTTAGAGATAGCAAAGTGACCCGATTTTATCTGGTGAGCACCAAACCTGCGTTTACGGTGGAGTCTGGCGATGTCGATCTGGACAGTTGATTCACAGCAATAAAACAGCGAGCGGGGCGCGGGTGTGAACTGCACCCCGCTATTTGCTCGTGTCCGTATCGCACCTGCGCCTCGTCGTAACTTGCGTCCGTGCGAGCATTCATCCCGCGCTCTGCATCACTTCACATCGAACTCCACGCGATCGAGTTCGGGCACGTTGAGGTCGATGAGCTTGCGGGCGACGTGGCGGTCGTGCGCCCCGAGCGCCTCGCTTGTCGTCACGTGGGCGACAACCTCGCGCTCGACGATGCCCTCTTCCTCGCCCTCGGCAGCCGAGGTCTCGACGGCGACGGTGTAATCCTTAAAGCCCGGCAGCACCGCGGCGAGCTCGCGCGTGGTTTCGGTGACGCCATAGCCGTCCTGCACGCCGGCCTGCGCCGAGCCAATGGACCCCGCGGTCATGACGATGCAGGGGATGGTAAAGATCATCGTGCCCACAATGATGCGGCGGCGCACCTTGTGTGACAGCTCGTTGACCTCGGCGTCTTCCTCAGCGGTCACAATACCGTCGCCGTTCAGGTCGCGCTTGAGCGGCACGCGCAAGATAAGTAATACGGCTTCGGCCGCGAGTGCGATAAAGACCACGTTGATGCCAAACTCGTAAAGCGCCGAGAGAAACAGCGACCCGCTTGCGATGGCGATGCCATAGCCCGCCGCGCACAGAGGCGGCATGAGCGCGGTCGCCACGGCCACGCCGGCGATGAGCGTGGCGGGTTCCTGGTCGCGCGAGTTGCCCAGCCCGCCTGCAAAGCCGCCTGCGAGTGCGATGGTAAGGTCCCAGACGGTGGGTGTCGAGTTGTCGATGATGGCCGCCGTGGTGGTGCCAAGGGGCGAGAGCTTAAAGTACAGCGTGGACGTGACCAGGCAAAAGACCATCTGCAGCGCAAGGCTGGCGACGGCTTCGACGGTAATCTCGCGGTCGAGCGTGGCAATACCGTATGCCATGGCAAGGACCGAGCCCATGAGCGGGCAGATGAGCATGGCGCCCACGATGGCGATGTCCGAATCGATATCGAGGCCGATGCTTGCGATCAGCATGGCGATGATGAGGATGCATAGGTGGGAGCCAGTCAGACGCGCCCCGTTTACAAAACGCTTGCGGATCACGTGATAGGGCGCGCGACCCTCGCGAATGTTGAATGCGCGCTTGAGGAAGCGGGTGATGTTTTCCATGGCTTCGCTATGAGCGGGGCGGATGCCGTGACGCCGATGATGACGCTCGCGCAGTCGCTTGATCTGTTGTTTGTCGAGTTCCATGTCCACCTCGTTCCAGCGCGGTCCGCGCAACGCGCCCGTTGTCTTAACTCTACACCGTGGCGGGCGAGGTGTCTGTTGGATGCGGAATCCGATAGGGCGGATGACACGGGAGCAAATGCAAATCACAGGCTCAATTCGATCCCGCAAGAATATGATGCACCAGCTCCTACATATGTGACGAAATTGTGAAGCACGAGAGCGCGAATTTCAAAAAATCCGCTGGTGACCAATGTTGCGCAACAGAATTCAAAAATCAGCTCCTACATTTTGAGGCGTATGGATACATCCGTGTCAAAGGGAGAAAGCCATGGCAAACTATATCCCACAGCACTTTGAGCCTCGGGCCAAGGCCGTCAACGTCAAGGGCGTTGCCAACCGCGCCGTCGCAACCGTTTTGACGGCGGGCCTCATCGCTCAGCCGCTCATGTCGCCGCTGGCGGCAATCGCCGCACCGACGGCAGATAACGGTGACGCCACGAAGGGCGACAGCGCTATCGAGAACACCGTTGCCACCGGTAACCAGGCGGTCGTAAAGACGGCTGCCCAGTTGGCCGAGGAGTCGGCAAAGCAGCTCAAGGACGCTCAGGCCGCCTACGATGCCGCCCAGAAGAAAGCCGACGCGGCGGGCCAGTCTCAAAAGCAGGCGCAGCAGCAAAAGAATCAGGCCTCGCAGGCCGTGACCGATAACGCCACCGAGCAGAACGAGGCCGAGGCAGCCGCGCTTCAGGAGAAGATCGACGAGCTTAAGGCGGCTGTTGACAAGGCCGAGCAGCAGCAGAAGAAGCTGGGCGACCTGAACGATCAGCTCGATCAGGCCAACAAGAGTGTCGAGGATAAGACCCAGGCGCTCAAGGATGCCAATGCAAAGCGCGACAAAGCCGAGAAAGCCCTCAAGGATGCCGAGGCCAAGCTCGAGGCCATGGATGGGTACGAGGCCGCCAAGAAGGCCGTCGAGGACGCGCAGGCCAAGCTCAATGCGGCGAATGCCGATGTGAAGACGGCCGAGGGTGAGCTCGATGCCGCTAAGACCGCCGCCGACAATGCTGAGCAGGCAAAGAGTGATGCCGAGTCTGCTCTGACGACTGCCCAGGCCAAGAAGCAGGAGACCGCCAATGCCCTTGCCGCTGCGACCACCGCGTGCGGCAACGCCCAGGATAAGCTGAACGACGCCCAGAAAGCGCTCGATGCCGCCATCTCGGGCACGGGCATCGATCTAAAAGCGCTTGAGGCCGCCAAGAAAGCTGCTGCCGGTGAGCTCAAGGACGCGCAGACCGAGCTTGATGCCGCGAAGGCTGCCGACGCCACCGCACAAACGAACCTCCAGGCCGCACAGACTGATGCCAGCGCCGCGCAGGAAAAGGTCAACGCCGCCAACGCTGCCGTTTCGTCAGCGCAGACTGCATACGACGAAGCCAACGGCAAACTCGGTGATTTGACCAGCAAATACAACACCGCCAAGGCTGCTTACGAGCAAGCTCAGCAGACCGAGGCCGACAAGAAGACAGAGTACGACCGTCTGGCAGAGGTCGCAAAGCAGAAGAAAAGCGCTCTTGAGAATGCTACCAGCGACTACAACAAAGCGAATGATGAATACAACACGGCCAGCGCAAACGTCAAAGCTCTTGAGCAGCAGATTTCTGAGCTAAAAGCAAACATGACGGTGGATACGGATGCTGTCAAGGCTGGCCTGCTTGGCTTTATGAATCACATCGCAAGTAGTACGTCGTTTACTGCTGCTCAGCGTGCCAACGCGAGCGATGCGGCGAAGTTACTTGATGGGTCTGCTAGCAAGGCGGCATGGTATGACGACTATGTCAACTTGGATGCATCTGACGCTGACAATGCTTTTTCGCTCGTGAATCTGCAGAATACCTTGACCTACATGAATGCGGTCAATGGAATTCGTCGCGCAAATGGCTTGAGTGACATGAAGGTCAGCATTGTCTCTATGGCGCAGTCGGCGCTCGATGTTTGCTATTCGTCGAATGTTTGGGACCACGCGGGGAACAGCGGCGAGGGCTTTTATATGTCCTATAACGAAAACCTTGCCGGACGTGCTGGCGCCTACAAGGGGTCAGATAATCCTAAAGATTGGGAAACATCCTTCGATAACGGCGACAAGTACGGCGATGATTGGCCGTTTATCGGTTGGTATACTGCGGAAAAGCGCGACTATGACAGGGGTGACTATAGCAACACCGGCCACTATGAGAACTTTATTGATTCAGGTGCTAATTCCTTTGGGTTCGCCGTCGGCTACGGTAAGGATGGCAACCGCTCAACGCCCGAGGATGACGGTGCACCCAGTCCTGTTTCAATTTATCAGGGAAACTGGGCCGAAGGCGATTTTACGGTTGACGAGTTCAAGAACCTGGTAAACACGTACGTAGACTCCGTTTATCATGCCGGTGGTACCGCCGCGCAGAAGGCGCGGCTGGCGCAGCTGCAAGATCAACTTGCGGCAGCACGGAAGGCGCGCGATGTGAAAAACGATGCGCTTGGCTCTGCGGAGTCATCCCTCAATGCTGCCAAGAGTGCCGCGAATGAAGCGAACGGTAACGTTGCTGCTGCCAAGAGCGACTATGAAGCTGCGCAAGAGGCCACCGCTATCGCGAAGGCGGCATATGGCGCTGCCGATGTCAATTTGAAGAATGTTGACATCGAAACTCCTAGGGCAAATCTCAACGCCGCCAAGGACGAGGCGACCGTCGCGCAGGCCGCGCTTGACGACGCTAACTCCAAGCTCACCGAATGCCAGACGAACGCCTCCAAGGCTTCCGCCCGCAAGGCGAAGGCACAGGGCGATTACGATACCGCCAAGACAAAGTCCGAACAGGCCAATGAGGCGTATGGCAATGCCACGGCTTCGGTCAGGGACCTTACCGACAAGCGCGCCGCCGCCCAGGCGGACCTTGCGAATAAGCAAGGCTCGCTTGACGAGGCAAAGAAGGCCGACGATGCCGCCCAGGCTGGCGTTGACAAGGCTCAGGCCGCAGATACGCACGCCGCGACCGCTCTTTCGGACGCCAAGCAGGCAGT
>UQIB01000053.1 GCA_900541015.1 uncultured Collinsella sp. | reverse complement strand
ATGACCTGCGCCATTACCGGCTCGGGCGGCCTGCTGCTGTCCCAATGGCTCGACCTGGAGTTTGTCCAGGAGGTCATCGCCAGCAAGCGTGCCGTCGAGACCCTCATCCCGGCCACCGACGTCGCCATCGAGCTGGGCGGCGAGGACGCCAAGATCATCTACTTCGACAACGGCATCGAGCAGCGCATGAACGGCACCTGCGCCGGCGGCACGGGCGCGTTCATCGACCAGATGGCAACCCTGCTGCACACTGACGCCAGCGGCCTTAACGAACTCGCGGCCAACGCCACCACCATCTATCCCATCGCCAGCCGCTGCGGCGTCTTTGCCAAAACCGACGTCCAGCCGCTGCTCAACGAGGGCGCCCGCCCCGAGGACGTGGCCGCCTCCATCTTCCAGGCCGTCGTGACCCAGACCATCTCGGGCCTGGCGTGCGGCCGTCCCATCCGCGGCAACGTCGCCTTCCTGGGCGGCCCGCTGCAGTATCTCTCCGAGCTGCGCCACCGCTTCTACCTCACGCTCAATCTGGACGAGGAGCACCGTATCGTGCCCCAAAACGCTCACCTGTTTGTGGCGAGCGGCGCCGCCATGGCGCACGAGTCCAATAAACTCAGCACGTTCCCGCAGCTCATCGAGGCCATCGATGCTCTGGGTGACACACAGGGTGCCGAGGTCGAGCGTCTGGACCCGCTCTTTGCCACCGACGAGGACTTTGCCGAGTTCAAGGGTCGCCACGACCGGGAAGTCGTCCCCAAGGGCAAGCTCGACGGCTACACCGGCCGCGTGTTCATCGGTATCGACGCCGGCTCCACCACCATGAAGGCCGCGCTCGTGGGCGAGGACGGCCAGCTGTTGCACACCTGGTACGGCAACAACAACGGTGACATCCTGGGCACGGCCAAGGTCATCATGGCCGATTTCTACAACCACATCCCCGCCGGCTGCACCATCGGCCACGTGACCACTACGGGCTACGGCGAGGCGCTGCTCATCGAGGCGCTCAAGGCCGACTCCGGCGAGATCGAGACCGTTGCGCACCTGCGCGGCGCCAAGGCATTCCTGCCCGGCGTCGAGTTTATTCTGGACATTGGCGGCCAGGACATGAAGTGCCTGCGCGTCAAGGACGGCGTCATCGAGCACATCATGCTCAACGAGGCCTGCTCGTCGGGCTGCGGCAGCTTTATCGAGAGCTTCGCCGTGTCTATGAACATGGACGTGCGCGCGTTCGCCGACGCCGCCATCCATGCCAAGGCCCCGGTCGACCTGGGCAGTCGCTGCACGGTCTTTATGAACTCGCGCGTCAAGCAGGCGCAAAAGGAAGGCGCCACGGTGGGCGACATTGCGGCCGGCCTGTCCTATTCCGTCATCAAGAACGCCTTGTTCAAGGTCATTAAGCTGCGCGACCCCAAGGAGATTGGCAGCCAAGTGATCGTCCAGGGCGGCACCTTTATGTCCGACGCTACGCTGCGTGCGTTTGAGCAGCTCACTGGCGTTCACGCCGTGCGTCCCGACATCGCCGGCTGCATGGGCGCCTATGGTGCGGCCCTGCTCGCCCGCGATCGCGCCGGTGCCGATGGCACCTCGACCATCCTTTCGGCTGAGGACATCGCGCACCTTACCGTGACGCAAAAGCATGTCCGCTGCGGCCGTTGCTCCAACAACTGCCAGCTTACCGTCAACGACTTTGGCGGTGGCAGGCGCTTCATTACCGGCAACCGCTGCGAGAAGGGCGCCGGCCACAAAAAGCAGAAGACCGAGGCCCCCAACCTCTTCAAAAAGAAAAACGAGCTGCTCTTTAACCGCGAGGTCCTGAGCCCCGACGAAGCCCCGCGCGGCACCGTGGGTATCCCGCGCGCGCTCAACATGTACGAGAACTACCCCTTCTGGCACGCGTTCTTTACGCGCCTGGGCTTTAGCGTGCAGCTGTCCGACCAGTCGAGCAAGAAGACCTACCAGGCGGGCATCGAGTCCATGCCGTCCGAGAGCGTATGCTATCCGGCCAAGATGAGCCATGGCCACGTGATGAACCTCATCGACCGTGACGTCGACTTTATCTGGATGCCGTGCGTGCGTTGGGAGCGCAAGGAGGATCCGACGGCTGGCAACTGCTATAACTGCCCCATCGTCATGAGCTACCCCACGGCGCTGGCGCTCAATATTGACGAGATCCGCGAGCAGAACATCGAGTTCCTGTATCCGTTTGTGCCGTATCACGACAAGACCGAGCTCAAGCGCCGCCTGTACCAGGTGCTCGCCGTCGACCGTGTGGCCGATGCTGAGGCCGGTCGCGGTCGCGTGCGCGGTCCTAAAATCACGCGCTCCGAGGTTGATGCCGCCGTCAACGCTGCTTTTGAGGCCGACGCGCGCTTCCACGAGGATATCCAGACCATGGGCGAGGAGGCTCTCAAGTGGGTCGAGGACCACGGCGGTCACGGCATCGTGCTCGCCGGTCGTCCCTACCATAACGACCCCGAGATCAACCATGCCCTGCCCGAGCTTATCTCGAGCTTTGGCTTTGCGGTCTTTACCGAGGATTCGCTCGCGCATCTGGTGAAGCCCGAGCGTCCGATTCGCGTCGTCGATCAGTGGATGTATCACAGCCGCCTGTACGCCGTCGCCCGTTTTGTGACGATGCGCAACGACCTGGACCTGATCCAGCTCAATTCCTTCGGCTGCGGCCTGGACGCTCTGACCACTGATCAGGTGCAGGAGATCCTGGAGGCCAGCGGCAAGATTTACACCGTGCTCAAGATTGACGAGGTGTCCAACTTGGGCGCCGCGCGTATCCGTATTCGCTCGCTCATGGCGGCGCTCAAGGACCAGGAGGCCGAGCGCTTGGCCGATGCTACGGCCGCGGGCGAGACTTACGAGCAGGGCGATGCCGCGCCGGTGGCGCCCTCCACGGATGCCCCCGCGTTCGCGAGCCGTAAGTACACGTTCGAGGCGCAGCGCGAGAGTGCTTCGACCGCGTGGCCCAAGGTGCCCTTTACCGAGCAGATGCGCGAGGAGGGCTACACCATCCTGTGCCCGCAGATGGCGCCGATCCACTTTGACCTGGTCAAAGAGGTGTTCCGTGGTGCTGGCTACAACTTGGAGCTGCTGCCCTCGACCGATCACGATGCCGTCGAGGCCGGCCTGCGCTATGTGAACAATGATATTTGCTATCCGTCGATCCTGGTAACGGGCCAGATTATGGAGGCCATCGAGAGCGGTCGATACGACCTGTCCAAGACAGCCGTGGTTATCAGCCAGACCGGCGGCGGCTGCCGTGCCACCAACTACATCGCACTCATCCGCAAGGCCCTGCGCGAGAGCGGCCACCCCGAGATCCCGGTGATCTCGCTTTCGGCCGTGGCGCTGGGCGAGGACAACCCTGGCTTTAAGATTACGCCGGCGCTGCTTAAGCAGGCAGTCTACGCGGTGCTCTTTGGCGACGTGATGATGCAGATGCTCTATCGCTGCCGCCCGTACGAGGCTACGCCCGGTGCCGCCAACGCGCTCTACGAGGAGTACATGGCGCGCGCTCGCAAGCTGGCGCCCAAGTTTAACCGCCACAACTACACCAAGCTGTGCCGCGAGGCCATCCGCGCGTTCGACACCATGCCGCTCGTGGGCGAGGGCACCAAGCCGCGCGTGGGCGTGGTCGGCGAGATCTTGGTCAAGTTCCACCCTACGGCCAACAACCACGTGGTTGACGTTATCGAGCGCGAGGGCTGCGAGGCCGTGGTGCCGGGCCTGCTCGACTTCTTCCTGTACTCCATGAGCAACGCCGAGCTGCAGAAGGACGAGCTGGGAAGCTCTGCCACTACGCGCGCTGGTATGCAGGCGCTCATTAAGCTCGTGGACTGGATGCGTACGCCGGTGGAAGAGCTGCTCGAGAAGTCCGAGCGCTTTGAGGTACCCGAGCGCATCGGCACCATGGCGGACAAGGCCCGTACGGTGCTTTCGGTGTGCAACAACATGGGCGAGGGCTGGTTGCTCACGGCCGAGATGCTCGACCTGATCGATCACGGTGCGCCCAACATCATCTGCACGCAGCCCTTCGCGTGCCTGCCCAATCACGTGGTGGGCAAGGCCGTGATCAAGGAGCTGCGCCGCCAGCATCCCGAGAGCAACATCGTCGCGGTGGACTACGACCCCGGTGCGTCTGAGGTCAACCAGCTCAACCGCATTAAGCTCATGATCAGCGTGGCCAAGGAAAACATGCGCGCCGGTAAGGGCTTTAAGCTCGAGAAGGTGGCGCCGCTCGCGATGGATGAGGTCACCGGTCAGATGCGTGCCCATGACGGTTGCGTGAGCTGTGGGCCGGCCAGCGAGGAGGCCGTTGCATCGGTCGCCAAGCGTCTGGGGCGCGGTATTAAGAAGTAGTTGGCCTACTTCGAGCCGGATATAAGACAAACGGGTGGTAGTCGTACCGGCTACCACCCGTTTTTGCTGGACATATGTTGCGTAAATGGGCTTGCTGGTGCCTTTCGCGGACTCGGATTTCAGAAGTGCGGTGAAAAACGCGAACCTCCCGAGCACACCGCCTTTTTAGATTCCCGCGACCTGCGGTTTTGTTGTCAAAAAAGCCGATCTGGTCGGCGAAACCCGATTTTTCCCCGCACTTCCGAAAACAGCGGTTCAGCAGCGCCAAAAAACGGCCTGTAAAGCCCTGAGTTAATGAACAGGTGTAGCCGTTCGCCGCAAATTACCGTCCGTTTATAGAACCCACCCCCAGCGCGCGTCCTCCTTACGGTTGAATAAATACACATCTATGGAATTACGTAAGAGAGGACCGTTCCATGAGCTACAAGACCGTTTGCGTTGCCGGCGGCGGCGTGCTGGGAAGCCAGATTGCCTTTCAGGCTGCCTACTGCGGCTTTGATGTAACGATTTGGCTGCGCAGCGAGGGCAGCATCGGCCGCACCCAGCCCAAGATCGATCATGTGCGCGAGGAGTACATCGCGGCTATCGAGGGCATGGCGGACGGCACGGGCGAGTGGTGCGCCGGTATCGCCGATAGCGGCCAGCCCTTCGACAAGGAAGCGGCGCTCGCCGCCGTTGAGCGTGCCTACTCCACACTCAAGCTGGAGCTCGATCTTGCCAAGGCAGTGGCTGACGCCGACCTGGTTATCGAGTCTATGGCTGAGGATACCCAGGCAAAGATTGACTTCTACAAGAAGCTCGCCCCGGTCCTCCCGCAAAAGACTGTCGTCGTGACCAACTCCTCCACGCTGCTGCCGAGCACCTTTGCCAAGTACACTGGTCGTCCCGAGAAGTACCTGTCGCTGCACTTTGCCAACTCCATCTGGAAGAACAACATGACCGAGGTCATGGCCCAGAGCCAAACCGACAAGCGCTATTTCGATGAGCTCGTCGACTTTGCTAACGATATCCGTATGCTTGCCCTGCCCGTCAACAAGGAAAAGAACGGCTATCTGCTCAATTCCATGCTGGTGCCATGGCTGCTTTCGGGCCTTGACCTGTATGTCTCGGGTGTGAGTGACCCCAAGAGCATCGACCTCGCGTGGACGCGCGGCACCGGCGCTCCCAAGGGCCCGTTCCGCGTATTCGACACCGTGGGCATCCAGACGGCGTACAACATCGTTATGCAGTATCAGAAGGTCCCGGGCCTGGTGAGCCCGCTGCTCAAGAAGATGATGATGCCCTACAACTTTAAGGCCATGGCA
The DNA here is from genome assembly GCA_900541015.1 of uncultured Collinsella sp. Taxonomy (GTDB): domain Bacteria; phylum Actinomycetota; class Coriobacteriia; order Coriobacteriales; family Coriobacteriaceae; genus Collinsella. The sequence continues at coordinate 375 of UQIB01000053.1, read as the reverse complement.
TCCGTCCTCAAGAAAATGCTCGACGAAGGCAAGCTGGGCGAAAGCTCGGGCGAGGGCTTCTTCAAGTACTAAAAAATGACCTCTCGGGGACGGAGGAAAACGGATCATTTCCGGCCGCCAACAGTGAGAAGATGGACCCAGAAATAGAAAGGAGTGGCAATGAGCCGGTTCGGGCTTTGAGGACAAGCTGCTGCGGGCCCAGGGCGATTTTTCGCTCAACGCGGGCCAGCACAGCGTGACGTATCTGCCGAGTTCTGACACGGCAACGACCGGTCGCTATCAGGTGCTGCTGTACGACAACAACTTTGGTGCGACCGAGAGCTATCCCAAGTTCGACTGGGGCCAGCTGGGCGCCGCGGTGGTGACCGACTACAG
>UQIB01000052.1 GCA_900541015.1 uncultured Collinsella sp. | reverse complement strand
GGCTCGCCCTGCACCAGGCGCTCGGACAGTGCGCGAATGTGGCGGTTGAGCATGGGCACCTTTTTATTGGACATGCGCCAACGGCAGACAAGCGCGGGCTTGTCGAGCGTAAACTTCTCGACCGCCTCCTGATTAGCGCAAAAGTCCTCGTACGCACGCTGATCCTCGGCATTGCCAAACAGCTCGGCATCATCAATCTGGGGCATGGTCATACCTTTCGTGTTAGTCATTCCGTCCTCTTATACCAAAAAGACGGCCCTCCAAACGGAGCAGCCGTCTTTTGCGGAGATTATTTTGTCCCAAGGCGGAACTTAGTGGCGGAAGTGGCGAGCGCCCGTAAACACCATAGCAATACTGTGCTCATTGCAGGCCTGGATGCTTTCGTCGTCGCGCTTGGAGCCGCCGGGCTGGATGATGCAGGTCACGCCGTGTGCAGCAAGCACGTCGACGTTGTCGCGGAACGGGAAGAATGCGTCGCTTGCGCAGGCAAAGCCGCCCTTCTCCACGCCCTCGCGCTCGCAGAAGTCCTCGGCGCGCTCGCAGGCAAGCAGTGCGGAGTCAACGCGGTTGGGCTGACCCGGACCCATGCCAATGCCGGCCTTACCCTTGGAGACCAGGATGGCGTTGGACTTAACGCCCTTGCAGACCTTCCAGGCAAACTCGAGCTCGGCCATCTCGGCGTCGGTGGGCTTGCGGTCGGTGGGGAACGTAAAGGTCGCGGGATCCTCGGTCACATGGTCGACTTCCTGCACCAGCATGCCGCCGTCGATGGAGCGCAGCTCCACCTGGGCGCCGTGGTCCACGCCGCCGGTGGCCAACACGCGCAGGTTGGGGCGCTTGGCCATGCGCTCGAGCGCCTCGGCGGTGTAGCTCGGGGCGATGATAACCTCGACGAACTGCTTGTTCTGATCGGCAAAGTGCTCAACCAGATCAAAGGGAACCTCGCGGTTGCAGGCGATGATGCCGCCGAAGGCGCTCTTGGGATCGCAGGCAAAAGCGCGGTCGTAGGCAGCCGTGATGTCCTCGGCAACGGCGGAACCGCAGGGGTTCTGGTGCTTGAGGATTACGCAGGCCGGCTCGTCGAACTCGCGGACCAGGTTCCAAGCGGCGTCGGCATCCAGATAGTTGTTGTAGCTGAGCGGCTTGCCCTGGATCTGCTTGGAGCCCACGAGCGGGAACTGCGAGCTCGCGGTGTTCTCGCAGCCCTCGGCAAAGCGATAGACTGTGGCTTTCTGCTGCGGGTTCTCGCCATAGCGCAGGTCGTCGACCTTCTCCAGCGAAATCTCGAGCTTGGCAGAGGTGTCCGCCACGTCGCTTGCCTGGGCGGCGAGCCAGCGGGAGATGGCCGTGTCGTAGGCGGCGGTGGTCTGGTAGACCTTCACCTGCAGGCGACGACGGGTGGAAAGCGTGGTGCAGCCACCGGTCTCGTGCATCTCGGCCAGGACGGCATCATAGTCGGCCGGGTCGGAAATGACGGTAACGCTCGTGGCGTTCTTGGCGGCAGAGCGAAGCATGGAGGGGCCACCGATGTCGATGTGCTCGATGGCGTCCGCGAAGGTGACCTCGGGGTTGGCGACGGTCTTCTCGAACTCGTACAGGTTGACGACGACCAGGTCGATCAGCTTAATGCCGTGCTGAGCCGCCTCCTGCATGTGCTGCTCGGAATCGCGGCGGGCCAGCAGCGCGCCATGAACCTTGGGGTGCAGGGTCTTAACGCGGCCGTCCATCATCTCGGGATAGCCCGTGAACTCCTCGATGGGGGTTACGGGAATGCCCGCGTCCTCGATGGCACGAGCCGTGCCGCCCGTAGAGATGATCTCGACGCCAAAGTCGTCAACCAGCGTCCGTGCGAAATCGACGACGCCCGTCTTATCGGTAACCGAGATCAACGCGCGTGCGATCTTCACATCAGATCCCATGCAGTCCTCCTGTCTGGTACGCCGCCGTGCTCTGTGAGTCGGTGATACGTCGATCTGCAGCGCTCGCGCAGCGGCATTGAAAATACTGATTTAATGTAGCGCATCGAGCGCATCGATGCACCCCGCAACGGGCGCATGTGCAGAAAAAGTTTGCGAGCGGAGGGGATGGGCATGGCACCGGGCACGGTGAGTTCATGGAACACAGGGGCACCATAATTAGATGCCAATGGCGTGGTAGAACTGTGCTCGATATGCATCCGCAAAAGAAAGAGGCACCATGGTCTCGCGGGTTCTCTACCGACCGTTTGATACCAAAGACTTCGACGCCATCGCGCTGATTCTGCAGCAGCTTTGGCATAACAATTCGGATAACGATGAGTACAACCGCCTTGAGGCCGCGTGCGACCTCGCCTATTGCCTTTCGTCGTCGACGTTTTCACAGGTTGCCGTAATCGACGGTCAGGCGCGTGGCATTTCGCTCGCGCGTGCGGGACAGAGCTCCGGCGCCACTATCAACGAGCATTGGATGGATACCGAACGCGCGCTGCTATCGCAGATGCGTGAGCTAGAGCCCGATGCGTGCGCCGAGTATCTCTCGTTTGTGCGCGCAACCATCCGAACCAACAACCGCCTGCTCGAGAGCAGCCCGTTGCCGCACGACAACGAGGTCACGCTGCTTGCCGTGGATCGCGATGTCCATGGCCTGGGCGTTGGCACGGTTCTGCTCGATGCCGCGGTCTCGCACCTGTCCTCGCTTGGAGCGACGAGGGCGCACCTGTACACCGACTCCAACTGCTCGTGGAAGTTCTACGAGCTGCACGGCTTTAAGCGCACGGCCACGCACCGCGCCAACCGCGAAGAGCGCCGTCACGACATGCCGCGCGAAAGCTTCCTCTACGAACTCGATCTAACAGCCTAAACCTGGCAGTTAGGGACGTTCCTTTTATGCCGGCACCCCGGGACACTCCTTGGCAGCAACCACACCTAGTCGTTGGGAACGTTCTTAAATGACTAGTCGCTGGGGACAGTCTTCGTAGGTAGCGCATAAAAAGGGGATGGGCTTCCCCCGACGGCTGTCGAGAAAAGCCCATCCCGTAATTTAGGACCGTTAGAACGTTCCGCCGCCGCCTCCGCCGACGCCGCCTCCGCCGCCGCCCGAGAAGCCGCCACCACCGCCGCCGCTCGAGCTATCGGAACTCGACGCCAGCTCACGGATGGTCTCGTGATACACATCATCGAATGAATCGAGCGGGGACTCGGTACCGTAATGATGGTAGTACCACCAGTAGCAGGGATAATTGTCATAGAAGCCGTCGGCCTCGCGCACCTCGGGCGGCACGGCCTCGGCAAGCTGACGCAGCACTTCCTTGGAAACGCCCAGCGCCACGCCCATCACCAGCAGCTTGTTCCACAGCACCAGATCGCCGGGGACGGCTTCCTTTAGACGCGTGAAGTCCTCGAGCCAATGCTTAAGTGCCTTGCAGCGAGCCGCCACCTCGGCGCCCTCCGGCGTAAAGCGGCGGAACGTAAGGCCCACGCCGATACCCACCAGCACAATCGGCACCGAGATAACCGCGGCGGTAATGTTCGCCTGTGCGCCATCGGTAAAGAAGATGGATCCCACGGGAACAAAGGCAATCAGGATACCAAGAACCAGGCAAAACACCATTGCAACAATGCCGTCCGAGGCAACGTACTCGCTATCGGCCAGCTTGCCCTTAACGGTGTTCTGATAGTCCTCGAGCTTATCACCCACGGGTGTAGCGTGCTGCTTGACGTAGTGCTGCAGCTCGTCGAACGTGCGCGAACGGTCACCGTTCTCGTCAGGCTTAGCACCGGCAAAGAAGACCTTGAGCACCATGTGGTCAATGCCCTTGGCCGACTTCCAGCCCGCATCACTCACCGTCACGCGATACGTCTGCTCTTCTTTTTCACGCCCCAACAGACCCTTCTTGGCCTTGGTCACGGTCGCCTGCTCCAGCTTGATCACACGGTCGTCGGTGAGCTTCATAAGCGTGGCGATATATGCCTGATCGGGCACCTCGTTCCAGCTCATGAGGGCCGAAAGCACGGCGGGATGGTCGGCCGAAGGCACATCGCGGAAATATTCGTCCTGGAAAAACGGCTTGGGCTTGCGCTTGCGCAGCTTGAGCATAACGATTGTGCCGGTAAAGGCCACCGCCGCAACAACACTTAGCACGGCAAGTGCATTGGCAATCATGCGAGCGTGAGCGCGGCGGGCGTTAGCTTCGTCGGCCCATTCCTTCTCTTCGCTCAGGATCGTTGACATGCGCTCTTCGCCCGAAGCGGCAAGCTGCGGCACCCAGTCGCCAGGGAAGGCGATGCGTGCCTCGGCGAATTCGCCCTGATGCACGCAGGGAATGGTATAGGTGACCATGGGCTCGTCCTCATCGAGCGACACGTCGCCCGTCAGCGGACCGTGACCCCATGCGCGGAAGTTATCGCCTTTGACGGCCGCCGTCCCGGCAGCGGCATTTGCGAAGCGCACTTCCATCTCGACATCGTCGGAATCCGCAGACCAGCCGTCGCCCACGAACTTCCAGTAGAGCTCGGCGGTATCGGCCCAGTTCATAACCGCACCGGTCATGGTGTAGCTCACGTAATAGATCGCGCTGTCGCCGCTCTCGTGGGGGCTGAACACCTTAATCCTTACGCCGTCACCGGTCTGCTCGACCGTGTAGACGCCAGAGTCGCCCTTGTTCGCGCTATCGACTTTGTTAAACGCGGTATCCTCTTCCTCGACACTCAGCACGTCGACGCCCGCCGTGCCGCCCTGCTGGTTGGTGCCCGTATTGATCTCCCAAAACACGCCGTTGATGTCGTCATCGAAATCAAACTGGCGTCCCTCGACAACGGTCAGCGAGCCGTCGGCCTCGACCGTGGCGCCGATATAGGTTTGAGTCATGGAATACCCGTCGGCACGTGCAACGGCGGGCAACAGCAGCAGCGCGCACGCGACGAGCGCGCAAATGGAAGCAAATCGCGCAAACGGGCAGCGCTGCCGACAGGTCTTGGCAACGGGGGCGTTCATAGGCACATCCTTTGTCTGTGATACCAGTAGCGTCATTGTCCCACGTTTGCGGGTTCATGTGACGAACATCTAGGTCAGCGGAGTATCAAACGGGACGAAAGTCACGCCCGCGGCCGGCACCTGGGGACGTTCCTTATCTGCCGGCAATCTGGGACACTCCTTGGCATAGCCCGCTCCGGCAATAGATACCACTTCATAGCTCCGTCACAGGTGTAGCGGCTTTGTGTGGGCGCGGCGTGAGCCGATTAAGCCGGCGAGCGAGGGGCATAAAGCAGTTGAGCGAAAACGGTTTGCCCCTTTGCCGTTCGCTTGAGGATCATGTCCCCCTTTTCCGCGGAAACCCCGGCAGTTGCGAAGAGCTGCCGGGGTTTCTGTCGTTTGAGGGGTTGGGCGGGCGGGCGGCGATCGAGCTGTCGAGCCGGTGGTCCGGCACGCGCAACGCGCGGCCTCGGCAACTTGCAGGCCACGGCAGCGTCTCCCCCACCGCGCCCCGCGCTATACTCGTCCGCATGGATATCAACGCACGCAACATAGCAACACACGCCGCGGACGCACCAGCAACGGCAGCGCCCACCCCCGTCGTGGGCCGTTTTGCCCCGTCGCCCTCGGGCCGCATGCACCTGGGCAACGTGTTCAGCTGCCTGTGCGCGTGGCTTTCGGCCCGCAGCCAAGGCGGCAGCGTCGTGTTGCGCATCGAGGACCTAGACGATCGCTGCAAGCGCCCGGAACTTGCCGCTCAACTGATTGACGACCTGGCCTGGCTGGGGCTCGAATGGGATGAAGGCCCCTACTACCAGCACGATCGCCTGGATCTGTACGAGGATGCCCTGCGCCAGCTGCAAGACGCCGGCCTCACCTATCCCTGTTTTTGCACGCGTGCCGAACTCCACGCCGCGAGCGCGCCGCACGCCAGCGACGGCACGCCCATCTACCGCGGCGCCTGCAGAGGCCTTTCTGCCGAGGAGGTTGCCCGCCGCAGCATCCTGCGCGCTCCGGCCACGCGCCTGCGCGTGCCCGCCGTCGACGACCTCGCAGACGATGTGGTCGAATTCGTGGACCGCACGTATGGTGCCCAATGCGAGGCGCTCGCCACCGAGTGCGGCGACTTTTTGGTGCGCCGCAGCGACGGCGTGTTTGCCTATCAGCTAGCCGTGGTGGTCGA
>UQIB01000051.1 GCA_900541015.1 uncultured Collinsella sp. | reverse complement strand
GTGACGGGGTGCTTAGGTCTGTTGCCGTTCTTGATATCGAGGTACTTCCAGATGATGTAGAGCGCGAGCATCTGCTGGCGCTTGTACTCGTGGATGCGCTTGACCTGGACGTCGATGATGGCGTTGGAGGGAATGGTCACGCCCTGCTCGAGCGCCATGAACTGGCGCATGATGGCCTTGGCCTCGACCTTGGTGGCGGCCAGGCGCTCAAGAACGTCCTTGTCGTCGGCGAACTTGGCGAGTTTGCTCAGATCGCCGGTGCTGCGCCAGTCGGTGCCGATCACATCGTCGAGCAGGCTGGCGAGCGCGGGGTTGGCCCCATGGATCCAGCGGCGGAAGGTGATGCCGTTGGTCTTGTTGGAGAACTTATTGGGATAGATCTCGTAGAACGGATGAAGCTCGGTGTCCTCCAGGATCTTGGTGTGGAGGGCGGCTACGCCGTTGATGGAGAAGCCAAAGTGGATGTCCATGTGGGCCATGTGGACGGTGTCGTGCTCGTCGATGATGGCGACGCGCGGGTCATCGTGCTCGGCCTTCGCGATCTCATCGAGCTTGACGATAATGTCGGCGATGGCAGGGGAGACCTTCTGCAGGCTGGCGAGCGGCCACTTCTCGAGCGCCTCGGCAAGAATCGTGTGGTTAGTGTAGGCGACCATGGAGCGTACGATGGTCACGGCCTCGTCAAACTCGATGCCATGCTCGGTGACGAGCAAGCGAATGAGCTCGGGGATGACCATGGTGGGGTGCGTGTCGTTAATTTGGACCACGGCATAGTCGGCCAGATCGTGCAGGTTGCTGCCGCGCTCGACGGCCTCGTCGATCAGGAGCTGGGCGGCGTTGCTCACCATGAAGTACTCCTGATAGATGCGAAGTAGGCGGCCCTGCTCGTCGGAATCATCGGGGTAGAGGAACAAGGTGAGGTTCTTGGCGATCTCGGTCTTGTCGAAGTCGATGGAGCTGCCGGGGACCAGGCCGTCGTCGACGCTCGCCAGGTCGAACAGGCGCAGGCGGTTCTTGGTGGGCTGGCCGTAACCGGGCACATCGATGTTGACGAGCTTGGAGGTAACGGCAAAATCGCCGAACTCGACGGTGTAGGAGCGGTCATCGTCGACTAGGATGTCCTGCTCGCCGAGCCACTCGTCGGGGACGGCCTTCTGCTGGTTGTCGACAAAGCGCTGACGGAACAGACCGTAGTGATAGTTGAGGCCCACGCCATCGCCGGTCAAGCCCAGCGTGGCGATGGAATCCAGGAAGCATGCGGCCAAGCGACCCAGGCCGCCGTTGCCGAGTGACGGTTCGACCTCGAATTCCTCGATCTTGTTGAGGTCGTGGCCTGCGGCGGTGAGCTGGTCCTTAACCTCGTCGTAGATGCCGAGGTCGATCATGTTGTTGATGAGCAGCTTGCCGATCAAAAATTCGGCGGAAATGTAATAGAGCTTTTTCTTGCCGTTGTTGAGCGGGCAGGTGGCGGAGCGCTCCTGCACGAGTTTGACCAGCAGCTTGTAAATGCGACGGTCGTCGAGCTGCTCGAGCGAGGTGCCAAAAGACTGCTCGGCGAGTTCCATGAGGTTAATTTGGGGCATGTTTTCTCCTGTGATGGGTTGTTTCATGTCTGCAATTCATAAGAAGCCCGCGCGAGGGGATTGGGGTGGCCTCGCGCGGGAAAAGCAAGCGCGTCCGCACGGTGGGGAGGGGCCGGGCGCGGTAGCTCCTATTGAGGAAGCTCGATTTCGGCTTCCGACGGGATGCGGAAGTAGGTCTCGGTCCAGTCAGTGAGTTTGTGCTCGAGCTCGCGGGTGATGGCGCCGTCGAGCATGCGCCAGGTCCAGTTGCCGCCCAGCGTGGCAGGGGTGTTGATGCGCGCCTCGTTGCCCAAGTTGAGCAGGTCCTGCATGGTGTAGATGCACGTGTCGCTCACGCTGGCGGCGATGGTGCGATTGAGTGCATCTGCCATGGGTTCGCCGGCCTGCTGATGGGTGTACAGGGCTGCCTGCTCACGCTGACGCGGGGTGGCCGTTCCCTCAAACCAACCGCGCGCCGTCTCGTTGTCGTGGGTGCCCACATAGGCGACGGTGTTGGCGATGTAGTTATGCGGCAGGTAGTACGAGTTGGTACCCTCAAAGGCAAACTGCAGGATTTTCATGCCGGGGAAGCCCGAGTTGTCGCGCATGTCGATGACGCCGGGGGTGAGGAAGCCCAGGTCCTCGGCGATGATGGGCAGCGTGCCGAGCTTTTCCTCGAGCGTCTTGAAGAACTTGAGGCCGGGACCCTGCGTCCACGAACCGTAGGACGAATCGGGCGAGGAGAACGGCACCTCCCAATAGGCCTCGAAGCCGCGGAAGTGATCCAGGCGGATGACGTCGTACATGTCGAGGGCGGCGCGAATGCGGCCCTCCCACCAGGAGAAGCCATCGGACTCCATGGCGTCCCAGTCGTAGATGGGGTTGCCCCAGTACTGGCCGGTGGCCGAGAACTGGTCGGGCGGCGTGCCGGCGACGCTCACGGGATTGCCGGCGGCGTCGATCTTAAAGAGCTCAGGCGTCGCCCACATCTCGACGGAGTCACGCGAGACATAGATGGGCAGGTCGCCGATGATGAGAATGTCGCGCTCGTTGGCATAGGCCTTGAGGCGGCTCCACTGGCGATCGAAGAAGTACTGCGTCATCTGGTGGTAGAGCATACGCGCCGGATGGTCGGCGCAGACCTTGGCGGAAGCCTCGCCGCGGGTGCGGAGCTCCGCGGGCCACTCCCAAAACGCCTTGAGACCGCACTCCTCTTTGACGGTCATGAACTCACAGTAGGGGATGAGCCAGTCCTCGTTGGCCTGGATAAAGTCATCGAAATCGGCTGGCTTGTCGGCGGCAAAGCGCTCGGCGGCGCGGTCGAGAATCTGACGGCGGCCGCCAAAGATGGCACCGTAGTCGACATTGCTGGGGTCGGATCCCAGATACACGCCATCGATATCGCGCTGCTCCAGATACCCTGCCTCGATAAGCTCGGCAAAGTCGATAAAGTTGGGGTTGCCTGCGCGGGCCGAGAACGACTGATAGGGCGAATCGCCATAGCTGGTCGTCGTAAGGGGCAGAATCTGCCAGTAATGTTGTTTGCACGAGGCGAGAAAATCGACGAAGTCGTAGGCATTCCAGCCAAAGCCGCCGATTCCGTATGGTCCGGGCAGAGATGAGACGGGCATGAGGACGCCGCTTGCACGCTCCATGAATGCGCTCACCAACCTTCTTGTTGTGGGGTCGGCCTGCCGATGGGTGTGCAGTCCGCCTCCGATGTTCTGATTCGATACGCCTATTGTAAAACATGTTGTTTAAACATGTACAGGCAAGATAAAAAAGTTGGTCGATTTTCGGCGAATGGTTACATGCCATGAAAAAGCCCCGACCTCACAACGTGAGATCGGGGCAAGAGCGGTATGTAGGTTTTGCTACTCGGCGTCGGCGAAGCCGTTGGGGTTGTGGCTCTGCCAGTTCCAGCTATCGCGGCACATGTCCGCGATGTCGTACTGGGCCTTCCAGCCCATCATGCGCTCGGCCTTGGAGGCATCGCACCAGTTGGCAGCGATGTCGCCGGCGCGGCGCTCGCGGATCACGTAGGGCAGCTCCTTGCCACAAGCCTTGGAGAAGGCGGCGACGACCTCGAGTACCGAGGTGCCGGTGCCGGTGCCCAGGTTAAAGATCTCGACGCCGGTCTTGCCGTTCATCCAGTTAAGGGCGGCAACGTGACCAGAGGCCAGATCGCACACGTGGATGTAGTCGCGCACGCCGGTGCCGTCGGGGGTGGGGTAGTCGTTGCCAAAGACCTGAACGGCCTCGAGCTTGCCCACGGCAACCTGGGCGACATAGGGCACCAGGTTGTTGGGGATGCCCTTGGGGTCCTCGCCGATCAGGCCCGACGGATGAGCGCCAATGGGGTTGAAGTAACGGAGCAGCACGACGTCCCACTCGGGGTCGGCGGTGTGGACGTCCATAAGGATCTGCTCGATCATCCACTTGGTCCAACCATAGGGGTTGGTCGCGGGCTTCTTAGGATCCTCCTCGGTGACGGGCGGGTTGTCCGGGTCGCCGTAGACGGTCGAGGAGCTCGAGAAGATGATGGACTTGCAGCCATGGTTGCGCATGACGTCAATCAGCACCAGGGTGTTCTCGATGTTGTTGTGATAGTACTCGACGGGCTTGCTCACCGACTCGCCGACGGCCTTAAAGCCGGCAAAGTGGATGACGCGGTCGATCTGATGGGTATCGAAGATCTTGTTCATCGCATCGCGGTCGAGCACGTTGGCCTCGTAGAAGGTGAGGTTCTTGGCGGCCTCGTCGCCCACGATGGTCTTGACGCGGTCGACGGCGACGGCGCTGGAGTTGGAGAGATCATCGACGATGACGACCTGGTAGCCACCCTCGAGCAGCTGAACGACGGTGTGCGAGCCGATAAAGCCGGCGCCACCGGTAACGAGGACGCAGGTGTCTTTGGGGTCGAGTGCTTTGGACATGTAGTCTCCTATCGAATCAGGAACACTTCTAGAGGGGAGTATAGCGCAGGCAGGGACGCCCAAATCGTGCGCCGTAGGAAAAGCAGAGGATTATGTTAACGTACTCATAAAAGAGCTTGCGTACGCATAACCTGATCTTTGGCATTTGCTTACGAGCCGCCGACCTTGCAGTTTCCTGCCGTTCGTGGAAATCGTTGGGACGCGCCATATGTACGCTAATATGTATGAGTTGAGCGACATATAAATAAGCATGTAACGGAGTACATATGTCACCAAACAGCGATTCCATCCTTTCCCAGGAGCTTTCGCGCCGCACTGCCCTCAAGGCCCTGTTCGGCGCCGCTTCTGCGGCAGTTCTTTTTGGCCTGCCCGCTCGCGCCCATGCGGCGGAGGCTTCCAAAGAAACCACCGATAAACTGAATGCCGCCCAGGCCCAGCTTGACGAGGTTCAGGCCCAGCTCGACAGCATCGCAAATGAGTATGCGGCGCTGGCCAACAAGAATGCCCAGACCCTCAACGACATCGAGAATGTCCAGGGCAAGATTGACGACACGCAGGCCCAGATCGATGAAAAGAAGGCCGAGCTCAAGAAGAAGCGCAACGACCTTTCCGATCGCGTGGCCGCCAGCTACAAGTCCGGCGGCACGAACATCCTGTCGCTGCTGCTGGCCTCTGGCTCGTTTGAGGAACTCGTCGCCAACGCGCATTACGTTGAGAAGATCAACAAGAGCGATCGCGATGCCATCGAGGATATCCAGACGATTCAGGCTGAGCTCGACGCACAGAAGACCGAGCTCGAAGCACAAAAGGCCGACCTGGAGAAACTCAAGGACCAGCAGACGGCTCAGATGCAGGATATGCAGGCCAAGCAGCAAGAAGTCCAGACCGTGCTGAACGGTCTTTCCGATGACGTCAAGGAGCTCATGGCTCAGCGCGATTCCGAGATCCTCGCTGCCGCCCAGGCTGAGGAGGCCGCTAGGAAGGCTGCCGCTGCTGCGGCTGCCGCGAACAAGAACAATTCCTACTCGGGTGGTTCGAGCTCGGGTGGCGGGTCGTATGCGCCGGGAACTCCGCAGCAGAATGCCGGCTCGGGCAAGCAGCAGGCTGTCGTCAACGCGTGCTACTCCACGCCTTCGCCGGGTCAGAACTGGTGCGCGGCGTGGGTCACCAATGTCTTCCGTAACGCCGGCGTTGGCTACTTTGGAGGCAATGCGTGCGACATGTTTAACGCCTGGTGCTATAGCTCCGACCGCTCGGCGCTGCAGGTGGGCATGATCGTGGCCGATTCCTCGCACAGCGGCACGGGTGCTCCGGGCCTTATCTACGGTCATGTGGGTATCTACGTTGGCGGCGGCATCGTTATGAGCAACGAGGGTGCCATTACATCGAAGTCGCTTGATTCGTTTATTAGCTTCTATGGCACTGGCTCTGGCGTTCGCTGGGGCTGGCTTGGCGGTATTGCGCTGTCGTAAAGCCAACTGGGCCGCGTGCCCTCCCGCAATATATTTGATTGCCTGCTCGGGCAGTCCTGCGCAAGACGAAGGCCACATTAAGTGGCCTTCTTTGCGTGCGGAACTCGCGATCAATCAAATATATTGCGGGAGGGCACGCGGCCCTCTCGGGTTCGGGGCGCGACGCACCGGACTGGGTTATCTGAATAAATATGGCGAAGGCCCCTTTCGGGGCCTTCTTTTTTATAAAAATTCGCCGACTCGGCGGACTTCGGGTTCTAGGTCTACGTTGAATTGGTCTTTGACGGTTGCCTGGATGTGGCGGATGAGCTCGTCGACGTCGGCGGCGGTGGCGTGGTCGGCGTTGACGATGAAGCCGCAGTGCTTCTCGCTCACCTGCGCGCCGCCAACGGCGTGTCCTCGCAGGCCGGCGTCCATGATGAGCTTGCCGGCAAAGTAGCCCTCGGGGCGCTTGAAGGTGGAGCCGGCACTCGGCATGTCGAGCGGCTGCTTGTCCTCGCGGCGCTGGCGGTAGTCGTCCATGTCGGCCTTGATCATCGCGGCGTTGCCCGGGGCGAG
>UQIB01000050.1 GCA_900541015.1 uncultured Collinsella sp. | reverse complement strand
ATCTACCAGGATGCCACGCGCCGCAAGTGGGCCGTGCATCAGCGCGGTGGCGAGCCGAAGATTTTTGACTATGCGGATGTGCTGCAGTGCGAGATTGTCGAGACCGGAAATCCCGAGGATGTGCCGGAGCTCAGTAATCGTGAACTCGCCCAGCAGATTTTAATCAATCCAGCTCAGGCTACCAAAAACAACGCCGCCAAGCGTAATATGTGCCTCGGTATGGGTGTCATCGTTGCCGTGCAAACCGGCGAGGATGAGATTTCGAAGCTTGAGATTCCGGTGACCGCGGGCGAAGTCAAGCGAGACTCCGGCCTATATCGGTCGTATCGGAACGTTGCAGAGCAGATTAAAGAAGCTTTCGACGCCATGGGGCGTCCGGAGCAATGATGCCCGCAGCATCAAGCGGTTGAGGAGCCTTGCCCATGTCGAGTGAACCATACGCGATTCCGCCCAAAGATCGCGCCTTTGAGGGTATTCTTTGGTATATCAAACATTATGACCTGCAGGGTGGCGACCGGCTGCCCGCCGAGCGTGTGCTCTGTGAAGAGTTGGGCGTGTCGCGCACGGCGTTGCGTGCTGCGATCACGCGCCTTATTTCGTGCGGAACTTTGGAAAGCCGCCGCGGTTCGGGCACCTATGTGTGTCCTCCCAAACCGCTGAACATCTTTCAGGAAACATGGAACTATACGCAGGCGGTGGAGAGGGTTGGCTCAAAGTCGACCGCGCGCCTGGTTTGGTCCAAGGTCGTGTACGCCGATATCGATCTGGCCCAAAAAGCCCAGATTGACCTGGGTTCACCGCTCTTCTGCATTCGGCGCGTGCGTGTGGTCAACGGTTCTCCGGCATCGATCGAGACGGCTTACGTCAATCTGTCTTTGTGCCCCTCGCTTCCCGATCATGATTTTGAGCAGGAGAGCCTCTACGACATTTTGCTCAAAGAGGGGAATGTCCATGTGACGCACGGCAAGGAGCATATTTCCATCAGCCGTCTGAATGTCGACGAGGCCAAGTTGCTGAATGCTCAGGAGGGCACGCCGGTGTTTTACAAGGCTTCGCTTGAGCGCGACGAGAACGATGGCTTTGTCGAGTATTGCAAGTCCGTGATTCTGCCGACCAAGTATCGTTTTGCCGATAACGGCGAGGCAGACGGCGTTGCGACGAAGGTGGGTGTCGAATGGCTGATGCAGTAGAAGACTTGCCGGTTTACAAACAAATTCGCCGCTGCATTGCGGAGCGAATCGAGCGCGGCGACTACCCGACGGGCTCGATGATTCCGTCCGAAAACGAGCTGGCCGAGGAGTTTGGCACGACGCGCCTGACAATCCGAAGCGCCATGGACGAGCTGGTCAAAAGTGGCCAGATTCGTCGCGTGCAGGGCAAAGGCGCCTTTGTGGGACACAAGTGGTTTGACGAGCACGAACGCAAGGGCGGCTTCCGTCAGTCGGTTCTGGCATCGGGCGCGACGCCGTCGGTGCGCATCCTGGCGCGCTCCAAACGCTACGCCGGCCCGTATTATGCCGACTTGTTTGGCATCGCCGAGGACGATCTACTTTACTCGGTGCGCCGCCTCAACTGCATCGATGGTGAGCCCGTATCGATCGAGATGACACTGATTCCGTGCCTGCTGTTTCCGGGCATCGAAGGCGTGGACATTTCGGTCTTCAGCCTGTTCGAGACCTACGATATGTTGGGACGCAAGCCAGATCAGTCGGTGGAGAAACTCGATATCGAGGCGCTGGGCGCACGCGATGCGAGTTTGCTCAATCTTGAGCCGGGCGATCTGGCGCTCGTGCTGGAAGGCCTGACCTATGACTCGAGTGGGCAGGCAATCGAGCATGCCAAGTCTTTTACCCGCGGCGACGCCGGCGGATATACCTACAACTATTAGCGTCTAGAGCGTCCCTGCGCACGGCGGGGGCGCTCGTTTTTACGGATATATGTCGCTTGACCGATGAGCGGCAAAAACTGACCGTCTACCGAGAGGGGAGGATGAAATCATAAAATCGGTATTAAAAACGGCTAACCTGTAATCGTTCACTGGTATTAAGAACCTTTGAATTGTTGAGCTTGGGGCCAAGATGTCCACAAGGTTAAGCGGCGCGACGGGGCGGCAAGCCCGTCCATTCCGTGCGACAATTCAAACTGCTCGTGAAAGGAGCGGGAATGAAGGAGACCGAGAAGATCGAGATCATGCACTTCGACCAGGAGGGCTACCTCGAGGACGGCAGGAACGTCTACGAGGCCGGCAAGAAGATGACCGCCCTGGCCGACCGCGTGCACGAGGAGGGCTACGACGCCGTCTTCCTGATGGGCGTCGGCGGCACCTGGGACGAGTTCATGCAGCTCGAGTACCTCATGAACAAGTTCGGCGACCGCGACCTCGAGGTCTACCTGATCCACGCCGCCGAGTGGAACGTCATGGGCCACAAGCGCATGACCGACAGGTCCGTCGTGCTGACCGCCTCCGAGTCCGGCACCACCCCCGAGGTGCTCGAGGCCGTCGGCAAGATGAGGGAGATGGGCGTGCGCGTCTTCGCCATGACCAACCCCGAGGGCAAGATCGGGCAGGCCGTGGGCGCCGAGAACTGCGTCATGATGGCCTCCGACCACGGCGCCGGCGGCTGCGAGAAGGGCTACTACCTCGCCGACTGCTTCGGCCTGCGCCTGCTCAACCGCCGCGGCTGCTTCCCCAAGTTCGACCTGTTCATCGAGCAGACGAAGGACGTCTGGAAGGACATGCTCGACATCCGCAAGCGCTTCGAGCCGCGCGCCGAGGAGCTCGCCAGGAAGTACGCGCTGGCCGACTACACCATGTTCATCGGCTCGGGCGCGCTGTGGGGCGAGACCATCCTGTACTCCATGTGCCTGCTCGAGGAGATGCAGTGGAAGCGCATCCGCCACATCACCTCGCACGACTTCTTCCACGGCACGCTCGAGCTGCTCGAGCCCGGCGTCCCGGTGTTCCTGTTCATGGGAGAGGACGAGTGCCGCGCCCTCGACGAGCGCGTCCGCGCCTTCCTCACCAGCGGCGTGACCGGCGACGAGGACTACGTCATCATCGACACCGCCGAGTACGCGATCCCGGGCCTGGACGACGACTTCCGCGTCATCGTGTCGCCGTGGATCCTGTCCGTGCTGACCACCGACCGCCTCTCGCGCAACTACGAGCTGGTCACCAAGCACAACCTCAAGTACCGCCGCTACTACCACCAGTTCGACTACTAATTCCATTTGGGGGAAACCGCAATGAGGCAATATATCTTTGCCAGCCACGCGCATTTTGCGACCGGCATCAAGGAGAGCACCGAGCTGCTCTCGGGCGCGCGCGATAACGTCCACGATCTGTCGATGTTTGTCGACGGCCGCACCGACGTCGCCGAGGAGGCCGCCAAGCTCCTGGCGACCATCGACCCCGCCGACGACGTGATCGTGTGCACCGACCTGTTTGGCGGCAGCGTCAACAACGAGTTCACCAAGATCGTCCAGACGCGCCCCAACACCTACCTGATCGCCAACATGAACCTGCCGCTGCTGATCCAGCTGCTCTTCTCGGACCAGGAGGCTCCCGCCGATCAGGTTATCCGCGAGATCCTCGCGGCTGACGACACGCGCGTCAAGTTTGTCAACGACCTGCTGACCGATGCGGATGACGAAGAAGAGTTCTAGTCACCGCCTGCTATTAATGGGGCCGGGTTTCCGGCATGAGACCTTTGGGGGTCAATCATGATTCAACTGCTTCGCGTCGACCATCGTCTGCTTCATGGCCAGGTGGCCGTCTCTTGGGTCCAGGGCCTGGGTTCTGACTGCATCTTCTGCGTTGGCGACAAGGTTGCCAACGATCCCGTCTGGAAGACTACGCTCAAGATGGGAAAGCCGGCCAACGTCAAGCTCGTCATCAAGGACATGGAGCACGCCATCGAGGCCATCAACTCCGGTGTTACCGATAAGTACAAGATGATCATCTGCGTCGCCAGCATCGCCGAGGCCAAGCAGCTTGTCGACGGCTGCCCGCAGATTACCTCCATCAACCTGGGCAACACCAAGTCCAAGGACGAGCAGCGTCCCGATGCCCGTAAGATCTCCCGCCAGATCTTTGTGACTGCTGCCGAGGAAGAGGACATTCGTGAGCTCGTCGGCCGCGGTGTCGAGGTCGAGATTCGCGCTCTGGCCGACGACCCCAAGGTCGATGCCCTAAGCGCCCTCTAATTGAGAACCACGGGCGGCGCGCACGGCGCCGCCCCTATTCGTGGGCGTACCGGATAAACGCTTTACCCGTTACCCCCATCTACCGTTCACCGGGAGTACACGCCCGTTGAGCGATTGGTATTAAATAGTTTTCTCATGACTATATAATTGGTATCAAATCATTTGCACCGGTTTAGGTGTTAACAGCACACCGGTACAAGCTGGATCTGTCTAGGCGATTGTCGGCATGGAAAAGGGCGCGCTGACAAGTCGGGAATCGCCGCGCGGATCCAAGAGGGATCAAAGGGAGGAACAATGCTTGTTCAAGCGATCCTCATCGGACTTATCGCTGCCTTCGGTAAGCTCGATTATCAGCTCGGTACGCTCTATGCGTTCCGCCCGATCGTTCTGTGCCCGCTCGTCGGCATAGTCCTCGGGGACCTGCAGTCCGGCCTCGCCATCGGTGCGAGCCTCGAGCTGCTCTTCATGGGTTCAATCTCCATCGGCGCTTACGTGCCGCCCGATGAGTGTATTGGCGGTGTGCTCGCCTGCGCCTTCGCTATTCAGCTGGGTCAGAGCACCGAGGCCGCTATCGCGCTCGCGATGCCCATCGCCACTCTGTGCCTGGCCATTAAGAACGTCGTCAACGCCGGTATGCCCCTTCTGGTCGACCGTGCCGACGTCTTTGCCAGCAAGGGTAACCTCAAGGGTATCTACGCTATGCACTGGATTATCGGTCTCGTGATTGTCGTCCTGGCCTTTATCCTGTGCTCGGTCTCCTTCTATCTGGGTGCCGACGCCGTTCAGGGCCTGCTCGACTTCATCCCGACGTTCGTCCTCGATGGCTTTGGCGTCGCAGCCAACATCCTGCCTGCCATGGGCTTCGCCATGCTCGGCCGTCTGGTGCTTACCAAGCAGCTCGTGCCGTTCTACTTCCTGGGCTTCCTGCTGTGCTCCTATGCCAACGTGCCCGTCCTCGGCGTCGCCCTGATCGCAATCATCATCGGCATCGACAAGTACGACCTGCTGGGCCTTGGTGGCGCCCAGTCCCAGCTTTCTGTGGAAGGGGATGAGGACGATGACTTCTAATTCCGAGAACCAGATTACTCGCTCCGACCTCATTAAGAGCGCCGTGAACACCGGCGCCCTGGGCATGGAATTCTCCTGGACCTACTACAAGCAGATGAACATTGCCTTCTGCCTGATGGTCGCCAACATGCTCAAGAAGATCTATGCCGGCCGTCCCGATGATTACGCCGAGGCCTTGCACCGTCACAGCGCATTCTTCAACATCACCCCGCAGCTCGCTCCCTTCGTGGGCGGCATCGCGATGGCCATGGAAGAAAAGGTCGCTCGTGGCGAGGTTGAGCCCGAGAGCGTCAACGACATCAAGGCCGCCCTCATGGGTCCGCTTTCCGGCCTGGGTGACTCCTTCTTCCTGTCCACCCTGCGCGTCGTCGCCGCTGCCGTGGGCATCAGCCTGTGCCAGGCCGGCAACGTCTTTGGCCCCATCGCCTTCCTGCTCGTCTACAACATCCCGGCGTTCCTGATTCGTATCTTTGGCGCTATCAAGGGTTATGAGCTAGGCATTGGCTTCCTCGACGAGGCTCAGAAGACCGGCCTGATGCAAAAGATCATGGCCTGCGTCGGCATTGTCGGCGTTATGGTCGTCGGCGCCATGAGCAAGGACATGTTCTGGGCTTCGTTGCCCATCGCCATTGGTCAGGGCGACTCCGCCCAAACTCTCCAGGACATCCTGGACGGCATCATGCCCGGTATGCTCGGTATGGCCGCCTTCTGGCTCTACTACTGGCTGCTCTCCAAGAAGATCAACCCGATGGTCCTGATCCTCTGCACCATGGTCGTGGGCATCATCGGCGCTTACTTTGGCGTGCTTGCCTAATATGTTCGAATCGCGCTTCCATCGCGTCTAACGGTTGCGTCGATCTTTGGGGGGCTTGTCGCATCTGCGGCGGCCCCCTGTTTTTTAAAACTCCGTACGAAAGGGGAGGGCTATGGTCGTACCCGAGCTTTCGCTCATGAACATCAACCATCGTTACTACAGCATCGAGACGTATTTTAAGGCTGCAGGTGAGGCCGGCTATCGCAATATCGAGCTGTGGACCGGCTCGATGCACCTGTATGTGGATTGCCATGAGCACGATTCGGTGGATAAGATTCGCGATCTTGCCGCCCAATACGGTATCAAGATCGTGTGCGTGTGCCCCGAGCAGAACAACCCCAAGCCGTGGAACGTCGCGGTGCGCGGTGAGGCGGGCCAAAAACGCATCCTCTCGTACTTTAAGAATGTGATCGACGTTGCCGTTGAGTTGGGCGTGCCGCAGATTCTGGTGACGAGTGGTTGGGCCTATCTGGACGAGCCGGCTGAGGACGCCTGGGCCCGCAGCGTTGCCATGCTGCGCTCGGTGTGCGACTACGCCGATACGCGCGGTATTCGCGTCGCGCTCGAGGCCCTGCAGCCGTCGGAGTCCGTGTTGGTCAACACCGCACAGGATGTCGCGCGCATCCTCGAGGCGGTCGATCGTCCCAACCTGAAGGCCTGTATCGACTTTGGCGCCATGGAAGTTGCCGGCGACACGATCGACGGCTACTTTGAGGTTTTGGGCGACAAGATCGTTCACACCCACTTTGTAGATGTGGGCGGCGGCACGACGCATCTTGCCTGGGGCGACGGCGAGCGTGATATGCGTGCCGACCTCGAGGCACTCATGCGCCACGGCTATACGGGCTATGTCTCGGCCGAGACGTGTGATGGCCGCTACTATCAGGATCCGTCCAAGGCGACGACTCAGGTTATCGAGATGTATCGCCGTGTGACAGCGGAGATGGAAGCCGAATAACTAAACTGCGCGGTTGCGCCGGAAACGCTTGGGCGGGTCTGGCGCAACGCTTTTATAGCTGGCGAGTTGTGGGGAACCCGTTGGCAGTAGCGCTTGAAATAGACAACTATTGGCGTTGTAATACCACTCGGGCGAGGAAACCGACCGTTCGCCGCAAATCTCCGTGAGTTTGGATTGGTATTAAATAACAAGCAATCGTATGGCTATAATTGGTATCAGCAAGAAGCGCGATGTATAGAATTGCGCACATGTGATGGGAGGACACACATGAAGGAGACCGAGAAGATCGAGATCATGCACTTCGACCAGGAGGGCTACCTCGAGGACGGCAGGAACGTCTACGAGGCCGGCAAGAAGATGACCGCCCTGGCCGACCGCGTGCACGAGGAGGGCTACGACGCCGTCTTCCTGATGGGCGTCGGCGGCACCTGGGACGAGTTCATGCAGCTCGAGTACCTCATGAACAAGTTCGGCGACCGCGACCTCGAGGTCTACCTGATCCACGCCGCCGAGTGG
>UQIB01000049.1 GCA_900541015.1 uncultured Collinsella sp. | reverse complement strand
TTATGGGCTGCGCTGGCGGCAGGGGAGGCCGAGGTGGTGGGCACAAATTCCGGCTCGAGGCCCATGATCTGGTCAAAATGCTCTTTAACGCGGGGAACCGAGATGCCGATGATTACCTGGGCGGTCTTGCCCGTAATGATGAGGCCCTTGGCGCCCACCGCGACAAACGACGCGTTATCTGCAACGATGGAAGGGTCTGCGACCTCGACGCGCAGGCGCGTGGCACAGTTGGTTGCGCCCACAATATTGCCAACACCACCTAAAAGCTGAATTACCCGCTCAGCGAGGATGTGATCTTGATCGGATCGACTATCGACCTCGTCATTGGGGGATTGCTCTTTGGCAAAGTCGCTTCCCGTTAAACAATCGATTGCCGCGCGATTGGCAACATGATCCTCGCGGCCCGGTGTCTTAAGGTCATAGACCAAGATGAGTGCTCGAAAACTAACAAAAAAGATGAGGCTAAAGGCAAGGCCGATACCGAGCGCCAAAAGATAGGCACCGGCATGCGTGCGCATGAGCGGAATAAAGTTGAAGGCTGCCATCTCCATCAGGCCGCCCGAGAAGATGCCGACGATGCCAAAGAGATTCATGGTTGTGGCAAGGCAAGACGATAAGACGGCGTAGAGCAAAAAGAGCCCGGGGTGGGTGAACATAAAGAGAAACTCGAGTGGCTCGGTAACGCCGCAAACCACCGAGGCGATGATGGCGGGAACAAGGATGACCCTGAGGCCGGCGCGGCGCTCGGGTTTTGCGGTGGAGTAGAACGCAGCTGCGATGGCAGGAAGGCCAAAGAGCTTGACCCAGCCGGTGGCGGTAAAACCGGCCCACGGTGCAAGCTCATTAAGGGGGCGCGTGCTATGGGAGAGGATGGGGAGCAAACTGCTCCACGTGGCGTAGATGCCGTCGTTAATGACCAGGTTGTCGTAGTAGATCGGCATGTAGAGCAGGTGGTGCAGGCCAAAGGGCTCGAGTGCTCGTTCTAAAAAGACAAAGATGCCCACGCCAAAGGGACCGACGCCTGCAAGCGCGTGACGCAGCGTATCGGTTACATCGTATACGTAGGGCACGATGGCGGCCGAGATAGCAGCAAGGGCAAACACGGCAAAAAAGCTGATGAGGTAGACCAGCGAGGAGCCCGAGAAGGTGCCGAGCCAATCGGGAACCTTGGCATCGTAGAAGCGGTCATGGATGGCAACGACGGTTGCCGATACCGCCAGCGGGCCGATAATGCCGGTGTCGAGCGTCTTGATGCCGTCGATGACGGTGATACCGCTGGCGGAGGTCAAAGATGACGGGTACTCAAGTCCAAGGTTGTCTCCGCTCAGCTTAATGATCTCGCTCAAAAAGAAGCAGTAGGCAAAATAGGCGACGAGAGCCTCGAGACAGCAACGAGCCGGTTGTTTTTGGGCAAGACCGATGGGCAGCGCTACGGCAAAAAGGAGCGGGAGGCGTTTAAAGACCGTCCACGAGCCGCGCTGGATGATGGTCCAAAAAACGTACCAAGGGGTTCCGTATACGGCGAGATCGCCGACGATGTCCGCAGTCGTTGCGAGAGCGGAGACGCCGACCATGAGGCCTGATATAGAAAACAGCATGGCGGGCGCGAACATTGCCCCGCCAAAGCGTTGGATTTTTTGCAGCATGTTCTGCCTTCCGAATATCGAGGCGCGTTGCGCGTGGGGAAACGTTTAAACAATGGATTCATTGTAGAGGACCAGACGATTGTCGTACCGGCAGTTTTGAGCGAAACCGATTTGGGCATGACAGAAACCGTCAACGGTTAAATCCTGTCGCTTTACCGATATTCGGTTTAAACAACTTTAAGAAATGCTATCGTGCCTAGCCGGAAATGAATAATGTAGAGGTGAAACAATGCCAAAAGCGATATACGAAGGAATCTACCGAGAAATACGCTCGCGCATCATTAATGGGACCTATGCGTTTCAGGAGATGCTGCCAACCGAAGCCGAGCTGACCGCGGAATTTGGCTGCACGCGCAATACCGTCCGCCGCGCTTTGAGCATGCTGGCCGACGGGATGTTTGTGCAGCCCATACACGGCAAGGGCGTGCGCGTTATTTGGCTTAAGGGCGAAACCGACATGTTGGGCGCACTCGAAGAGGTTGAGTCGTTTGGCGAGTTTGCAAAGCGCAACAATGCCGTTGCATCGACGGACGTTAAGTCTTTCGAACATCTGGTTTGCACCGAGCAACTCTCTCGTCACCTGGGCTTTAAGGTGGGCGAGGAGTTGATTCGCGTAGTGCGTGTCCGAAGCCTCAACGGCAACGCGCGCCAAGTGGACCATGGCTATTTTTTGGCGTCGATCGCCAAGGGCCTGACTCCCGAGATCGCGGCAGATTCTATTTACGGCTATCTGGAGCACAAGCGCGGTGTCAAAGTGATGGCGAGCCGTCGTACGGTGAGTGTCGAGCTCGCCAACGATGAGGACTGCAGCTATCTTGACCTCGGCAAATACAACTGCGTTGCCGTCATGGAGAGTCAGTCGTACACCTCGGATGGCATCTTGTTTGAGGTGACGCACACTCGCACACACCCCGAGATCTTCCATTACCGCGTCAATTCCAAGCGATAGCCGGCTAGCTCGCAGCCTGACGAGACTCATGGCCTCAAAGAGAAAACGCCCGGTCAAACCGACGGTACATCGGCTTGACCGGGCGTTTTCTCTGCATTAGATAACAAATAATTGTTTATACAAAACTTGTCAAGTATCAAGTTGAAATTACCGTTCACCGAAGTTTTTCTACCGCTCTAGTAATACTTGTTCAAACAACTAGCCAAATAGCGTATCGTTCAAATCAGCAAAAGGGGCAAAGTCCCCGAGCCAATCTCCGAAGGCGGCGGCAAAGGGTGCCGCCACGGTGTGAAAGGGTGGATTGTAATGAAGAACGAAATGAGCAGAAGGCAGTTCCTGGGCTTTGCTGGTTCCGCGGCTGCAGTTCTTGGTCTGGGCCTCGTGGGTTGCGGTGGTTCTGCCGGCTCCGGCTCCTCTGCTTCTGGTGACGCTGCCGAGGTCTACTTCCTCCAATTCAAGCCCGAGGTCGACAAGGAGTGGAAGGAGATCGCCAAGGCCTATAAGAAGGAGAAGGGCGTCGAGGTCAAGATCGTGACCGCCGCTTCCAACACCTACGAGGAGAAGCTTAAGTCCGAGATGTCCAAGAGCTCCGCTCCGACCCTGTTCCAGGTCAACGGCCCCACCGGTCTTAAGAACTGGAAGGATTACTGCGCCGACCTGTCCGATACCAAGCTCCGCGGTGAGCTCATTGACGACTCCCTGGCTCTGCAGTCCGACGGCAAGGATGTGTGCATCGACTGGGTCCAGGAGAGCTTCGGCATCATCTACAACAAGCAGCTGCTCGAGAAGGCTGGCTACAAGGCCGAGGACATCAACTCCTTCGACAAGCTGAAGGCTTGTGCCGATGACATCCAGGCCCGCAAGGACGAGCTTGGTGTCGAGGGTGCCTTCACTTCCGCCGGCATGGACGACTCCTCCAGCTGGCGCTACACCACCCACCTTGCCAACATGCCGCTCTACTACGAGTTTGAGAAGGAGCACAACCAGGAGGACGACGAGATCAAGGGTGAGTTCCTCGACAACTACAAGCAGATCTTCGACCTGTACATCACCGACTCCACCTGCGATCCTTCGCAGCTTGCTTCCAAGACCGGCGACGACGCCACCAACGAGTTCGCAACCGGCAAGGCCGTCTTCTACCAGAACGGCTCTTGGGCCTACTCTGACCTCGTCAAGGCCGGCATGACCGACGATCAGATTGGCATGATGCCGATCTACATCGGTGTTGACGGCGAGGAGAACCAGGGCCTGTGCTCCGGCGGCGAGAACTACTGGTGCGTCAGTTCCCAGGCTTCCGAGGATGCCCAGAAGGCCACCGAGGACTTCATGTATTGGTGCGTCACCGCTGACACCCCGACCAGCATCATCGCCGACAAGATGGGTCTGACCGCTCCGTTCAAGAGCGCCAAGGAGACTACCAACGTCTTCTCGCAGCAGGCCGTTGCCATGGCCAAGGACGGCAAGAAGACCGTCGCTTGGGACTTCGTCTACATTCCCTCCGAGGAGTGGAAGAAGAACCTCAAGCAGGCTCTGATTGCCTACGCTGCCGATAACACCAAGTGGGACGGCGTCAAGAACGCCTTCGTCGATGGCTGGAAGACCGAGAAGGCCGCTTCCGAGTAAGCAGTTGCTGCCCAAGCTATCTGATTAGCGACAGGGGGCGGGCAGACGTTGGTTTGCCCGCCCCCTGCATATTGAAAGGACCCTTTTATGGGCAAAGCACTCAAGCGCTGGTGGCCGCTCTTTATGCTGCCCACGTGCCTGGCGTTTATGATCGGGTTCGTGATCCCTTTTATCCAGGGCTTCTATCTCTCGTTCTGCCAGTTTATTATCATTAGTAACGCGCACTTTGTCGGTATCGAGAACTACGTGCGCGCGCTGTCCGATCCGCAGTTCTCCACGTCGTTCTTCTTTACCGTGGCGTTTGCCTTCCTGTCGACGGTGCTCATCAACGTGATCGCCCTGGCCATTGCGCAGGCGCTCACCCGCAAGGCGCTCAAAGGCACCAACATCTTCCGTACGATCTTCTTTATGCCTAACCTGATCGGCGGCATCGTGCTGGGCTACATTTGGCAGATTCTGATCAACTGCCTGCTCTCCAACGTGGGCGCCCAGCTCATCGCTCTTAACTCTGCTGCTGGCTTCTGGGGCCTTATCATCCTGACCCTGTGGCAGCAGGTCGGCTACATGATGATCATCTACATCGCTGGTCTGCAGTCCATTCCGTCCGACTACATCGAGGCCGCCAAGGTCGACGGCGCTACGGCATGGCAGACGTTTTGGAAGGTTAAGATCCCTAACCTGATGCCGACCATCACCATCTGCCTGTTCCTGTCCATCACCAACGGCTTTAAGCTGTTCGACCAGAACCTCGCCCTTACCGGCGGCGCCCCCGCGCACTCCACCGAGATGCTCGCCCTGAACATCTACAACACGTTCTATTCGCGTGCCGGTATCGCATGGCAGGGCATTGGTCAGGCCAAGGCGGTTATCTTCTGCATCCTGGTCGTGGCCATCTCCATGATCCAGCTTAAGGCCACGAGGTCCAAGGAGGTGCAGCAGTAATGAAACGCGATAAGGTTATCAACCGCGCGCTCTCGATTTTCTTTACGATCCTGTCGCTCGCGTGGATCTACCCCGTGTTCATGATTGCGCTTAATTCTTTTAAGAAAGCGACCGCAATCAGCACCACCACGGCATTCGATCTGCTCACGCCCGAGACGTTCAACGGCCTCGCAAACTACATGCACGCCCTTAACGAGCAGGGCTTTGCCTCGGCATTTATGTACTCGCTCATCATCACGGTCACGTCGGTCGTGCTGATCTTGGTGTGCTGCTCCATGTGCGCTTGGTACGTGGTTCGTGTCAACAACAAGATCTCGAACTTCTTCTATTACCTGTTCGTGTTCTCGATGGTCGTGCCGTTCCAGATGCTCATGTTCACGCTGTCCAATTTGGCGGACCGCATCGGCTTCAACACGCCGTTCAACATCTGCTTTATCTACCTCGGCTTTGGCGCGGGCCTGGCGGTCTTTATGTTCGCCGGCTTTGTAAAGAACATTCCGCTCGAGATCGAAGAGGCGGCCATGATCGACGGCTGCAACCCGGTCCAGGTGTTCTTTAAGATCGTCCTTCCCATCATGAAGCCCACCTATCTTTCGGTCGGCATCCTCGAGACCATGTGGGTCTGGAACGACTATCTGCTGCCCTACCTTACGCTCGACTCCACCAAGTACAAGACCATTCCTATCTTGATCCAGTACTTCCGCGGCGGCTACGGCCACGTCGAGCTCGGCCCCATGATGGCCTGCATCATGATGGTCGTTATCCCCATCGTCATCATGTACATCCTCTGCCAGAAGTACATCATCGACGGCGTGGTGGCAGGTGCCGTCAAGGGCTGATGCCGTAACTGTTTTGCAAGTTTTGGCGGCGTCCCTCAGCGCGGCGCCGCGTATCGAAAGGTAAAGACATGGCCGAGATTGTTCTCAAACATGTTCAGAAGGTGTATCCCAACAACGAGTCAAAAAAGAAGGGCTTCTTTGGCAAAAAGAAGAAGACCGAGGAGAAGAAGCACAACCTCAAGGTTACCGAGGACGGTGTGCTCGCTGTAGAGGACTTCAACCTCACCGTTCACGACCAGGAGTTCGTCGTCCTCGTTGGCCCCTCTGGCTGCGGTAAGTCCACGACGATGCGCATGGTCGCCGGCCTGGAGGACATTACCTCGGGCGATGTGCTCATCGACGGCAAGCGTGTCAACGACGTGGCGCCCAAGGACCGCGACATCGCCATGGTGTTCCAGAGCTACGCTCTGTACCCCAATATGACGGTGTACGAGAACATGGCATTTACGCTCGAGCTCAAGAAGGTTCCCAAGGACGAGATCGACCGCAAGGTTCGCTCTGCTGCCGAGATTCTGGGCATTACCGAGTACCTCGACCGTAAGCCCAAGGCGCTCTCCGGCGGCCAGCGCCAGCGTGTCGCTATCGGCCGCGCCATCGTGCGTGACCCCAAGGTCTTCCTGATGGACGAGCCGCTGTCCAACCTGGACGCCAAGCTTCGTAACCAGATGCGTGCCGAGCTCATTAAGCTGCGCCACGAGATCAAGGGCACGTTCATTTATGTTACTCACGACCAGACCGAGGCTATGACCCTCGGTGACCGTATCGTGGTCATGAAGGACGGCGTTGTCCAGCAGATCGCCACGCCGCAGGAGGTCTTCAACCATCCCGCGAACATCTTCGTCGCCGGCTTCATCGGCGTGCCGCAGATGAACTTCTTCGATGCCCAGCTGGTGCGCTCGGGCAACGGCTTTACCGTCAAGACCGAGGATATGAACGTGGCGCTCGCCCCCGAGACTTGCGCTCAACTTGCCCTCAACTGGGACGGCGGCGACGTGAAGGAGATTACGGCCGGCGTGCGTCCCGAGCAGATCCTGCTTGCCGACAAGGGCGAGGAGGGCGCGCTCCAGGGTACCGTCGAGGTGACCGAGCTCATGGGCTCGACCGAGCATGTCCACGTGACCGCTCCCGACGGCCAGTTCGTCCTGATCATTCCCGTTGTCGACCTTGAGACCAAGGGTGCGCTCAAGGCGGGCGACCCCATCTGGTTCAAGTTTGAGAAGAACGCGACCCACCTCTTCGATAAGGTCTCTGGCAAGAACCTTATCTAGGCCCGGCGCGACCAGGCCCTTCCTTTGGGCGACTGCGGTATTGCCATCCTTTTGCCGCGGTCACATATAAGGCTCCCCTCCCGTCCACTGGGCGAGAGGGGAGCCTTTCTTTGTGTTGGGATTGTCTGACCGGTCGTTTGTCTCGATCTGTAACGGGTGAGGCTGATTTCGGACGTTAGATGTTACAGATCGAGACGGTTCCGCTGAGCTAACCATTTCATCTAAATCTGTAACACCAAAGGTGAATTTCAGCCGCTAGATGTTACAGATCGAGATAAACCCAAGGGGAGGGGCCGGTATGTCTCAATCTGTAACAGCTGGGACCGTTTTTACCGAGTAGTTGTTATGGATCGAGATTGTTTGGCCGAGTTGGGTCGCAGGGTAACGTGCGGGCACAAAAAACGGAGCCGTGTTGCCACGACTCCGTTTCTCA
>UQIB01000048.1 GCA_900541015.1 uncultured Collinsella sp. | reverse complement strand
GCCCAGGCTGGCGTTGACAAGGCTCAGGCCGCAGATACGCACGCCGCGACCGCTCTTTCGGACGCCAAGCAGGCAGTTGCCGCCAAGACGCAGGCCCTGTCCGACGCACAGGCGAAGGCCAAGGCCGCCGAGGACGAGCTTGCCACCGCAAACAAGGCCTTCGAGCGCTTCGCTGGAGCCCAGAAAGCGGTCGACGACGCCAAGGTCGCCTATGACGCCGCCGTCGCCGGCGTCGCCGATGCCCAGAAGCAGCTCGAGGCCGCCAACGAAGCCGTCGTCGATGCGAACCTCGATATCGTCAAGGCCAAGGCAGAGCTTGCCAGCGATGAGGCACTCAAGGCCGATCTTGAGGCTGTCGACCACAAGGCCTCTCTTGCCGCGGGCACGACGGGCAACGAGAAGCTGGTCAAGCTGAACGCTGCCTACGCTCGCTATAAGACCGCCGTCGATGCCGCCGCTGGTCTCAAGGCTGCTCTGAGCGATGCCGATGCCAAGCTGTCCGATGCCAACGACGCCTATGCCGCCGCGCTTGCCGAGCTTGGCGATGCCAAGGATGCCCTGGCTGCCGCGCAGGCCGAGTACGACAAGTATCATCCCAAGGCTGAGCCGCAGGCCAAGAATCAGGTTGCGCAGGCTGCTGCAAAGGCTCCTGTCGCCAAGAAGAAGGCCACGTCGGCCGCGCTCGCCCAGACTGGCGATGACTCCGCTCTTGCGGGCGAGGTGTTCGTCATCGGCGGTATCGCCCTCGTGGCCGCTGGTGTGACGCTGAGCGATCGTCGTCGCAAGCAGATGTAGCGTTTCGAGCGTAGATTCTGCAACGAACTTCGGTTCATAGCAGGAATGCTTCGATAGCTTAACCGATAAGGCCGGCGCGCTGTTAAACGCAGCGCGCCGGCCTTTCTTTGTTTCGATATCAAAAAGCCCGGTCGGCAGCCGCGAAAGCTACCGACCGGGCAAATCGTAGGCAATATGGTTGCTGTCGAGCAGCTGCTCAGCTTAGCCCAGCAGGCTCAGGCCCACGGAGACAAACGCCAGGATAACGCCGACGATGGACTCGCCGCCGAGCAGGCCGCTGGCGACAACCAGGCCCTGTTCCTGGAAGGCGGCGTCCTTGGCAGCCCTCTCCTCGTCAGAAAGACCAGCGGTGGCGTCGCGGTGGGCGGACCACTTGTCGTAGGCGAGCTTGACGCAGGAGCCCAGGAATGCCGTGAGTGACATGTAGAACGGCAGGTACACGCCCAGGCCGATCATCATGGCCGGAATGCCGAGCCAGTACATGACGATGC
This sequence comes from uncultured Collinsella sp., assembly GCA_900541015.1. Lineage (GTDB taxonomy): Bacteria > Actinomycetota > Coriobacteriia > Coriobacteriales > Coriobacteriaceae > Collinsella. The sequence continues at coordinate 6,841 of UQIB01000048.1, read as the reverse complement.
CGGCGATAAAGCCGCCCGCAAACCACGGCACGCTCGGGATGCCCGAGACCATGGTGGCGACGACGCTTGCCTGCGCGGCAACAAAGCTCTTGTCGGGACCAAAGGCGTCCGGACCATAGGCGGTGACGAGCGCGACCATGACGGCGGCGGCGACCAGGGCGCCCACGATGCCGCCGATGGCCTGGCCGACCCACTGCGCGCGCGGGTTGGTGCCCAGCACGGCGCCGGCCTTAAAGTCGTTCATGACGTCGCCCGCAAGGCCGCACGCCACGGCTACGATGCCGGCGATAAAGAACAGTTTGACCTGAGCGAGCTGCGCGAAGGCGGCAACGATGAGCATGACGATGAGGCCAAAGATCTCCATGGGGTCGATGCCCGTCTGGCCGCAGCTCTGCGCGCTCATGATGGTGGTGACAAAGGTGAACAGCGTGACGATGACGGCCGGAACGGGGCCAAGGTCGAGCACGATGGCGACGATCACGGCGATGGCGGCAGCGCCCAGGCCGATGATGCCGGCGTCGAGCTTAAGGGAGCCCGAGATGAGCGACTGCTCGTCGGTGTCGGTGGAGCTGTCGGCAGCAAGACCGCGGACGATGCCGGCAACCTGCGGCAGGATGTCCTTGAGGACGACGGCGACGCCAAAGCCCATCATGAGGCCCATGCCCAGGGACTTGACGATGCCCTGTGCAGTCACAACGTCGAACAGACCGGCAGCGGTGCCGCCGACAATGATGCCAAAGTTGCCCAACAGGGCGCCGGCAAACCAGAAAGCGACCGGGGCGAAGCCCACGAGGAAGCCGACGGAGAGCAGCATGGGCGAGTTGTAGATGCCAAAGGTCACGCCGGGGATGTTGAGCGTGCACAGCATGCTGGGCACCACGCCCAGGGCGTCGCGCAGCACGCTATAGATGCCGGCGATGGCCATGGAACCAAAGAGCTGCTTGCCGGTTTTGCCGCCAGCCTCGGTGGCGCGCAGGGTCTGAGCTGCGGCGTTGCCGGTGGGGAACTCAAGCGCGGCGTCCACGATAAAGTGACGGTGGATGAGCGCGGTGGCCAGCAGGCCCAGGATGGTGCCGGCGAGTGCCACGATAAACATGTCGAGCCAGCTGATCTGGTCGGCATAGCCCAGCATCCAGGCGCCCGGGATGGTAAACGCCAGACCGCCGGCGACCATGGCGCCCGCGGACATGATGGTGTGGGTGACGTTGGCCTCGTTGAGACTGGCGTTGCCCATGAGCTTAAGGAAGAACAGCGAGATGACGGCAGCGAAGACGATCGGCCAGGGGAGTGCGCCCATCTTGAGGGCGGTGTAGGCCGAGCTTGCCGTGATAATCACGCAGCCAAGGACGCCGATGACGACGCCGCGCAGCGTGAGTTGCCCGCGCATCGAAGCGCGGTTTGAGGGATTGCTCATATAGAACTCCTTTGCGTATATCCGCTTCCCCCGGGAGCGCCGCTACGGATACGGCGCGGGAAGTCGGGTTACCAAGGGCCGCCGCGTGAGCTCGCGCGCGACCGCGCACCAGTATAGCCGCAAGCTAGTCATTTTGGGATGACTGGTTTAGGTAGGCGATATACTGCTGGGCAGACGAAAGGAGCGCCGACGATGCTTAATGGGTGCGCATATATATTGACGGTCGACGTGGGCAACACGTTCATTCGCTTTGGCCTGTTTGCCGAGGATTCGGCCGCGGCGCAGGAATGCCCGCTTGCGACGTGCGAGATCACGACGCCGTCGAGCATTACGGCCGACGAAGCGCGCATGAGGCTCGCGCAGGTCATGGGCGCACTGGCAGCCGATGCGGGCATGCCGGGTGCACTCGTTCCCGCGGCCGCAGTGCTGAGCTGCGTGGTGCCGGCGCTCGAGCGCCCGTGGAAGGCGGCTCTTTCCCGTACCTGCACGGGGCGCGTGCTCACCGTGGGGCCGGGCCTCAAGACCGGCATGCCCGTCCACTACGACGACCCGGCCGAGATCGGCCCCGACCGCATCGCCGACGCCGTGGCGGCCCGTGCCGTCTACGGCTCTCCGTGCATCGTAATCGACCTGGGTACCACGACCAATATCGAGGTCATCGACGCGCACGGTACCTTTGTGGGCGGCGTCATCGCGCCGGGTCTGGCGCTTGGCGCCCGCTCGCTTTCGGCTGCTGCGGCGCGTTTGCCTCAGGTCGAGCCTTCGGCGCCAACGCACGTCATCGGTCGCAACACGCGCGAGGCCATGCGCTCGGGCGTGGTTCTGGGCGAGGTAGCCCGCATCGACGGCATGCTCGACATGGTGCTCGCCGAGATGCGCGCGACTAAGGCCGCGGGGGAGGGCGACGTGCCCATCGTCATTACCGGCGACGATGCCGAGGCACTCGCGTCGCTGGTCGGCCATAGCCTGACGGTCGACGACGCGCTGACGCTGCGGGGTCTCGCCGAGCTCTACCACATCAACCAAAAGCCCCGTCGCGTGTAGGACGAGGAAGTCGGTGGGATAAACGCCCCCACCTTTCACCTGCTACAATGGGTCAAACTATTGCGATTACGGAGGTGTCTGCCATGTCGGACGATCTTCATCAAACTTCGTCAGGCAAGCGCCTGGACGTCATTAGCTGGGACGAGTTCTTTATGAGCGTGGCCATCGCCGCGCAGCGCCGCAGCAAGGACCCCAACACGCAGGTGGGTGCGTGCATCGCCAACACCAACCACCGCATCCTTTCGGTGGGCTACAACGGCACGCCCTCGGCGCTCAACGACGACTTTTTTCCGTGGGGTACGAGCGACGACCCGCTGCAGGACAAGCACAACTACGTGGTCCATGCCGAGGCCAACGCCGTGCTCAACTACCGTGGCTCGCTCAAGGACCTCGAGGGTTCCACGGTCTACGTCACGCTGTTCCCGTGCCACGACTGCGCCAAGATTTTGGCTCAGGTGGGCGTGGGCGAGGTCGTCTACCTGGACAACAAGTACGCCGACACCGATGATGGGCGCATCAGCCGCCGCATTCTCGACTCCTGTGGCATCAGCTACCGCCAGGTTATCGTCGATGTTCACATCGGCACCGAGGGGCGGGCTCAGCAGTAGCGCGTGGCAACGCCAGCTGGCAACAAAAGGCAGCCAAAAGAGCCCCGTCCCAAATTGACTACTCGTGAAAGTCGCGTCTGCGCGCATGGACGGCTCGTGAGCGGGTACACGGCTGTAGTAACATAGCTTCTGTCCGCGGGCGCGCCCGCGTAATTGTGAGAAAGGAGCCCCTGTGGCTGTTAACGAAGAGCTGCTTAAGAAGGTTCTTGAAGAGATTCGCCCCAACCTGCAGGCCGATGGCGGCGATATGGAGTATGTGGGCGTCGACGACGAGGGCGTCGTCAAACTGGAGCTGCAGGGCGCTTGCGCCGGCTGCCCCATGAGCTCGCTGACCCTGTCCATGGGTATTGAGCGCATCCTGAAGGAGCATGTGCCCGGCGTTACCCGAGTTGAGCAGGTCAATGCCTCCGGCGAGGCCGAGGACCTGTACGACGAGTACGCGCCGTTCTAAGCTGCGAAAGCTGCGGACGGCATACTCCGCATAGACGTTACGCCCAAATATGCGGCTGCGAGCGCAAGGCCCGCGGCCGCATTTGTATGTAGGGAGTAGGAGGGTCGACATGCTCAACGACTTCTACCATATGCTTGATCCCGTCGCGATTTCGGCGGGGCCTATCACGATTTACTGGTATGGTCTGGCCTATGTGGTCGGCGCCCTGCTCACGGCGGTCGTCATGTACCGCACGCAGCGTCGCTGGGGTTTTAACATCACGATTGACGACCTGACGAGTGTCGTGGTCGGCGTGGTCTTTGGCCTCATTATCGGTGCGCGCCTGTTCTACGTCGTCTTTTACGGTGATGGCTACTACTGGGCGCACCCGCTCGAGATCTTTGCCACCAACGAGGGCGGCATGAGCTTCCATGGCGGCTTGGTGGGCGGCATTATCGGCGGCATCATCGTGTGCCGCATGTATAAGCTCGACGCATGGACTTTGGCAGACCTTGCCGTCATAGGCGCGCCGCTGGCCTTGTGCCTGGGCCGTTGTGCCAACTTTGTCAACGGCGAGCTGTGGGGCAAGCCGACCGATCTGCCCTGGGGCGTGATCTTTGGCGGCACCGCGGGTGATATGCCGCGCCATCCCTCCCAGCTCTACGAGGCATTCCTCGAGGGTATTGTGCTCTTTTGCATTCTGCAGGTGCTCAGCCGCAAAAAGCCGCTACTGCCCCAAGGCACGTTTATGGGCGTCTTTGTGATGGGTTACGGCATCGTCCGCTTCCTCATTGAGTTTGTGCGTGTGCCCGATGCGCAGCTGGGCTATCTGCTGGGCGGCGTCATCACCATGGGTCAGCTGCTGAGCCTGCCGCTCGTAATCGCGGGCCTGGCGCTCATCATCTTTGCTCGTCGCCGCAACCAGCCCCAGCGCATCTACCTCGACGCCTAACCAAGACCACCACAAAGGGGACAGGGCACCTTTGTGGTGGTTTGCTGGGCAACGATGACAGAACCGTAACGTTTCCCCAGATAAAACCTGCCAAAATAAACCTGTCCCTTTTTGGCAGGTTTCTAGAAAGGCTTTCGGACTGTGAAGGATTCCGACCTCTCCACAACGGCTGCGCGCGACGCTGCCCGCATCGTCTGGTTTAAGCGCTACCCCGCCAAGCAGACGCTCATCGCATTTTTGCTCGCGCTGTTGGCGACCACGGCGTTTTCCATCGATCCTGCCCCGGTGTCGAGCAACGCAGTCTTGGCGATTGACCCCAAAGCCTCGGGCATGCTGTACGTGTGCTACGAGGTGCTCCTCTCGTTTGCCGGCCATACCGACGCGGTCATGTTGCTTGCGCTTGCCTGCCTGCTCACTCTGCCGTTTCGCTACGTGTTCTTTGGCCGTGGCGACACCTGGCGTCCATCGATCATTCTGCCGTCGCTGTTCTTCGCCATCTGCATGGTGTTCGGCCGCAGCTACGACCTCACCGACTCGGCTGAGATTGTCCTTGGCGACAAAGCCCGCATCATCTGCGCCTGGATTGGCGGCGCGGGCTGGATGCTCTTAGCGATCGTTGCCTTCTACCTTGCCTTTGAGTGTCTAGATTGGCTGAGCTCCCGACGCATCCCGTTTTCCGAAGCGCACTTTGGCCGCGTATGGCGTGTGACTCACGCCGTGCTCTCGGTCCATCCCTTTGTCGGGCCCTTCCTGGTGCTTATGATCGCCTGGACGCCCACGCTCATCGCTTCGCTGCCCGGCCTTTTTATGGGAGATACGGGCGCGCAGATTCGCCAGTGGTTCAACTATCCCAACGGCACGAGCGACTACCTGCGCCTACTCAACCCCAACGTGCTGCTCAACGGGCATCATCCCGTAGTGCACACGGCTATCATCGGTTCGTGCGTCCAGCTGGGGCTTTCGCTGTTCAACAGCGCTAACGCGGGTCTTGCCATCTACACCTGCGCTCAATTTGTCATCACGGCTGCCTGCATGGCCTATTCCATTTCGTCGCTGCGCAAATTGGGCGTGAGCCTGCCGGTTCGCGGTGCGATCCTGCTGTTCTTTGCGTTTATGCCGATGTTCTCTAACTACGCGGCGTTGCTCACCAAAGACGTACTCTTTGCCGACGCGTTTTTGGTGCTGCTGGTACAGACCGTCAAGCTCGTGGCATGTGGCTTGCCCCGTCGTGATGCCAATGCCGAGCGAGCGGGCGAGAAAGCCCCCGTGCTCTTTGCGCGCCACGACTGGCTGCTGCTCGCTCTGGGCTCCATGGGTTCCACGTTCCTGCGCAACGGCGGCCTGGTGTTTCCCCTGGCGGCATGCGTAATCGCGGCGGCGTTTTGCGTATGGGACGTGCATGTGGCTCGTCGTGCAGCCAAGCAGACTGGTGCTGCGCCTTCAGGCGCCATCCCGCGTTTCCGCTGGGTTGGCGTTCTCGCGGTGCTCGCGCTTTGCCTTGCCTCTAATATGTACTTCACCAAGGTCTTTATGCCGGCGCACGATATCACGCCTGGTTCCAAGCGCGAAATCCTCTCGATTCCGTTTCAACAGACGGCACGCTTCGTCCAAAAGCACGATGGCCTCAACTCGGGCGTCAACCCCACGGTTAAGGAGGACGGCACCATCGTGGAAGCTCCCTGCGACGGCTTGGTGACCGATGAGGAGCGCGCTGTGATCGATCGCGTGCTTAAGTACGAGAACCTGGGCCGTCGCTACAACCCCGACAAGTCGGATGCCGTCAAAAACTGCTTCAATGAGTACGCCTCACAGGAGGACATCAAGGCCTATTTTGAGGTGTGGGCCCAGATGTTCAAAAGGGACCCCGAGTGCTATATCTCGGCGCTCGTCAATAACTACTACGGGTACTTCTACCCGAGCGCTCGCGATGCGTGGGTCTACAGCACCGCGCGCAGTGCCGAGATCATGGCGAAGCCCGATAACCTCAAGTACTTTGACTTCCATCCGGTCGATAGCAAGGTTGTGCGCTGGTGCGACCACCTGATTAACCTGTACCGCGTGGCGGTGCAGCGCATCCCGTTTATCTCGCTCACCATGAGCTCGGCCACCTATGTGTGGATTATGGTCGTCGTGGTGGTTTACCTGTTGCGCCGCCATTCGTGGCGCGCGCTGGCCATCTGGATACCGCTGCTGGGCGTGCTCGCCGTGTGCCTGATCGGTCCATGTAACGGCTCGACCTACATGCGCTACCTGTACCCGGTCATCGCCTGCATGCCCTTCGCCATCGGCGCCACCGTCACCCGCAGCGACTTCCTCTGGTTCTAACTTGGTGCATTGGGGTCAGGTTTCTTTGCACCAAGGGGGCCATCATCACGACGCCTTCATTTTGGGGT
>UQIB01000047.1 GCA_900541015.1 uncultured Collinsella sp. | reverse complement strand
CCGAGGTCGATCCCGCCAAGATGACGTTCCCGTCCGTGACGCCGTTCGTCCCCGCCTGCGTGTGGGGCGAGCGCGAGCTACGCGATATGTTCGGCCTGATCCCCGAGGGCCTGCCCGATCGTCGTCGCCTGGTGCTGCCCGACGATTGGCCCAGCGGCCTGTATCCGCTGCGCAAGGACTCTATGGACTACCGCTTCCGTCCCGCTCCCGCGAGCGACATGGAAAACTATGAGTTCTTGGCCGACACCAAGGGCAAGGAGACCACGCTCGTCCCCATGGGCCCGCTGCACATTACCTCCGACGAGCCCGGCCACTTCCGCCTGTTCGTCGAGGGCGAGACGATCGTCGACGCCGACTACCGTCTGTTCTACGTGCACCGCGGCATGGAGAAGGTCGCCGAGACGCGCCTGAACTATGACGCCGTGACGTTCCTCGCCGACCGCATCTGCGGCATCTGCGGCTGCGCCCACTCGGTGGCCTATGCCGAGGCCGTTGAGCGCGCCCAGGGCATCCATGTCCCGCCGCGCGCCCAGTACATCCGCGCCATCATGCTCGAGGTCGAGCGCCTGCACTCGCATCTGCTCAACATTGGCCTGGCATCGCACTACACGGGCTTCGACTCCGGCTTCCAGCAGTTCTTCCGCGTCCGCGAGAAGTCCATGGACCTGGCCGAGAAGCTTTCCGGTCACCGCAAGACCTACGGCCTCAACGTGATCGGCGGCGTGCGTCGCGACATTTTGGCCGAGCAGAAGCTCTCCACGCTCACGACCATCCACCAGCTGCGCTCCGAGGTTCATGAACTCGTCGACATGCTGCTCTCCACGCCCAACTTTATCGAGCGTACGAGCGGTATTGGCATTCTGGACCGCAAGATCGCTCGCGACTTCTCGCCGGTCGGCCCGCTCATGCGTGGCTCTGGCTATGCCCGCGACGTGCGCTTTGACCATCCCTTCGATGGCTACGCCGATCCGGATGTCCAAAAGATGCACGCCGCCACGGCAGACACCTGCGATGCCTTCGGCCGTACCGCCGTTCGCATCCAGGAGGTCTACGATTCGATCGACATGATCGAGACCATGCTCGAGAACTGCCCGTCGGGCCCCATCCTCACTACGGATTGGGAGTACACCCCGCACAAGTACGCCATCGGCGCCACCGAGGCACCGCGCGGCGAGGACGTGCACTGGGCCATGCTCGGCAATAACCAGAAGTGCTACCGCTGGCGCGCCAAGGCCGCCACGTACAGCAACTGGCCGGTCCTGCGCTACATGTTCCGCGGCAACACCGTGGGTGACGCTGCGTTGATCGTCGGCTCGCTCGATCCGTGCTACTCCTGCACCGACCGCGTGACGGTGACCGATGTCGCCGCCAAGCGCGACCACGTGCTCGACAAGGAGCAGTTCGAGAACGTCTGGCGCGACAAGTCGCCGCTTGCGGGCGAGGGCACCATGGCCGCTCCGCTCGATGAGGAGGCGCTCTAATATGCTGAAGCTTTGGAAGGTCAACGCCAAGGCCGGCGACGCGACGGTCAAGTACCCGTTTGCGCCGTTCCCCACCAACAAGGACATGCGCGGCAAGCCCGAGCACAACGCCGAGCTCTGCATCGCCTGCGGTGCCTGCGGCGTGGCGTGCCCGGCCGATGCCATTCGCATGGACACCGACCTTGCGGCCGATACCATCACCTGGTCGATCGACTACGGTCGCTGCATCTTTTGCGGCCGCTGCGAGGAAGCCTGCCCCATGGAGGCCATCAAGCTCACCGAGGAGTTTGAGCTGGCCGTCATGAGCAAGGACGACCTCACCAGCAAAAGCGTCTACACGCTCGAGCATTGTTCGCGTTGCGGTAAGCCGTTTGCCCCGCACAAGGAGATCGACTACGCCAAGCGCCTGCTGCAAAAGGCCGGCGGCATGGAGGCCGAGCAGGCTGCCCGTACCGTCGGTATGTGCCAGGAGTGCAAGCGCGAGCTCGACGCCCTGCGCGCCGCATCGGCCGTAAAGACCGGCAACGCGCACGGCATGGCTGCCAACGAGACGCTTGCGTCCGGCGAGCCCCAGGGCCCCGGCATGGAGTATCTGGGCGGCCACGGCGTGAACCCGGAGTATATCGACCGCGAGCTCAACCCCGATGCGCCCGAGATTCCCGCCGGTCCGGCACCGGTCGAGGGCATCATCATGGATTTTGAAACGAAGGAGGAGTAACCATGGCCGAACCCACGCTTTTGCCCGAGCGGCTTCAGTACCGCCCGACCAAGATCGAGCTCGACGAGAGCATCGAGAAGGCCAAGGCGACCCTTCTTAAGAAGATCAAGCGCTCGGTGTACGTCTACCGTGTTGACTGCGGCGGCTGCAACGGCTGCGAGATCGAGATCTTCGGTTCCATCACGCCCGTCTTCGACGTCGAGCGCTTTGGCATCAAGGTCGTGCCCTCGCCCCGTCACGCCGATGTGCTGCTGTACACCGGTGCCGTGACGCGTGCCATGCGCATGCCGGCCCTGCGCGCCTTTGAGGCCGCACCCGATCCCAAGATCGTGGTGTCCTATGGCGCTTGCGGCTGCACCGGCGGCATCTTCTACGACAACTACTGCGTCTGGGGCGGCACGGATAAGATTCTGCCGGTCGACGTCTACATCCCCGGCTGCCCGCCCAGCCCCGCGCAGACCATCTACGGCTTTGCCATGGCGCTCGGTCTGCTGGACCAAAAGCTCCATGCCGAGACCACGGTGGAGGCCGCCGGCGAGCAGGCCGATATCCTGCACCCCGGCGTGCCGTACAAGCTGCGCGTTGCCATCGAGCGCGAGGCTCGCGCCATGAGCGGCTACCGTTACGGCCGCGACCTGGCCAACGAGTTTATGGATACGCTCGAGGGCGCGCCCAAGGGTGATATCCGAGGTGCCATGGCGCTGCTCATCGACAAGCAGGACGATCCACGCCGCGTTGAGGTCTACTCGGCGCTGCAGGATCTGGTGCTGGCCGGAGGTCACTAGATGGAGCTCACGGACCGCTCTGGTTACTTTGCGGGCCCCGGTATGCTCGGCGGCTCCTTTGGCGATGCCTCGCGCGCAAGCGACGAGGCCGCCGAGGGCGTCGCCGACCCCTGCCTGGGCCATGCGCCCGACCAGGTGGTCTTCTATGAGCTCACGCGTAAGTTTGTGGAGACCGAGGAAGACGTTCCCCAGGAGGCCTGCGACGTGCTGTACTACACGCTCGCCGTGGGCCATCACACCGGCGTGCTCGATTGCTTTGAGCCGCGCCTGTCGGTGCCGGTGGATGTCTTCTATTCGCTCGTCGATGCGCTGCCGGAGGGGGAGGCCAAGACCAAGTTCGAGGCCATCCGCTCCTTTGGCGAGTGCCAGCTTGACAAGGCGGCGGTGCCGTTGCTGCTCGAGGCCTGCGACACGCTGCTCGACGAGCGCGGTTTTCGCGGCTCGGCCAAGGCCGGCATCTCGGTGTTCGACGACGACTTTGGCCTGCATGCCCAGCAGGTCGCGTTTCTGATGAAGTTCCGCGATCTGGTTGAGCGCGTGCGCGATGTGTCGGGCGTGTACCTGACGGGAAGGTTGCAGTAATGGGTCGCGTTGTGGATGGACGTGTGAACGGCGCCCCGTTTGCGGGTATCGTGCTCACGGCGGGAAGCGTGCTGCGTGCCGACGATGCCGCCGGCCCCGTGCTCTCCAAAAAGATGGAGGACGCGCCTATTGCCGGTTGGTACACCATCGACGGTGGCCAAACGCCCGAGGACGACATCATCGAGGTTAAGCGCGAGCGTCCGCCGCGTCTGGTCTTGGTCGATGCCGCCGATATGGCGCTGCCCGTCGGCGCCATCCGCCTGCTCGACAAACGTGATGTGGCCCGCAAGTCGATGTTCACCACGCATTCGCTCCCTTTGTCGATTCTGATCGAGGAAATCGAGCAATCGTGCGAAGATATCGTCTTCATAGGGATTCAGCCGGGCGATACGGAGTTTTACAACCCTATGTCCCCGGAGGTCTTTGACGCCGTCGACGCCGTGTACGACGCCGTGGCCGCCAACGACTTTTCCCACTTTGTCCGCTTGGGGCAGGAGCTATAGCAGCGCTTGTCCCTGCTGATTAGGAAAGAAGTGATTGACATGGCAGATTCCAAGGTGGAGTACCCCGCTCCCGATTGCCTGGCGCCCGCCGCGATCGAGGCCAAGACCGAGACCGCCGGCGTGACCAAGGCTAACCTGCCGGTCGCTAAGGCCTTTCTGTTGGCAATGTTCGCCGGCGCGTTTATCGCCTTCGGCGGCCTGTTCTTTACGGTGTTTTTGAGCGACAGCACGCTGGGCTGGGGCGCCCAGCGCGTCGTGGGCGGTCTGTGCTTTTGCCTGGGCCTGGTGCTGGTGCTGGTGTGCGGCGCCGAGCTGTTTACCGGTAATTCGCTCATGGTCTGCGCGCTCAAGAGCAAAAAGATCACCCTGGCTCAGATGCTCAAGGCTTGGGTCGTCGTGTGGATCGGTAACTTTGTCGGTGCCCTGTTCATCGTCTTTTTGGTGTACATGGCCGGCATTTACAAGCTCAACGGCGAGGCGGTCGCCAACTCCATGGTGAGCGTCGCCGCCGGCAAGGTGACGATCGACTGGGTGACGATCTTCTTCCGCGGCATCCTGTGCAACATCTTTGTGTGCCTTGCCGTGTGGATCGGTACCGCCGGCAAGACCGTGGTCGATAAGGTTGTGGGCATTCTGCTGCCCATCGCCGCCTTTGTGGCCTGCGGTTTTGAGCACTGCGTTGCCAACATGTACTTTTTGCCCATGGGTGCCGTGATGCATGCATGCGGTTATGGTGCCGACGTCGCCGGCGCCGACGCGCTCAACGCTGCGGGCATTGCGTTTAACTTGTCCGCCGCCACGCTGGGCAACATCGTGGGCGGCGCGGTCCTGATCGCGCTCGGCTACTGGTTTATCTACGCCAAGAAGTCCGAGGCGTAAGGTACCGTCTGTTTGACGTTGGGCCTCCCGCGGGGCGTTGCCGTGCGGGAGGCTTTTTGGGTCTGGGGCTCGTTGCCGGGCTTTTGGCCTGTTGTGTTTGGCTGATGAAAGGGGTAATCGAGATGGCATCTGCTGTGAAGCGTGACGGTCGCGCCGTGGTGACCACATGCGGGGGATGCTATGCCGATTGCGCCTTTGCGGCCCATGTTGAGGATGGGCGCGTGGTGGCCGAGTTGCCGGTGCCGGGGCATCCGTGCGCGGCGCGTGCCCTGTGCGCCCGCGGACGGCATCGTCTGGCAATGCCGTTTGACGAGCGCGACCGCATTGTGCACCCCATGCGACGCCGCCGGGATGGCTCGGGGTTCGATGCGATTTCCTGGGACGAGGCGTTTGCCCAGATTGCCGAGCGCCTTTTGGGGATTGTTGACGGGCATGGTCCGCGCGCGCTGGGCATGACGCTCGGCGTGCCCTCGTTCGACCGCTACTGGGCCTATCGCTTTATGCATGCACTGGGCTCGCCCAACGTGTACGGTGCCGACGGTGCCTGCGAGGTAAGCCGACTTACCGGTTGGGAGCACAGCCTGGGTTATAGTCCCGCCTCCGACCTGGCGCATGCCGACTGCATCATGTACCTGGGGCGTTCCATCGTCGATTCGTCGACGATGGGGGCCGTTGATGCGCTCAACGATGCCCGTCGCCGTGGGGCAAAGATCATCGTAGTTGACCCCCGGCGCAGTGGCTCGGCCGCGCTTGCCGACCGCTGGCTGCGCGTGCGTCCCGGATGCGATCTGGCGCTGCTGCTGGGCATTGCCCATGTGCTCATTGCCGAGGACTTGTATGACCACGAGTTCGTGAACCGCTATGCCACGGGGTTTGATGAGCTGGCGCAGGCGGCTGCTGTTTGGACGCCTGAGTGGGCTGAGTCGATGTGCGACGTGCCGGCCGTAGAGATTACCGCCACGGCGCGCGATCTGGCTGCCGCCGCGCCTGCTGCTGTGGTGGATGCGGGCTTTCATGGCGGCATCGGTATCGCGTATGCCAATAGCACCCAGACCGCGCGCGCTATCTGCTTGGTCGATGTGCTGCTGGGCTGCATCGGGCATGCGGGCGGCGCGCTCAATCCGCCCACGCCGCTCGTGTTGGGCGACCTCGATCCCGCACGCTTTGCGACGCCGCCGGTGCCGCGCGGGCCCAAGCTGGGGTCCGAGCGCTATCCACTGGTCGATCCGGTGCGCGGCCTGTGCACGACCATCGGTCAGTCGATTCTTGCCGGCGATTTGCGTGGGCTCATCGTCTATGCCAGTAACCCCGGTGCGGGCTATGGCAATGCACAGGCTTGGTTGGGTATTTTGCAGCGGCTCGACTTGCTCGTGACGATTGATATTCGTTGGTCCGAGACGGCGCGTGCTTCTGACTTCGTGCTGCCCGACGTGACGTATCTGGAGGCCGACCGCGGTGTGGGCACAGTCGTGGGCGCCAACGATGCTCGCGTGTTCTACCGCAACGCCGTGCTGCCTGTGCAGCATGACGGCACGCGTCCCGGCCGGGAGATTTTTGCCGGTCTGGCGCAGGCGTGTGGTGTGGGCGAGTACTTCCAGTTTACGTCTGACGATCTGGCGGCTGCCCAGGTGGCGCCTTTTGGGATCAATCTTGACAAGCTCAAGGAGCGCGGCTGGGCCGACACGGGTGTTGCGTTGCCGTCGCGTACGGGCGAGCCGGCGATTCCCTTGGATGGCGGCAAAATTGCGCTGGCAAGCGACGTATGGGAACGAGCCGGTCTGGGTCGTGTACCCAACTGGATCGCTCCCATGGTGGAGCCCGGCCCGGGGATGTTTCGCCTCATTAGTGGCAACCGGCCCTTTGAGTCGCACACCTCGCGCAGGCTTGCGGCTCAAGGTGCCGCCGAGGCGGGGTCGGACTTGGACGCCGTGCAGATGAACGCGGATGTCGCCGCTCACATGGGTATCGCCGATGGCGAGGTCGTCGAGCTTGTGAGCGACATGGGCCGCGATCGCGTGCGCGTGGAGACGACGCCCTATCTGCATCCGGCGTGCATCTTTACGTCGGCCGCCCCCGGCGGACGTTCGTTTGGCGCCGATGCCGGCGGCGCTCAAGCCTTGGGCGTCGGCCCGCTCGACCATACACCGTTGCGTTGGGACCCGTTGACGGGCGCCGCGCTCACTCAGGAAAACGCCGTTCGCGTGGAAAAGATTGTCGCGCGCGGGGATAATGACGAGTAATTGACTCAGCTGATGTATTCGACTGACCCACGTTTCTTTTGAAAGGCCGCACATGAGCGATAGCCAGAACATGTCCGATGAGGTGCGCGCCCGCCTGCGCGCCATTCCCTCCGTCAACGAGCTGCTTGCCGAGTGGCCGGTGGTGAAGGCGGCGGGGGAGACCTGCGACGCGGTGGTCCATGCTGCCGTGACGGCCGAGCTCGACGAGGAGCGCGCCGCGATTCGCGCCGGTGCCGCCCCGCGCTCTAAGCGCGAGCTGGCCTCGGCCATCGAGTGGCGCGCGCATCGCTCTGCGCTGCCGAGCCTGCGTCCCGCCGTCAACGCCACGGGCGTGGTCATCCATACCAACTTGGGCCGCGCCCCGCTCGCGGAGTCGGCGGCAAAGGCCGTGGCCGAGGTCGCACGCGGCTACAGCACGCTCGAGTACAGCGTGGACACCTGCTCGCGTGGGTCGCGCAAGGAGCATGCCGCGCAGCTCATCCGCTCACTCACCGGTGCCGAGGACGCGCTGGTCGTCAACAATAACGCGGCCGCCGTTCTGCTGGTGCTGGCGACCCATGCCGCAGGCAAAGAGGTCATCGTCAGCCGCGGCGAGCTTGTCGAGATCGGCGGTAGCTTCCGCATCCCTGATGTCATGGCGGCTTCTGGTGCCAAACTCGTCGAGGTCGGCGCCACCAACCGCACGCATTTGGGTGACTACGAGCGCGCCATCACGTCCGAAACTGCCATGATCCTGAAGGTTCATCCTTCCAACTATCGCATTGAGGGTTTTCACGAGGAAGTGAGCTCAAGGGAGCTCGCCGCGCTGGCCCATAAGCACGGCCTGCTGTTCTATGAAGACCAGGGTTCGGGGGCGCTGTTACCCGACGACATCTTGGCGCGCGGCGGCGAGGAAACCACGCCGGCTTCGGTCGCTGCAGGGCTCGATCTGGTGTCGTGCTCGGGCGATAAGCTGCTGGGCGCGGCGCAGGCGGGCATTATCATGGGCCGTCGTGACCTCATCCAGGCCTGTGGGTCGCATCCGCTTATGCGCGCTCTGCGTCCGGGTAAGCTCGCACTGGCGGCGCTCGAGGCTACGCTGCGCATCTACATGGATGGGGCGGATGTGGCCCATCGCGAGGTGCCGGTGCTCAATATGCTCACGCTTCCGCAGACTCATCTGGAGCGCCGCGCACGCAAGTTGCGCGATCTGATGGTGGCGGGCCTCGATAAGGCGGGTTGCCCGTGCGCCGTTCAGGTGGAGATCGTCGAGGAGTCGTCGACTCCCGGCGGCGGCTCGCTGCCTACCGTCGAGCTGCCCACGATGTGCGTGGCCGTCTGCCCGGTCGACGGGCGCCTGTCCGTCGACGCTCTCAAGCGCTCGCTCGTCCAAGACTTCGATACGCCGGTCGTCACGCGCGCTTCGCACGACCGCATTCTGTTTGATGCGCGCACGCTCGTGGGCGACCGCGATATCGAGACGGCGGCATCTACGCTCGTCGCTTGCGTTGAGAAGGCGGTTGCACGATGAGTGAGGCTCAGGCGCTGGTGGAGTGTCCCGTTATCGTTGGCACGGCGGGTCACGTCGACCACGGTAAGTCGGCACTGATTGAGGCGCTGACCGGCAAGAATCCCGACCGTCTGGAGGTTGAGCGCCGTCGCGGTATGACCGTGGAGCTGGGCTTTGGCGAGCTGGCGCTGCCGAGTGGCAAGATCGTCGGCCTGGTCGACGTGCCGGGCCACGCGCATTACCTGCGCGCCATGGTGCAGGGTGCGACAGGCATCGACGTGGCCGTGCTGGTGGTCTCTGCCGTCGAGGGCGTAATGCCACAGACCCGCGAGCACGTGCATGTGCTGGAGCTGCTGGGCGTTACGCATATGGTGGTCGCGCTGACGATGTGCGACCTGGCCGA
>UQIB01000046.1 GCA_900541015.1 uncultured Collinsella sp. | reverse complement strand
AATTCTTTAAGAAGCCTTTACGTTTCCGTGTAATTCCCGTCCATTATCGCGCAGGCCGCCACTACATTGCGCCACACCGCCGCACGTGCGCGTTAATATGGCTGGTTGTTGTGCGCAGCCACCAATTGCAGCGCATATCTTGGTAACAATCGGGTAAACCCCCGCTTTCATACGTTTTAGTTTGTGAGGAGTCTCAGCATGTTCGCTGCCGCCATCTCGCTCGTCGGTCTTGCGGCGACCGTCTACCTTGTCTTGCGCGAGGCCAAGGCCATTCGCGCTCAGTCGGGCACCGTTGCCAAAAGCGCTCTTGGGTGGAGCGTCGTCTTCGGCCTGTTCCAGGTCTTTTTGACTATTTGGGGCGCCATTGGCCTCGTCGCCCAAAACGAGCCGCTCGCCTTTGTGATGCTCATCCTGACCAACGCCATCCTCACCGGATGCGCCTGGGCCAGCATCGCCCGCGATCGCATCGCCCCGCGCGTCTTTGCGTTCGCCAAGCCCGACGCCCCCGCCCCCACCGGCAAGCTCGCCCGCCTGCGCGGCGCCTTTGTGGGCAAACCACTCGTCGCCGCCGTCCTGTGCCTGCTGCTCGCCGGCGTCTTTGCGCTGCTGGGCATGGAGGTCTCGTCCAACCACGACTTTACCTGGGTCTACCCCCTGTGCATCCTGCTCGAGTGGGCCATCATCACCGTGCTCATGATCGGCTTGTTCTTCCTGTTCCAGCGCCACGGCGCAGCTCCCGCGGTCCTGGCCTTTGCCCTCTTTGTCCTGGGCATTGCCGAGTTCTTCGTCATCACGTTTAAATCCATGCCCATCCAGCCGGGCGACCTTTCGGCCATCTCCACCGCCGCCGCGGTCGCCGGCACCGGCTACACCTTCTCCATCTCGCTGTTCTGTGTGCTGTCCATGGGCTTTACCGCCATCGCCATGCTGCTGTGCGAGTACGCCGGCCTGGTGGCACCGCACCGTCAGAAGGGTGCCGCCAACGCCAAGCGCATGCTGCTCACCAACCTGCTCGTGGCAGTGCTGTGCCTGGGCGGCGTAACCGCGCATGTCACGCTCATCGACTACTACAACACCCTCGGCATCACCGTCTACACCTGGCGCCCGCTCGAGAGCTACTGGCGCGAGGGCTACCTGCCCGCCTTTATTAGTGCGGCGCAGTCCATCAAGCCGCCCAAACCCGCCGACTACTCCGTCGACGATGCCAAGGCCACGCTCAAAAAGTACGCCAAGGCCTACGACAAGTCCGACGCGGCCAAGAGCGACGAGCGCGCCGCCGCAAAGGAGCAGTTCGACAGCGAGAAGCCCACGGTCATCGCCATCATGAACGAGACCTTCTCAGACCTTTCGATCTACCAGAACATGCGCGCCGGCTACGAGGGCCCGCAGTACTTTAAGAACCTGTCCAACTGCCTCAGCCGCGGCAAGCTCTATGTGAGCGCCTACGGCGGCGGTACCGCCAATACCGAGTTTGAGTTTATGACCGGCAACTCCATGGCCAACCTGGGCTCGGGCGTGTACCCCTACACCATCTACAACATGGAGACGACCGGGAACCTGGCAGAACAGTTCAAATCGCTCGGCTATTCCACCACGGCCATGCACCCCAACCACGCGACCAACTGGAACCGCGAGAACGTCTACAAGGACTTTGGCTTTGACCAGTTCCTGTCTATCAATGACTTCCAGGGAGCCGACACCCTGCGCGGCATGGTGACCGACCAGGCTACCTACGACAAGATTCTTGAGCTGCTCGACCAGAACGCCGATCCGCAGTTTATCTTCGACGTGACCATGCAGAACCACTCGGGCTACGATACGGGCCTGCTGCCGGTCGACAAGCAGATGCACCTGAATATCGACACGACCGATTTGGACGCCAAGACCGTCGAGGACGGCACGCTCTCCGATGTCGACGAGTATGTCTCGTGCATCGAGCAGTCCGACCAGGCGCTGCGCTACTTCCTCAACGCCCTGAGCAAGCTCGACCGTAAGGTGGTCGTGGTGTTCTGGGGCGACCACCAGCCGTTCTTCCCGTCCAAGTTCAATGACAAGTGGTTTACCGGCGAAGACGATGCTACGCATCAGGAGCGTCTGTGGCAGACCGACTACATCATCTGGGCCAACTACGACGTTGCCGGCTGCGACCAGACGAGCGAGGTCGACGACCTGTCCACCAACTACCTGTCCACGCAGCTTATGCAGCTGATCGGCGCACCGCTGACCGACTACCAGAAAGCGCACATGACGCTGCGCGAGTCGCTGCCCGCCATCAACTCGGTCGGCTACGAGGACGCCAGCCTGCGCTGGGCGCTCTCCTCCAACGTCACCGGTGACGACGCCGCCGCGGCAGCCGCCACCAAGGCGCGCGAAGATTACGCCAAGATGCAATACTACGAGATGTTCCGCGACGGCAAGAACGTGTACACCGAGCACTTCCAGACCGAGGCCAACGAGACCGACCCCAACCTGGCGCCGGGCACGACCAAGATCAAGTAGCTGCTAGCTGCTGAGCCACAACTGAAACGTCTGTCCAGGCGGAGGCATATAAGGTTCCCTGCTCGGACAGTCCTGCGCAAGACGAAGGCCACATTAAGTGGCCTTCTTTGTTTGCGGAAAGTGTGTCCCGGAATTCTTGTCTGGAATGGGATGCAGTTTCCGCTTGGGACCCGATTGGGAAAGTGTGTCCCGGCCTGGGCGCTCAAACTGGGATGGATTTTCCGGATGAGGGCTTGACGGAAAATGTGTCCCGTTCCGGGCGCTAATTGTGGGATGCAGTTTCCGCTTGCGGAGTCTCCACTCAACAGAAAACCCGGGTGGCCTGTTTTTTTGGCTACCCGGGTTTTTGGGTTGTCGATATGTTCGACTGGCTACTAGTGGGTCTTGCGGCGCTTGATCAGCATGATGAGGGCTATCACTACGAGCGTTGCTCCCGCTGCTGCTGCGGTGGCGACTAGGGCGAATGTTTGGTCGCCGGTGTTTGCGAGGTTCTTCGCTGTGGTCGTAGTCTTGACCTTGGTGTCGGTCTTAGCTCCGTTGTCGGACTTGGGCTTGTCCGGGTTCGTCGGGGTCTCAGGAGTCTCGGGGTCCTTTGAGCCTTCGGAATCGGTTGGGCCGGCGGTGTTTACCAGCGTATGGTCCAGGAACTTCTTGGCGCCCGCACTTGCCTGTGAGAACAGGCGGCGCGTGCGGATCGGGGTGGCGTTCACCGTTGTGGGCGCCGTCTCCTCGGCCTCGACATTCACGAGCGTCGTGCCGGTGTCGAGGCCCACGTTGTTGTATCCCACGTGGCAGTAATACTGCGCACCGTCGTCGTCTGCGGTCAGGTCAATCTCGAGCTTTGAGGCCGTTCCAGCCGCGAGGTTGCCATCGGCACCCACGAGCTTAAACTCTGCCTCGCCGCGGCCCTTGCGGTACCACATATAGGTCGGTGCCAGCCCTGTTTCGCTATCGTCGGCACCGAGTTGCTTCACATGGCCAATCGCCGAGAGCGTCAGGTGGCTTCCCGCCGTGCGCTCAACCGAAGAGTCGTATCCAAGATCCGACCCCTCCGCAGCATTCGCCGCAGGTCCGCTCACGGTCATCGTCATGCCATCGGGCATGGTCTTGACCATGATGATTGCCGAGCGAATACCTGTTTCGATCGTGGATCCATTCTTAACGGCGGCGATGGCGAATCGATAATCCGTATTGGGCTGCAGCCCATCCCACTTGAGCGAGGTCTGCGTGTTGTCGGCAATCTTCCAGCTATTGACGACCGCATCCGCCGCATTGCTCTGCAGCATGCCCACGCCGTAGCTAAAGCCACTCTTGTTTGCGAGTACATCGTCCCAGCTAAACGTAACGCTGGTCGAATCGACGGCGTTTGCCGTAAAGCCCGTCACGGCCGGCGCGTCGGGCATCTCGACGTCCTTAACGTCATAGCCCACGATCCAGAACTGGTCGGTGTCCTTGGTGCCGAGCTTGTCGCCCGAGTCTGCCTCGAACTTGTCGACATCCACCGCGTTGACGCCCAGACGCCACACAAAACCGTACTTGCCCTGCGCGGCCTCGGGCAGGTTGTCGACGGTGCCGCCGTATTCGGTCGATTCACTCGAGGAGTTACCCGTAGTAAAGCCGGCGTTGGCACCAAAGCACAGGCCGCCAAACAACTCGTGCTTTGCGAGCTTCGCGCCCATGACAACGCTGCCGTTCAGCGTCAAGCCGAGCTCGAGCTCCTGCTCCTTGCCCTCCTCGACTTCGATGGTCTGCTCAATGCTCGCCCCCGACTGCGCGGCGGCGCCGTTAAACCCATCGTGCGTGTAGGCGCGCGTTACGCCAGGCTTGCCCAGGCCAAAGGAATCCCCAACGGGAGTCTCGCCGTTGAGCGTCGTTTGATAGGTTCCGGGTTCTCCCGACCGGTTGGTCAAAAAGTAGCTGAGCGGCGTCATATTGTGCTGTTTGGCAATGCGGTCATAGGCCTCGACATTAACGACCGAGGTCTGCGCGCCGAGCGACACGGGCGCCGCCATCACGCCCTTGCCACCAGTTTCCTCATTTTCAATCTCATACTCGTAATAGACCATCGGAATCGTGTAGAGCACGGCCTTGTCACCCTCGCCGGCATGCGACTCATAGCTTACGCTTGCGCTGACCGTGCGCTCGCTCCGGTAGTCATAGCATCCCTCGGCGGCAAAATCGACTGAAGCATTCATCGCGACCAGGGGCGGACCGGTCTGCACCTCGACGGCAACGCCCAACTCGGCGCCAATGGTATAGCCCTGGGATGTCCCCGTGCCCTTTTCCTCTCCGTATGACGTGCCGCCCAACACCAGATAGCCGTATGCCTGCTCCAGATCCTCAACATAGGGCGCATCCTGCAGCACGGCAAGCACGCGCGGGTTGGTATAGACCTTGTAGCGGTCCTTGTACGTGATCTTGACGCTGTCGTTGTCGACATCGGGCAGCGCGAGCGAGATAAATGTGCCGTAGGTAGTGCCGCGACGGTTGCTCTCGCTAATCACCTGCTCCTCGCCGCGGCGCACCTTTCCGTTCTCGTCGAGCGAAAAATGCGAGGCGGTCATCCAATAGTAGTCATCGTTCTTGCGCAGGTCCTCGTCGCGGTGCTTGCCCACCACGGCGATAAAGCTCTCGTTATAGCGGTCCGAACCCGAGACGCTGCCCGCCTTGACGTCGC
The DNA here is from genome assembly GCA_900541015.1 of uncultured Collinsella sp. Classification (GTDB taxonomy): domain Bacteria; phylum Actinomycetota; class Coriobacteriia; order Coriobacteriales; family Coriobacteriaceae; genus Collinsella. Next base: position 5,382 of record UQIB01000046.1, on the reverse strand, counting down.
TGATCCACACCTGCTCTATACCCTTGTGGTCATGCTTGTTGCTGCTGTTGTATTGCTGACCGCTCATGCTCATGGTTCCGACCATGGACCCCAAGCCCTGAGCCCCGCTCTGTGCCGTGTTGCAGGCAAAGTCGCGGAACACATCGCCACCCACGAGCACCTCGTCGACCGCCAGCTGCTCGGACAGGCCGTCAAGGTTGGCAGCGGCAAGGGCAATAGGCGCCAAGGTGCACGGATAGCGCTTATCCTGAGCGCTATCCTTCCATGCGCTGGTGGGCACATGCATCAGCCCATAGGAGGCGAGGAGCCCGTCTCTGTATTCCTTACAATCGGAAAGCTTGAACTCGCCAGACTCCGAGTCAAAATACGCGTAGCGGTACAGCGCGCCGTACAGCCCCTTGCTGCCGTCAGAAGCGCCGTAATCAAAAGCGCTGCGTTGCCAGTCATAGCCCGCAAGAATAAGGCCCGTGACGGTTTCACCCGTCTTCTTTCCTTCTTCATCGTAGGCGGCAAACGTGCCGAACGTCGCATTCGCAGCGACCATGGTCTTGCCGTTCGCGGAGAGGGAGATTGCGCCCGCGTCGCCCAGAGCATCGACATGGACGAGCGCACCCTTGGATGCATCCCACGAAAACAGCTCGCAATGCGTCGACTTATCAATATTCTTCTTGCCGTAGGGTGCCGAGACCACGATGGCGAGGTCATCGCAAAAATCGCGATCGAGGTCGCCGGCCGCTAGCGAAACGACAGGAGCTGACTGAAGCTGCGTCCAGGAGTCGTTCCCGCCCTTGTTGTGCGTGGTGTAGTCCGCGGCGTTACCGGCATCGATCTTGACGACGCTTTGCTTCCAGTTGCCGCCCTCCAAGTCATACATGTCGACTACAGCCTTGCGCACGCCGTTCTCGTCGACATAGCAGCCCGCGTAGACAAAAAGCTCGTCGACGCCGTCGCCATCGACATCGCCCGCCTCGACATCAAAGACGGCGTCGTGCTCTTGCAGGTAACCGGCATCCAGGTACTTAAAACGGCCTTCGTACATCATATTAGTGTTGACCGTCACCGGCAGGTGTGTGTCGAGAGTGCGCGTACGCCCGTTGCTAAACGAGTAGAGGACCAGCTCAACCTTTCCGGCGTATGACTTGCCGTCAATCGTCGTGGAGGAACTGTCGCCGTAGGCACGGAGCTCGGCAACGCGGCTCTTTTTGCCCGTGCTGGCGTCGCTGCAGAACTCAACACTCGTGGCGTGAATGCCCGAGAAACCGTTGTTGTCGTTGGCGAGTACTGTTGAGGACTCATTGTTGCTTAGGTACGACCAGGTGCCGCCACCGTAGTCGCTATGCTTGTAGAGATCGCTGTTCGTATCGAAGTTGTTGACGTTTTGCCAGAACTTTGCGGCGCCCCACACACTTCCATAGCCATCGGTGAGTTTGCTGCTGCCGCCAATGTCACCGCGCTCGACGTTCTCGAGCTTGTCGCGCAGAGTGTAGCGATTGCCATGGCTACCGTTAGCTGCCATATAGACCTCGCTGCGCGTGGCAAACGTCGTGGGGGTATCAGTGGAATAGGGGCCAACGGTATCGGCCGGAATGTCCTCGCTCGCGCCCAGACCCAGGGCTTGATAATCCTGCTCGGTCATATCGGTGATTGCGGGCGCGTCTGCCGCCTGGGCAACCTGGGGCGTGGCCGTGAAGCAGGCGACGCTCGTGGCGATCAACGCAGCAAGCGCCGCCGTCCCAACAAGCGGGATTTTCGACAGCCTACGGATATGGGGGTGTGGAACGTACATGAGGGACCTCGCTTTATTCGAGTGGAGTGGACTCATTTTTGCAAATGATACATCCGATGCCCGATATCACGTGTCTCATTTTCGCCAACGGCGTGTCTCATTTTTGAGAATCCGAGATGCCGCGGAAATCTTATCCCAGCTCAAAGGCCATTTCTGGGATGTATTTTCCGTCGAGTGCCTCATCGGGAAACTGCATCCCATTTCAAGCGTCGATTCTGGGACGCACTTTCCCCTTAGACCCTCAACCGGAAACCGCATCCCACTTTGAGCGCAAATTCCGGGATGCATTTTTCGAAAGCCTGCCCATCCGGAAAGCCCGTCCCACTTTGGACGCATCCGGGCACGGAACCATCGACCTATCAGGCCTCCCATCAATAAAGAGGCGTCCTCCCGGACGGCGGGGCACGAAGTTCATCGCGAGTTCCGCACGCAAAGAAGGCCACTTAATGTGGCCTTCGTCTTGCGCAGGACTGTAGAGCAGGGAACTTCGTGCCCCGACGCCCGGGAGGACGTTTCATTTAGAAAGATGGACCGACCGCCGTCAGCGATGGGAGCTACTCCCCCAGCACGGCCTTTTTGGCGGCTGCAGCCATGTTATCCAGATCTTCCTTGGTGGGGTGATCCTTTGCGGCAACCCAGTTGTCGAGCAGCATCTTAAATCGGGCGTTGTCGGGATCTTGCTCGAGCATGGCCTCGTAGCGCTGCTTTACGGCAGGGCCCATCTTGCCCTGGCACATCGCCCAGCCCGCAAGCTCGGCATCCCCAGCCAAATTGGAAGTTACGCGGTCGATAATCTGCTGATAATAGCTCTGGTCGGCCCCAAAGCCGCAGGTGCCAAACAGGAAAACGCGCTTGCCGTGCAGAGCGGAGAGCAGCGCGGCAACCGAAGGCGTGCACGCGCCCTTGTCGCACCAAAAACCGACGAGCACCGTGTCGGCCGCGCAGGCACCCTGCGCCTCGAGCGCAACCTGATCTGCATCCGCATCGTCGCTCAACGCCGCGGCATGGACAAACTCAACGCCCGCAGCCTGCAGAGCGCGCTTGATCGCGCCCGAAACCATCCTGGTATTACCGCTCTTGCTGTTAACCACCAAAGAGCACGTCATAGTCACGTTGCCTCGTTTCCCCCAAAACTAAAGCCACTAATGCAATTTATTAGATGAATATCTTAGTACTAACAACGCAGATGTAAACCATCTGCCGCCAATCGGTGGCCCCTACTGGGCAAACTGGCTGCGGTAAAGCTCGGCATAAAAGCCGCCTGCCGCTAGCAGCTCGTCGTGCGTGCCGCGCTCGATAATCTGGCCGTCGCGCATGACCAGAATGCAGTCGGCGTTGCGGATCGTCGACAGGCGGTGCGCCACGACAAAGCTTGTGCGACCGGCCATGAGCTCGTCGAATGCCGCCTGCACCTGCAGCTCGGTGCGGGTATCGATGCTCGAGGTCGCCTCGTCCAGCAGCAAAATCGCCGGGTCGGTGAGCATGACGCGCGCGATGCACAGCAACTGTTTTTGACCCTGGCTAAACGTGCCGCCGTCCTCGCCGATGACCGTATCGTAGCCGCCTGGCAGCTGCACGATAAATTTGTGCGCATGCGCGCGCTTGGCAGCCTCGATAACTTGCTCGCGCGTGGCATCCGGGCAACCATAAGCGATGTTTTCCGCCACCGTGCCCTCGAACAGCCAAGTGTCCTGCAGCACCATGCCAAAGGCGCGGCGCAGGCTTGCGCGCGTGTAGTCACGCGAGGAACGGCCATCGACCGCAATGCGACCGGCATCGATATCGTAAAAGCGCAGCAGCAAGTTGATGAGCGTCGTCTTGCCGCAGCCCGTGGGGCCGACCAGGGCAAAGCGCATGCCGGGTTTGGCCTCGATGCAGATATCCTGCAGCAGCTTGCGGTCGGGCACGTAGCTAAAGTCCACATGCTCAAAGGTCACCTCGCCCTGCGGGACGGCAAGCTCCACGGCATCCGATGCATCGGGCTCCTGCTCGCGCGCATCGAGCAGCGCAAACATGCGGCGCGCCGAGGCGTACGCGGTCTGGATCTGCGTAATGACGTTGGTGACCTCGTTGAACGGCTTGGTGTACTGGTTGGCATAGGACAGGAAGATCTGCACGCCGCCCACCGTAAGCGCCGCGGGCACGCCCGTGATCACGCCCACGCAGCCGATCACAGCGACCACGGCATAGATGATGTTGTTGATAAAGCGCGTGCCGGGGTTGGAGAGCGAACCCATAAACTGCGCGCGCTCGCCCGCGGTGTAGAGCTCGGCATTGAGCGCGTCGAAGCGCGCTTGGGCGTTCGGGCCGTAGGCAAAGGCGTCGATTAGCTTTTGCTCGCCTACGTACTCCTCGATATGACCACCGAGCTGCCCTTGAATACGCTGCTGTGCCGTAAAGCTTTTGTTGGAAAGCTTGGCGATGGCGCCGGCTGCAAAAATGGAGAGCGGCGTGACGAGCACCACTACGAGCGTCATGGTCAGGTTGATGGAAAGCATAAACGCGAGCGTGCCCACGATGGTAATAACACCGGTGAAGAGCTGCGTGAAGCCCTGCAGCAGACCGTCGCCCACCTGGTCGACGTCGTTGACCACACGGCTCATGAGGTCGCCGTGAGCATGGCTGTCGATAAAGCTGAGCGGCATGCGGCTGAGCTTATCGCTCGCCTCCACGCGCATGTCGCACACCGTTTCGTAGGACAGGCGGTTGACGCAGTAGCCCTGCAGCCACTGGAAGGACGCTGCTCCCACCACGACGAGCGCGAGTTTGGTAACGAGCGGCAGCAGCGCATCGAAATCCACCTGCCCGGCAGCAACGATCAGGTCGATGCCCTCGCCGATGAGAATAGGTGTGTAGAGCTGCAGAATCACCGAGATGGCGGCGCTCACAAACGACGCCGCAAACGAAATACGGTGCGGACGGACGTAGCCCATCAGGCGGCGGGTCACCGCGCCCACGGGATAGCGCTCAGGGTCGCCGGGCTGGCGCGGACCGTCGCCCAGGTCGTTGAGGTTATCGTTACCGGACACGTTGGCCGTCATCGTGGCGACAGAACCGGAAGAAGTATACGGATTCATTTAGCAGCCCCCCTTTGCGCAGACAGATGCAGGGGCGGTCGGGGCGCCTGGGGTGGACGCGGGCGCCGCACTCCCCTGCTGGCCCTCGAGCTCCTCGCGGCGAAGCTGCGACTGGCAAATCTCGCGATAGAGCTGGCAGGTCGCGTACAGCTCATCGTGTGTGCCCAGGCCCGCAACCGAGCCGTGGTCGAGTACGCAGATCATGTCGGCGTCGCGCACGGTCGAGACGCGCTGGCTTACGATGACGGTCGTGAGCGGCAGCCCGCCCTCGGCGGCACCGCGCACACTGCGCTCGCGGATGGCATGGCGAAGCGCCGCGTCGGTCTTAAAGTCGAGCGCCGAGGCGGAGTCGTCCATGATCAATATCTGAGGCGAGCCCACCAGGGCGCGCGCGATAGTCAGGCGCTGGCGTTGGCCACCGCTGAAGTTCTTACCGCCCGCCTCGACCGGGGCATCGAGCCCCTGCGGCTTGTTGCGCACGAACTCGCTCGCCTGCGCCATGTCGAGCGCCGCCCAGAG
>UQIB01000045.1 GCA_900541015.1 uncultured Collinsella sp. | reverse complement strand
GACAAGCCCGACGACGCGTACTTAAGTACGCGAGGAGGGTTGGAGCCGGAAGGTCGGGTGCCTGGGCAAGCCGCAGCATTAGAAGTCCAGCCTCACAGGAATACCTTGAGAGGCCATATACTCTTTGACTTCGCGAATGCTGAACGTCCCAAAGTGAAAGACGCTCGCCGCCAGCACGGCATCGGCCTCGCCCTCAATCACGCCCTCGGCAAAATGCTCGAGCGCGCCCACACCGCCGCTCGCAATCACCGGAATCGGCACCGCGCGCGCCACGGCGCGGGTGAGCGCCAGGTCAAATCCGGCCTTGGTGCCGTCGCGGTCCATACTGGTGAGCAGGATCTCGCCGGCGCCGCGACGAGCCGCCTCCTCGGCCCACGCCACCGCGTCGATGCCCGTGGCGTTGCGGCCGCCCGCCGTGAAGACCTCCCACTTGTCGGCACCAGATGCGCCGGGCAAACCGACGCGCTTGGCATCGATCGCCACGACCACGGCCTGGCTACCAAACGCCGCGGCAGCCTGGCTAATCAGCGACGGGTCGCGCACGGCGGCAGAGTTGAGCGACACCTTGTCGGCACCGGCTGCAACCATGGTGCGCATGCCCGCCAGGTCGCGAAAACCGCCGCCCACGGTATAGGGAATGGCTAGCTCCTCGGCCGCATGCGCCGCCATCTCGATGGTCGTCGCACGGTTGTCGCTCGTGGCGGTAATGTCCAAGAAGACGACCTCGTCCGCACCCTCGCGGTCGTAGGCGCGCGCCAGCTCCACCGGATCGCCCGCATCGCGCAAGCTCACAAAGTTGACGCCCTTGACCACACGGCCGTCCTTGACGTCCAGGCAGGGAATCACACGTTTGGTAAGCATGGGCTACTCCTCCCCTCGGGCGGCGGTCAGCGCCTGTACCAGCGTAAAGTTGCCCTCGTAGAGCGCGCGACCGGTAATGGCACCTTCAATCGCGCCCTCACCCACTGCGGCCAGCGCGCGGATGTCGTCGAGCGTCGAGATGCCACCCGATGCCACGACGGGAAAGCCCGCGACCTCGGCCACATGGCGATACGCCGCCACATCGATGCCCGTCTGCATGCCATCGCGCGCGATGTCGGTATACACCAGATGCTTAAAGCCCAGCTCGGTAAGCTGCGCCACGGCATCGTCGAGCACCACGCCCGCGCCGTCGCGCCAGCCGTTCACCTTAACCTGGCCGTCGCGTGCGGCAATGTCGGCGACCAGCAGCTCGCCAAAGCCTTGGGCTGCCACCTCAGCAAAACCCGGCTCGGTCACCAGCACCGTGCCCAGCGCGATGCGGCGCGCACCGTAGCCGGCCAACTCGTCGATGCGCGCGAGCGAGCGGACGCCGCCGCCCACGTCCACGGACAGACCGTCGACGCCGCAGATGGCCTTAATCGCCGCCAAGTTGGCAGCGCATGTGTCCTCGTCCTCGCCAAAGGCAGCGGACAGGTCGACGACGTGCACCCAGCTTGCGCCCTGCTCGGCAAACGAGCGGGCGACGGCCACGGGGTCGTCGGAATATACCTTGCAGCGGCTGCGGTCGCCACGCTCCAGGCGCACGACTTTGCCGCCGATCAGATCGATTGCGGGAAACAGGATCATCGGCCAGCCTCCTCGACGATGTTGACGAAGTTCTTAAGGATGCGCTGACCCAGCGCGGAGGATTTCTCGGGATGGAACTGGCAGCCCCACACGTTGCCATGGCGCACGATGCACGGGAAGCTCCGCGTATAGTGCGTGCGCGCCAGCACATCGGCGGCATCGGAATCGTCGGCCACCGCGTAGCTGTGGGTGAAGTACATGTTGGCACCCTCGGCAAAACCAGTAAGCAGCGGATCGGCCGCACCGGCGGGCGTCATGTGCACCTGGTCCCAGCCCACGTGCGGCACCTTCAGGCGGCTCGACTCCAGGCGCGTGCACGAACCGCGCATAATACCCAGGCCATCGACCCAGAGGGCACCGGCCCGCTCGGAGGCGTTGCCGTCGGCGACCGCGCTCTCGCTCGCAGGAACGCCCTCGTTGCCGCGCTCAAAAAACAACTGAAGGCCCAGGCAGATGCCGAGCAACGGAGTTCCGGCGGCAACGGCGTCGAGCACCGCGTCCGCCTCGCCGCCCTCGCGCATAAAGGCGACCGCGTCGTAAAACGCGCCCACGCCCGGGATGACCAGGCCGTCGGCGTTGCGGATCTGCTCCGGATCGTCCGACGTGCAGGCGGCGGCACCGGCGCGCGCAAGCCCGCGCGCAACGCTCGACAAGTTGCCCTTGTGGTAGTCGACCACCACGATCTTCGGTTCGCCCACGCGACCCCTCCCTTATCTCATCGTCCAAAACCACCACAAAGGGGACAGGCACCTTCGTAGTGGTTTTTGCCTTTGTTGCGGTTACAGCGAGCCCTTGGTGCTGGGGATGCCCTGCACGCGGGGATCGAGCTCGCAGGCGTGGCGCATCGTGCGGCCCACGGCCTTAAAGGCGGCCTCGATAATGTGATGCGAGTTGCCGCCCGCCAGCTCGCGCACGTGCAGCGTGAGCTTGGCATCGCGCGCAAAGGCGTAGAAGAACTCGACGGCCAGCTCGGTATCGAAGCTGCCCACGCGCTCGGTCGGCACGGACAGCTCGCAGTAGGCCTGCCCGCGGCCCGAAATATCAACAGCAGCCATCACAAGCGTCTCGTCCATGGCGATCGCCGCGTCGGCAAAGCGCGTAATGCCCGCCTTGTCGCCCAGCGCCTGGCAAAACGCCTCGCCCAGCACAATACCCGTGTCCTCGACGGTGTGATGTGCATCGACCTCGACGTCGCCCACCGCGTGCACCGTCAGATCGAACAGACCATGGCGGCCAAAAGCGTTGAGCATGTGGTCGAAATACGGCACGCCGGTCGAGATATCGCACACGCCAGATCCGTCCAGGTCGAGCTTTACGACAATGTCGGTCTCGCCCGTCTTGCGGGTTACCTCGGCATAGCGGTCCATCTACATCTCCTCCTTCACCAGCGCGGCAAACGCTGCCAGCACCTCGTCGTTTTCCTGCGGGGTGCCCACGGTAATGCGCAGGCAGTCCGCGAGCCCCGGCGCGTAGCTAAAGTCGCGCACCAAAATTGAATACTCGTCGCGCAGGCGCTCGCGCACGCGCGTGGCATGCGGCGTGCGCACGAGCACAAAGTTCGCCGCGCTCGGCCACGCCTCCACGGGCAAGCCCTCGGCAGCCATCACGCGCAGAGCGGCCAGCTCGCGCTCACGCTCGGATGCGACCTGCGCCACCACAGGTGCGTAGGCATCGCGGGCACGCACGCAGGCAAGTGCTGCCGCCTGGCTCAGCACGTTGACCGAATAGATCTGGCGAATCGCCGCGAACACGTCGATGACCTCGGGCGCCGCGATCACATAGCCCAGGCGCGTGCCGGCGGCGCCGAACGCCTTGGACAGTGTATGCAGAATCACCAGGTTAGGATGCTCGGCAATAAGGCCTTGCGCCGTAGTTGCCGCGCCAAACGAATCGTCGGCAAACTCCACGTAGGCCTCGTCGACCATGACCATGCCGGGGCACGCATCGCACAGCGCCGCGACAAAGTCGAGCGGCGCCACGTCGCCCGTGGGATTGTTGGGTGAGGTCACGATCGCCAGGTTGCACTCGGGTGCGGCCGCGAACACAGCCGCCTGGTCGAGCTCAAAAGTTGCCGGGTCGCGCCACACGTCGCGCACCTCGGTCTGACAGAGCGACGCAAAGAACGCGTACTCGCTAAAGCACGGCGGGCAGTTGAGCAGGGTCCGCCCCGCGCCGCCAAACGCCAGCAGGAAGTTATAGAGTAGCTCGTCGCCGCCGTTGCCCACGCAGATGTTCTCGCGCGTCACGCCATGCCAGGCAGCAAGCTCGTCGCGCAGGTCGTTGGACATGGGATCGGGATAGCGGTTGAGCGGTGCGGCAGCCAAGGCCGCATCAACCGCCTCGCGCACGCCGGCCGGCACGGGATAGGTGTTCTCGTTGGCCGAAAGATTGATGCGCGTGGGCGTAAAGTTGGGATCGTAGGGCTCGATGCCGGTCAAGTAGGGCTGGACGAGCTCCTTCATGCGGGGCGTCAGCTCGGCCATATTAGGCCTCCTCGCCGGTCGCGCCAGCGGCACCGCCCGCAGCCGCCGCCAGGTCCACGCCCTCAGCAACCGTCGCCACGGCGTCGCCCGGCCAGGCGACCTTGGTCAGGTCGGCCGCAGCCAGTGACTCGGCACTCACGGCATCCTCGCCCTGCTCCAGCACGCGACGACGCAGGGCAGCAGAAAGCGCGTGCGCCCACAGGCCCTCGGCCTCGGCTAGACGCTGTGTGGCGGGAGCGTCAGAGAGCAGGCCCTCGGGCGTATAGCAAATGACGCTCGAGCGCTTAACGAACTCTTCGACCGAAAGCGGGTTGGAGAACATGGCCGTGCCGCCGGTTGGCAGCGTGTGGTTGGGACCGGCAACATAATCGCCGAGCGGCTCGGAGCTCCAAGCGCCCACAAAGATGGCGCCGGCGTTGCGAATGCCGCCGAGCAGGCCCATCGCGTCCTTGCAGTGCAGCTCCAAGTGCTCGGGCGCCACGGTATTCACCGCCTCGACGGCGGCAGCCATGTCGGCGGCCACCACGATGGTGCCCTCATTGTCGAGCGAAGCACGCGTGATCTCGGCACGCGGCGACTGCGCCACCAGGATATCGATGCCTGCCTCGACCTCGCGCGCAAACTGCTCGTCGCAGGTCACCAGATAGCAGGCTGCCAGCGGATCGTGCTCGGCCTGGGCCATCAGGTCGGCCGCAACCACCATGGGCTTGGCCGTAGCATCGGCCAGCACGCAGACCTCGGACGGGCCGGCGACCATGTCGATGCCCACGTCGCCGGAGACGATCTGCTTGGCAGCGGCAACAAAAGCGTTGCCCGGACCGGTGATTTTGTCGACGCGCGGAATGGTCTCGGTACCGTACGCCAGCGCGGCCACGGCCTGAGCGCCGCCCACCATATAGATTTCGTCCACGCCGCCGAGCTTTGCCGCGGCAAGCGTGTAAGGGCTGATCAGGCCGTCTTTTTGCGGCGGCGTCACCATAACCACGCGCTTGACGCCGGCAACCTTGGCGGGAATGGCATTCATGAGCACCGTGGAGGGATACTGCGCGCGACCGCCCGGCACGTAGATGCCGGCCGCCGCGAGCGGGGTCACCTTAACGCCGAGCATCGTGCCGTCCGGGCGCGTGGTAAACCAGCTCTGCTCGACCTCGCGCTGGTGGAATTCGCGAATCTGGCGTGCAGCCTTTTCGAGCGCCGCGACAAAAGCGGGATCGAGGCCTTCGAGCGCGGCATCGATCTGCTCCTGCGGCAAGCGGAAGCTCTGCAGCTCGACACCGTCAAAACGCTGACAGTAATCGCGCACCGCGGCATCGCCGTTGGCACGCACGTTGGCCACGATATCGCGGGCGGCGTCGACGATGTTTTGCGGCAGCACGCCCTTGCGGTTGAGCTGGTTGGTAACGAGGCGCTCACCGGGAGCAAGCTTGATGGTCTTCATATCGGTATCCCCTATCGGTCGAGGTTGTGTTCGAAAAACGAGAGGCCGGGCGGCGGCGCCAATCGGCCCGCAGCCCAGACGTTGGGACGCCCGTGCGTGCTCGCGCTATTGTGCCGAGCCCGCAACGGGCTCAAAATGCTTGTCCTTCACGGCCGCGGCCAGACGATCTGCCAGATTGCGTACGCGCGAATCCAGGCGCGCGGCACCTGGATTGACAAAGAAACGGGCCGTGCAGTCCATGATGCGACCGGTAATGACCAGGTCGTTGTCGCGTAGCGTGGCACCCGTGGCGGTAATGTCCACGATGCGATCGGTCATGCCGACGATGGGGCCCAGCTCGATGTTGCCGTGCAGCGAAACGATGTCGGCGTTCACGCCTCGCTCGGCATACCAGGCGCTCGCGATGTGCGGATACTTGGTGGCCACGCGAAGCGACCCGCGGCGAGCATAGTTGCGCTCGGCCTGACCGGCGCGCCGTGCGGGCTCCGCCTCGATAAAGGTGCACAGGCCATAGCCCAGGTCGACCAGCTGCAGCAGGTTGAGGTCTGCCTCGATGAGCGAGTCCCAGCCGCAGATGCCGCAATCGGCACCGCCGCAACCCACAAAGGCAGGCGCATCGCTGGGACGCACGATGACAAACTCGATATCGCCGGCCGTGCCCTCGCTGGCACGCGTGTCGCGACCGCGCACAATCAGGTGACGGCCGGGGTCACGCAGCTCAGAGACGTCCAAGCCCGCGGCCTCGAGCACGTCGAGCGTATCGGCCTTGAGCGAGCCCTTGGGCACGGCGATGCGCAGCGGACCCTCGGCGCCGCGACCCACGGCGTGATCGCCGTCGGAAGCGGCGTCCTCGGCCGAGGTGCGCGCGGCCTCCAGACGCTCGAGCGAAAAGGCAAAGCCCGCCGCCGGTACCTCGATGCCGTCGCCAAATGCGCCGGTAAAGATGGAGTCGTAGCGTCCGCCCGAACCGACCGGATCGGGCAGGCCGCCGGCATAGGCCTTAAAGACCAGACCCGTGTAGTAATCGAAAGAGTTCATGATGGAGAAGTCGAACGACAGCACCTGGGCGTCCTCGGGTGCCAGGCCCTCGACCAGGGCACGCAGCTCGCGCGTCAGCGGCGCGACGATACCGGCGGCCTCCAGCAGCGCGTCCACGCGGTCGAGCACCTCGGCACCGCCGTGCAGACGCGGCAGCTCGCTAATGGCGGCCTTGACGGCATCGGACTCGACGCTTGCCGCCACGCGGGCATCGAGGCCCACAAAGTCGTTGGCGTGCACGCAGCGCAGGGCCTCGGCGGCCAGCTTGCGATCCTCGCACGCCGCGAGCAGCTCCTTAAACGGACGCACGCTACCTGCGATAATGCGCGCATCGGGCAGTGCCAGCTTACGCACGGTCTCGGCCACGAGCGAGACGATCTCGACATCGCCCGCGGTATCGCCCGCACCGATAAGCTCAAAGCCCAGCTGCGTAAACTGACGCGAGCCACCGGCATTGCGCTGGCACTCGCGAACCACCGGCGCCTCGTAGCGCAGGCGCAGGGGCAGGTCGGCCGCGCGCATGCGGGTCGAAACCAAGCGTACGATAGGCAGCGTGTTGTCGGGACGGACCACCAGCAGGCGACCGTCGTCATCAAAGAGCTTAAACGGCGTGTCCGCAATGCGGCCGCCCTCCTCAAGCGAGCCCTTGTCCTCGAGCAGCGGCGTCTCGACCGGAAGGTAATGATGCTCCCTAAAGCAGCCCTTCACCGTCAGCGCAATCTCCTCGCGCGCCTGAGCCTCCTCGGGCAATATGTCCCGGAATCCCCACGGTGTGGCCGTCATCTGGTGAGCCTCCTCATGCTGTGTTTCGTATAGAACAGAAGACCGGCATAGCTCCGCCGGTCTTCTGGGTACTTTAGCATACTAGAGTGCTTGCGGGGAAAATCCGTCGCAGCCGCTCACACCGTATTCATTTGGAAACATAGGGTAGGTTGCCGCAACCCAACCCCACCTAGGCGCCAATCGCACGACGATATTCTGCCATTACCTGCGCATCGGCAGCTGCGGGGTCGGCAAAATAGCGCCAGTCATAGGTCTCGGCCGAAACAACTCCGCGATAGCCGCGCGCCACCAGCCTATCCAGGTCGGCGCGCATATCGCGGTCCCCGTCACCCCAGGCAAGATGCGTCGTGCCATCTGCCGCAACATCGACAAAATGCACGTGGGCGACATCATCGCCAAGCAGATCGAAATAATCGTCGATGGTATCCCCCGCCACCGCCATAGCGCCCAAATCCAGACACGCCTTAAGTGCCGGATGATCAACCGCCTCGATCATGCGCTTCGTATCGGCTGCCGAGTTCACGATCATCGACTCAACTGGCTGTAGGGCCTCGAGCACCAGTCGCACGCCGCGCTCTCCCGCATGCTCGGCAATCGCACGCAGCATCGAGGCGCTGCGACCCCACGCGTCCTCGATTGGCTCGTTCAAAAATGCCCAGCCACTCGAGACCATGACCTGCTCGGCTCCAAGTTCCGCCGCAATATCCACAACGTTCTTAAAGTACGCGAGTGTGCGGGCACGTGCCTCATTCCCGCGCGCCGCGATATTCCACGGCTTGGGGTTGTTCTGTTCGGGACAAAGCCCCACAATCCGAACCCCATACCGCTGCGACAGCTCCCGCACCTGCTCGAGCGAATCGTATCCATGGCAATCGACATACAGATGCATCGCCCCGGTCCAAAGTTCGCAACACGTGTAGCCCGAGGCTGCTGCCGAAGAAAAGAATTCCTCGAGGTCAAAATAACGATGGCTGATATTCATGACGGCAAGCTGCGGATACTCCATCTTGTCCACCTTTCGGCAAAAGGGCGCCGCAGCACAGTGTGCGCGACGCCCCCCTCTTACATTGTTCTCATTATGACGGATACTCTACTGGACACCAAGCACTCCAAAGAACGCGCCAGCGATACTCACGAGCAGGATCACAAGCATGATGAGCAGCGGATTCATCTTCTTCTTGAGCATGAGATAGACGATTCCAAACAGCCCCATCGTGACAAAGCCCGGGAAGATTCCGTTGAGCAGCTCGGCCAGCGTCTGAGCACCATCGCCCGCGCCGACCATGAGCGGAATGTCCACGGTGACCATCTCCATGGTCATAGCACCGATTACCATGGCGCCCATGATAGAGGCCATCTTGACGATCGTGTCCATAATGCCCGATTCCTGGACCTTGCTGATCATGTCCGAGCCAAAGCGATATCCCACAAACGTCAGCAGGTAACGGATGATGTAGTGAGGGACGTTGAACACGAGCAGGAACAAAATCGGGCCAAGAATGGAGCCCTGCAGCGCCAGCGACGTGCCGACACCCGTTGCCAAAATTCGCAGCGTGCCCCAGTAGAAGGCATCGCCCACGCCGGACAGCGGTCCCATCAAAGCAAGCTTGACATTAGAGATCGCGCTCGTGTCAAAGCTATCGTCAGTAGCGTTGACCTCCTCCATTGCAGCGGCGATGGACATGGGGAGCGTCGAGATGTACGGCGTGACGTTATAGAGCTCCATATGGCGCTTAAGGGCGGCCTTAAAGTCCGCATCCTGCGGATACAGCTTGCGAAGGATCGGCATAAGGGCCCACATAAAGCCGATATGGCCCATACGCTCGTAGTTCCACGAATGCTCATAGGGAATCGAGCGCCAGAACAGCTTCTTAAGGTCTGCGCGGGAAATCAGCCCGTCGTAAGAAGACTCAAACTTAAAACTCATCGAACCCACTCCCAATCGCAGGATCCTCGGTTGCCACTGCGGGCTGCTCCGCCTTTTTCTTGTCACCCAAAACCGTCATCGCGACGACGATGATTGCGGCAAAGATTGCCACGCCCGTCGTGCTAATGCCAAAGTAGGCGACGAGGAAGAAGCCAGCGAAGAAGAACGGAGCCACCGTTTTGTTCATGATCATCTGAGCCAGCATCGCAAAGCCGAGTGCAGGCAAGAAGGCGGCGGCGACATCCATACCGGTCTGAACGAAATCGGGAATGATGTTGAGCAGGCTGGCAACAGCGTCGGCGCCAAAGAAGAATGCCAGGGGAATAATCAGCAGGCCGCACCAGCTCTGCGCGTAACCGGCGATGAGCATGTTGCGCGTGATGGCCTTGGTGTCCCCGTCCTCGACGTTTTTGTCGATACGGTGCACCAGCAGCAGCATGACCGGCTGGCCCAGGGCCGTATCGAGCGCCAGGACGATCGTTGCGATGGGAATGCCCAGGGTCAGGGCCGCCGAAGCGTCCGCGCCGGCCTGCATGGCAAGCGACACACCCAGGATGGTTCCGGAAATCGTATCGGGCGGGTTATACGCGCCGACCGAGATGGCGCCGACCATGGCAAGCTCCATCGTGGCGCCCATGATCGTGCCGGTCACCATGTCGCCCATGACAAGGCCAACCAGAGGTCCGAGCACGATCGGGCGCTGGAGGTAGCTCGTGCCCGTCAGCCACTCGGAATAACCCAAAAGGGCGATCAGGAAAATCAGGATTGTCTTGATAACCATGATGGCCCCTAACCGATGACCTTCGCGGCGTCAGTCTTCGCATCTGCCGGAATCATCTGAATGAACAGCTCATAGCCCTCGCCGAGCAGCTCTTTGACGTATGCCTCGTTTTCGGGCGTGAGAAATACGCTGGTCGAGACCTGGCGGGCGTCCTCGCTAAAGGCAACATTGCCGAGGTTGATCTTCTTGATCCCCATCGCCTTGGCGACGGCACCGGCCTGCTGGATCGTCTCGCAAACCACGAAGAGCTTGTACTTGTCGGTCACACCGCTCTGGAGCGCCTTGACGGCGTCCTCGGTGTTTTTGACAACGACCTTGCAGCCCTCCGGCTTTGCAAGGGACAGGGCCTGCAGACGAAGCTTGTCATTGAGGACCGTGTCGCTCACCAGCAGGATGCAGTCGGCACCCAGAGCCGAGGTCCAGCTAACGGCAACCTGGCCGTGAAGCAGTCGATAATCTACACGAATCATCTGAATCATGATGTGCTCCCTAGTGGTTAAAACTCATCGAGTTCGGCCTGCCCCAGCAGGTCGTTGACGTACTTGACCTTGGTGTCGTCCGCCTCGACGATCTGGCGAATGGCCTCATCGATCGGGGTGGATTCGGGCACGAACAGCAGCTGAATAAGGAGCGGCAGGTTCATATTGGTCACGAGGTGCGTGTTGGGACGCGTCTGGACGATCTTGGTGAACTCGTTGTTGACACTGCCGCCAAAGAGGTCGGTGCAAACAACGACCTCATCGTCCGCGGCAAAGCCGTCCAGAATCGCTGCGGCCTCCTTGGTCAGGTCCTCGTTTCCGTCGACATACATAGAGAGCGCATGGACGTTTTCGCGCTCGCCGGAAAGCAGCCCAATGCTCTCGACGATTCCAGACGCAAAATGGGCATGGGATGCAACGATAAACTGCCTCATTCGATTCCCCTTTCTTGCGAATTTCGGCATAAAAATGCCCGGACGCATGCGCCCGGGCAGGATGCTTCTTGATCAGTAGCTTATTTGTCACCGATTAGTAGTCGAACTGGTGATAGTAACGACGGTAGTTGAGGTTGTGCTTGGTGACCGTCTCGTAGTAAGCGGCAAGGCGATCGGTGATCAGCGAGGAGAGGATCCACGGAGACACGATGACGCGGAACTCGTCGTCAAGGCCGGGGATCGCGAACTCGGCGGTGTCGATGATGTTGATGTCGGTGTCGCC
>UQIB01000044.1 GCA_900541015.1 uncultured Collinsella sp. | reverse complement strand
TGGTTCTAACTTGGTGCATTGGGGTCAGGTTTCTTTGCACCAAGGGGGCCATCATCACGACGCCTTCATTTTGGGGTTTATCTCGCAGGCCAGTAGGTATATCATAACGACGTTTGTTTATATTGCCCGAGCATCTGCGCTGGGCTTTAGGTCGAAACCGATAGGAGACACGTATGTCCGGACACTCTAAGTGGGCCACAACCAAGCATCGTAAGGGCGCGCAGGACGCCAAGCGTTCCGCCCTCTTCTCCAAGCTCAGCCGCAACATCACCGTTGCTGCCCGTCTCGGCGGTGACCCGCTGCCCGAGAACAACGCCAGCCTCGCCGCTGCCGTTGCCAAGGCCAAGGCTCAGTCCATGCCTAAGGACAAGATCAAGTCCGCTATCGACAAGGCTTTTGGCTCGGGTGCTGACGCTGCCGTCTACGAGAACATCGTGTACGAGGGCTACGGTCCCGCCGGTGTCGCCGTCTACGTCGACTGCCTGACCGACAACCGCAACCGTACCGCCGCTGATGTCCGTTCCGCCTTCTCCCACGCTGGTGGCAACCTGGGCACCTCCGGCTCCGTCGCCTTCCAGTTTGAGCGCAAGGGCCAGATCGTCGTCGCCAAGGAGATCCTGGACGAGAACGCCAAGAAGGAGACCATGATCGCCAACGGTGCTGCCGGTGACGAGGATGAGTTCATGATGGCCATCGCCGAGGCCGGTGGCGAGGACTACGAGGACGCCGGCGAGGAGTGGATCGTCTGGACTGCTGCCAACGACGTTATGGCTGTCTCCAAGGCGCTCGAGGAGCAGGGCGTCCAGGTCAAGGGCTCCGAGACCACCATGGTCCCGACCACCCCGACCGAGGTTTCTGGCGCCGACGCCAAGAAGGTTCAGCGCCTCATCGACCGTCTTGAGGAGCTCGACGACGTCCAGGATGTTTACAGCACCATGGACATGACCGACGAGGTCATCGCTGCCCTCGAGGAGGAGTAGCGCCCGCACGGGTTAAGCCGTGCATATCTGGGCATAATGAAGCGAGCATGCAAGCCTCGTGGAATAGATGAGCCGGATCCGCGTGCGTAGAGCACCGGACCCGGCTCTTTTATAATGATGCGAACCGTTTTGCATTTCGAGAGCCGAGATTTGAAGGGAGCGCCACGTGCGCGTACTCAAACGAGCCCTAGCGATCGTGTATCTTGCCGCCGCCATCGTGGCGCTGGGTACGCTTGTCTGCCAGTTTTGGGGGCCGTATACGTATCGCTTTATGCTGCTGATGCGCGACCCCATGCCGCGCATTGCCGTGACGGCATGCGGCGGAGTTGTGGCGATTGGCGTGCTGGTAAGCTTCTTCCGCCTGATGTTCGCTCGTCGCGAGCCGTCCTGCGTGCATCCGGCGGGGGAGCGCAATATCGAGGTCACGCTCGCGGCGCTTTCTTCGTGCGCCAGGGCTGCTGCAGAGCGCGACGATCGCGTGATGGTCGAGCATGTCGAGGCCCGCGTCCAAGGTTCCGACGATTCGCACGTCCGTTTTAAGGTCGAGGCTATCGCGCTTGACGATAAGGACGTGGCGTCTCTGGCTACTGCGATGCAGCGGCGCATCGAGGAAGCTTGCGACACCATGCTCGGCACGCCGGGTACGACCGCGCGCGTCCGTTTTTTGCCGTCCAAGACTACCGTCCAGACCGTGGAGGTTTCCGGTGAGTGATACCAATCAAGATAAGACCGCTCGTACGCCGCGCCTGACGATTGACCAGAGCGCCACACCGGCGAGCGAACCTGTTGATTCCAAAGCAGAGGCAACCGAGTTACAAGACGCGGCGGCCGCGGATTTTGACGAGGCTATGGGTCTCATCAAGGGTACGGGCGCTGCCATCTGGAGCTATGCTGTGCGTCATCCCAACACCACGCTCGGCGCCGTCGCGGGCTTTATCCTCGCTGTGTTGGTGCTCACGCTCGGCCTGTGGGACACGCTCGTCATTGCATTCTTCGTGCTGATCGGCGCCGTGATCGGCCAAATTCGCGACGGCGAGAACGGGATCGTCAACTTCTTCGGCCGTCTGTTTAGCGGCCGCTAATATGTATTCGACTGTCGCATCCGCGGCAGGCATAAGGAGGAACCATGGCTTTTAATACGAAGGTCGATGTGGCCGATACCGAGCTCGAGGCAGACGAGACCGTCGCTGCCGAGGCCGAGGACGTAACGCTCGAGGACGAGGCGCTCGTCGAGGCCGAGTCCGATGCTGATGAGGACGACGAGGAAGCGGACGAGTCCGAGGACTCGCTGACCTATTCCAACGGTGTGATCGAGAAGATCGTTGCCATGGCCACCCGCGAGGTTCCGCACGTTCTGGGCATGAAGGGTAACCTCATGCACTTTGTGCAGGAGCAGTTTGGTGCCGAGAATCTGACCAAGGGCGTGACGGTCGAGGTCACCGATGACAATCGCGTGGTCGTCAACATCTCCGTCATCATCGAGTACGGCGCCTATGCGCCCGCGATTTTCGACGACGTCAAGGAGCGCGTCACCGAGCGCCTTGCCGCGATGACCGGCCTTGAGGTGGCGGGCGTCAACCTGCGCATCGAGGACGTCATCACCCCCGAGGAGTACGAGCACCGCACCAGCCAGCACGAATAATCTTCCAAAAAGGGACAGGTTTGTTTTGGCAGGTTTTATCTGCGAAAACGTTAAACGGCCGACCGCGCAAGCAAAAGCGTGGCCGGCCGTTATTTGTATGTCCCCCGATGTGGGCATACCGCTCGTCTAACTAGGGGTTGCAATCGTCGCGTTCCGCGTTACCCTAATGGGCGCATTGTTTCCAAATTGTTAACGAGGGGTTGCCGTAATGGCCGACGAGCACGAAACAGAAAGCAAGGCATGGGCGATTGAGGCCGCCGCGGCAGAGGCGGCATCGCGTGCTGCCGAGGAGGTGCATCGTCCTCCCGTGGTGCCGATGGAGCGCGTGGTTGATCGCACCGATATCGAGCGCGGCGAGCGTGTCGGTCAAAAGCGCAGCCAGGAGCCGGGCTTCCCGCGCTTTTTTGCCGAGCTCAATCTGGGCCTGATTCTTACGGCCTTCGCCATCGTTGCGTTTAAAACCCCTAATCACTTTGCTTTTGGCGGCACCTCGGGCGTGTCGGTCATTCTGTCCACGCTGTTCCCGACCCTGCCCGTCGGCGTTTTTATGTGGATTATCAACGCGGTTCTCGTCGTCTTGGGCTTTATCTTTTTGGAGCGCAAGGCGATTCTTTGGAGCGTCTTCGCCTCGTTTGCGCTTTCGGCCTATGTTTCGCTGTTTGAGCTCTTTATCCCGACTGATGTCTCGATGACGGGCGATATGTGGCTTGACCTGTGCTTTGCCGTGATCCTGCCGGCGCTCGGCAGCGCCATTGTCTTTGATATTGGCGCCTCGACGGGCGGCACGGACATTCTCGCTATGATCCTCAAACGCCGCACCACGCTCGAGATTGGCCGTGCCCTACTGCTGGTCGATATCGGCATCGTGGCCATCGCGGCCTTTTTGTATGGCCCGCGTGTCGGTCTGTATTGCGTGCTCGGCCTGTTTGCCAAGACGCTTGTGGTCGACAAGGCCATCGAGAGCATTCACCTTCGTAAGGTCTGCACAGTCATTTGTTCCGAGCCCCTTAAGGTCGAGGAGTTTATCGTCAAGCATCTCAACCGCACGGCGACCATCAGCCGCGGTTACGGTGCCTTCTCGGGCAAGTGCGTGACGGTGATCATGAGCGTGCTGAGCCGTCGCGAGGCCGTGCAACTGCGCCGCTATGCGCGCGAGGTCGATCCGGGTGCCTTTATCACGATTGTCGACAGCTCCGAGATCGTCGGCAAGGGCTTCCGCGGAACGAACTAGCACAGACGTATTCAACGAACCGCCTGCTGGCGCCGTGTACCTTGCAAATCGGTCATCTTTGAGTATTTGACCCCACATTGGGCAATAATGATGCTAAAGACAACGTTTGCGATCCAAGTGATTCGTTCAAGATACGAAGGGATGATTCTATGTTCTGCTCGCAGTGCGGCGCCCCCATGGGCGATAACGACAAGTTCTGCGGCGTGTGTGGTGCTCCTAATGCCGGTGCCGCTGGCCCCGCTCCCCAGGGACAGCCTCAGCCCCAGCAGTTTGTTCCGCAACCGCCCGTGGCGAATGCGCCAAAGGGCTGTGTGGCTCAGGCGTTCCAAGATATGACCAAGACTCCGGGCGTGCTTCAGCGTGTATGCCAAATCGCGTTTTTGCCGGCGCTGATTTGCGTTGTGTCAGTGCTCGTGTTGTTTATTCCCGTTATTGGCGGCATTGCGGCTGCCATCGGCTTTTTGGCAGCTTGCATTGCGAGCGTGTGCGGTTCCGGCTTTGGCATCGAGTGGGGTCGCGATCTGTCGCTTAAGATCGATGACGGCATGGATCGTCCGCTGATGCGTTCCACGTCGTTTGGTCTCGGAGTCTTTTCGAGCGTTATTTCGGTCGTGCTCGAGGTTATCGCTGCCATTCCCGTTATCGGTGTAGTGCTTTCGCTGGTGGAGGGCGTGGTAATTGGCGCTGCGGGCTCGTATTCTTATTACGGTTCTTATGCGCTCGAGGCTGCGCTGTTCGGTTCGCTTGGCCTGCTTGTCCTGGCGCTTATTGCCTCGGCGATTCTGGGTGTCTTCTTTAAGATGTTCGCCGACATCGCCGTGATGCACTTTGCGGTGACCGGGCGTGTCGAGAGCGCGTTTTCGCTCGATAAGGTCTGGGCGGCGTTTAAGCACAACAAGACCAAGCTGTTCTGTGCTTCGTTCCTTCCCGAGTTTTTGACGGGCCTGGTCGCCAACGTTGTCACATGGATCTTGACGGTCGTCTTTGGCGCCATTGCCTCTGTCGGTATGTATAGCTACTACTATCGTCCTACGGGTATTGAGGCAATTGTTACCGGCGGTGGCGTCACGCTCGCGCTGTTCTTGGTGCTGGTCGCTTTCGTCACCGTATTTCTTACGGTCTTTGGCAAGATGCTCAAGCACCGTGCCGTTGGCTATTGGGTTGCACGTTATGCAAGCGAGTGGGCCGACGAGGACAAGGACGACGTCCTGACTTTTGTATTGCCCTTCGAGAAGAAGTCCGCTCCCTCGGGTTACAGCGCTCCGGATGCCGAGCCCGCACCTGAGTCCGAGCCCAAGCCTGAGCCGGCACCTGCACCCGCTCCTGCGACCGAGCCTGAGCCGGCGCCCGAGCCTGAACCGGCGCCCGAGCCTGAGACGGCATCTGAGTCCGAGCCTGCACCTGAGCCTGAGCCTGAGCCGGCACCTGCACCTGAGCCGGCGTCCGAGCCAAGCTCCGACGAGGAGCCTCAGGACGAGTAGCCACGCCGCCTGCTATTTGGGGACGGGGTAGAAATAGTAGAAATAGCGCTTGAAGAATGAGCGGGGGCGGACGTTTCGATACGTCCGCCCCCGCTCTGCTTTAGCCAGGCTGTTATGGATGGGTGTGACGACTACTCGTCGTGCTTCTCCTCGCGGCGTGCAGCAGCGCGTGCGTCGTGGATGCCCTTGATCGCGGCATGGCGAGCCGTTCGGGCATCATGGATGGCGTCGCGAGCCTCGGCGGTCGTCGCCTTGGCAGAGCGCAACTTGGCGGCCAGATCGGGGTTGGTTTCGGCGACCGCGGTAATCGCGGGGCCGTCGAGCTCCTCTTGCGTGGGCTCGGCCAAAAAGTCGATAGCATACTGGGCGGCCACCATGGAACCCTTGGCCAGTACCGACTCGTCAATCTTGTAGAAGCAAGAATGTTGGGCGTACGTGGCGCCAATCTGGGGGTTGCGCGTACCAACAAAGGCGAGCACGCCCGGCACGCGGTGCAGATACTCCGAGAAGTCCTCGCCCGAAAGCGTACCGCGATAATGGCCTTCGCCGGCTGCCCCCAGGCACTTGACCACGGCCTGACGACAACGCTCGCTCGAGGCGGTATCGTTTTCGACCTTGTAGTTGGCGATGGTGTAGTCGGTAAGTTCGGCCTCGGCGCCCAGGGCTGCCGCGGTGTGTTCCACGATGCGGCGCATAAGCTCGGGCATTTCCTCGTGCGTCTTGTCGCCATAGGTGCGCACCGTGCCGGCAAGGTAGGCCGTGCCGGCGATAACGTTGCGCGCGGTGCCGCCATGCAGCTCGCCGACGGTGATGACGGCAGGCTCGTAGGGGCTGATTTCGCGCGAGACGATGGTCTGCAGGGCGTTGACAATCTCCGCCGCCACCATAACGGCGTCGTGGCCGCGCTGGGGCATGGCGCCGTGGCATGAGGTGCCGCGGACGTCGATGCGGAACCAGTCGGTATTGGCCATGCGCGGGCCGGGCTCGCAGCTCACGGTGCCGGCATCGACCTCGCTCCAAATGTGTGCGGCATAGGCGCCATCGACGCCGTCGAGCACGCCGGTGCCGATCATGAGCTTAGCACCCTGGCCGTTTTCCTCGCTAGGCTGGAACACGATGCGGACCTCGCCGTGGATGTCATCGGTCATGTGGCGCAGGATTTGCAGTGTGCCGAGCATCATGGCGATGTGGCAGTCGTGACCGCAGGCGTGCATGCAACCCTCATTGACGCTGGCGAACTCCTCACCGGTCTGCTCGGTGACGGGCAGGGCGTCGATATCGGCGCGCAGCAGGATGCGGCGGCGCGGCGTGCCGTCCTCGCGGTAGGCATCCGGCGCGGTACCGCGAAGCGTTGCCACCAAGCCGGTCTTGAGCGGACGCTCGTAGGGGATATTCATGGCGTCGAGCTGGTTGGCGATGTCGGAGGTCGTGCGCTCCTCAGCAAGGCTCAGCTCCGGATGCTTATGGAAGTGGCGGCGCTGCTTGATGATGTAGGGTTCAAACTCGGTAGCGATATCTTGGATGGCCGCGGTGACGTCGTCAGCCGCGCGAGCCTCGGTCGCCGCCATAATCTGCTGTGCCTTGGTCTTCGTCATGGTCGATTTGCTCCTTGCTGGGTTGATCGCAAAATCGTACAGGCTCTCTCCAGTATGCCACCTGCCGCTAGGGCTGGTAAAGTTGCCGTTTGCCGCTTGGGGTTTTGTTGCAAGGGCGGGGGAGTACACTCGGGGGTGTTGAATTTCCTGCCAGAGATGGGGACGCCCATGCAACATATCGATCGGATTATCCGCTCCAAGAACGTTTTTACCGCCCAAGACGGCATCGATACCGCCCGCGAGCTGGCGATTGCCATCGCAGGCGACCGTATCGTCGCAGTCGGTGCGCCCGATGACGTGATTGCCGCCGCTCCTGCCGCCACGTCGGTTATCGACTACGGCGAGCAGTTTGTCTGCCCCGGTTTCCATGACGCTCATCTGCACTTCTTCCATACCTCGGTCGGTTCCTCGCCGTACATGCTCATGGATATGGGCACGTCCGAGGCGGCGCTGGTGCAACATGCGCTCGAGTTTTCCCAGGGCCTGCCCGACGACGCTTGGGTTGTGACGCAGGGCTGGCGCGACTACCGTTGGGACCCGCCCGAGCATCCTACCAAGGCGTCGCTCGATGTGGCATTCCCCGATCGTCCCTGTGTTATGTATTCGGGCGACGGGCACACGCTGTGGCTCAACGGCCGCGCACTCGAGGCACTCGGCGTCACGCGCGACAGCGAGCCACCAGCGGGCGGTAGCTACGACAAGGACGCAAACGGCGAGCTTACAGGTATCGCCCACGAGGCGGCTGCCATGCAGCTGCTACCGCGCTGCCTTGAGTGGCTGGGCGAAGATCGTATCGCAAGCGCTTACGCCGATCAAATGAGGCGCATGGCCGAGCAGGGCATCACCTCGATCTGCGATATGTCGCTCATGCCCATGCCGGGCTGCGATTTTATCCGCGACGACGTCTACGACAAACTGCAGGCAGCCGGCAAGTTGGGCATCCGAGCCCATCTGTTCCCCACGCTGTTGGATGACCAGTCACGCTTGGAAGAGCTGCAGACCCGCTACGCGAACAACGCGCTGCTCTCGGCGCCAGGCTTTAAGCAGTTCTTCGACGGCGTGTCGAGCGAGCATACGGCGTATCTCACCGAGCCCTATACCAATCCGCGCTTCCCGGGCGATCAAGGTCGCCTGACGGTTCCTGCCGAGCGTATGCGCAAACTGGTCCTCGCTGCCGCGGAGCGCGGTCACACCGTGCGCATCCACGTCATCGGCGACGGTGCCATCCATGCCGCGCTCGATATCTTTGAGGAGGCCGCCGAACTGTACGGCCTGCCCCAGCACGGCCATAACACGCTCGAGCACCTGGAGAACCTCTTGCCGGAGGACATCGACCGCCTGCGCAAGCTTAACGTGGTTGCTTCGAGCCAGCCTTGCCACATTACACTCGACCCGGGCGGCCCCGAGCGCGACCTGGGCCTGGAGCGCAGCCGCATCATGTGGCCGTTTGCGACCTATAAGCAGCGCGGCATCCGCCAAGCCTTCGGCACCGATAGCCCCATCACAGCCGTTACCAGCATGAACGTGCTCTACACGGCCATCACGCGCCAAGACCCCAAAAGCCACTGGCCCGAGGGCGGCTGGCTGCCGAGCGAGCGCATCGATGCGGCCACAGCTCTGCGCAACTATACCCTGGGCAGCGCGTACGCAGCGGGCGACGAGCAAAACCTCGGCAGCTTGGAGCCCGGCAAGTATGCCGACCTGGTAGTCCTGGACCAAAACCCGCTCACCATCGACCCCCAAGAGCTCCAGACTACCAAGGTTCAGGCCACCTACCTAGCAGGCAACTTGATTTACGAGCGCTAATATTCATGTCGTACCGTTAAACGCGGCTCGCGCAGCCTATTTTGGGATGGCGTTCGAGCCGCATTTGTTTGCCGATGGGGGTTCGTTAGGAGCGTCCCCGCTCTGTTGGATCTGGGCGCGGGGTTGAGGTGCTGCTGCCTCGTGCGCTCAATTTGGACATCAGCAATGCTGACTCTTAGTGTTTTGCATACTTCCCATTACAGATTGCATAAAAAGGCTGGGATGTTCTTCCTGATCCTGATGTACCCCCGCCCGTGCCGTGCAAAAAACGGAGTATTCAGCACCACGAGCTCAGCCGGTGCCGCTGCGGCTGAGTAACGTTGCGGAGATTGACGTCATTTTGGGCTCCGGTACGGCGCGAAGTACGCTCATTTGTCCCAACGGGGTCTGATCACCGACCAAAACCGCCCGCTGAAGGCGTTCTTGGGACCAATAAGGTATGTCCGGCGCGTATGCAGCCGTCCTAGCTTACTGAATACTCCCAAAAATGCACGGTGCTCCCCAGGGGACCCGTGCGCGCAGCGAAAACCATACCCACGTCCTATCCGCATCGCCATTTTGCTGCACTGACTTTTCTGAATGCCGGGCCTGAATTAGTTAACCTGCCTCCCGTGTGGCTCCGGAGGGGCGGGGCATAAGGTTTATCGCGAGTTCCGCACGAGCCGAAGGCCACTTAATGTGGCCTTCGTGCGAGCAGGACTGCCCGAGCAGGAAACCTTACGCCCCGCCCCTCCGGAGCCACACGGGAGCCACCGCTAAGTTATCCCCCGGCATTCAGAAAATCTAAGTGCCAAAAAATAAGATTTTTTGACTCCGTGTTGTATAACCCGCCATTCGTGGGTACCATTCAACGCGTACGCAAACAAAAAGGGTTAATTCGCGTGGCGTAACCGCGCGGCCCAAAAAGGAGGAGACAAGCATGTCGTCTTTGAAGCCGCTTGCAGATCGTGTTCTGGTCAAGCCCGACGAGGCCGAGCAGAAGACCGCTTCTGGTCTGTATATCGCCAGCAACGCTCAGGAGAAGCCGCAGCGCGGCACCATCGTTGCCGTGGGCGCCGGCAAGGTCAACGACAAGGGTGAGCGCATCCCCATGGACGTCAAGGTTGGCGACGTTGTCATCTACGGTAAGTTTGGTGGCAACGAGGTCAAGGTCGACGGCGAGAAGTATCTGCTGATGCGCGCCGACGACATCTACGCCGTCGTCGAGGCCTAGTCTCGTCAGAATCTCTGATTCGTCTTTGAACGCGTCCGCCGCATAGGACTCGGAAGCGGCGACGCGAGTCACATTTCTTTTGGAGGATTACCTACCATGGCAAAGAACATTACGTTCAACACCGATGCCCGCGCTAAGCTCGCCAAGGGCGTCAACACTCTGGCCGACGCCGTTACCGTCACCATGGGCCCCAAGGGTCGCTACGTTGCGCTGCAGCGCACGTTCGGTGCCCCGACCATCACCAACGACGGCGTTTCCGTCGCCAAGGAGATCGAGCTCGAGGACAACATCGAGAACATGGGTGCCCAGCTGGTGAAGGAGGTTGCCACCAAGACCAACGACACCGTGGGTGACGGCACCACCACCGCAACTCTGCTCGCCCAGGCCATCGTCAACGACGGTCTGCGCAACGTCGCCGCTGGCGCCAACCCCCTGGCCATCCGTCGTGGCATCGACAAGGCCGTTAACGCCGCCGTCGCCGAGATGAAGAAGCAGGCCAAGCCGGTCGAGACCAAGGAGCAGATCGCTTCCGTCGGTACCATCTCCGCCGGTGACCCCGAGGTCGGCGAGAAGATCGCCGAGGCCATGGAGGTCGTGGGCAAGGACGGCGTCATCACCGTCGAGGATTCCCAGACGTTCGACATCACCATCGACACCGTCGAGGGCATGCAGTTCGACAAGGGCTATGTCTCCGCTTACTTCGTCACGGACAACGACCGCATGGAGGCCGTGATGAAGGATCCGTACATCCTCATCACCGACCAGAAGATCTCCAGCGTTCAGGACATCATGCCCGTTCTCGAGGCTGTCCAGCGCGCTGGCCGCGGCCTGCTCATCATCGCTGAGGACATCGACGGCGAGGCTCTGCCGACCCTGGTCCTCAACAAGATCCGTGGCGCCCTCAACGTCTGCGCCGTCAAGGCCCCGGGCTACGGCGATCGCCGCAAGCGTATCCTCGAGGACATCGCCGTCCTCACCGGTGGCCAGGCTGCCCTGGACGAGCTGGGCGTGAAGGTCGCTGACATCACCGCCGATATGCTCGGTACCGCTAAGTCCGTCACCATCTCCAAGGACAACACCGTCGTCGTCGGCGGCGCTGGCTCCAAGGAGGCCATCGACGCTCGTATCGCTCAGATCAAGGGTGAGATGGAGAACACCACCTCTGACTTCGACCGTGAGAAGCTCCAGGAGCGCCTGGCCAAGCTCTCCGGTGGCGTTGCCGTCATCAAGGTCGGCGCTGCTACCGAGTCCGAGCTCAAGGAGATCAAGCACCGCGTCGAGGACGCCCTGCAGGCAACCCGCGCTGCTGTCGAGGAGGGCATCGTCGCCGGTGGCGGCGTCGCCTTTATGGACGCTGCTCCTGCGCTCGACGCCGTTGAGCTTGACGACCCCGAGGAGAAGATCGGTGTCGACATCGTCAAGAAGGCTCTGACTGCTCCGGTTGCTACCATCGCCAAGAACGCTGGCTTTGAGGGCGCTGTCGTGGTCGACAAGGTTGCCGAGCTGCCCGCCGGCCAGGGTCTCAACTCTGCCAACGGCGAGTGGGGCGACATGATCGAGATGGGCGTCCTCGACCCCGTCAAGGTCAGCCGCGTCACCCTGCAGAACGCTGCTTCTGTCGCCAGCCTGATTCTCATTACCGAGGCTACCGTCTCCGATGTGCCCAAGAACACTCAGCTTGAGGACGCTATCGCTGCTGCTACCGCTGGTCAGCAGGGCGGCGGTATGTACTAAGGCCGACAAGGTCTAGAACTCCCACCGGGAATCCGGGGGCGTGACGGGGGTTTCTCTCCGGAACGTCCTCGGACATGCAAAGAGGCTCCTATTTGGCAAGGTGTTTTTTAGAATCCATTTTGCGCTCGGCCTCGAAGGCCTGCCTGTCCCAATCGAGCGGA
>UQIB01000043.1 GCA_900541015.1 uncultured Collinsella sp. | reverse complement strand
GCCTCTCGGCGGCCTTGCGAAAAACAAATCCAAGTTAGACCATTTCAAATGGTTCGATGTCTGCCCGGATGCGACACTGAAGTGAGTGTCCATCCTCGCAGTATCCGGTTCTCAAGGTGCACGCCTTCGCGGCTGATCCGGTTCCACCGGGCCGCGCGGCAAGGAGATATATTGCCAGACCGCGAAGCCCTGTGGGACGTCAATTCCACTCTTCACAAGTCCTACACAATATATTGCTTCCTATATAAGTCATAGAAAGGCTGGTGCAGAAATACTGCACGTATCAGATGATGACCCTTTGGTTCAGGAATATATAGAGATCGGTCACCTGTAAGTGTTTATCTACCCGCGCTTTTAGCAATGTAAACCGCGCTTCAGATAAAAAGAGGGAGCGCCGCGCACAACGCGACACTCCCCTAGCGATTCAAGAGAATCTATTAGGCCTCGAGAGCCTTCTTGGCGATGGTGGCCAGCTCGTTGAAGGACTCGATGTCCTCGTAAGCCATCTGAGCCAGGACCTTGCGGTCGAGCTCGATGCCGGCAACCTTCAGGCCGTGCATGAACTGAGAGTAAGAGATGTCGTTCAGACGAGCAGCAGCGTTGATACGAGTGATCCAGAGAGAACGGATCTCGCGCTTCTTGTTGCGGCGATCACGATACTGATACTGCAGAGAGTGCTGGACCTGCTCTTTAGCATGCTTGTAAGTACGCGAAGCGGCACCGTAGTAACCCTTCGCACGGTGCATAACGGTACGGCGCTTCTTCTTGGCGGCAACAGCGCGCTTAATACGTGCCATGTTCTATCAACTCCTAGACGGTAAAACGAAAAACGGGAACGCGAACTTAGGCGAGACGCGACTTGATGACCTTGCGGTCGGCAGCGGCGATCTCGGTCTCCTGACGGAAGCCACGCTTACGCTTGGTGGACTTCTTGCTCAGGATGTGGCTCTTGAAAGCCTTGGCGCGCATAAGCTTGCCGGTACCAGTCTTGCGGAAACGCTTCTTGGTGCCGCTGTGGGACTTCATCTTAGGCATGAAATACTCCTTAATCGGTTACAGAACACTAGTTACTTGGTATCGCTTGCCGCTTTATCCTCATCGAAGGCGCCCTTAATCGGGGCGAGCAGCATAAGCATGTTACGGCCTTCCATCTTAGGCTTGGACTCGACCGTAGCGTAAGGCTTGAGATCCTCGGCGAGACGCTCGAGAACGTTAAGGCCCTGCTCCGGGTGAGCCATCTCACGGCCGCGGAACATGATGGTGATCTTAACGCGTGCGCCCTTCTTGAGGAAACGCAGAACGTGGCCCTTCTTGGTCTCGTAGTCGCCAACGTCGATCTTGGGTCGGAACTTCATTTCCTTGACCTCGACCTTGGACTGGTTCTTACGAGCAGCCTTGGCCTTCATGGCCTGCTGGTACTTGAACTTACCGTAGTCCATGACCTTGCAGACCGGCGGCTCCGCGTTGGGAGCGATCTCGACTAGGTCGAGACCCTGATCGTCGGCGACGCGCTGGGCATCGCGGATGGCGAACAGGCCGAGCTGAGAGCCATCGACGCCAATCAAACGGCACGAAGATGCAGTGATCTCGTCGTTGATACGGGTGTCATCAGACTTAGCTATTTTCCCTACCTCCATTCATAAAAAAATAACCCGGCGCTTCTCAGCAACCAGGTCGTACACATAGACTTCCTCGATTTGAGGAAGGGAATCTAAGTTGTATGACCAGTCAGCTGCTCATTGGCGCCAAAAGGTGGGAGCCCTCGGGTTCCTCTTTAGGGCATTGCGGGAACAACGCCTTACGAATAATAACACGTACAGCGCGTTATCACATTACGTACACGAAAAAGGGGCCTTGACCCCCTTGAACGCTCGCTTGCATGTATGGTGCCTGAGGCGAGACTCGAAGGGCCTTCGCTTCGCGAAGCCCCGGGCTTCGGACGCGCGGCGCCCTCGCCACGCTCCGCTACAAACAGGCCGCAGGCCTGTTTGCTTAACGCTTCGCGCGCTCACGCGAGTTCGGCACGAAAAAGGGGGCCGCAACCCCCTTGAACGCTCACTTGCATGTATGGTGCCCGAGGCGAGACTCGAACTCGCACGTTGTTGCCAACGGTGGATTTTGAGTCCACTGCGTCTGCCAATTCCGCCACTCGGGCACGTAATGCGTGAGTTAGTTTATCACAGCTTTCTACCGATTAGTCCGAAAATGGAACTTCGAGCATTTCGATGAGTTCGACCGTGCGGAGCGTCTCGCGCTGACGGCATCCGCGACCGTCGACCGAAGCCTCACCCATCTGGTTATCGTAAGGGTCCTCGCGCATGCCGTCGAAAGAGGGCTCAAACTCTGCCTGGAATCGATTGTTGGCCACCATACGCCATGGGTCGAGATTGCCAAAGTAGTGACGGCGGCGCCACTCCTCCCCCATCCTGCGAGCAGAAGATCCAAATGACACGTCGGCGTTGAGCCAACCGGTCTGCGGCGTATAGAACTCTGCCCAGTCGTGCGACCCCACCGAATCGGGCGCAACGTACAGGCCGCTCTGCCAACGGGCAGGCACGCCCGCGATACGGCACATGGTGATAAACGTGAGCGCCATAACGCCGCAATCGCCGCGGAGCGAATGCGCGCAGTCATCGGCAATAGATCCCAAAAGCAAGTACGGCGGCTGATAGCGATAGTCGATATGCTGCGTCAGATAATCATAGATAGCACGGGCGCGATCGAGCGGATCCACGAGTCCGTCAACAACACCGGCCGTCAGCTGCTGCAGATACGGCGTGAATGCAATGTGCGGACGGTCCTCGGAAATATCCTCGGGCAGAGGCGCGTCCATACGCGGATGAACCGGAAGTGTGCCACCGTAGACATCACAATAAACAGCATCGATGTGATAACGATAAGTCACCGAGAATGAGCGCTCACTCGAAGAAGACCACGAGGCGGTACGCGCCGAAGCGTTCGCGGAAGCAACAGCGCCCTCCGGCGTCATGTCGAGAATCTCGACCTGAGACTGTTGGCGGCAGGTGGCGGCTACGGGAAGCCAAGCGCGAACGGTCTCCCCCTCTAGAGCGCCGGGGACAGACAAGGACGCCTTAAGCGTAATAACGCGAGTCAATCCGTTTTGTGACTCCATCTCCTTGAGCATCTCGTTGCGCAGTGCAATTCCGTCCGTAGGATCGGGACGCATGCCGGGAACCTCTTTGGGATATACGCGAAGCGAATCGAGGAAGTTGTCGAGAACGAACAGCTCGCCATCGATAAAGCGCCAGTCAATACGCTTACGGTCAATCAGATCGTCAAACTGCTCCTCGGTAAACCCAGGCCACTCCTCGCGGATCATCTCGATAGCCCGATCACGCGACACCGAAAAATGAAGCGGCGTCTCGATCATGCGATACCGCTCGGCGCGAACGCAGGCAGCCAGCGAAGGCTCAGGGTTCTGCTCCAAAAGGTGATCGCAGGCGGCAACAGCCTGCGTCAAATACCCGGCATCCTTAAGACGAAGAATCTCAGGCGGTAGCCCAATATCGAGATGGCGAAAGTCATCGCAGCAAACATCAACAGAGCAACCAACAGGACCCTCGTCAATAACCTTCCCATCCGAAGGCAACACATTAACAACAGCCATACCAAACTCCAAGTCATTAGAACGCTTGAAGTCCATTGTAGCGAGATAAAAAGAAAGCCCCAACAAGGGAGCCATCAACACCGCCGAACGGTAGTCAAAAAAAGAATTCAGCCCAGTAACCCTGCGGCGTTAAACGAAGGAAGCCCCGTCCCCCGGAACTGTTTCCTTGGCGCGACTTCTGGCGAAGCCAGGTGAGCGCAAAGGAAACAGTGTAGGGGGACGGGGCTTCCGACGGGAAGTTTAGCGACGCTTACGCCTTGTTGACGGAGCCAAACTCCTCCATGAGCTCCTTGGTGCGGGCAACGATGTTGTCGCGACCAGGCTTGAGGAGCTTGCGGGGGTCAAAGCCCTTGCCCTGCTGATCCTTGCCAGCCTCGATGTACTCGCGAACGCCCTTGGCGAAGACGAGCTGCAGGTCGGTGTTGACGTTGATCTTGGAGATGCCCAGGGAGATGGCCTTCTTGATCTGATCCTCGGGGATGCCGGTGCCACCGTGCAGGACGAGGGGCAGGTCGCCGGTCTGAGCCTTGATCTCGCCCAGGCGCTCGAAGGAAAGGCCAGCCCAGTCGGCAGGGTACACGCCGTGGATGTTGCCGATACCGCAAGCGAGGAAGTCAACGCCCAGGTCAGCAATCTGCTTGCACTCAGCAGGATCAGCGAGCTCGCCGCTGGAGGTCACGCCGTCCTCGGTGCCGCCGATGCCGCCGACCTCGGCCTCGATGGACATGCCCTTGGAGTGGGCAAGCTCAACGAGCTCCTTGGTGCGGTCGAGGTTAAGCTGGAAGGTCTCCTCGTGAGAGCCGTCATACATGATGGACGTGAAGCCGGCCTCGATGCACTTGAAGCAGTCCTCGTAAGAACCGTGATCGAGGTGAAGGGCGACGGGAACGGTAACGCCCGTGGCCTCGACGGCAGCCTTGACCATGTCGGCGCAGACCTTGAAACCGCCCATCCACTTAGCGGCACCAGCGGTGCACTGAAGGATCAGCGGAGACTTGGCCTCCTCGGCGGCCTGGAGAATAGCCAGGGTCCACTCGAGGTTGTTGGTGTTGAAGGCACCGAGACCGTACTTGCCGGCTTCGGCCTTCTTGAGCATGTCTGCTGCGTTGACGAGCATAAAAGAAACCTCCTGTAAGGTTGCTCCGATAACGCCTGAGATTTTACCACGACATACCCGAGCATAAACGTTCGTTTGTTCACGAATACCATCCGATTGGACAAATTTTGACCGTTTGCCCCACAGAATCGACCCACTGGGGAAAATAGCTTGACGATTGAGTGGTCTTCGTGGTTCGAAAGACGGCTTCGAGCCTACATCTGCATAAACGGGTTCTGCATAAGTTCGCGCGCCATCGTGGTCGAATCGCCATGGCCCGTCAAGCAAACGGTATCGGGCGGAAGCGTCTTGGCAAGTTTGGAGAGCGAGCGCATAATCGCCACCTCGTCACCGCCGGAAAGATCGGTACGACCGTGGCTGCCCGGGAAAAGTGTGTCGCCCACAAAGGCGATGTTCCTCTGCTCGGTCGCGGCGAACAGGACGATGCCGCCCGGTGTATGCCCCGGCGTCTCGATCACCTGCAGGCAGACGTCGCCCACCTCGATTACATCGCCCTCGGCAAGTAAACGCGTCGGCTCACCCGGATCGGGCGTCTCGATACCCCACATGGTGCGCTGCTCCTCGATATTTGCGCGAGGTACCTTCACGTCCTTAGCGCACAACTCATATAGCGCGCCGTCGCCAACGACAGCTCGAACCCCGGCAACCCCGCCAACATGGTCGGCATGACCGTGCGTGCAGACAGAGCCGAGTACGCGCACCTCGGGATGCGCGGTGCGGATATGCTCCACAAGACGCTCGCCCTCCCACGCCGGATCGACGATTAAGCACTCGTCATTCGAAATCACGGCGTAACTGTTGGTCTGAATGGGGCCGTTGACGAGCGCCTCAATCGAAGCCGCGCCTCGGGGTGTCAGGTCCAAAGTCATATCGCCCATGCGCATACCCTCCTTCTAAAATACGTTCGAGGCACCAAACGATGCCTCGAACGTAACCAATATCTATGATGCTGAGAGGCTCTCGCACCTACACACGACGCTTGAGCTGAGCTCCACCCTCGCCAGGCATCAGACGGCGTGCGTCATAGACCGAGTCAACGCTGCTGATAGAGGCCAGCAGCGGATCCAGACCACTCGCGTCCGAGATCTCGACCATAAAGCGCAGGGTTGCAATACCCTCGCGGTTGGTCGACGTGGCGGCGGAAAGGATATTGCCGCCCGCATCGCCAATGGCAATGGTGACATCCTTGAGCAGGCCCATGCGGTCCAGGCACTCGACCACGATCTCGACCTGGAAGAGGGTGTCGGCAGCGCCGTCCCACTCCACGTCGATCATGCGCTCGGGATGCTCCATAAGGCCCTTGACGTTGGGGCAGTTGGCGCGATGCACCGAAACGCCACGGCCGCGCGTGATGAAGCCGACGATATCGTCGCCTGTCACCGGATTACAGCAATGCGCCAGACGGACCAGCAGTCCGCTGTTGCTCTCGCCCTTGACGATAATGCCGTTGCTGGCGCTCTTGCCGCGCTTTTGCGGCTTGCGGTTGGAGCCGCGGGCAGGCTGCTTGACGACCTCGGCGATGGCCTCGGCCTTGGTGAGCTGTTCCTCGGGCTTGGGATCCAAGATCTGCTCAACTTTGTTGCCCACAGCGCGCGGGGCGACTTTGCCCGCTCCAACGGCCGCGAACAGGTCCTCGAGCTGCTTATAGTTAAACTGCTCCGCCACGGCATTGAGCGCACGCGTGGATCGCGGCGTAGAGATGCCGTACCCGCGCTTGCGCAGATCCTTGGCCAGTATATCGCGGCCGGCAGCAGCATCATCGTCTTTGGTCGCAGCGGCGAAGTAGCGGCGAATCTTTGACTTAGCCGAAGGCGTCTTGACGATCTTGAGCCAATCGCGCGATGGCTTTGAGCTCTTGTTCGTCAGAATCTCGACACGGTCGCCCGTCTTGATCTCGTGCGTGAGCGGAGCAACCGCACCGTTGATTTTGGCACCGACGCAGTGGTTGCCGACCTCGGTATGAACGGCGTAGGCAAAGTCGAGCGGTGTAGAGCCGGCACGAAGCGCCATGACCTCGCCCTTGGGCGTAAAGACAAAAATCTCCTGGTCAAACAGGTCAACCTTCAGCGAGTGGAGATATTCCTTGGCATCGGTAATCTCGTCAGACGCCGCCCAGTCGAGTGAATGCTTGAGCCAGTTAATCTGATCGTCCAGACGCTGTGCATCGTTGGTCTTGGAGGCAGACGATCCGCCCGATTTCTTATACAGCCAGTGGGCGGCGATGCCGTACTCAGCCTGCTCGTGCATCTCATAGGTTCGAATCTGAATCTCGAGTGGACGGGCCGTGGGGCCGATAACCGTCGTGTGAAGCGATTGGTAGTTATTGACCTTGGGCATGGCGATATAGTCTTTAAAGCGACCGGGCATGGGATGCCACAAGGTATGCACGGCACCGAGCGTGGAATAGCAGTCGCGCACCGAATGAGTGATGACGCGCAGCGCCACCAGGTCATAAATCTCGGAGAACTCTTTGCCCTTGCGCTTCATCTTCTGATAAATGGACCAATAGTGCTTAGAGCGACCGTTGATCTGAAAGCCCTCAAGACCAATGCGATTGAGCTCATCGGTAAGCGTCTTGATGGTCTCTGCCAGATAACGCTCGCGAACCTCGCGCGACTCGGCCACCATGCGCGCGATGCGCTGGTAGGCATCGGGCTCCAAGTAGAAGAAGGACAGGTCCTCGAGCTCCCACTTGATAGAGCTCATGCCCAGGCGGTCGGCCAGGGGCGCATACACGTCCATGGTCTCGCGAGCCTTAAACAGGCGACGGTCCTCGCGCAGGGCGGCAAGCGTGCGCATATTATGCAGGCGGTCGGCGAGCTTGACGATAATGACGCGAATGTCCTTTGACATGGCGAGGAACATCTTGCGCAGCGTAAGCGCCTGTTTCTCGTCCATGCTGTCGACTTCGATGTTGGTGAGCTTTGTCACGCCATCAACGAGCTCTGCCACGGTTTCACCAAACAGGCCCGAAACATCGGCAAGCGAGGTCTCGGTGTCCTCAACGGTATCGTGCAGCAATGCGGCGCACACCACGTCGCAGTCCATCTTGAGGTCAGCCAGGATGATAGCCACCTCGACGGGATGGTTGATGTACATCTCACCCGAGCGCCGCTTTTGGTTGCAGTGCTTCTCGGCAGCAAAGCAGTAGGCCTGCTCCACCTTGGAGAAGTCATCCTCATTCATATATTTGAGGCACAGACGCTCCAGCTTGTCATAGCTGTCCGCCATAATCTCGGGGGGCAGCTCATCGGCATGCTTATAGTGCTCCATCTCCGAAAACGGCTGGAGGGCGGAATCATGGGCGGTACGGGCTGCGGCATCCATCGAGGTCCCCTTCCCCTAGGCCCGCGGTACGATCGGGCGGTTAACTTTGGCTAGCATATCAGAAGCGCACGAATCGAGCGCCCAGCTCCGAAAAGCCGTGAACTCCACGCGCGAGCGCAATCCCTCCAAATAGCGGATTGACCTGCTTAATTGCACGCGGCCGGGGTTTTCTGTCATTGAAATGCGACGCGTATCGTCAAACCCCGAAACGCGACAAAAACCGAGCTCTTCAAAGATTCCCAGGCCGCTTGCCACCGAGCGCTCATCGACCGGCGTGCGCGCGTCGATTGCAAGGCACATCTGCGCAATGTCGATATCGCTTGCGCAGAATGAATCGTCCCCCGTCTTACCACGGTTGGAGCGCCACATGGTCTGCAGCGCTCGATAGAGCGTGACGAGCTCATCGCGCTCGGGCGCGTAGCAATCGAGCAGGCGCTCATTAATGCGAGCGTCGCGCGACGAATAGAGCAGGTGAATCACAGCGGGCTGTCCGTCGCGACCGGCACGGCCGCTCATCTGGTTAAACTCAATCGCGCCAAACGGCATATGGTAGAGCACGACATGGCGGATATCGGGCAGATTGACACCCTCGCCAAAAGCGGAGGTCGAAACGATGCAGCTGAGGCTGCCGTCTCGGAATGCTTCCTCAACACGGCGGCGATCGGAGCGCGCAAGCCCGGCGTTATAGAATGCGATATGGGTCGCACAGTCGGGCACGCGTTTGCGCAACGTCTTGGCAAGCGCCACGGACTGGTCGCGCGAGTTCACGTAGATGACGGTCTTCTCCCCCGTCGCCACGATCGACACCAGGCGGTTCTCGCGGCTCGCAAGGTCACGGTCGTCCTCGAGTTGTAGGTTCTCGCGAACGGTCTCGTCGACCACCGTGCTGGTAATAGGCAATACGCGAGCAAGCTCTGCCACGACCGGGGCCGTCGCGGTGGCTGTTGCCGCCATGACAACGGGGTCGCCTAGGGCTTTGAGAATATCGGGCATGTCGAGGTATGCGCTTCGGTCGCCGCCTTTGGCAAGACCGGCATGGTGTGCCTCGTCGATAACGACAAAGCCGATACGTCCAGAACGTGCAAAGCGGTCGCGATGGATAGACAGGAACTCAGGCGTCGTGAGAACGACGCCTGTGCGACCCGAAGCAAGACCGGCGAACACGTCATCGCGCGCGGCCTCCACGGTCTCACCAGTCAGCACGCCAACGCCAATGCCGAGCGCGGCCATCGTCGAGGAAAGGTGATAGGCCTGGTCGGCAACGAGTGCACGCAGCGGATAGACAAAAATGCTCGCACGCCCGCGAAGGACCGCCTCGCGCGCGGCGTGCACATGGAAAATCAGAGACTTACCGCGGCCCGTTCCCATAACAGCCAAGACGCTGCGGTGGTCGGCCAGGGCGTCAAGCGCCTCGACCTGCGCGCGGTGCGGCTGGTTCGATCCGATAAAGCTGTGAATAAGCGAGCGGGTGAGCTCGGTATAGGAAAGCTGGGCAAGCGTCTCACGCTTACGCGACTCAAGGCGCAGATCGGAGTCCGCCGGCTGCACGCCACGACGAAGCTCGCACGCCGGATCGTCAACGCTGGGCGCCGTGGTATCGCGGACCAGAACGTCCTTGATCATAAGCTTGGGCTTCACGCGCCCCTGCCAATGCTCGGCCACGGCCTCGAACACCAAGTCGACGGCGCTGTCACAATTGATAAGCTTGTCGATCTGCGGCACACGGAACATAATCGCCGGTACGCTCGCAGCGCCATCCGTCGCCACGAAGCGCATGTGCTCGCCGGTCTTTCCCACCACGGCGCGATCGCACATCGTCACACCCTCGGCAGCCAGCAGCGGCACCTTATTGCCCTGGCCAAACGGCTCAAGACGGGAAATCTGCTCGATGGTCTCGATATTCAGCTCGGAAAGGTCGACGGTGGCGGCAACCTCGTCGGTATCCTCAAAGTCCTCGGCGGGAAGCTCGGACAACACGGCGGAAAGACGTCGACGAAACTCATCGAGCTTAGATGCCTCGATGGTCACGCCCACCGCACCGGCATGCCCGCCGCGGCGAATCAGCAGGTCGGAGCAACGCTCGACGGCGTCAAACAGGTTGACTTTGCCCACCGAGCGGCCCGAGCCGCGCGCGATGCCGCCCTCGATAGAGAAGAGCAGCGCCGGCACGTGATAACGGTTGGTCAGGCGGCTCGCCACGATGCCCTTGACGCCCTCGTGCCAGCCTTCTCCGCCCACGACGATTGCGCGCCCGCCGTCATAAGTCTCCTCGACCTTTGCCATGGCATCGCGTGTGAGCTCCGCCTCGATCTCGCGTCGTTGGCGATTGATTTCCTCGAGCTCGGCGGCAAGCGCACTCGCTTCGATGGGATCGCGGGCAAGCAGCAGGTCGAGCGCCAGCTTGGGATCAGCCATGCGGCCGGCAGCGTTCAGACGAGGGATGAGCGAAAACGACAGGCCGTCGGCCGTAATGGTAGAAAGGTCGGCCTTGGCAAGTGCGGCAAGCGCAATGTAGCCGGGACGAGTCGTCACGCGCATCTGCTGGATGCCCTCGGCGACCAGCGCGCGGTTCTCGGGCGTCAACGGCATCATGTCGGACACGGTACCCAACGCCGCAACCTCGATCAGCGAACGCCAATACGACGGCTTGCCCAGACGCTCGCCCAGGACTTGCACCAGCTTGAGTGCCACGCCGGCACCGGCAAGCTCACGCGAGGGACCCTCGTCCTCGAGCTTGGGGTCGGTCAGGGGCACGCCCTGCGGCACCTGGTCGGAGGGCTCGTGATGGTCCGTGACCACCAAATCGATCCCCAGGCTCTCCAGATAGGAAACCTCTTCCTTGGCGGCAATGCCGTTATCGACGGTCACGATCAGGTTGGGTTGGGCGAGCTCGTTGACGCGGTCGAGCGCCGCACGCGACAGGCCGTAGCCCTCGTCAAAGCGATGCGGAATAAACGGCGTGACGTTGGCGCCAAA
The DNA here is from genome assembly GCA_900541015.1 of uncultured Collinsella sp. Taxonomy (GTDB): domain Bacteria; phylum Actinomycetota; class Coriobacteriia; order Coriobacteriales; family Coriobacteriaceae; genus Collinsella. The sequence goes on along the minus strand of UQIB01000043.1, from coordinate 3,398 downwards.
CGAACGTAGCGCCTCGGTCAACAGACAAGTCGACGTAATGCCGTCGACGTCAAAATCGCCAAAGACGGCGATGTGCTCGTGGTTGCGAATAGCACGCTCGACGCGGTCGGCAACGACCGACATACCCGGGATAATGAGTGGGTCGGCCCAGTCGCGATCGAGCGAAGGCGTCAAAAACAGCTGGCCTTCCTCGATGGATGTAATGCCGTGCGCAACCATAATGCGCGCCACCAGCCCGGGTATGCCCAGGCCAGCCGAAAGCTCCTTTTCGAGCTCGGGGTTTTGCTGAGCGACCGCCCAGCGATGCGTCGTCTTAAGCGATGACATAGGCGCCCACCCCCGATAGGGGCAGGTCGCCGCGATACCTCTCACGGTTCATAGCGATGAGTCCTCTGTGTATGCCCGCTTCGGCAGGCAGATCTGTTGAACGGATTTATTATACCGTGCGTCACGGACGCAAATCGCCGCAGCACGCCGCGGTTTCGGTAAACGATACCGGTAATAGCCTCGAAATATTCGAGCGTTTCTGACGCACGGACGCATGCGAGCGTCTAGCATATCCATTCAAACCGGATTCACGAGCAAAGGGAGTCACAAGAGCATATGAAGCAATGGGTTGGACTGGGCAAGTTTCTCGCGGGGCACATGCAGATCATCGTTCCGATTTGCGTGGCGCTCGGCGTGCTCTTTCCCCAGCAGATCGGCGTGCTCAAGCCCATCGTTCCCACCTTGTTTGCCTTTATGACGTTCCAAGGTGCGCTCAGCAACACCTTCCACCAGGTGGCTGAGGTGTTCCGCCGTCCCCTGCATCTGATTTTGGCGTTATTTGTCTCGGCAGTGCTCATCCCCATCGCGGCGTATGCCATGGGCTCACTGTTCTTTGGCTCCAACCCCAACCTTGTCTGCGGCATCGTGCTCGAGTACAGCGTGCCCGTGGCAGTCACCGCCTTTATGTGGATCAGCATGTTCGGCGGCAACGGCCCGCTCGCACTCACCATCATCCTGACGTCTTCGGTTATATCGCCCGTGACGATTCCGCTCACGCTCAAGCTCCTGCTGGGCGCCACCGTCGCAATCGATGTTCCGAGCATGATGCAGAACATGGCCTTTATGATCGCCATCCCCGCCATCCTCGGCATTGTAATCAACGAACTTACGCGCGGCTGGGGGCACGATAAGCTCTCCCCCGCGCTCTCGCCCGCCTGCAAATTTATGATGATGGGCGTCATCGCGTCCAATTCCACCGCCATGAGCGAGTACGTGCTTCACATGAACGCGGTGCGCCTGGAAGTCGCCCTCTTTATTCTGGTGTTCGCTATCAGCGGCTTTGTCGTCGGTTTTCTGGTCGCACGTGCACTGCATCTGCCATATAGCGAGACGACCGCCATGTGCTTTACCTGCGGCATGCGCAATATCTCTTCGGGCGCCGTCATCGCCACACAGTATTTTCCCGGCGAGGTCGTATTTCCCGTCATGTGCGGCACGCTGTTTCAGCAGGTGCTCGCCTCGCTTATCGGACATCTCTTTGAACGTCTGACCGGCGAGGAGCGCGCCGCCCAGCGCAAGCGGGTCGAGGCCGGCCGCGACGCCATGGCACGCTAGACTGTCCGCATTACGCGGGGCTAGTCTTGCTATACCAGCGTTGCCAGATGCGCGCGCAGGCGCTCAGCATCGATATCGAGCGTCGTCTCGGCATTGACCTGGGCCAAACGATAGCCGACAAAGTAGGGTGATACCACCCAACGCGGAAGTGCCTTGGCAATGGTCCGACCGCCCAAGTGATAGAAGAACAAGTTGTACGACTCCGCGCGACCGCCGTGGTGTTCGTGCAGGATATAGCGCAGGGCCACCTGAATCGCATCGGCGAAGAGGTCCGTCTCGGCCTGGTCTCGCGCGCCATCGCTGGCGGCGATTCCCTGCGGGGCTGAAACGTTGACCTCAAAGAACCCCATGATCGGTTCGGTTGAGATGTCGACCGAGATTCTCCCTTGTTGCCAGACACTGATGCCTTCAAAGTTGGCTGAGGTCAGCGCCGCATAGCCGTCCTCCTGTTCCAAGCCCACAATCTGCATGTGTGGATGGACGAGGCTGCCGCCCGAAAGCGGGCCTTTGTTCTTGTACATGAGCACACTGCGGTACTGTTGGGAATCGATCATCTGCTGCCAGCAGCCCAGGGCAAACCGCATCACATGATGCAGCTCATCCGGTTCATAGGTCACCAGGTCGGCGTCGTGATTGGCAGACTCGATCAATACGGTCTGACGTGTGGCCCGCAAGGTCTTGAACTTATTCTCGAGCCAGATGCAGTCACCATCGCGCTGGATGATGTTGGCAAGTCCCTCCGTGTCGCAAAAGGGGCACGCGGTGCCAGGGCGACGATTATCGTCGGGCTTACCGCTCGCCTGCTGAACGTCAAATACCAGCGCCACGGGTTATACCTCCAGCGGCACGATCTTGGTGCCATGGAGCTCGGAGACGCCTAGCGCCGCCGCGACCGCGTCGCGATTTGCCGTAGTGATGCCGCCGCCGGGAAGGATGGTCAAACGATCGCCCGCATACTCGATTAAACGAGCCAGGTGATCGAAATTATCCTCGATCGACGTACCGGCAGCGCCGCCATGCGTGAGGATGCGCGTAACGCCGCAGTCGGCAAGCGTATCAATCGCATCGAGCTGAGCCTCGGACGAGAGTTGGTCAAATGCCATGTGGAAGGTGATGTCAAGGGACTCGCGCTTGCACTCCTCGGTCGCGCAGCCCGTAGCCATAACGAGAGCGCCGAGGGTGAGCTCGTCGAGCGCCCAGCCGCCGGCACAGGGCTTGCAGCAGCCAAAAACCAAGCCGTCAACGCCGGCACTCACAGCAAGGCCCAGGTCTATCTCCATCATGCGCAGCTCATCCTGGTTGTAGTGAAAGTCGCCGCCACGCGGACGGATCATGCACATCACCCGTGCATCGTGTTCGTGGGCATAGTTGGTCGTAGCGCTGATAACGCCGGCCGAGGGCGTGGTACCACCGACGGCAAGGTTATCGCACAGCTCGATGCGCCCCGCACCGGCCTCGATAGCCGCCGGCACCCGCTCAAAGTTCTCGGCACAAAACTCGTACAGCATAGATAGACCCCCAAAGACAGCAGACGTTTTCCGACGGGCATTGTCACACATCCCCATGAAGTTGCGGTGGAATAGGGACTGTTTTGGCCTCCGATGCCCTCATTTAGTCCCTATTTCACCGCAACTTAAAGGGGTACTGACCGAAATGGTCAGCACCCCTTTTGCTGTATAGAAGTAGTCGTTGGGGACGTTCTTAAACGACTAGTCATTCAAGAACGTCCATTACAGTCGAAATTGTCAGCCCGGGACCGTCTCGGGCTACGATTGAGGCGCGCCCAGAACGGGCCG
>UQIB01000042.1 GCA_900541015.1 uncultured Collinsella sp. | reverse complement strand
GTATACAGGCGATCGGTCGCACGCGGGATGGAAACAATGCCCAGCGTCTTGCCAAACCAGTCAAAGTCGCCTTGCTTTTTAATGCGGAACTCCTCGCACGGCTTGCCGCCGTGCACCTCCAGGTACTGATTCACGCGCGTATTCCATACGGTATCGGCCACCAGATGCGACCAGACACCCAGTGTCAAATCGAGCAACGACTGCGCCACGTCCTCGGACGCAAGCGAGAACTCACAGGCGCCGGGACCGGCAACCGGCTCGGCATCCTTGTAGCGCTGGGGATAGTGCACGCGGTTCAGTCGCTCGCGTTCCTCGATAATCGAGGTCGCCGCGGCCGGCGCACCGATGGGCGAACTTTTAAGCAACGGTGCCACATAGGTATCCCAGAACTCATGCTCACGAGGCTTAGGGATGGGCTCAGGCTTGGCAAAGTGCGTAATGCGGTACGGGATGGGATCGGCGATGCCAGGGACCATATAGCCCACGAAGATATCCGGAACCACGCAGCCAAACAAAAAGGCATTGCGATCGCGCACGCTATTGGCAAGCGCACCGGTGCGCTCCAGCAAACGCTCCGTCTGAGCGATATGAATGTTCCAGCTTGGCATAGCCACCCCCATAAAAACCTGGATAACTATACCATCACGGCAAAGCCGCGCGGACGGCTACGCACGCTCTACGCAGCAACTAGTCCGTAGCACCGCTTTCGGTTCCATACGACGGCGAAGGTGCCTCGACCACATGGTGATATCGATCGATATAGATTGCACGGGCACCCAGGCGTCGCACCAAATCCTGGTGATGCGTGCTCATCAAGACCGTCTTACCCGCCGCGACGTAGGCCAGCAAGAAGTTGACCACGATGTCGCATGAATCCTCGTCGAGCCCATTGGTAGGCTCGTCAAGGACCAAGATATCCGGGTTCATCGACACCACCGCAGCCAGCGCAACGCGCTTCTTTTGCCCGCCCGAGAGCTGATAGGGAGAGGCGTCGACAAGGTCGGCAACCTGAAACAGCCCCATGGCATCGCGCACGCGGCGCTCGAGCTCGTCTGCCGGCAGTCCCATCTGCGCGGGACCAAAAGCAACTTCCTCGCCCACCGTGGCGCAGAACAGCTGGGCATCGGCGTTTTGGAATACGAAGCCCACGCGCTGGTGGAACTTCTGAGCAGCAGCAGAATCCTTCAGATACGCCGCATCGACCACGCGTCCGTCAAACAGGTATGCGCCGGCATCCGCGAGCTCAAGGCCGTTGATAAGGCGCATGATCGTCGTCTTGCCACAACCGTTAGGACCAAGCAGAGCAACGAGTTCACCACGATCCACCTGCAGCGAAACGCCGTCGACCACCGTATGACCCGCATAGGAAAACACCACGCCGCGAAACTCGATGAGCGGCGTGGTCTCGGCGCCGGCAGCACCGCTCACGCCCATCGCGCCATTCGTATCGTTTGCCAAAACGTCGCCCTTCCCTATCCACATCGACGGCTCGACCGCCCGCGCTACAGCACTGCGCACAACACGGCGAGCAGAACCACAACGGCTGCGTAAACGGCATCGCGCCAGCCAAACCTGGCGCGCGCGGGAGCTGGATACGCACCGGCAAAGCCGCGGCAAAGCATAGCCTCGTCCATCGCGCGACTGCATTCCATCGCCTTGATAAAGGTCATGCCCATGATACCCGCGATCGAATCGGTACGCGAAAATCCCTCAGGCGCACGGCCAACACTGCGCAGCATGACCGATTCGCACAGATTGTGCGCCGTACGACCCAGCACCTCGATGTGCTTGAGCGCCATATCAAACGTAAAGATAACTTCGTCGGGTAGATGCAGCATCTTGAGCGCCGCCGACATACGGCTCCAGGTGAGTGTCCACGAAACGCCCAGCACGAACGACACGTTAATGAACGTCTTGAGCGCAATTTTGAGCATGGCGCCCGTAGCGGAAGCGCCCAGCAGCAGGGCAGGCAGTGCAAGAACCACGGCAAACCCCGCAGCGCCAAGCGCCGGCACAAAGGTTGCCCGCAGCCCGCGTACGGGGCGCACGGCAACGAGCACCAGCGCGATAGCCGCCATCAACATGAGGTACAGAGGGCCCTGCGTCAGACACACGCATAGAACGCAGACGAACATCCCCACCAGGCGCACCGGAGCCGAAACGCAAGAAAGGGCGCGGTCGACCATCGACCCGCCCTCGTGCGCGCCTCCACCCAGGCGAACCCGCTCAAGCAGGCTCGCCAGGTGCAGGACGTTCTTTTGCATCACACGATGCCGAGTCCCCACGGGCTCGTATCGCTCCTCGGCCGCAAGCCAGCTAGGCAGCTCGGCTATTGCCATGAGCACCGCTTTCCTTAACCGTCAGCGAGATCAGACGGAATGCGATGGTGAGCACCGCCACGCCAATCACGCCGGACAGGATATACATGGCAGCCTGACCGGCAAAGCCAAGACCCTGCTCCTCGGAATAGGCCTGCAGGTAATCACCCGTAGGCAGAGCGTCGGCAAAGGTCGGGGTATCAAGGCCGACCGAAGCCTGCAGACTGTCGTCACCAGCCTCCTGAACGGCAGTCGCGGCGCCCTCGGCGTCCCACTCGCCCCATGCGTCACCTGTGGCAAGCAAGCCGAGCGGCGTAGCCACGACAAGCACGGCAACCAAGATGAGCGTGGGGACCAGCGAGGTCTTCTTGGCAGCAGCGCCCTCGGCAGTAAGCTGGCCATCGACGGCCTCGGGCCCGACGATAACGCTCGGCGCCGTCTTCTTAATGAAACCGTAGATGGCGGCCGTCGCCACGCCCTCGATCACGCCGGCAACCAGCATATGCGGGATCAACATGGCCGGAATAGCCACGGACAGCGGGAAGGGGCAGTACAGCGGCGCGCCCGAAGCGTTGGTAAAGAGCATCGGCTGAATACCAAACTCGATTGCCGCGCACAGGGCCGCCAGGCAAAGGCCGACCCAACCGCTCACGACGGCAGAAACCGAGGTGCCCCAGCTCTTGTCGTGCAGGCGGCTGTTGAGCGCACGGAACACGATAGCAGCGACAAACGGCAGCACAAAGGCCATGTTAAAGCAGTTGGCGCCAAACGACAGAACGCCGCCGTCGCCAAACAGCAGCGCCTGCAGCGCCAGCGCGACCGAGACAGCGATAGCCGCGGCCTCGGGGCCCAGCAGCAGCGCGATGAGCGCGCCGCCAACGGCGTGACCAGTGGTGCCGCCGGGCAGCGGCACGTTGAACATCATGAGCAAGAAGGAGAATGCGGCGCAGATGCCCAGGAACGCCATATGCTCGCGATCGAGCGTGGCGCGCACCTTCTTGATGCAGTGAACCCAAACGGGCACCATTGCCACCGCCATGACGGCATCGGTCTGCGGGGACAGATAATTATCTGGAATGTGCATGGACGCCTCCCGGTTATCGGCGCACGGAATTGCAACGCCGCTTAAATCACCTTGCCAGTGTTACGTATTGTCAGATTCGTAACACGCCGCGGGCTATCATAGCAAAACGGCGCGCTGCCGACAAAGCAGCACGCCGTTATGTAATGCGCGTGTCATATATGCAGACTCAACGGTGCCTTATACCGAGCATAGCGGTCACGTAGGACTCGGCGGCAGCCACCGCTGACCCATACCCCAGCGCAGGACCTAGCCGCGGACCTCGCCGTTTACGCCCTTGCACACCTTGGTGACGATCTTCTGGTGCGCTTTTTCGACCTCTTCGCTGGTGAGCGTGTGGTCGTCGGAGCGATACGTAAGCGCAAAGGCCATGGATTTCTTGCCCTTGCCGATGCGGACCGGATCGCGGTAGACGTCGAACAGGCGCACGCCCTCGAGCAGCTTGCCGCCGGCACTCGTAATGCGACGCTCGAGATCCTCGCAGGTCACAGTGTTGTCGACCACGATAGCAAGGTCGTGTTCAACGGCCGGGTACTGCGAGAACTCACGGTAGTTCTCCTGGTTGCGGGCGCCCTTGATCAGCTTGTCCAGGTCGAGCTCAAAGGCAACGACGACCTCGTCAATGCCCATAGCCTCGCGCGCCTCGGGGTGGATCTCGCCAACCCAGCCCAGCACGGTACCGCCCGAGAGCACCTCGGCAGCACGACCCGGCTGCAGGAAGGCATAGCTCTCGCCCTCGACGGGACGGAAGCGAACCTTCTCGATGCGCAGCTGGGCAAGCAGCTCCTCAACGATGCCCTTGCCAAAGAAGAAGCGCAGCTTACGGTACTTCATGTTCCAGGACCGCTCGCTCCACTGGCCCGACAGCACGCCCGCCACGGACTTGGTCTCCTTGGGCAGGCTGGCGTTCTCGCGACCATGGAACAGGCTGCCGACCTCGTACAGATGCACGTTGGGCGTGCCGTGGGCCTCGTTGTAGGCCACAGACTGCAGCAGACCCGGCAGCAACGAGCGGCGCATCTCGGTCTGCTCGGCGACCAACGGATTCATGAGCACCACGGGGCAGCCGCGACCTTCGGTGGACATGCCGATCTTCTCCAGGTCGCCCGGGGCGGCGAAGCCAAAGGTCGTGGTCTCGTTGAGGCCGCAGGCGCGCAGGATCTCGCCAACCTTGCGGGTAAGCTTCTGCTCGCGGGTCAGGCCGCCGATATGGTTCTTGGCAGCCGGGATGGTCGCCGTCACGCGGCCCATGCCCCACAGGCGCAGGACCTCCTCGATCAGGTCGATCTCGCGCGGCAGGTCGGGACGGAAGCTCGGCGGCGTGACCATAAAGTCCTCGCCGTCGCGCTCGACGGTGCAGCCCAGGCGGGTGAGCGAACGCTCGATAAAGTCGGGCTCGATGTCGGCACCGCAGATGGCGTGTACGCGGGCCAGGCGCAGCTTAATGCTGTCGATGGTCTTGGGCGCGGGGAACACGTCGACGTAGCCGGGAGCAACCTCGCCGCCGGCGATCTCCTCGATGAGCGCGCACGTCACATTGGCGACGTCCACGCAGCCAGTCTCGTCGACCTGGCGCTCAAAGCGGATGGAGGCGTCGGAGATCAGCGAAAGGTCGCGGCTGGTGTGCGAGGTGCGGCCGGCGTTGAAGCAGGCGCTCTCGACCATCACGTCGACGGTATCGTCCTCGATCTCGGAATCCATACCGCCCATGACACCGGCCAGCGCCACGGGACGCTCGCCGTCGGTGATGAGACCCATGCCGGCGTCGAGCGTACGCTCCTCGCCGTCGAGCGTCGTGAACTTCTCGTCCTGCTGGGCGGCGCGAACCACCACACGACGGTGGCCATCGCGCTCGGCAAAGGTGTCCAGGTCAAAGGCGTGCAGCGGCTGACCGGTGAGCATCATCACATAGTTGGTGATGTCGACAATGTTGTTGTGCGGGCGCACGCCCAGGGCGTTAAGGCGCTTGACCATCCAGTCGGGTGACGGGCCGACCTTGACGTTGCGCACGATGCGGGCAACGTAGCGGTCGCACAGGCCCTCGTCGGCAATCTCGACGGAAAGCTCGTCGTCGGTCGCGCGGCCGGTCTCGGCCTTGATGGCGGGCAGCTCAACGTGGAAATCGCGGTCGAAGATGGCGCCGGTCTCGCGGGCCATGCCGATCATGGACAGGCAGTCGGGGCGGTTGGGCGTAATCTCGCAGTCGAGCACGGTGTCGCTCGAGCCCACATACTCGGCAAACGGCATGCCGCAGGGCGTATCCTCGGGCAGAATCATAATGCCGGAGTGGTCGCCGCCCAGACCGAGCTCGCGCGCGGAGCAGTTCATGCCCATGGACACGACGCCGCGAAGCTTGCTCTTCTTGATCTTGACGTCGCCGGGCAGAACTGCGCCGATCATGGCCGTGACGATGTGGTCGCCGGCCTCAAAGTTCTGCGCGCCGCAGACGATCTGCAGCGGAGCGGGATTGCCGTCGGGGTCGAGGTTCTTGTCGCCCACGTCGACCGAGCACACATACATGTGGTCGCTATCGGGGTGAGGGGTCTTGGTGAGCACCTTGGCAGTCACCACGTGATCGAAGGACTCGCCCACGGTGTCGATCGCCTCGACCTCGGTGCCGGTACGGATATATTCGTCCGAAAGGGTCTTGGGATCCTCCGGAATATCGATCATGGTCTTGAGCCAGTCGTAAGAAACACGCATCTAACTGGTCTCCTTTCATCTGTAACGTCTGCAATAAACAGACGGAAAACTCCAGCTACGGAGACGGGTTTCCGAGGTGCCGCAGATTGCCTTGAAAGAGGAGGGCCGCGTACTTAGGTACGCAACCGACGATTGAAAGGCAAGGTGCGGTGGCTCGGGAAGCCGCCGGGACAGGTCAACTTAAAATTGGTTCAAGAAGCGCATATCGCCAGTCATCAGGGTTCGCAGGTCCGGCAGGTCGTAGCGCAGGGCCGCGACGCGCTCGGCGCCAATACCAAAGGCGAAGCCGGTGTACTTCTCGGGGTCGATACCGCAGTTGATCAGGACGTTGGGGTCGACCATGCCGCAGCCCAGGATCTCGATCCAGCCGCTGTGCTTGCAGAAGTTGCAGCCCTTGCCGCCGCAGACGTGGCAGCTCACGTCCACCTCGCAGCTGGGCTCGGTGAAGGGGAAGAAGTGCGGGCGGTAGCGCGTCTTGCGGTCCTCGCCAAACATGCACTTAACAAAGTAGTCGAGCGTGCCCTTAAGATCGCCAAAGGTGATGCCCTCGTCGACGACCAGGCCCTCAATCTGGTTGAACTGCGGCAGGTGGCAGGCGTCGGCCGTGTCGGGACGGTAGACGGTGCCCGGGCAGATCATGTAGATGGGCGGCTTCTGCGACTCCATGGTGTGAATCTGCACGCCCGAGGTCTGGGTGCGCAGCAGCACGTCGGACTCACCGTGAGCGTGAGCCTCGGGATGCGCGACGCTGCCGGGGTTGTTGTCGACCACATAGAACGTGTCGCGAGCCGAGCGGCTCGGGTGATCCATGGGCGCGTTGAGCGCGGTGAAGTTGTAGTAGGAGGTATCGACCATGGGGCCGGACTCGACGGTGTAGCCGATGCCGCAGAAGATGTCCTCGGCCTCCTCGATGATCTGCTTGATCAGGTGCTGGTGACCGATCTGCGGACGGACACCCGGCAGCGTGATGTCGACGGCATCGTGCTCGAGTGCGTGTTTGAGGGCGGCGGCCTTCATCTCGGTGGTGCGCTCGTCGAGCATGCCCTCGATCAGCTGGCGCATCTCGTTGGCGCGCTTGCCCATCATGGGACGATCCTCGGGGGCGAGTTTGCCCATCATGCGCATCAGGCCGGTGATACGGCCTTTGCGACCGAGCAGCTCAACGCGCGCAGCCTCGAGCTTGGCGGCGTCATCGGCGCCTGCGACGAGCTCCTTGGCCTCTTCCTCGAGTTTGACCAGATCATCAATCAGACTCATGTCTTCCCTTTCGTCTCTCGCGCATCTCGCTTGCCGGGGCGGCTAGCACCCGATAGCTGCGGATGTGCGGCCCGGTTCGGTAACAAAAAACCGCCCTCGGGCATGTACATTGCCCAAGGACGGTTGAATTCCGCGGTACCACCTTGTTTGACCCGGCGGATGTCTGGCCCGCCGTGCCCACTCTGCGCCCCTTGTCGCGAGGCTCACGGCTTCCCTACTGGGGCTTCGCTGCCACCGGCCGCGCGCCCGTTGAGGTCGCTGCTCGGGAGTGAACGCTTGGCCCTTGCCACCGCAGGAAGGCTTGCAGCCCATGACCTTCCCTCTCTTGCCGGCGACACGGCGGGCAAAACCCTCTCCGTCAACGCATTGGGCTATAGGATAACACATTTCGCGAGCGCATCGCCGCGTTCCGTTTTGTTCGCGCTGGGTACAAGGCAAGTAGCTGTGCAAACTGGCCGTGCGCCCATCCGTGGCGCTCGGCTCGCGAGATCAAGGATATGGTATGGGAAAGAAACTCGATAAGAAGGCCAAGCCCGCAGCGGGCAAGACGCCCAAAGGCATGAAGGTCGATAAGGCCGTTAAAAAATTCCGCAAGCTCGAGGGCAAGCTGTGGACCCGCGAGTACCTGCTCAAGATTGCCGAGTTTGACGGCGCGACCATTGCTCCCGCCAACGGTGCCGCCGCCCGTGCCGACGCCATGGGCACCCTTGCCGGCGAGCACCATAAGCTTCTGACCAGCGAAAAGTCTGTCGAACTTGTGCGCTCGCTAGCACGCGAGACCGTCGCCGGCGGCAAGATCGACGACCCGCAGCTGCTCGACGAGATCCGCGTGCTCGGCCGCGACCAGCGCGAAGCAAGCGTCATCCCCACCGAGGAGGCCGAGGCCTGGACCAGGCTCACCTGCGAGGCCGACGCCGTGTGGCACAAGGCCAAGACGGCCAATGACTGGGCGAGCTTTGAGCCCTATGTGGATAGAATCGTCGCCCAGCTTAAGCATCAGGCCGAGCTCATGGACCCCAAGCGCGACCCATACGATGTTTGGCTCGACCAGTACGAGCGCGGCCTTTCCACCAAGAGCTTCGATGCGTTTTGCGACGAGGTCAAGGCCACGGTCGTGCCGCTCGTGCACGCCATCGGCGAGCGCGGCCAGCAGCCCGATGCCGACTTTTTGCACGCCCGCGTGCCCGATGCCGCCCAGCGCGCCATGAGCTTTGACCTGATGAAGCTCGTCGGCCTGGACCTGAACGACACCACGCTTGCCTTTACCGAGCACCCGTTTAGCGAGGGCTTTGCCGTAGGCGACGCGCGCATCGCGACGCACATCTACGAGGACGACTGCATCTCCAACGTCTACAGCATCATCCACGAGGCGGGACACGCCATGTACGAGCTGGGCGTCAACCCCGCCTATGCGCGCACCTGCCTGGAGGGCGGCACTTCCATGGGCATCCACGAGAGCCAGAGCCGCTTTTTTGAGAACACCGTGGGTCGCAGCCGCGCCTTTATGGGCCCGCTGCTCGAGGTACTGCGCCGTCACGCGCCCGAGGTCTATGGCAGCGTGGACGAGGACACGCTCTACCGCGCCGTGAACATCGCGCAGCCGTCGTTGATCCGCACCGAGGCGGACGAGCTCACCTATCCGCTGCACGTTATGGTGCGTTACGAGATCGAGCGCATGCTGTTTGCCGGCGAGGCCACGGCCAAGGACATCCCGACGCTTTGGAATCGCTTTATGGATGAGTACCTGGGCATTCCCGTCCCCGACGACACGCACGGCTGCCTGCAGGATACGCACTGGAGCGGCGGCTCGTTTGGCTACTTCCCCACGTATGCGCTGGGCAGTGCCTACGACGCCATGTTTGTGCCGGCCATGTGCCGCGACGGCGTCGACCTCACCGGTGCCTGCGCGAGCGGCGATCTGGCGCCCGTCCGTGCCTGGCTGGGTGAGCACATTTGGCAGTGGGGCCGCGCCAAAGACGCACCGGAGCTCATCAAGGGCGCCTGCGGCATGGACTTTGACGCCCGTTACTACTGCAGCTACCTGCAGGACAAGTTCACCACGCTCTACGAGCTGTAAGGCATAACCGACACGCCAACGCAAAGGGGACGCCGCGGAACCAATCCGCAGCGTCCCCTTTCCACCTAGTCGTTTAAGAACGTCCCCAATGACTACCTTACAGAGCTTCCAGCGCGGCGGCGATGCGCTTCATGGCGGCATCGGCGGATGCTTGGTCGGGCGCCTCGGCCAGCACGCGGATAACCGACTCGGTTCCGCTCTTGCGTACGAGCACGCGGCCCTCGCCCGCCAGCGACGCCTCGGCCTCGGCGATGGCGTTCTGCACGCCCATGTTCTCGAGCGCGGCGTCCTTGTCCGCCACGTGCACGGCCACCTGCGCCTGCGGCAGCAGCTTGCACGGAGCCGTGAGCTGCGAGAGCGTCTCACGCTCGGCACGAATCACTTCCATCACGCGCAGCGAGGTCATAATGCCGTCGCCCGTGCGCTCGATATCGCCAAAGATCGTATGGCCCGTCTGCTCGCCGCCCAGGCTGTAGCCGCCCTCGCGCATCTTGGCATACACGTGACGGTCGCCCACGCCGCTGGTCACGGCGCTCAGACCGGCAAGCTCCAACGACTTGACCAGGCCAAAGTTGCTGGCAATCGTCGGCACCACGGTACCGCCCGAAAGGCGACCGTGCTTGTTCAGATACACGCCGCACACGTACAGGATCTGGTCACCGTCTACCACGCGACCGCGCTCATCCACGGCCAGGCAGCGGTCGGCATCGCCATCGTAGGCAAAACCCACGTCCAGGCCCTGCTCCACCACATGGCGCTGCAGGCGCTCCATATGCGTGGAGCCGCAATCGACGTTGATGTTAAAACCATCGGGCGCGGCATTGATCACGCGCACGTCGGCACCGAGCGCGTCAAACACCGGCTTGGCCACCGAGGAAGCCGAGCCGTTGGCGCAGTCGATACCGATCTTGACGCCCTGCAGCGAAAAGTTCGCACTTGCAATGAGCGAAGCAATGTAGCGGTTGCGGCCCTGCATGTAGTCCACCGTGGCACCGATGTGGTTGCCCGTGGCCAGCGGAACTTCGCTCTTGCCATCGATGTAGTCCTCGATGAGCTCCAGCACGTCCTCGTCCATCTTAAAGCCGTCGCTGTTGACGAGCTTAATGCCGTTATCGCAAAACGGGTTGTGGCTCGCGCTGATCATGATGCCGCAATCGAAGCAGCCTTCCACAGTCTGATGCGCTACGCCCGGCGTGGGGATCACGTGCAGCATATAGGCGTCCGCACCGCTCGCGACCAGGCCGCTCACCAGCGCCGCCTCAAACATATAACTCGAGCGACGCGTGTCCTTGCCCACGATCACGCGTGCCTTGCGCTCGCGGTTGGCGCCGTAATACCAGCCCACAAAACGGCCAATCTTATAAGCGTGCTCTACCGTCAGCCCAACGTTGGCCTCACCGCGAAAGCCGTCGGTGCCAAAGTACTTCATGCGCTCTCCTTACAAAATAGGGGCGAACAGATTGCCTGTCCGCCCCAAAATGGTACTCGATTATCTGCACTACCAGAAAAACCCTACGCCGACGCGCTGTCGCGAGCCGCCTGGCATGTAGGAGTCTGACGCAGCGTAAGCGGCTTGTCCCCCGCCTCGGCCGACGTGGTCAGCGTATACGTGATCGTCGTCGTCTCGCCAGCATGCAGGTCAACGGTTCCTGAATAGCAGGGAACTCCGTGCCAAGTGGCAGCGAACAGTCCAAACTGAGTCCCCTCGACGGTTAGATCGGTAATGCTGCCGCCTGTCGGCGCAAACAGTGATACATACAAGCGCTCATCGTCACGCGAGGTCCCAGGCGCACTGGCCGCCACGTAGTCGGGCAGCTTACCTGCCTCCTCCTGCGTCATGATGTTCGTCAGGGTAACGGTGATGCGATACGAGCAAGCGCCGTCGCCGTTCTTCACGCCCTGACCAATCTGCGTATCGGCGTTCAGATACCAGTCGAGCTTGGAGAAGCTCAGGTTGTTAAAGTAGACACCAGCAACGGGATCTTCACTCGGGTCATCCGGATCGGGCAGTGAGGCGTCGATGTTCATCTCCTTGATAGCGTTCTGCTCGTCATCGTTTTTCATCCACGCGATCAGGCGGCCCTCTTCGGCACCGCGCTCAACGGCGCTGACAAGGTTCGCGACATCGACGTCGCCGATACCGCCAAGGATCTTGTCAAAGGCAGCGCTGGCGACGGATGCAAAGATGCCGTCCGACTCCTCGACCGGATAGTTCCAGTACACATCATGCATAAGCACCTTCGCCGCGTTAGTACCGTCAACGACTGTACCGTCGGGCAGTGAAACATTACCCACGAGGCCCAACAGATACTGCAGGAATACCGGATCGATACCAATGACGCCATCGACGTCCTGACCATATTCAGACTTCCACAGCGCGGCGACACGCTGCGAATTACGGGGCCAGTCGGGCGAATAGGTGTTGCCCGAGATGTATAGGTTGCTGTGGTCACCAAACAGCGTCTCATCTTCTTCGTCGACGCTCTCAACCGCCTCGTCTTTGCTGCGCGCAATGCAGGGAACAAACTCGCCAATCGACATCTGGCCGTCGGTGACCGAAATCAGACCCTGCGAACCGCCAAAGCCGCCGCAGGCACGAATCTCGACGTTGTTCATGGCGTACATAAGGTAGTTGCGCGTCTGGCCGTTGGCGCCGAGCATCTGGGGAAGGACGGGGGCGACCTTCTCCGCCGCGTCAACCGCGCCGTTGAGGGTGGCAAAGCCGTCCTTGGCCTTATCGACCAGCTCGGTCACCTGGGAAATATGAGTATCGCCAATGCCCTGGACCTTCTCGTTGGCGCTCTTGAACACCTTCGAGCTGCTGGAAAGCGAATCGGCGACCGCCTGTAGCGCGGACACGTTAATCATGCCGTCCTGGAACAGCTTGCCGGGCGTGGCCTGCGAGAGGTTATCGGCCATGGGAACCAGCGCGTTGCTCGAGACATCGGACAGGGCATCAATCATGGTGCGGGCTGCGTTGATGTCGCTGCCATACACCGGGATAAACGAAGCCGCCGTCCACAGCGGGCTCGAGGTCTCCGCCTTCATGCTGTCGCAGAGCTCATCGATCTTCTTCGCGTCGTCAGGCAGCGTCGAAAAATCGCCCGACGTGACCTTGTCCTTAAGGCCACCGACGATCTCGACAGCCTCCTTCGCTTCGCTCTTTACGGTCTTTGCCGAGTTAAGCAGCATAAAGCCGCTTGCGCCAAGCGCAACGAGAAGCACCGCGACTACAGCGGCAATAATGGCGCCGGTGTGACGCTTTTTGCGCTCGCCCTTGCGATGACGATGACGGACCAGACCGTCAGAGGTCGAACTCGACGAAGCGTCGCTACCGTAGTTCAAGCCAAAATCGTAATAATCTTCCTTGGAACCCGAGCCCGCAAACTCGGCACCGCTATCATCCAGGCGGGCGAACGTGCCAGTCTCGGAGGCGCCGGTGTAAATCGTGCCAAGGTTACCCGTAAGCCCCGCGCCACCGGCAGAGGGAGTATTGTTGGCGGCCTTGTCGGCATTAACGTTGTCGGCGGCATTCGCGGCGTTGGCAGCACCCGCGTTGTTCGCGGGTACCGAAGGAGCCCCGATCGGCTGCGACGCGGAGGTTGCACCGCCCGCAAAGACATTCCCTCTTGCACGGCCGGTCTTTTTTGCCTTTTGAGACTGCTCGTACAGAGCGGTAAACATCGCCGTCTCGCCCGGGGACACGCGCTTACCGGAACCGCCCTGTCCAGCGCCGCCCGGCGTGCCGGCCTTACCAGCCCCGTTCGGACGCGGCGGAACTGCAGGGCGGCCGCTATCGCTGCCCTTAAAGTGATTACCAGCCATAAAGAAATCCTCGCAATTGAGTCGCAATGAAAAAGTCCATAACGTTACTAGTTTATGGCATTTTGAGCATCGACAGCTAAACTCCAGACACGGACGTCAATTGGCGAAAATGCGGCACAACACCTTTCCCGTCTTGGCGGCGGCGCCAGCTACACCGTGAGGAACATCATCACGATGATCATGGCAAAGCCGATAAGGTCGGTCGGCAAAAACACCGTGCCCAGCATAACGGCGCTGGTGATGGTCGCCGAGACGGGCTCCACGGTTCCGATGAGACTCGCACGCACCGAGCCGATGTCCTTAACGCCCTGCATATAGAGCATGTAAGCAAAAAACGAGCCGATAACCACGAACACCGCGAGCGCCTCGACGCCGGCAGCGTCGAGTGCCGGCATATGCGCCCAGGGCCGCACGAAGACACATGAAACCACGCCCGCTGCGAGCATTGCCGAGCCCGTGACGATGGGGCTGCCATATTCGGGCAGGATCTTGGCGGGAATCACCGCCATACACGCGGCGCTGACCGCACACATAAGACCTGCTGCCAGGCCAAGCGGCGAGATATTCAGGCTGGTGGGGTCGCCGCCGGTGGCGATTAAAAAGGTTCCACCCAGAGCTAGGCCAATGCCGATGACTTCGCGAGTACGTGGCATGCGGCGATCGATCACGCAGGTGTAGCCCATGATGATAACGAGCTGCAGGCACTGGAGCACCGTCGCGGTTCCGGCGTTCGTCAGCCGCACGGCCGAAAGATAGCAAAACTGGTTGAACAGCAGGCCAAAGGCGGTAAAGAGCAGCAGCTGCTTGCGATCGGCGGGTGTGGTCCAGAGCTTAATCAGGCGCTCGCGGTCGCGCGTGACAACCACGGCCATAAAGAGTAGACCGGCGAGAATCTGACGCACGCTCATAAGCCACAAGGTGTCGACGTGGTAGGTATCGAACAGAAAGCTCGCGCTGGTGCCCGAGAAGCCCCAAAACGAACCGCCCACCAGCGTAGCCAAAACGCCCGTGATCATCTTGCGCGACGACGCATCGTTAAGGCGCTCGCGCCAGGCGCGGCGGGTGCTACGGCTGAGCTCGTCGGTGCCCTCGGGCACATCAATGTTCGATATATCGGTCATCGGCACCGAAGCCCCTGCGCCTTCGACCTGCTCGACACACTCTTTGCTCATTCCACTCCCCCGAAACAGCCTGGAAACAATTCGGCTTACCTTACCACGGCGAAGTCACCAGCTGGAGGCTTGTCCGCTTATCGGTAGGACAATTCCGCAGGCGTCTTTCCATAGCTCGATACCGCAATGGCCTTGCATTATGCGACAGCCAAATCGCGGCAGCAGGCTCTTTTGAAATGGATATGACAAAGCCCCCGAATTCCACAATGTAAGCGATTTTTAAAAATGTTCTTGCCACCGAGTTCAGGCTCCGTTATATTATCCCTTGCGCGCTTGCGCACCCTTGATCGGGCGTTTAGCTCAGGGGGAGAGCGCTTCCCTGACACGGAAGAGGTCAGAAGTTCAAATCTTCTAACGCCCACCAAATGTTCGCAGCTCAGAGGCTATGT
>UQIB01000041.1 GCA_900541015.1 uncultured Collinsella sp. | reverse complement strand
GCCTCCAGGTCCTCGACCGTGGGATAGCTCGGCGCGATGCGGATGTTGGTGTCGCGCGGGTCCTTGCCATAGGGCCAAGTGGCGCCGGCCGGTGTGAGCTTGACGCCCAGGTCGGCGCAGAGCGCGGCGACCTTTTGGGCCGAGCCCTCGGGACCATCGAAGCTTACAAAGTAGCCGCCGCGGGGGTGCGTCCAAGTAGCGCAACCCGTATCGCCCAAGCCCTCGGTGAGCTTGCGCTCAACGGCCTCAAAGCGCGGGCGCAAAAACTCGGCATGCTTTTTCATGTGCTCCTTGACCGCCTCGATGGTGGGAAGGAAGCGCACGTGACGCAGCTGGTTGAGCTTATCGGCACTGATGAGGCCGGCCTTCAGGCGCTTGGAGAACTCCGCGATAACCGCGGGGCTCGCACCGATAAAGCCGATACCGGCACCCGGGAAGGTGATCTTGGACGTCGAGGCGAATGCCACCACGCGGTCCTCGGTGCCCGCCGCGCGGGCAAGATCGAAGATGTTGGCGAGCTCGTCGGTCTCGTCGTACAGGTCGTGCACGCAGTAGGCGTTGTCCCAGAAGATGCGGAAATCGGGCGCGGCCGTGGGCATCTCGACCAGGCGGCGCACAGTGTCCTCGCTAAAGGTGATACCCGTGGGGTTGGAATACTTGGGCACGCACCAGATGCCCTTGATGGAATCGTCGGCGGCAACGAGGCGCTCGATCTCGTCCATGTCGGGGCCGTTGTCGGTCATCGCGACGGGAACGTTCTCGATGCCCAAGTCGGCGGTGATGCCAAAGTGGCGATCGTAGCCGGGAACCGGGCACAGGAACTTGACCTTCTTGCCGTCGTGCGCTGCCTCGTAAGCCTCCCAAGGCTCGCTGCCGCACGAGCCGCAGCGCCAGAACATACCGGCGATATCGTGCTCAATCAGCAAGCTCGACGAGCCCAGCACGAGCGTCTGCTCGGCGGGGCAACCCAGGAACTCCCCTGCCAGCTTGCGTGCCGAGGGAATGCCCTCGAAGCAGCCGTAGTTGGAGCAGTCGACGTTGCCATCGTGCAGATCGGCGTCGGCGTTGAGGATATCGAGCATGGGGCGCGAGATGTCCACCTGGGAGGGCGACGGCTTGCCGCGGGCCATGTCGAGCGCCAGGCCCTTGGCCTTGACCTCGGCGACCTCGGCCTTGAGCGCCTCGATGGCGACATCGAGTTCGGTGGTTTCCATCTTCTGGTAGATCGTCTGCATGGGTGCGACCTTTCACGAAGCGGTACGTTGCATTTCGTCTAAGTATAGACCGCCACCGCCGCAACGTTATGAAGCCGTGATAGATTAAGTCCATCGCAATAAATTACGAATCGCCGCGCATGCCGGCGTGGAGCGCCCAAGGAGGCACTATGGAGTACGGATCGTTCCAGGCCGAGGAATTCGGAGACCTGCAGCGCCTGGTCGACGGACTGTTTTACGACCGCCACGCCATCGACCGCCTGGATCTGATCGTACAGGCCGAAATCTTGGACCTGGCGCCCGATCTCATGGAAATCGTCAACCTGCTGCCGCCCGGCTATTACGATCGTCAGTCCCTTTGCGACCAGCTCAACTCTGCCTTGGCCGCCCACGGCTGGGGCGCCGTCTACGGCACCGTGGAATAAACCTCGAGGCCGACGATTTGGCCCGTTTCCCGACCCTGGCGAGGCTTGTTTTAGGGCTTGTGGCCAAAAAAGGGCAAATATGAGTACTGTTACCTTTTTAGTAGCAGCGATTCTTGGTCGAAATCGGCAAAACTCGACTTGAAACTCCCTAATCACCGTCAGCTAGCGCCAAATTGGAAGTCGATAGTCACTCATTAACGTACAGTTCTTATAACTTTGTTCATTATTTTCCACACCTAAAATGAAACGCCGTTTGTGACAGTACTCACAAACGGCGTTTTTTGACCACGGGGGTATCTGGCAGGGGGCCAGTAGCACCCGGATCCGAGTTTCGAACGCATCCAAACCGGTTCTGGTGTCTTTTTTTCGAGCTTTTACTCGTCCTTGGGCGCCGGGTGCTTGCAGACCACACTCATGTAGATCATGCCGAGCACGGCCGCGGTGACAGAACCGGCAAGAATGGCGGCCTTGGCAGCCAGAACCTCAAACTGGGCCGTCGGGAAAGCAAGGCCGCTAATGAGAATCGACATGGTAAAGCCGATACCGCCCAGAATGCCCACGCCGGCGATCATATGCCAGTTGACGTTGTGCGGCAGCTCACAAGCCTTGAGCTTAACCAGGGCGAACGTCATGCCAAAGATGCCAATCGGCTTGCCCAGCAGCATGCCAAAGTACACGCCGAGCGTCACCGGGTCGGTCAGCAGCGTGCTCATGTCCACGCCCACTAGGCGAACCTGTGCGTTGACGAACGCAAAGATCGGCAGGATCACAAAGTTGACCGGCGTGGAGATCAGACGCTCCATGCGAATGAGCGGCGGGGTCACGCGGTGCATGACGCGCTCGACCTTGGTGGTCGAGACGGTAAAGTCATGCTGGCCCAGGATGTGTGCCTCGTCATCGTAGCGGTCATCGAGCAGCGGCAGGCACTCGCCCAACCAATCGGTGAGGCTATCGAGCTTGACGCCGCACTTGGCCGGGATGGTAAAGGCCAAGATGACGCCGGCGAGCGTAGCATGCACGCCGCTCTTGAACATGCAGAACCACAGCAGCAGGCCCAGCACCGAGTACGGGGCGAGGCGGTAATGCTGCGTCTTGTTGAGCCACACGAGCGCGCAGGTCACAAGCGCGGCGGCGCCCAACCAAAACGGATTGGGGCTCTGACCGTAGAAGATGGCGATGGCGGCGATGGAAATGAGGTCGTCGGCGATGGCGAGCGTCGAGAAGAACACGCGCACGCCGTTAGGCACACGGTTGCCCAAAAGCGACAGCACGCCCAACGCGAAGGCAATATCGGTTGCCATGGGGATGGCCCAGCCGTTGCGGGCGCCGGCATGGTTAAAGATCAGGTAGATGCAGGCGGGAACGACGACGCCGCCCACGGCCGCCAGCATGGGAAGCATGGCCTGACGCGGGTTCTTGAGCTCGCCGACCGTCATCTCGTACTTAAGCTCGATGCCCACCAGCAAAAAGAAGATCGCCATGAGGAAGTCGTTGACGAAAAGCTCGACGGTGAGACCGGCCGTAAGGTTGCCCAGGCCCACATACAGCGGGGTCTCCAAAAAGTGATGGATGGCCTCGTAGGCATCGGTATTGGCGCAAATGACGGCGGCGATGGCGGCGAAGACCATGACGGCGGCGGAAATCGTGCCGTTCTCGGTGATGCGCTCCCAAATGTCGTGGCGCTCAAAACGCTTGCGCTCACGAACGTTAAACAGCTGCTCGGGTGCTGCCATGGGCGGCTCCTTTCACGGGAAAGCTCCCGTCTTAAAAAAGCACGGCCCGCCCAAGTGGCGGTGCCGCGCTCTAACGTATTACGCTTGCATCTAGCCTACCCTGCACGACAGGCACGCAGGCGTGGCCGAAAAGCGGAACCACAGGTTGAACATTATTTGCTCAACGGCACGGGCGCGCCTATCCAAGAGACGACGCGGCGCCGTGCACAAAAAACGACCGGAGCGCGGGGCTTCCGCGATCCGGTCGTGGCGTTTGGTCAACTAAACCTAGCAGGCGGCCATGATGGGGGCAGCGACCTGCTTCTTACGGGAGAGGACGCCCGGCATCCAGACGCCGTCGTGCTCGTCGGCAATGCCCAGGCCCTTCTGAGCAGCCTCGGTCTCGCCCTCGAGCAGGACCTGCGAGCCCTCCTCCATGATGTCAGTGATGCACAGGACGATGCCGTCGGCACCCTTCTCGGCGGCGTAGGCGCGCATGGCCTCGCGAATCTCGTCGATCATGCCGAGTGCGCGAGTCTTGTCGACAGTCTCGTACTGGCCGATGAGCAGCTTCTTGCCGGCAGGCTCGAACATCTTGATGTCGTTGCCGACCATCTCGGCTGCGGTGAAGGAGCCAGACGGACGGGTGAGGAAGACCTCCATGCCAAACTTGACCGGGTCGACGCCCACCTGCTCGCCGAGCTTGGCGGCGACGGCGCGGTCGACATCGGTGGTGGTGGGGCTCTTGAGCATGAGCGTGTCGGTCATCATGGCCGAGAGCAGCAGCTTGGCCTGGACGTCGGAAAGCTCAACGCCGAGCACGCCGGCGAGCTTGGTGACGATGGTGCAGCTGGAGCCCCAGGGCAGGCAGATGTAGTGCAGCGGGCCGGCGGTCTCGAAGTCGCCGATGCGGTGATGATCGACAACGCCAAAGACCGTGGCGTCCTTAAGGCCGGCGACGGACTGGGCAGACTCGTTGTGGTCGGTGAGGACGACGAGCTGACCAGCCTCGACGGACTCGATCACGCGGGGCTCGGCGATGCCGGCGTCGGCGAGCAGCTTGGCGGACTCGGCCGGAAGCTGACCAAGGGCGCAGGCCTCGTAGGTGTTGCCGGCATACTCAACCTGGTTGAGCAGCTGGGACAGGACGACGGCGCTCATGATGGCGTCGTTATCGGGGTTCTGGTGACCAAAGACAAGAACGTTTGCCATGGATATCCTCCACTTGATATGTGTACTTGGACGTAGCTATGGTAGCACGCCGATGCCGAGCCTTCGCAGACGGAAGGGCCACGGCATATTTTGGGGCGCAGGCACGGGGGCCAAGGCTGTCCCTTTTGCACCATGTTGGTGCAATGTAACCTGTCCCCCTTGCACCAGCTATTTACCGGCGGCGCGCAGAGCTACGTAGGCGGCACCGATGATACCGGCGTCGTTTCCGAGCGAAGCAACCTTAATGGGCGTCTCGCGCGAGGCGGAGAGCGCGTACTGCTTAAAGTGCTCGCGAACCTTGTCGAGGTAAACATCGGCCGAGGCGGAGGCGCCGCCGCCGATGAGGAACATCTCGGGGTCGACCACGTTGGCGATAAGTGCCAGGGCGCGACCGAGATAGTCGGCCATGGTATCGGCCGCGGCCAGCGCGAGCTTGTCGCCCTCGCGACAAGCCTGGAACACGTCCTTGGAATCGGAGGGGCCGGTCAGCTCGATGGGCTCGACGCCCGCCTTCTTGCACTCGGCAAGGTAGTTGCTCACCACGCCGGTGGCGCTGGAATACTGCTCCAGGTGGCCATGGCCGCCGCAGCCGCAGGTGCGCTCCTCGGCCGGGTTCAGGCACATGTGGCCAATCTCGCCGCCAGCACCCACAACGCCCGATACCACGTCGCCGTTAACGATAACGCCGCCGCCCACGCCGGTACCAATGGTGACCATCACCACGTTCTGTACGCCCTTGGCAGAGCCGAGCCAGGCCTCGCCCATAGCAGCAGCGTTGGCGTCGTTCTCGTACTTAACGACCGCGTCGGGGCAGTGCTCCTGGATGGCGATCTTGAGCTCGGGCAGGTTGATGGCGATGTTCGCCTTGACCTTGGCATCGCCCGATGCCGGGATGGGGCACGGAACGGCCAGGCCAATGCCCGACACAAAGGCACGCGGAATCTGGGCCTTGGCGACCACCTGGTCGATAGCCTCGGTCACCGCGGCAAAGCCCGCAGCGTCAACGATGGGAGGCGTGGGCACGCTGGCCTTGGCAAGCAGGTTTCCGTCCTCATCGAACAGACCCTCCTTGACCGAGGTGCCGCCGACGTCGATGCCGATGTAATACTGCTTAGGTTCCATGGGAGCCCGCCTTTCTCGTTTAAACATTGCCTGTATGGTACCGCTCCCAAGGCAAAAACCTACCAAAAAGGACAGGTTTGTTTTGGCAGGTTTTATCTGGGGAAGCGCAGAGTACGAGATTCGGTTCGCTGGGTGTTATATCGGTTCGGCCCCGTCCTCGGACCGATCATTTCTCAACACGACACTACTCAGATGTTTATCATTTAAAACGCTCTAAATTTATAAGCGGGGCGACTTTTAATTTTATCTTTCTCGAACTTTTCAATAACTCAATAGAGATACTTAGGTGTTGACTATACTTTCTTTTATTCTCAATCAAGTTGGAAAGGAGGTTCCTTGATTCCCAAATACGAGGCGATAGCTGCAGATATTCGTCGAAGTATCGAGGATGGCGCTCTTAAACCGGGCGACAAGCTTCCCACCGTCGTTGAGTTCTGCGAGCTCTATAGCGTTTCAAAAATCACCGTCAAACGAGCTATTGAACAAATCACCGAGGAAGGTCTTATTACCAGCCGACGCGGATCGGGTACCTACGTTAAGGACACGGCGGGACTTCCCGGCCAGGCGTTTTTCCAGGGCAAAAACGACCGTGCCCAGGGTTTTTCGTATGAGCATCGCGGGGAGAAGGTGACCTCGGTGGTCTACGATTTCTCGATCGTTAATCCACCGGCGGACATCGCAGCCCAGCTGGGAATTGCCGAGGATGACTTTGCCTATCACGTCGTGCGCGTGCGTCAGGCCGATGAGAAGCCCATCGTTATCGAGTACACCTACATGCCCCTCGAGCTGATTCCAGGCCTTAAAAAGAAGGACCTGTACGGATCGGTCTACCGCTTCATCCGCGAGCAATGTGGGCTGAAGATTTCGAGCTTCCACCGTACTATTCGCGCCGTGGCAGCAACCGAGGAAGAAGCCGAGCGTCTGGACACCAAACTTGGCTCTCCCCTGCTCGAGCTCACCCAGATTGGCTTTTTGGACAGCGGCGCCGCCTTTGAGTATTCGGTCTCGCGCAACGTTGGCGACCGCTTTGAGTTGCACAACGTAACGTTGGCATAGGTTTTTGTAGTCACGCGGGCGCTCGTTTTGAGCTGTTTTGTGCAACGCCCGCGCAACATAATGGGGGTATGAATATGTCCGATTTGATTAAACTGACGCCGATCTTCCACGAGAAGATCTGGGGTGGCCGCCAGCTCGAAACCGTATTTGGTTACGACATTCCCGAGGGTCCCATCGGTGAGTGCTGGGCCATCTCGGCCCATCCCAACGGTGACTGCCAGATTGCGGAGGGCCCGTATGCAGGCCACACGCTTTCATGGCTGTGGGCCGAGCACCGCGAGCTCTTTGGCAATTGCGAGGGCAAGGAGTTCCCGCTGCTCATTAAGATTCTGGATGCCAAGGACGACCTTTCGATCCAGATTCATCCCAACGACGAGTACGCCGCCAAGCACGAGAACGGCAGCCTGGGCAAAACCGAGTGCTGGTATGTGCTGGACTGCGAACCCGGTGCCACGATCATTGTCGGCCAGCGCGCGCACGACCGCGCCGAGGCTGCACAGATGATCGAGGAGGGCCGTTGGGACGAGATGCTCAACGTGCTGCCGATTCACAAGGGAGACTTTTTCCAGATCGACTCCGGCACCGTTCACGCCATCAAGACCGGCACGCTCATTTTGGAGACGCAGCAGTCGAGCGACGTGACATATCGCCTGTACGACTACGACCGCCCCGGCACCGACGGCAAACTGCGTCCACTGCACATTGAGCAGAGCCTCGACTGCATAAA
The DNA here is from genome assembly GCA_900541015.1 of uncultured Collinsella sp. Taxonomy (GTDB): domain Bacteria; phylum Actinomycetota; class Coriobacteriia; order Coriobacteriales; family Coriobacteriaceae; genus Collinsella. The sequence continues at coordinate 8,200 of UQIB01000041.1, read as the reverse complement.
CTTTGATGCTCAGGCTCCGACCGACGGCACGGTGACCGCGCCCGAGGTGGACGGCGTGACCGAGCTCGAGTCTAGCTCCTGCTACACCGTCGATCGCGTACGCGTCGACGGCAGCAAAACCCTCGACCAGCGTTGGCCTTTCATGTGCCTGTCGGTCATCGACGGCGAAGGCACCGTCTGCGGCGACCCCGTCCACAAGGGAAGCCACCTGCTGGCTCCGAGCGCCGTCAGCTCCATTGACCTCGAAGGCAAGATGGAACTGATCGTCTCGCATCTGTAGATCGCACCAACAACCCAAACGCAACAAGGGGCTCCCCCGTCCACCAACGGGGGAGCCCCTTGTCCATATATATCAGCCCACCCGGCTCTCCAGATCAAAAAAGCGGACGAGCAGAGCGACGCCAACAAGCAACGTTATCTAAGGACCTGGACGGGCGTATGGGGCAACATCGATCGCGAGTTCCGCACGAGCCGGAGAGCACTTAATGTGCTCTCCGTGCGAGCAGGACTGCCCGAGCAGGCGATGTTGCCCCATACGCCCGCCCAGGTTCGCCGGGATCACGACAGCTTGACGATCGGAGCAAAGCCCTTCATAAGCTTTTTGGTCTGGCCGGTCTTTTCGAATTGAACCTCGATCATGTCTCCGACGACCGAGATCACGGTACCCGTGCCAAAGGTCTTGTGGCTCACGATATCACCCGCGGCAAAGTCCTGCGACGCGCTGGCACGATCGACCTTGCGCTCCACCGTCGGCGACACCTTAGATGACGGCTTTTTGGCTCGCGGCGCACCCGAACCAAAGGTCGAGGCAACACGGCCGGCGTCGGGCGAGACCCCACGATGGCGCTCGGTCCCGTAGCTGCTGCCGCCAAAGAAGTCGTCGAAGCTCGATCCGCCGCGCGAACCGGAACCGCCGGTCGAGCGCGTATGCGAACCGAACACCTTGCCGCCATACATATCCGAACCCATGCCCGAGCCAAAGGTGCCGTGACGGTCGCCGCGCTTCTCCCAGCCCGTGCCCTCAAAACCGGCAGAACCGATACCGCTAAACTCGATATCCTCAAACGGAATCTCATTGAGGAAACGCGAGCGCGGGTTGGCAGAGGTCGAGCCGTAGGTGCGACGCGTGGCCGCATAGGTCAGGAACAGGCGCTTACGGGCACGCGTGATGGCAACGTAGGCCAGGCGACGCTCCTCCTCGAGCTTGCCCGGGTCATCGCTGCCGCCAAAGTCGTGCACGTGCGGGAAGATGCCCTCCTCCATGCCGGCCACGAACACCGCCGGGAACTCCAGGCCCTTGGCGGAGTGGATAGTCATCATAGTGATGGCATGCGTCTCGCCGGCCAGGGAATCCAAGTCGGAGCGCAGGGCCAGCCACTCCATGAGTGCCGGCAGCGCCTTACAGGTGAGCGGACCGTAGGTGCGCTCAATCTCGTCGGCATGCACGGCACCCGCCGGCATCTCCGTCGGCGCGGCATACGCGTTGCCCGCGATGGCGGCGGCCAGGGCATCCTGCGGAGACAGCGCCGGAGCGGCCAAGCTATCGAGCGGATTGGAGCCCGCGGCGTCACGCGCACCAACGAGCGCCTCAAACGAGGATACCGGGGCAGACGGCCCCGGTTCGGGCGCAGGCGCGCTCACCACGACGGGCTCGGGCTCGGCGCTGACAGGCACATCGGCAACACCGGCAGCGCGCAGCTCTTCCAAGCTCTCGAGCGTACCTTCGATATCCTCGTGCGTCTCCTCAAATTCGGCAGCGACACCCAGGAATTCCTGGATGTTCTCGGCGCGGCTCTCGGACTCCATGGTGCCCTCGGCGCGGAAAGCCTGCAGCAGGCCCGTCTTATCGACAATCATCTCGACAACGTCCTTGAGCTCGCCGTCCATGCGGCGACCCTCGCGCACCAGCGACACAAAGCTCGACAGGCCATTGCGCACCTTGGCGCTAAAAATGCCGGTTTCGGCGCACGCGATCTCGCAAGCCTGGAAGAACGAGCAACGGTTGTCGCGCGCCAGCTGCTCAATCTTTTGGATCGAGGTGGAGCCGATGCCGCGGCGCGGCGTGTTGATGACGCGCTTGACGCTCATCTCGTCTGCCGGGTTCACGATCATCTTGAGGTAGGCCATGACGTCGCGGATCTCGGCACGATCGAAGAATCGCGTGCCGCCCACAATCTTGTAGGGCACGCCTGCGCGCAGGAACATATCTTCGAGGATACGCGACTGGGCGTTGGTGCGGTAGAACACAGCAATATCGTCGTAGCTCGTGCCCTTGGAGTGCAGCTTTTCGATCTCGCCGGCAATCCAGCGGCCCTCGTCGCGCTCATCGCTTGCCTGGAAGGCCTGGATCTTCTCGCCGTCGCCCTCGGCCGTAAACAGGCGCTTCTCCTTGCGCTGCGAGTTGTGACGCACCACGGCGTTGGCGGCGCTCAGGATATGACCCGTGGAGCGGTAGTTCTGCTCCAGCTTGACGGTCTTGCAGTTTTTAAAGTCCTTCTCAAAGTCCAGGATATTGGTGATGTCGGCGCCACGCCAGCTATAAATGGACTGGTCGTCGTCGCCCACGACCATGAGGTTTTGGTACTTGGCGGCCAGCAGGTTGGCGATCTCGTACTGGACGTGGTTGGTGTCCTGATACTCGTCGACGCTAATGTAGCGGAAGCGCTCCTGGTACTTGTCGAGCACCTCGGGGCGGGTGCGCAGCAGCTCGAGCGTGCGCACGAGCAGGTCGTCGAAGTCCATCGCGTTGGCGGCGCGCAGGCGGCGTTCCAGCTCCAGGTAGACCTGCGCGGCCTTTTTGTCATTGGGGCTGTCGGCGGATTTGAGCATGTCCTCGGGGCCGATCATGGCGTTTTTGGCCGAACTGATCTTGCTGCGGATCATGTTGATGGGGAATTGCTTTTGCTCGATACCGAGCGCCTGCATAATATCGCGCACCATGCGCTTGGAATCGTCGTCATCGTAGATGGTGAACTGACCGGTGTAGCCCAGCAGGTCGGCGTCTTCACGCAGCATACGCACGCACATGGCATGGAAGGTGCACACCCACATGCCACGGGTGCCGCTGGGAATGAGTGCCGCCAGACGCTCACGCATCTCGGCCGCGGCCTTGTTGGTAAACGTGATGGCAAGGATCTGCCAGGGCTTAACGCCCAGGTCGCCGAGCATATGGGCGATGCGGAAGGTCAAGACGCGGGTCTTGCCCGAGCCGGCGCCGGCGAGCACCAGCAGCGGGCCCTCGGTGGTCAGGACCGCCTCGCGCTGAGCGGGATTAAGGCTGTCGATGTCGACGAGCGGCTTGGCAGGCTTGGGTGCCGGCGCGGGAGCGTCGTAGATGTCAAGCGGAACGAGCTCGGGCTCCGGCGCGGCGGGGGCGATGTACGCATCGAGCGGCACGGGTTCCGGCGCGGGCGGCACGGGTACCGCGGTGTTCTTTTCCCAGGGCAAGGGCTGGGTCATGGGCGACTCCTCATCTGACGGACGGCGCGCCTGCGGGCAGCGCCATAGTTTGAGCCGTACCAGTATACCGAGCCGCGCGGACACCGACGCAAATCACACCACGACTCCGTGCGCCACCGTCAGGCCCGCCCCAGCGGATTTGGCGCAATGGGGTCAGGTTACTTTGCACCAATCTATTGACAATCACGAAACCGCCGACGTCATGACAGCAGCAGCGAGCGGCGGCCAGGGCGAACAAATTGGCATGAAAAAGGGGGCAGCATAGACCTTTTGGTCATGCCGCCCCCTTTGAATGACAAGTTGTCTCTCTGGCCGCCGCGCAGCGTCAACCAAGTTACAGGCCGAGCATCGGCTCCAAGACGAAGAAGTACGCAAGCACCACGATGCCCAGAACGATGCGGTAGACGCCGAAGCACTTGAAGTCGTGACGGCGGACGAAGCCCATAAGCCACTTGATAGCGATGAGCGAAACCACAAAGGCCACAACGCAGCCCACGCCCAGGATAGCGACCTCGTTGGCGCCGAACGTGCCGCCCTTGATGAAGTACTTGACCAGCTTGAGTGCACTCGCGCCAAACATGACAGGGATGGCCAAGAAGAACGTAAACTTGGACGCCACCGAACGCGTGCAGCCCAAAAGTAGACCGCCGATGATGGTAGAACCGGAGCGAGACGTACCAGGCACCAGCGAAAGCACCTGGAAGCAGCCGATACCCAGCGCAGTCTTCCAGCTCAGGTCCTCGAGCGTGGCGATGGAGCCAAAGTCCAGATTCTCGTCATCGTCCTCATCCTCAGCGGTAGCCGCGGCGGGCGCCGCAAAGTGTGCACCGGCGGGACGTCCGCCCGACACCACAGCACGCGAACCAAACGAACCGGCAACGGCCATTTCCTCGCGCTTGCTCGCGCGCCAGTTCTCGATCACGATAAACAGCACGCCGTACACAATAAGCGCCAGCGCCACGACGGGAGCGTTGTAGAAATGCTCCTCCATCCAGTCGTTGAGCGGCAGACCGATCGCCGCCGCAGGAATACAGCCGAGCACAATCTTGCCCCACAGCACCCAGGTGTCGCGACGGCCCTCCTTGCCCTTGCTGGGCGAGAACGGATTGAGCTCATGGAAGAACAGCACACAGACGGCCAGAATGGCGCCGAGCTGAATCACGACCAGGAACATATTCCAGAACGTCTCGCTCACGTTCATCTTGACGAACTCGTCCACCAAGATCATGTGACCGGTCGACGAGACGGGCAGCCATTCGGTGATGCCCTCGACCAGGCCCATGAAGGCAGATTTTAGAAGCTCGATGATATCCAAAGGGACCCCCTCGTTAGACACCCGCCGATATTGTTCTGCGGACGGTGCGGGCGATGTCCCATTATCAACCGTTCGGGCGCGTCTGCGCCTACCCTTACCAAAAAACTCGTCCGTTCACAGAATTGCGAGCGGTCAAACCCAAATCCTTGGGTATAACTGCAACAAGATAAAGTGTCCGGCGGCCAACGCACCCGCGCCCGCCCGATGCACGAGCCCCGCGCCCGTGCGATAGACCAAGGAGGAAACCATGAACGAGGGCTACACCAAGGTATTTGTTTCACTCGACGGTACTGAGCAGCAGGATTTTGTGCTCGCACGCGCCATCAAGGTCGCCGCGAACAACGGCGCCAAGCTAATCATCGGCCACGTTATCGATTCCACGGCGCTCGAGAGCGCCGGCTCCTATCCGGTCGATCTGGTCAACGGCCTAGAGGAGGCATTTAAGAACTCCATTGCCAAGCAGCTCGAGGAGGCCAAGGCCAATCCTGACATTCCCGAGGTCGAGGTCATGATTCGTGCCGGCCGTATTCGCGAGACGCTCAAGGACGAGATGCTCGACGTAGTCAAGCCCGACCTGGTGCTCTGCGGCGCGCGCGGCCTGTCCTCGATCAAGTATGCGCTCCTGGGTTCGATTTCGACGTTCCTGCTACGCAACACCGACTGCGACATCTTGGTCGTGAAGTAGGTTCCTTCCCGCCGGCGCAAGGCCTGCGGGGTTATCACGCCGACGTCCTCGCCGCTTCGCGGCTGCGGGATGTCGGCTTAGATAACCCCTCCCGGCCTTGCGCCTTCGTCACCGTACTTCAGCGAGTTGGCTGATAAAAGATGGCGTGCCGCCCCATTTGGGGCGGCACGTTTTTGTTTGGGCGGGCGTCTGCCGCGTGCGTTACTCGAAGTATTGGAACTTGTTGGTTGAGAAGGCGAACGTTACGACGAAGCCTTCGCCGGGCTCGGATGCCGCGGTGACGTTGATGCCCATCTTGGAGCACAGGCGCGCCACCAGGTAGAGGCCAATACCCGTTGCACGCTTGGTGGTGCGGCCGTTGTCGCCGGTAAAGCCCTTCTCGAACACGCGCGGCAGGTCTGCCGCACACACGCCACAGCCGTTGTCCGCGACGGTAAGCTCGATGCGCTCGCTTGCCAGACCCTCGTCCAGCAACGCACCCGAAAACACGATCTTTGCGCCGTCCTCACGCGCATATTTAATGCTGTTCTGAATGAGCTGGCCCAGAATAAACTCGAGCCACTTCTCGTCGGTAAAGACCTCAAAGTCGAGGTTCTCGCACACCGGAGCCACGTGCGCCGCGATAAGCTCGCGCGCGTTGGCTTTAATCGCGCCCGTCACCAAGGTCTTGAGATCCCAGCGGCGAATCAGGTAGTCGCGCTCCACGACTTCCGAGCGCGCGTAGTACAGCGCCTGGTCGATATAGCGCTCCACGCGAGCCAGTTCGCGACCCAGGTCATCCACACGCGACAGGTCGTCTTCGCTGCCATCCAGGTTTTCCAAAATCAGATGGGCCGCCGCCAGGGGCAGCTTGGCCTCGTGGACCCAGCTCTCGATATAGTCGCGATAGTCATCGGTCTGACGCCGGCCTTCGGCAACCTCGTCGCATGCCGCCTTGCCCACCCGGCGCAAGACCTCGTATTCGAGCTCGCCCTCGGCATAGGTCGGGCATTGCACCATCTCCTGCACCCATGCGGGACTCTCGAGCTCCTCTGCCGCGCGCTCCAACTGACGCAGAAAACGGCGACGGCGCGCGTACTCGATCACGATGCCGAGCATGCCAAAGATGAAGGACACGCCGACCGCCACGACCACGATGGAAGCGGATGCCCCGGCGACCGTCAGCACAAAGCAGCTCAGCAGCACGCCGCACGTCCACACGGCGACGGGAAGCAGCGCATCTTTAAAGAACTTGGCAAACGACATGACCGGCACCTAGACTGAATAGCCCTGACCGCGGTGTGTCGTCAAATACCCCTTGATGCCGATTTTTTCGAGCGTGGTGCGCAGGCGGTTGATGTTGACGGTGAGCGTATTGTCGTCCACGAAGGCGTCGGAGTCCCACAGGTCCTGCATGATAGCCGAGCGCGAAACGATCTTGCCCGCGCGGCTCAGAAGCAGCGAGAGGATACGCAGCTCGTTTTTGGTGAGCTCGGTGCTGGTACCGGTTTGCGTATTGGTGACCATGGAGCGGGCGAGGTCGAGCTCCAGCCCCTTGTGGACAAGTGTGCTGCGCTCTCCTGCCGCCGCGGTGCGACGCAGCAGTGCGTTGATGCGCGCCACGAGAACGCGCGCGCTATAGGGCTTGGGAACAAAGTCGTCCGCGCCGAGCGTCATGGCCATGACCTCGTCAATCTCGGTCGTGCGCGAGGTGAGGACGATGATGGGAACCTCGGATTCGCGGCGGACCTCGTGGCAGATATGCTGGCCGTCCTTGACGGGAAGCGTGAGGTCGAGCAGCACCAGGTCGGGCGCGGCGGCGAGAATATCGCGCGAGACGTGCTCGAATGATTCGCAGGCCTCGACCCCAAAACCCGCACGGGCAAGGATATCGGCAAGCTCGCGACGAATGGGCTCGTCGTCCTCAACGACATAGATCAGCGCCATGTGTCCTCCCATTTCGCGTAACTTGCACCTTCCACACCATTATGCCCACGGCGTCGCAACGATACGACCCCGTGGGCACCTAATATGACAAAAGTGTTCGATAGCCTTAAGAGAAAATAGGGACCGACCGGTCCTAAACCGATCGGCCCCATCACTTCGACCTCGAGCCTCTACTCGAGCGTACGCATGTATGCAGAGATGGAATGATTCTTTAATCCCCGTCCCAGAAACATCATTTAGCGGCGGGCACGGAGCTTTTCGTAGCCGTCGGCAAAGAAGGCGACCGTGGCGGCGTCGGCCTCCGCAGCGTCCGTCTCGGTTGCGGGAACCACGCCGTGCTCGTCGCTCACCAGGAACAGCGCGCCCTTGAGCTGTGCGGGAATATCTACGCGCGTGACCGGGATGCCCTTGGTCTGGGCGAGCTGCTCGATGAGCGTCGCCGTGCCGCACAGGCACTCGTCCGCCGGCGCCACAAAGGCAAGCTCGCCGTTGTTGACGGCGGCGAGCAACTCGGGCGCCACGCCGGTCTCGTCGGCCTCGGAGCGGGCCTCGGCGGAACGGGCACGCAGCGCCTTGGCCGACGTATCGGCGAGCGGCTCGTACTCCCCCACCGTCATGGCGGCGTTGCCGTTGATGTCGATCACCAGCATGAGTACGCCGTCGTGCGCAGTGTAATCGCCCTCGGCAAGCGACCACTCAACGTGCTGTTTGGCCCAGCTGAGCATGTTATGGGTAAGCGGCTCGCCCTGCACCAGGCGCTCGGACAGTGCGCGAATGTGGCGGTTGAGCATGGGCACCTTTTTATTGGACATGCG
>UQIB01000040.1 GCA_900541015.1 uncultured Collinsella sp. | reverse complement strand
CCAGGGCGCCGCTGACCGGTGGACGGCACCGAGCCGTACGCTTGAACTGAGAAGGGGGAGGCCTCGCGGCCTCCCCCCTTTTGCGTTTACGGGCTTTTGTCTCACATAGTAGCTGTGTTTTATAACCCTCGTTTGTCGCATCTTCTGTGAACGGGCTACAATAACTTAGTCTGTGCGATATGGAGGTGAACATGGCTGAAGCTGGTATCGGCGTTGATATCGTCGAGATTTCCCGCATGAAATCAATTCTTGAAAAGACGCCGTCGTTTGCTCGGCGTGTGTTTACCGAAGAAGAGCGTGCGTATTGCGATGCGTCATCGCGCCCCGCCGCTCACTATGCGAGCCGCTTTGCTTCGCGCGAGGCGGTGCTTAAAGCTCTCGGCACGGGTTTTAGTCAAGGCGTGGGTCGCAAGGATGTTTCGGTAACGCGTGATAAACTCGGCAAACCGAAGGCGCTGCTTTCGGGCCGTGCTCTCGAGATCGCTCAAGAACTGGGTGTTGTTGAGGTCGCTCTTTCCATTACGCTTACGGGAGACTTGGCCGTTGCGAATGCCATCGCGATTACCGAAGATGCTCGGCCTAAGCCAAAAGATGAAAAGGTGAGCACCAAGAAACGCGTTGCGCAGACATTTAAAGAGGCTCGCTCTGTTTTAGATGAGCTTGAGCAGCTGCAGAATTCAGCATTGACGGAGCATCTGGGCGATGCTTCGCAAGATACGCTAGGAGCATAGATGAAACCGGTTTTGAGTACCGAAGAAGTCGTTCGTCTCGAGGATATCATCGAACGCGAAGGGACTTCGAAGGCCGAGCTTATGGAGCTAGCGGGTGAGTTTGCCGCCAACGAGGTCTTGAAGCTCAATCCCGATCGGGTTCTCGTTCTGGTCGGTTTTGGTAATAATGGCGGCGACGGTTGGGTTGCCGCCGATATCCTGAGCCATAAGGGCGTGGACGTGGATATCGTTTCTCCGGTTGAACCGGATGAGATTCCTGCTGCTCTGGCACGTCATGTTGCTCGTCGTACTGTCGGCCGCGATGTGCACGTTTGCGTCGGCCCTTCGCGTGACGAACTCGAGGTTTTGATCGATAAGGCCGATGTTGTTGTCGATGCCATTTTTGGTACCGGTTTTCACGGGAATCTGCGTGCGCCGTTCTCCATCTGGATTCCTACGGTCAATGAATGCGCCGATTGTGTCGTATCCATTGATGTCCCCTCGGGCCTGAATGCCGAGACGGGCGTTGTTGATGACGACTGCATTCGTGCCGAGCATACGGTGACGATGATTGCGCCCAAGATTGGTTTGTATAGCGCTGATGGCCCTGAGTATGCTGGCGATTTGATCTGCGGCAATCTTTACGACCGTCTTGACGAGGTCATCGATGATGTCGACCACGCCGCCGAGATTGTCGAGCCCGGTGACTTAGTTGATTACTTTGCTCCACTACCTACGAATATCGATAAGTACTCCCGTGGCTCTGTGCTTATTGTCGCCGGATCTGCGCAATATCCTGGTGCTGCCATTATGGCTGCCAAGTCTGCAGCTCGCGCGGGTGCTGGTTACGTGGCAGTCGCGGCTCCTGACGCCTGCGCTAATCTTATTCGTATGGCACTTCCTTCGATTCCCGTCTTTGCTATTCCGTCTGATTCCCGCGGCTCCTTTGGCGCCGCTGCGCGCATGACGGTGTGCGAGATCGCAAAGAAGTACAGCTGCGTACTGTGCGGTCCCGGTATGACGACGTCTGCCGGCGCTATGCAGGTGGTTTCGGGCTTGCTCGAGCTTGATGTACCGCTTATTTTGGACGCCGATGCACTCAACTGCCTTGCTAAGATTGCCATTGACGGTATTGATAGTAACCCCGAGATGTATCGTCGCGAGCAGCCGTTGGTTATGACGCCGCACTATCGTGAGCTTTCGCGTCTGGTTGCCGGTGACGAGGTGAACGACCTTGGTACCGCGATTGCAGCCGCGCAGAAGGTTGTCTGGGCTGCAGGCTCCGACAATCTGGTGGTCATTGCCAAGGGGCCGACGACGGCTATCTGTGGCGTTGAGCGCGTTCTGTTGCCGCTCTCGGGTCCGGCTTCTCTGGCAACTGCCGGTTCGGGTGATGTTCTCGCGGGTATTTTGGCCGGCACGCTTGCCACCATGCGCGACGAGATGGATCGTTGGGAGTTGCTGTATTCGTACGCCGTCGCACTTCACAGCTATGCCGGTTTTGCCGCGGCGACGGAGTATGGTGAGAAGAGCGTCATCGCGACCGATCTTATCGACTTGATCGGTCCTGCCATGGAACTGGCGGCAAAGGATGCGCTCGAAGATCTGGGAATCATGAACGAAGGGTCGGATGACTAATCATGAATAAAGCCGATTTGACGCGCTGGTCCTGGGTCGAGATCGACCGCGGGGCGCTCCGTCGCAACACGAGGGCCTATAAGAACTTGCTGAATCCACGTCAGCGCCTGTGCTGCGTGGTTAAGGCCGATGCTTATGGTCATGGAGCTGTTGAGTGCGCCAAGATCATGTATTCGGCCGGTGCCGACATGTTTGCCGTGGCGACGGTTAACGAGGGCGTTGAGCTCCGACAGGGCGGGATTACGAAGCCCATCCTCATCCTAAGCGAGCCGCCTATCGAGGCCATTCCGACGTTGCTCGAGTTTGATATCATGCCTTCGGTCTATACGTCTGACTTTGCTCTTGCGTATGGCGAATGTGCCGTCGCGGCGGGCAAGGTGGGCAAGTACCATCTCGCCATCGAGACGGGCATGAACCGCATCGGCGTACATTACACGCAGGTGCTCGACTTTGTCCGCGGTATTAATTTCCATCGCGGTATTCAGTGCGACGGCGTATTTACGCACTTTGCCACGGCCGATGAGCCTTCGGGTTGGGACTACAAGCTGCAGTGTCAGCGCTTTACCGAGGCCGTTCAGGCCATTAAGGATGCGGGTTTTGAGTGCGGTATCGTGCATTGTGCCAACACGCCGTCCTCGATGCTCGACCCCTCGATGCATTTTGATATGATTCGCGCCGGCGTTGGCTTGTATGGCATGCAGCCGTGCGAGCTGAGTGGCCGCGTGATGCAGCTTGATCCCGTTATGAGCGTCCATGCGCGTGTGACGCGCGTGGCACACCCTGCGATGGGTGAGGGCGTGGGCTACGGTTTTACCTACCGCGTACCGCGTACGCGCGTTCAGATCTGCACGCTGCCGATCGGTTATGCCGATGGCCTATCGCGTACGCTTTCCAATCGTATGGATGTGCTGTATCGCGGCGAGCGCCTGCATCAGGTTGGCAATATCTGCATGGACCAGTTTATGGTCGCCATTCAGTCCAACCCGGCACACGAGATTCCCGAGGCCGAATATGGTGACGAGATGATCATTGTCGGCCGCGATGGCGATGCCGAGATCACTATGGACGAGATGGCCCGACTGCGCGGAACGATTAACTACGAGGTCGCCTGCGGCTTTGGCATGCGTCTCGACAAGGTCTACGTGTAGGAGCCGCTATGGGCGTCATGCACATCCCGGGCCATACCCATCAGGCGCCGCGTGAGGTCGCACTCGAGGAGATCGAGGCCGTTCTGGGCGATTGTCACCTCTGCCAGCTCTACCAGTCGCGTCACAATATCGTGTTTGGCGTGGGAAATCCCCGCGCTCGCGTGATGTTTATTGGCGAGGCACCGGGCCGCAATGAGGATTTGCAGGGCGAACCCTTTGTGGGGGCGGCAGGCGAGGACCTCAACGGCATTTTGTCCCTGGCGGGTCTTAAACGCGAAGACGTCTACATTGCCAATGTGCTTAAGTGCCGCCCGCCGGGAAACCGCAATCCGCGTCCCGAGGAAGTGCTGGCTTGCTCGCCGTTTTTGCGTGAGCAGATTCGAAGCATCTGGCCCGATATTATCGTGACGCTCGGCAACCCCGCGACGCACTTTGTGCTTAAGACCGAGATTGGCATTACTAAGCTGCGCGGCAGGTTCCACCAGATGGGGCATTTTGTAGTAATGCCCACTTTCCATCCGGCAGCAGCGCTGCGCAATCCGGCATGGCAGGAGCTGCTGGAGGAAGACTTTAAGATGCTGGGCGACTATCTGGAGCGACATCCTGCACCAGAGGACGCCTCGGAATAATAAGGAGCATATATGTCCCTGGAGCGCCTGGGGGTAGGTACTTACAAAACGACTTGCGCTGCCGATACGGAGTACTTTGGCGAGCTAATTGCACCGTGCCTTGAGGACGGCGATGTACTCATCCTGACCGGTGGCCTGGGAGTGGGCAAAACTCACTTTACCAAGGGCGTCTCGCGCGGGCTGGGCGATGGGCATATGGTTACGAGCCCTACGTTTGCGCTCATGGCCGTTCACGATCAAGGCCGTATTCCGCTGTTTCACTTTGATCTATACCGCCTGGAGCATGCCTACGAGCTCGAGGATACGGGCATTTTCGATGTGCTGGGCTATGAGGGTGCTTGCCTGCTGGAATGGGGCGAACAATTCCAGGACGAGCTGACGGATGAGTATCTTTCGGTGACGCTCAAGCGTGATGAGGGCGACAGCGATGTGCGAACGATAACGCTCGAGGCGCACGGTGACCGCGCAATGGAGCTTTCCCATTTGATTGATAAGGCTGTACAAGATGAGCTTGCATAACGACAACGCGCTGGTGGTGGCGCTCGATACTTCGACCGACATGCTTGCCTGCGCGGCAAGCTGGATTGATGGGCAGACGGGCGAGACGAAGCTCGTGAGTGGCGACCATATGTGTCGCCGTCACGCCAACGTTGAGCTCGTGAATACTGTTGATGGCGTGCTGGCTCAAGCCGGTCTGGATCGCAGCGATGTTGGTTGCTACGTGGTCGGCCGCGGCCCGGGGTCGTTTACGGGTGTGCGCATCGGCATCTCCACTGCCAAGGGCCTCGCGCGCGGTGCCAATGTTCCGCTGCTGGGCGTGTCGACGCTCGACGCTTGCGCTTGGACGGCGTGGAAGGCTGGCGTGCGCGGCAAGCTTGGTATCTTGGCCGATGCTATGCGCGGCGAGGTATATCCGGCGCTGTATATGCTGGTCGATGAGGGTCCCGAGCGTCAATTTGAGCGCGAACACGTGGTCAAGGCCGCCGTGGCGCTCGATGAGTGGCGCCAAGCGGCGGACTGGGACCAGGTTCAGCTGACCGGTGACGGTCTCGTGCGCTATGGCAAGCTGCTGGGTGAGGACGAGGCCGCCCGCTGCATGGAGCGCGACCTGTGGTGGCCTTCGGGCGAGGGCTTGCTGCTCGCACACGCTGCGGGTGACGGCGATCCGGCCCGCGTCTTGCCGATTTACACGCGCCTTTCGGATGCCGAGGAAAACGAGCGCAAGCGTCTTGGTCTTGCCGAGAGTGCGCAGAGTGAAATTACGGGCGTTGCCGATGAACTCGCCGGTCGCCATCTGCAGTTCCGTCCCATGGGCGCGGCGGATGCCGAGGGCGCGAGCGCGCTGGAGGCTGTCTGCTTTGAAGGCGCCGGACACGAGGCGTGGACGCCGGGCATGTTCCTGTCCGAACTGGGCGAGGACGTCGCTGCGCCGCGTAGTTGGTGGGTGGCACACGACGACGGCAAGCTGCTGGGCCTTGCCGGCGGTATGGTCGTGGACGGTGATGTGCAGATTCTGGATGTCGCCGTCGACCCGGCACATCGCCGTGAGGGCATTGCCCGCAAGCTGCTGTCGCATGTGAGCTATGATACCCAGATGCTCGGCTGCACCACGGCTTCGCTCGAGGTCGAGGACGGTAACGAGGGAGCGATTGCGCTTTATAACGCTCTGGGCTTTACCGAGGCTGGCCGTCGCCGCGGCTACTATGGTGCCGGCAAGGATGCCATCGTCATGACGGCTCCGCTGCCCCTCGTGCTTCCGGTCGACAATGCTTCGCCCGAGCCGACGGCGGCAGAGCAGCGCGTATGGCCGCTGCCTGCGCCCGGGCGCTCCGAGGGGGAGCGTGCCGAAATTGAACGCCGCCGCCTAGTGCTCGCTATCGAGAGTTCCTGCGACGAGACGGCCGTGGCGATTATCGATGCGGATGGCAATATGCTGGCCAACCAGGTGTCGACACAGATTGATTTTCACGCCCGCTTTGGCGGCGTGGTGCCCGAGATCGCCTCGCGCAAGCACGTTGAGGTGATTGTGAGTGTCGTAGATGCGGCGCTCGAGGATGCCGCGGCATCGCTTGGCCTTGAGGGTGGGGCGATTGCGCCAAGTGAGCTTGCCGCCGTGGGCGTGACGCAAGGTCCGGGCCTGGTGGGTGCTCTGGTGGTGGGTGTCGCCTTTGCCAAGGGCTTTGCGTATGCTGCCGGCAAGCCGCTCGTGTGCGTCAATCATCTGGAGGGCCACTTGTTCGCCAACCTGTTGGCGCAGCCCGACCTCAAGCCTCCGTTTATCTTTACGCTTGTCTCGGGCGGGCACACCATGCTCGTGCACGTAAAGGCATGGGGCGACTACGAGGTGCTCGGTGAGACGCTCGACGACGCCGTGGGCGAGGCCTTCGACAAGGTAGCCAAGGCGTTGGGTCTGGGCTATCCCGGTGGCCCCATCATCTCCAAGCTGGCCGAGACAGGCAACCCCAAGGCGATCGATTTTCCCCGCGCGCTTAACAGCAGGGGAGACTATCGTTTCTCGCTTTCGGGCCTCAAGACGGCGGTGACGCTCTACATCGAGCAAGAGACCAAAGCCGGGCGCACGATTCACCTGCCCGATCTGGCGGCTTCGTTTGAGGCGGCTGTCTTTGACGTGCAGTACAAGAAGGCCAAAAACGCATTGCACGCTACCGGATGTAAGGAATACTGCATCGGCGGCGGCGTCTCGGCCAACCCGCATCTGCGCGAGATGATGATCAAGAAGCTTGGACGTCAGGGGATTCGCGTAACGGTGCCGCCCTTGTCTGCCTGCACCGATAACGCCGCCATGATCGCGGAGGTCGCCCGCCGTAAATTCGACCGAGGCGAAATCTCGCCGTTCGACGTCGACGCCGATCCAAACATGACGCTGTAGCTGGTACGGCGCGGTCCCCGGACGGAGGGGCCGGATATAAGGTTTCCTGCTCTACAGTCCTGCGCAAGACGAAGGCCACATTAAGTGGCCTTCTTTGCGTGCGGAACTCGCGATAAACCTTATATCCGGCCCCTCCGTCCGGGGACCTTTCTGCGTCGATATAGCTTCTGAGCTGGTTTGGCGTCGACAACGTCCAGCAAAGTTAACAAGCCAGTGTCGAATTTCCGGCGTTCTTTAGCTGAAAGAAAAAAGTTGGTGTGCGGAGCTTTGCTCCGCATTTGGGATGGGAGCCCCTGAGAGCCGCGGGAGCCGGGCGGCGCATATGAACTTTATCGCGAGTTCCGCACGCAAAGGAAAGCACTTAATGTGCTTTCCGTCTTGCGCAGGACTGTAGAGCAGGAAAGTTCATATGCGCCGCCCGGCTCCCGCGGCTCTCAGGGGCATCTCTCATGCAAAAACTTTTGTTGGGTAAAGTCCGAGGTCAGTGGCGTTTTATACCGAGAAATCCAAAAAAGCTGAAAATTCATTACAAATTTGCATTGACTTTAGGTAACTAAAGTTTCATACTCCTTTTCAACCACTGGGGGATGTGAACACGCACGGATCGTTCACATCATGATTGAAGAGGATTTCTTAGACATGTTCACGCATCAGCTAAACATTATCAGCGTAGTAATTATCTGATGCGGGTTAGCACATACAGCTAGCCCGTACGATAACGGGCGGCTGATGAAGATGAGGGCCGTCGAGCGCAACCGACGACCCTCATTTTTTATGTCTAGGAAGTTCTTTTTAGAGGAGGAAATGTAATGAACGGAGTTTTGCTCATGGTTGTGGCCGCGGCGGTGCTCGCCTGCGGCTATCTGGGCTATGGCCGCTGGCTGGCCAACAAGTGGGGCGTTGACAAGGATGCCCTCACGCCGGCCAAGCGCATGAAGGACGGCAACAGCTTCTCGCCCGTCTCCGCTTTCACCGCGTTCTCGCACCAGTTCAGCTCGATCTGCGGTGCTGGCCCTGTCACGGGTACGATCGTCGCCATGGCCTTTGGCTGGCTGCCCGTCGTGCTCTGGGTCCTCGTCGGCGGCATCTTCTTTGGTGCCGTCCACGACTTTGGTGCCCTGTACGCCTCGATGAAGAACAACGGCAAGTCGCTCGCTCAGCTCATCGAGAAGTACATCGGCAAGACCGGCCGTCGCCTGTTCCTGCTGTTCTGCTGGCTGTTCTGCATCATCGTCATCGCCGCTTTCACCGACATGGTCTGCAAGACGTTCATGTTTACCCCGGCCGTTGACGCTTCTGGTGCTGCTACCGGTGCCATCGACTTCACCAAGTCCTATGCCGCCGGCTGCGCTGGTACCATCTCCATCCTGTTCACCTTCGTCGCTATCGCCTTTGGTTGGGCCCAGAAGAAGTTCAACCTCACCGGTGCTGCCGAGTTCGTCACCGGCGTGGTCCTCATGGTTCTCATGTTCGCCGTCGGTATGCAGTTCCCGGTCTACCTGGATAAGTGCCAGTGGTTCGCCGTCGTCATGGTCTACCTGGTCTTCGCTGGCGCTATGCCCATCCAGATGCTCAAGACCCCGCGTGACTACCTCACTTCCATCATGATGATCGTCATGATCGTCTGCGCTGTCCTCGGCATCGTCGTCCTGGGCGTCAACGGTCAGGCCACTATCACCGCTCCGGTCTTCACCGGCTTCTCCACTGCCTCCGGCATGATGTTCCCGGTCCTGTTCGTCTCCGTCGCTTGCGGTGCTCTCTCCGGTTTCCACAGCCTCGTATCTTCGGGCACCTCTTCTAAGCAGGTCGAGAAGGAGCAGGACGCCGTCAAGGTCGGTTACGGCGCCATGATCGTCGAGTCCTTCGTCGGCATCCTTGCCATCATCGTTGCCGGCATCATGTTCTCCGATATGAACACCGCCGGTACCGGCGTCCTCAACGCTGGTGTCGCTTCCACCCCGTTCCAGATCTTCGCCGCCGGCATCTCCCGCGGTATGCAGGCCTTCGGTGTTGACGGCACGCTCGCTACCGTCTTCATGACCATGAACGTCTCCGCTCTGGCCCTGACCTCGCTCGACGCCGTCGCCCGCATCGCCCGCACCTCGTTCTCCGAGTTCTTTGCCCAGACCAACGATGCCCTGGCCATCGAGTCCAAGGCCGGCTACATGAAGGTCCTCGGCAACCCCTGGTTCGCCACGGTCGTCACCCTGCTTCCCGGTCTCGCCCTCGCTTTTGGTGGCTATGCCAACATCTGGCCGCTCTTTGGTGCTTCCAACCAGCTGCTCGGCGGCATGACCATGATCACCCTCGCCGTGTTCTGCAAGTGCACCGGTCGCAAGGGTTGGATGCTCTACGTACCCGTCGTCTTCCTGCTCTGCTGCACCTTCACCTCGCTGGTCCAGAGCGCCATGGGCTGCATGGCCGCTGTCCAGGCTTACGGCTTCTTCGGCACCATCCCGGCTACCGCCACCACGGCCGCCGTCTCCGTCGCCGCCACCAAGGGCCTGCAGCTCGTCTTTGCCGTCCTGCTGATGGTCCTGGGCCTCATCGTCGCCGTCAACTGCCTCAAGGAGTTCTTCGGCAAGGAGGCTGGCTCCATGCCAGATGAGGAGCCCGAGTGGTCCGAGATGGGCAAGGCCGAGTACGGTCGCGCCGCTGCCGCCGAGGCTCCCGCTGACGCCGAGGCCGCCAAGGCCTAGTCAGCTTGATGGATTAACCGTTCCATCCATATGACTCGGAAAGATCGGGTCCGCGACTTCGCGGGCTCGGTCTTTTTTTCATGCGAAAGCGGGTGACGCTCGAGTGTTCTCGCAGATGTTTTGCGTGGATAAGGGCGCGCGTTGTACCATATAAACGTATATGTGTACATATGAAAGGGGCCCCGTGGCCAAGACGGTATATTCCGATAATCAAAACAATGTCGATGCTTTGGCTGAGCGCCTGAGCAGCCAGACGTCGCTTTCTGCTGAGCGTGCCAAGCTGGTTGCCTACGACCTGCTTTGCCGCAAGGCGCTCAAGATTAAGTCGAGTGCGCTGGCGCAGATTTTCCGCTCCGTCGATAAGGAGTGCGACACCAAGGCGATGCGCGATGAGCTTATCGCGGCAAATATCGTGACCAAGATCGAGGGTAGCGGCATTAACGGGCGCCCGGCGTTCTATACCATCAATGCCGAGATCCGCGATGCCCAGGAGCAGCCTGCCGAGTCCGTCGAGGATTTTGTCGTCGAGGATTCCGCTGACGTGCCTGCTGTGGAAGAAGCTGCTCCGCGTGAGCATGTCGATACCGATGAGTTGCTCGATGAGAACGTCGTGCGTGCCTTTACGGCCAAGGCAGGACGCGGCGGTTTTGGCGGGGGCGGCAAGCGCGATGCACAGCGCCGCGCCCAGCAGGAGCGCTTCCGTCGCGCCGTTGCTCGAAAGGGCGAGACGGATGCCGAGGCTGTTGAGACCGAGGTTGCTGCCGAGTCGCAGAAGCCCACGAAGGAGCAAAAGCCCGTGGAGGCCCAAGAGCCCAAGCGTCGTCGCGGTGCTCACTTTAAGGCTGCAGCGCAGGATGCCGCGCGTGAGGTTGAAGAGTCTTCTGAGGTTGCAGACGATGTTGAGGAGTCTGCCAAGAAGGCTCCGGGTTCGTGTCGTCCCGGCCGCGGTTTTGCGGGACGTGCGTATCCCGTAAAGCGTCAGGAGAAGGGCGAGTCGGTTTCGACCACCCAGGACGAGAAGGCCGTTGAGCCGGTGGCTCGCGAGCAAAAGCCTGTTGAGCCGCAGCTTGAGGTTGATGCCGAGGCCAAGGGCCAGCAGCCTACTGATGAGCAGACGGAGCAGAGCGCGTCGAGCAAGCCTCGCCGCCGTCGCCATCGTGGAGGCCGCAGTTCCCATGCCGAGACTGCAACCGAGAAGACCACGCCGCAGAACGAGGATGCGAAGGCCGAGGTTTCTTCGGGGCAGCCTAAGCGCCAGTCAGCGAAGGAGAGCAAGTCCGATCGTCCGCAGAAGCAGGCGTCTATGCCGAAGCGCGAGCGCAATTCCCAAGGCGATTCTAAGCGCAAGTCTCAGAAGAAGCCGGAGTCTGCCGCAGTAGATACTGCTGCCCAGCAGCCCGAGTCGGCCGCCCACGGCGAGGTCTCGGCGTTTGCCCTTGCCCGCGTTTTAGGCAGGCAGCTGCTCAAGGTTGTCCCCACGCCTATGGCGCTCTCCAAGATCAAGGAGCAGCAGACACAGATCGTAAAGGTCGAGGGCAAGGACGGCAAAAAGGCTCCGCAGCGCACTCAGCACAACGAGATGTCCAACCGCAAGATTGCCGAGGAAATCGCAATCATCCAGGCTTGGATCGAGCAGAACCGAGGTGCCGATACGCCGGTTGCCTCGCGCCGCCAGCGTGCCTACCAGATCTTTAACGACGAGAAGGCTTTTGACGGCAAGCACGGTGAGCGCCTGATCAGGCGTATGACCGAAAAGGGCATCAGCATGCAGGCGATCAAGGTCGCCCCCAATCGCCCCGTGCACTTTACGGGCTTCTTTACGCTGGGAGCCGACAAGCCGTTCATTATGGTCGAGAACCTGGACACCTACGACGAGATCGTCAAGCTGCTGCGTGGCCGCAAGCACGCCAAGCTCTTTGGCATCAAGGTGGGCGGCGTGATTTTTGGCGGCGGCTGCAAAGCGAGCGTCTCGCACGCACTGGATGATTATCTGGCCGAGATTGGCTATCGCTTTAACTACGTCTACTACGTGGGCGATATCGATCGCGAGGGCGCGCGCATCGTCGAGCAGGCTCGCAATGCCAATGTGGTTGAGATTCGCCTGCATGCCGGCATGTACCGCGCCATGCTCGCCGAGCATAAGCGTCGCGTGAAGGCCGGCGGAGAGTGCGAGCCCGCGGCTGCCAACCAGGGTGTGCCGCAGAACCTGGCAGCGACGATCAAGGATCTGCCCATGGTTACGCGCGTGCAGTTCCGCAACGTGCTGCGCGAGGGCGGGCGCATTCCGCAGGAGATTCTGATGACCGCAGACTATCGGGATGGCGACTCGGGAAGCTTCGACCGCATGCTCAACAACTAGGGCGTTCGGCCCCGGGAGAGTGGGGACACCGGCTTAGGTTTCCTGCTCTACAGTCCTGCTCACGACGGAGGCCACATTAAGTGGCCTCCTGTTCGTGCGGAACTCGCGATAAACCTAAGCCGGTGTCCCCACTCTCCCGGGGCCTGCGGCTACTTGGTTGTCGCATGCGGGTCGCTTTTCGGAACTGGGCTGATATTTTCTAGATGAAAGGCGCTCTTGGTCCTTATGGGCTTGGGGCGCCTGTCTTTTAAAGGTAGATTTTTGGGAGGCCGGCACTTGGAGACGTTCCTTTAGTGCCGGCACTTTAGGAACGTCTCCAAGTGCCGGCTGTGGGACGGAGGGATTCCGCGTCCGCCTTTTCGGCGGCCGCGCCCCGCTGCGTCGCTTCGCTCCTTGCGTGCTGCGCTGGAAAACGCTTCGCGTTTCCTCAGCTCCGCACCCTTGCGGGTTCTCGAATCCCTCCGCTTGCCCACAAGAAAGCGCCCTGGGCCGTTATGGGCTCAGGGCGCTCAATTTTAATGGCTGGGACGGAGGGATTCGAACCCCCAACAGCCGGCACCAAAAACCGGAGTTCTACCGTTGAACTACGTCCCAATGTGTGGTGTTGCCCAAAAGCAACTCGTTTAGTTTACCTAATCTGCGAGGGCATCGCAAACGCCATCGAGCAGGCGTACGGCGAGTGTCTGCGCGTCGCTGGCCGTGAAGGTGCCGTTGTAGCGCGTCATGCCCGTGAGCTCAATGCGAATGCGAGCCGGCTTCTGCTGCGCGGCGACATTGGCGGTGCGGATGCGCTGGGCCAGGTTGTGGCACTCGGCGAGGGCAATCGTGGCGCGCGGTGCGGCGTCGGCGGGCAGCTCGTCGCTTGCGATCTCGAGCACCAGGTCAACGTCGGTTGGGACCTCGGAGTCACAGAGCATCATGCCGCTGTTGTCGGTCGTTGCCGTGGCGATATTCCACATGCGCGACGCAACGCTGCGTGCGATGGGGTCCTCGCCGATAACGGCAATCTGGAAGCGCTCGAGCACGTTGGCGGCGCGAGCAAAACCGATGCGGGACTCGGCTTCGGTGACCGAGGGCTTGCCCTCCCACACATGGTGCAGGCGGTTGATGTAGGCGTAGGTGTCCTGGAAGGCCATGCCGTCGGCAAACAGGCCGACATTTTCCTGGAACTGCTGCAGGGCGGCCTCGGTATGCGGACCAAAGTAGCCGTCGTCTTCGCCACAGGCAAAGCCCAAAACGTTGAGAGCGCGCTGCAGGGCCTGCACATCGGCGCCATGGAAATTGGGCATGCGCAGATAGAGGGTGCGGTCGCCCAGCTTATACGAAGCGTCTACAAGGGCGCTCCAACAGGGGATATCGACGGCATGACCGGCAGCAAGGCCGCTGTCGAGCCTGAAGGTGCTGACGGCCTGCTCAGTGGTGGCTCCAAAGTACTTGTCGGTGACTTCGGCGGCATCAATCGTGTAGCCGAGCTGCAGGAGACGAGACTGCACGTCCTCGACGGCTGCTCCTTGCATGCCCGTTGTAATAGGTTCCATGAACGAACCCCTTTCGGCGTACCATTCGTACTATTTGAGCGTCTGTCGGATAGACAACGCAAAGGGATGCATAAACATGCACTCAACAGTGTAGCAAGTTGTGCCAAAATACGCTGCTGACAGATTTTATAACCCCCGTTAGTTAAGGCGCTCCACAAAGAAATCTGCCATGGAGAGGAACAGTTCGCGTGCATGCGGGTCGAGCGAAACGTCCTCGATGGCGGCCTTGGCTTTGGCGGTTAGGTCCAGCGCGTAGGCGTGGGCGTAACCGATAGAGCCGGTTTCCTGGAAGATTTCCACGGCGCGCGCGAGCTGCACGGGGTCCTCGGTGCCCGAGGAGAGGATCGCTTCAATCTCATCGTGATAGCGCTCATCAGACAGGGCGTGTACGGCGACAAGCGTGCGCTTGCCCTCGGTGATGTCGGTACGGAAGTCCTTGTTGGCGGCCTCCTTGGTACCGATCAAGTTGAGCAGATCATCTTGGATCTGGAAGGCAAGGCCGGTGTGCAGGCCAAAGGCGCGCAGTGCCTCGACCTGCTGTTCGCTGCCTCCGCCAATGATGGTCCCGGCGGCAAGCGGCGTGGCTCCGCTGTAATACGCGGTCTTGTGCGTTGCCATGTCCAGGTAATCGTCGACCGAGATGTCAAAGCGCCCGTCACGGACCCAACCCAGGTCGAGCGCCTGACCCTCGATGGTGCGGACGATCATCTCGGTGAGCTCGTGGAGTACGCGCAACTTTACGTCTGCCTCAAGCGTGGGGTCGTCGAGAACCGTCTTGGTGACCATGGTAAGTGCCAGGTCGCCGCAGTTGATAGCAAGCCCCGTGCCCTCGGTGAGGTGCATACAGGGCTTGCCGCGGCGCAGCTGCCCGTTATCGGCGATGTCGTCGTGGATGAGCGCACCCGACTGGAAATGCTCGATGGCCGCCGCGGCGCTGCGGGCGCTCTCAAAGCTGCCGCCCACTGCGGTGGCGGCGAGCATGCAGATGAGCGGGCGGTGGCGCTTGCCTGCATTGGCCGTAAATGCCGAAAGCGGGGTATACAGGTAGCGCTCGATATCGGCAGAGGTCGCCTGTCCGTCAAAGAATGTGGCCAGATAGTCGTTGATCTGGTCAAAGTGCTGGGCTAAAAAGCTGGTAAACGGACTGGACACAGGTTCTCGCATTCTTTCTTAGGTCGCATCGTTGCATTATGCAGACAACATATTGCCACATTAGGGCGTCGAGCGCGGCGGTTGAAGACGATTGGGTCTTACGGCCGCAAACGCGGCAAGGGGCTCGGCTAGATAAGCCCAAAGTGTTCGAGCGCGGTGACGACGCCGTCGTGGTCGATAGAATCGGTTACGTAGTCTGCCTTCTCCTTAAGGAAGTCTGGTGCGTTGCCCATGGCGATGCCAACATCGACTGCCTCCATGAGGGCGATGTCGTTGCTCGCGTCGCCAATGCCGTACACGGTGCCGTGATCTGGCCCCAGGGCGTCAAGCACGGCACTGATTCCGGCCCGTTTGGTGCACTCACGAGGCGAGATTTCTGTGACCTCGAGCTCGAGCTCGTTGAAACAGAGTAGAGGTCCAAGCTCTTCATCTTGGGCGATGCGGTTGGCAAGTGGTGTGGACATAAGAATTTTATAGGCGTTGTAGTTCTCAAGTTGCGTGACGGCGTCGCCCACGGTGCGTGCGTATCCGTACGTCTCGGGGGCATCTGCACTCATGCGCACCACGCGATCGATGCCCTCAAAGCGAATGACCTCACCCGATTGCTCGAGATAGGGGGCGAGGCGCTGTAGCAGACCAGGGTTTATGGCTGCATTTCGCACAATGCGTCCCTCGAGTTCGGCGTAACCGCCCGCGAGACACACGACGCCCGTCCACGGCAGCTCGAGCAGCTTAGGATGGATGCAGCTGAGGGTGCGCCCCGTGCAGATAAAGGCCATGTTGCCATTTGCAACGAAATCGCGGATGGCCTGCGAGACCGCCTCGTTGGGATAGGGGGACAGGTCACGCTCGCTCTCGGGAAGCTCTTGTGCCGCTCGAGGGTCTTGCCAGGCGAGCGTTCCGTCGATATCGAAGAAACAGATATCGCTGCGATTATGGGCTGCGCTGGCGGCAGGGGAGGCCGAGGTGGTGGGCACAAATTCCGGCTCGAGGCCCATGATCTGGTCAAA
>UQIB01000039.1 GCA_900541015.1 uncultured Collinsella sp. | reverse complement strand
TGGTCTGGGCGAAATGATGAACCTGCCGGGCGTCTTTATGGCCGACCCCGAGACCTGTGCTCGCATCGATGCTGCCAGCCAGACGCCGTCCAAGCAGGTTGACGGCCACGCGCCGCTCGTTGCCGGTAAGGACCTCAATGCCTATGCCGCAGCGGGCATTATCGCCGACCACGAGTCGACGATTCCCGAGGAGGCACTCGACAAGCTGTCCCGCGGCATGTATGTGATGCTGCGTGAGGGCACGTGCAGCCACGATCTGGCCAATTTGTCCCCGATGCTGCTGGAAAACCCCGCCCGCGCCCGCCGCTGCTGCTTTGCGACCGACGACCGCGCTCCCTCCGACGCGCTTTCGACCGGCATGATCGACAATGCCTGCCGCGTGGCCATCGAGGCTGGCGTCGACCCGGTGGTCGCCATCTCCATGGCGTCCCTTTCCACGGCTGAGGCATTTGGCCTGGACCACGGCTGTCGCGACCCGCATGAGCTCCGCGGCGCGATCGCCCCAGGCAAGCGTGCCGACCTGCTGGTGCTCAACGACCTGACGTTTGCCACAGCTCCGCATCGCGTGTATGCCGCCGGCGCGCTCGTGGCACAGGACGGCACCTTTGTGGGCGAGGTTGCGCCCGAGACCGCTGAGGTCGCAGCGCTTGCCGATGAGCTGCGTGCTTCCGTTAAGCTGCCGAAGCTTTCGCTTGACGTGTTCGATTATGCCTTTAAGCCGGGCGAGGCGGTTATTGATGTGATCCCTGGCATGGCTATCACGGGCATGGTTCGTCCCGAGACTGACGAGGACTTGCGTCGCATTATGCTGATTGAGCGCCATGGCCGCGGCGCGTCGCTGCAGGCCGAGGGCGCCGATGGCGACGGTCCCGCTGGCCTGGGCCTGGTCGGCAAGCATATCGGTCGCGGCTGGGTGCGCGGTTTCACCATCACCGGTGGTGCCATTGCCTCCACGATCGGCCACGACTCGCACAACGTGTGCGTGGTGGGCGATAACGCTGCCGATATGATGGCTGCCGTTGAGGCCGTGGGCCAGGGTGGTCACGTGCTGGTGCGTAACGGCGAGGTCGTGGCGCGCATTCCGCTGGCGCTCGGTGGCCTTATGAGCGAAGGCACGGCCGAGGACGTTGCCGCGCAGCACGACGACTTTATGGTCAAGGCGCGCGCCATGGGTATTGAGCCGCCGCTCGACCCCATCATGGGCATCATCTTCCTGCCCCTGCCGGTCATCCCGACGCTCCGCATCCGCCCCGAGGGCATGTTTGACGTTACAACCTTCACCTACGCCGACTAGTCATCGGGGACGTTCTTAAACGACTAGTCGTTGGGGACACTCTTTGGCGGGCTGCCTGACGCCGCGACCGTAGGACCTCTGGCATGTGTGAGCTATTTGCCAGGTCCTTGTAACGTTTACGCCCGCGGAGTCTTATTTGAGCTCCCTTTGGGTACGTTGGAATCGGATACACGTTCGATTCCAACAAGCCCGAAGGGAGCTTTTCTATGTTTAAACTGATTGCATCAGATATGGACGGCACACTGCTTGACGAAAACGGCCAGGTGCCTCCCGAGACCTACGAACTGATTCTGGCGCTACACGAGCATGGCGTGCATTTCGCCGCATCGTCAGGTCGTCGCTACGATCGCCTGTGCGAGTTCTTTGCGCCCGTTCGCGACAAGATGGACTTTGTCGCCGCTAACGGCGCCCAGGTCTACGCCGACGGTAAGATGGTAGACCGTGAGGTGTATTCCCACCTGGCGATTCGAAGGCTCGCCCAAGCCGTCAGGACGTTTCCCAATCTGCATCTTGCGCTCTTTGACCGAACCAAGTCCTTCCTGCTCGATGACGAGTGCAAGTTCGTGCGTGAGGTCGATAAGGACCTTCCCAATGCCGAGCGCATTTGGGAGCTGCCCGATCCCAGCGTAAATATCATCAAAGCGAGTATCTTTTGCGACGACAGTGCGGTTATGGACAGCGCGTACGTGCTACAGCGCGAACTTGGTCAGCTCTTTACTTTTGCGCCTTCGGGCAACGCGTGGATCGATGCCATGCAGCCTGGTGTGTCGAAGGCCTCGGGTATCGCGCAGCTCGCGGAGCATTACGGCATTGGTCGCGACGAGGTCATGGCATTTGGCGACTCTATGAACGACTACGAGATCATTCGCTTTGTCGGCACGGGCTGCGCGATGGAAAACGCGCGCCCCGCGCTCAAAGCGGTTGCCGATCGCGTCGTTGGCTGCAACCGCGACCATGCCGTTCAACAGGAGCTTCGTCGCGTGCTAGAGGGCCTCGCTTAATCCGACAGATGGGGACGTTCCCGTTCTGCCGACAGTGGGGGACAGTCCTTGCAGCTTTTTGCGAAGAGTGTCCCCAACGACTAGTCGTTTAAGAACGTCCCCAATGACTAGGCGAGGGCGGCCATGATGGTGCGGGCGACGCCGTCGTGGTCGTTGTCGTATTCGGTAATGGCGTCAGCGGCCTCGCGATCTTCGGGCTCGGCGTTGATCATGGCCATGCCATGGCCCGCTGCCTGCAGCATGGGGATGTCGTTGATGTTGTCGCCGAACGCCCAGGCGTCGGCGAGACGCTCGCCCAGGTGCTCGCATAGCCACGTGAGGGCCGTCCCCTTGGTGGCGCCCTCACCCATGACCTCGATATTCATGGCGTACGAACGCGTGACCTCAATGCCCCCGAGCGTGTCGAGCGCCGCCGCGATGGCGTCGCGATCGGCGGGGTCGTGCCAGTACATGGCGATGCGTTCGAGCGTCTCGACCTCGTCGATCTTGCTGTCGATATCCATGTCGATCGGTGTTCGTGTGCGCTTGAGCGAAGCCGCGATGTGGGGGTCACCGCCGCAGAACTCATCCAGGCGCCCGTAAAGCGAGCGGGGGAGGAAGCACTGTCCATCCGCGAAGATATCGAAGGTCACATCGTGGCCGGCGGCAATGCGATGGATGCGGTGGGCAATGCCGCAATCGAGCGGACGGCTCAAGATGCACGTGGCGCGCGAGGCGTCGGTGGGCGTATCCTCGTCGAGCTGCCAGACGCTGGCGCCGTTGGCACAGACCGCGTAGTGCATGGCGGGATGGGCGAGAATGGGCTCAAAGATGCCCGACAGCGGACGCCCCGTGCAGGGAACAAACTCGATGCCACGACGTGCGAGCTCGTCGAGCATTGCCCAAGTGGCATCGCTCATCTGCTTATCGCTCGTCAGCAGCGTTCCGTCCATATCGGAAAACACAATCATTTGATGCAGCCCTTTCTACTGGCATAAAAAGCGTGGCCGAGGGCTTGGGTCCCTGGCCACGCTCGAGTTCTATAACGGTCCGCGTCCTAGCGGTCGGCGAGCGGCTTGTACTCCAGCGGCTCGATCACCGGACGATAGGCCGGGCGAATAATACGGTGCGCGCAGAAGAGCTCTTCCATGCGGTGCGCCGACCAGCCGGCCATGCGGGCGACGGCGAATAGCGGCGTAAAGAGCGTCTCGGGCACGCCGAGCATCTTGTAGATAAAGCCCGTGTATAGGTCGATGTTGGCGCAGATGGGCTTGGTCATGCCGTGGTCGCGCATGACCTGGGGTGCCAGGCGCTCAATGCGCTCGATGAGTGCGAACTCTTCGCCCAAGTCCTTCTTGGCTGCCAGCGAGCGCGCGTAACGGCGGCAGACCTCGGCGCGCGGGTCGCTGAGCGTATAGACGGCGTGGCCCATGCCGTAGATGAGACCCGTGCCGTCGAAGGCCTGCTTGTCGAGGATCTTGCCCAGGTAGGCCGCGACCTCGTCCTCGTCCTCCCAGTTGGAGACATGTGCGCGGATGTCCTCGTGCATAGACACGACCTTGGCATTGGCACCGCCGTGGCGCGGGCCCTTGAGCGAGCCGATAGCCGCGGCGTAGGCGGAATACGGATCGGTGGCCGAAGACGACAGCACGCGGCAAGCGAAGGTGGAGTTGTTGCCGCCGCCGTGCTCGGCATGCAGCATGAGCATAACATCGAGCAGCATCGCCTCATCGCGGGTGAACGCCATGCCGCCGCGCAGGACCTGTAGGATGGTCTCGGCGGTGGAGAGACCGGGCGTAGGGTGCGGCACGTGAACCTCGGAGCCGCGAAGCTTGGCGACCGAGGCCATGTGTGCGAAGGCGGCGATGCGCGGGAGACGTGCGAGCATGGAAATGGCGACGTCGATTTCGTGCTCAGGCGTGATCACGTCTGGTTCGGCATCGAAGGCGTAGAGCAGCAGTACGGCGCGCTGGAGCACGTTCATGATGCTCGACGACACCGTGGTCATAGGGAACTCTTTAACGTACTCGTCGCTCAGATGTCTAAAGGCGCCCAGGCGCTCGCAAAAGCCGTCGAGCTCTTCCTTGTTGGGCAGCGAGCCCGTGATAAGCAGATAGGCGACTTCCTCGTAGCCGTAGCGATTCTCGGCCTGGGCATTGTTGACCAGATCCTCGATGCTGTAGCCGCGAAGCGTGAGCTTGCCCTGATCGGGCACGACCTTTCCGTCGACCTTGTTGTAGCCGTGCACATCCGAGATACGAGTGAGGCCCGCGACCACGCCCGAGCCGTCGGCATTGCGCAGGCCGCGCTTGACATTGTGCTCGACAAACAGGTCCTCGTCGTACGGGGCGGTCGGCAGGCCGTGGTAGAGGCTTTCGCTCTCAGACGAAATCTGGCGGCTTGCTTCGTAATCCAGAACCAGTCGGCTCAAGTGGTCATCGAAGCGGTAATAGATTTTCTTGGCGTCGTAGGCCATGCGCGCTCCTCTCCGGGCCGCATCGGGGTGGCTTGCATGGACATGCGCGCGTCAGGCTATCCCCAGCGGCTTGCTCGCTACAGGCGGTACATAAAGTTAAAGACGTCCTCGCGCTGGATGGACACGTTGACGCCCGAAAGCTCGCCGGCCTCGGCCAGGGCCTTCTGCAGCTCGGCGAAGTCGAGCTTGGACTCGGCGGTATCGGCCAGCATGGTCATGGTGAAGATGTCCTCGATAATGGACTGCGTGATGTCGCGGATGTCGACGTTGGCCTCGCCTAGGACACGGGTGACGCCGGCGACGATGCCGGGGCGGTTCTTGCCAAGGACGGTGATGACGATACGGGAGGACGAGATCTCGGCCATGGGAAACCCTTTCGCGTGGTTGCGGCGCGCGCGGGGCGCTCCGCTACGGTACAGTGTTCATCATTGTACCTGTCTGGCGCAAAAAAGGCGCGCTCGCTGCGGCGTTACATGCCTGCAACATGAGCGTAAGGGGGAAGGCCGTACGGGGAAGAGCCGTCTGGCGCGTGTCCGGCTCGTGTTGGGTTGATTTCCGATCTCAGCCGAACACATTGAGCGGACAGGCCGTATTCTGGTACGTGCATCATCATGTCATCCCACATCTTGGATTCGGTCGATAGGCTGTGCGATGAGATTCTGTTTTTGAAGGATGGGAGGCTCATTAGAAGCATTCCGCAAGATGATGCTGCGCCGAAGTCTCCTGGATCCCATTTCGCAAAGCCTGCCGGACGCGCCGAGGGTGCGCTAAGCACGTATCGGCGACTCTACGAAAAGGGCGGGTAGAAATGCAAGTTAAAAATCTATGTGGCCAATGTGATACCGTTGAACCCGCATATCGATACCGCTCAGCCATTCGCCTCGCCCCCGTCGCACGTATCTTCATCCGGTCTGTTACTTTTAATCTAACAATTCTTTGAGGAACGTAGGTGCTTCTAAATGTACTGTCGACTTCTTCTCAAACTAATCCTAAGAGACAGGGCCGTATGGATTTGTACGCTCGTTCTCGCTGCAGCCTTTTCCGTCCCCATTGCGTTCAATTCACCCATCTACGGGCCCTTCTTTATGAAACAGGGCATGCAGGGCTTTGTCGACGCATTCAATACGCGCGCGCCCCAGGCCAGCGGCACAGACCTATCTCCAGAGCAGCAAGTCGACGCGGAGCTTGCAAGATACGCGAACGCCGCCCTCGCCGCTCAAACCGACGCCGCCTTTCTCGATTCTGCCGAGAGCTACTACGCGCTCATGGACGAGGGCTTCCAATCCGGGTCCATCGTGGGAGACCGAGAGACCAATGACGCGGAGCTCGCATATTGCCGCGCCCTGAGCAGCTCCGGCATCGCGGATATCCCGGCCTCCGCAAACGACCTGCCATTCCTTTCCTTCCTGCCTTACGCCATTGCCACGGCGCCGTCTTTCCTCCCCTTCATCCCCTTCCTTCTCTCGTCGATACTCGTGCTCGGCGCCACAAGGCCTGCGACCCTGGCGGCGAAGGCGCCCGTGCCCAAATTCCGGCGCCTTATCCAGATCGTGTTTTCGATAATCGCCGCGGGGACCGCGATGCTCCTCGCCGGCCTCGCACCCGGGGGCATTTACGCCTTGGCCCTAAACGGCTTCGGGCAAATTGGGTACCCGGTCGCCTTCTTCCATGACGGCGCGCTTGCCACCACGACCGCGGGAAACGTCTTCACAGCCCTGCTTCTCGCGCTGCTTGCGGGCGGAACCTTGATATCCGTTTGCTCCGCCGTCCTATCGACCGCAACGAGGCGCGTCCTCGCGGGCCCCCTTACCTCCGCGCTGCTTGTCGCGGCCCCGGCATTCCCGTTACTGTCCGATTCGGCACTAGGGCATAATGCCGTGCTCGGGCTCCTGCCACTGCCCGTATTCTCGCCTATCGAGGCAACGGGTTACGTAGGATGCTTCCCGACAGAATTCATTGGCTCCGGTTCAGGCAGCGCATCGATGCTTGCCGTGGCCCTGGCATACGTCGCGGTCTTTTTTGCGGTCGGCGCCGTTGCGACACGTTCCCCCAAACAGCCTGGACCCGCGAAAAAGCACCATGGGCTCGAGCTTCTGGACGCGAGCGTGGGATACGGAAGCACGACGATACTTTCAATCGGGTCGCTTTTCCTGAGCCCGGGAACGGCGGCGGGCCTCGTTGCTCCCAACGGCTCGGGGAAAACCACCCTTCTTGAAGCGCTGTCGGGCCAATTTCCCACCCGCATCCGCTCGGGAAGCCTGGCGGCAGACGGAATCTGCCAACGTCGATCAGCCGAATTTGCAGAACTCGTCTACCTGAGCTCTTCGGGCAGCGCGGATCTCTATCCCACGCTATCGGCCATCGAGCACCTTGCTTTCGTTAGGGAGGCGTGGAAATCGGCCGCCGACATCGACTCGCTCTGCGACTCCCTCGGAATCTCCCCATATCTCGACAAGCCGACCCGTAAACTCTCGACAGGAATGAAGCAGCAGGTAAAGCTTGCCATGGCGATAGCGACCGATTGCCCGTACCTCATCCTCGATG
Source organism: uncultured Collinsella sp. (assembly GCA_900541015.1). Taxonomy (GTDB): domain Bacteria; phylum Actinomycetota; class Coriobacteriia; order Coriobacteriales; family Coriobacteriaceae; genus Collinsella. Next base: position 8,694 of record UQIB01000039.1, on the reverse strand, counting down.
AACCGCTGAACGGCCTCGATCCGGGAAAACGGAAAACCTCCTGCGACGCGATGCGCAGCGAGGTGGCGCGGGGACGAAGCGTGATCATTTCAAGCCATCTGCTCGACGACCTGGCAGACCTCACCAACTCGTTCTACTTCATCGAGGCCGGCACGCTCGTGGAAAAGATCAAGTCGTCCTCGCAGACGCTCAAGCAGGAATACCTCGATACATACGAGCGAGGTGAATGACATGAAACTATTTGAACAGCTGAAGTCCAATGCGTCGCGCATGGCTGTCTACGCCATCCTCGTGGCAACGGCTTTATGCGGAATCGCGGCACCCGTCTATGCGCTCAACGGGGAGAAAGGCGATGTCGAACCCGCGTACATGGCTTCGACGGTTAAGGACCGGTACAAAGCCTTCTCTGGAGACACGTTTTACGTAGCAGAGTACGACACGACCTACCGTCAGCTTCGCTACAACAAGGGCTACGACTATCTAGGCGCAGAGGCAATCAGCTATACGTCGGGTTGGTACCGCTCCAACTATGGACACATAACCCAGTTCAAGTGTAACTACCGTGTGTACAACTAAAGCAACCGGCCGGGACGAGGGGTGACGCAAAAGCGTCGCCCCTCGTTTTTAACCATGTCAACTGAACCTAGTTCAGTTTGGTTGATTTCCGATCTCAGCCGAACACATTGAGCGGAAAGGCCGTTCCCGCAGTCAGTCGAACGTCCCCGGGGCCCTTCTCAGGCCCCGTGGACGGCATTTTCCCAGTTGAAGGAACGGTGGAGATGTGTTTCGATGGGTCAGATTCGTGTCGTTCCGAAAAGACCGTGAACCTTTTGTGGGACACGCGGCGCCGTGGTACCATAGCCGAGTTTGTTGTCTTGGTCGGAAACCAAGACGCCTTATGCGCTGATCGGTAACCAGCGCCTGACCAATAAGGAGTCCTACCATGAAGCAGGGTATCCATCCCCAGTATGTCGAGTGCACGGTGACGTGCTCCTGCGGCAACACCTTCAAGACGCACGCTACCGTGTCCGAGATGAAGGTCGAGCTTTGCAACGAGTGCCACCCGTTCTACACCGGCCAGCAGAAGTTCGTCGACACCGGTGGACGCGTCCAGCGCTTCGCCGACAAGTTCGGTGGCGCCGCTGCCGCCCAGCTCAAGAAGGCTGAGGAGGCCAAGGCCGCCAAGGCCGCCAAGGCTGCTGAGGCCGAGGCCGCTCGCAAGGCCGCCGCTGAGGCTAAGGCTGCCGAGAAGGCTAAGCGTGCCGCTAAGTTTGCCGAGGAGGCTGCCAAGCAGGCTGCCGAGGCTCCCGCAGAGGCTCCCGTCGAGGAAGCCGCTGCCGAGGCCGAGACCACCGAGGCTGCTGAGTAAATAGCTCGCCGAGCAAACACTCGCATTCATGGCTAAAGGGCCGCGTATCCATCTGGGTGCGCGGCCCTTTTCTTTTTGATTAGTGCAAACTAACCTGTCCTCATGGCATCAAATGGCGGAGAGGCGGCGTTTGCCCAGATAAACCCTCCAAAATTAACCTGTCCCATTGTGGCAGGTTGGTCGTAGTTATTACGTGGCGGTCGAGCTCGACCGTATAGGCCGCGCCTTGTTTGGCTAAAGTACAATCATATGTGTTTAACTCGCCCGCAGCTGCACGGCGTGGGCGATGGCCAAAAAGGAAAACCACATGGGATTCATGTCAAAGCTGCTGTCCTTTGGATCCGATAAGGACCTTAAGCGCTACTACAAGATCGTCGACCAGATCAACGGTCTTGAGCCCCAGTTTGAGAAGATGACCGAGGAGGAACTCCGCGCCCAGACCGATAAGTTTCGCGAGCGTTACGCCAACGGCGAGTCGCTCGACGACATGCTTCCCGAGGCCTTTGCCACCGTGCGCGAGGCTTCCAAGCGCATCACGGGCATGCGCCACTTTGACGTGCAGCTCATCGGCGCCATGGCGCTTCATGAGGGTCATATTGCCGAGATGAAGACCGGCGAGGGTAAGACGCTCGTCTCCACCTTGTCCGGCTACCTCAACGCTATCGCCGGCAAGGGCGTGCATGTCGTTACCGTCAACGATTACCTGGCAAAGCGCGACTCCGAGTGGATGGGCCGCATCTACAAGTACCTGGGCATGACCGTCGGTCTGCTCCAGAACAACATGCCGCTCGAGCTCAAGCGTCCGGCCTACCAGGCAGACGTCACCTATGGCACCAACTCCGAGTTCGGTTTCGACTACCTGCGCGACAACATGGTCACCCGTCCCGAGCAGCGCGTGCAGCGCGGTCACAACTACGCCATCGTCGACGAGGTCGACTCCATCCTGATCGATGAGGCCAGGACGCCGCTCATTATCTCGGGCGCCGGCACTAAGTCCGCCAGCACCTACAAGGACTTCGCGCGCGCCGTGCGCGGCCTGGAGCGCGGTGAGGACGTGTCGCACGACATGCTCACCGCCACCGAGGACGTTGAACCCACGGGCGACTACGTCATGGACGAGGCCAAGCACACCATCGCCGCCACCGAGCGCGGTCTTAAGAAGATCGAGCGCCGCCTGGGTATCGATGACATCTATGCCGATCTCTCCGGCCAGCTGGTCAACCACCTGCAGCAGGCGCTGAAGGCCCAGTACATGTTCCACCGTGATAAGCAGTACGTGGTCACCAACGGCGAGGTCAAGATCGTCGACGAGTTCACCGGCCGCATTATGGAAGGCCGCCGTTACTCCGAGGGCCTGCACCAGGCCATTGAGGCCAAAGAGGGCGTGCTCGTACGCGAGGAGAACCAGACCCTGGCCACCATCACCCTGCAGAACTACTTCCGTCTGTATGACAAGCTCTCCGGCATGACCGGCACGGCACTTACCGAGGATGCTGAGTTCCGCGAGATCTACAAGCTGCCCGTCGAGGTCATCCCCTCCAACAAGCCCGTGCAGCGCGTGGACCACGAGGACCTGGTGTACCGCACCATTCAGGCTAAATACAACGCCGTTGCCGACGACGTTGAGCGTCGTCACGCCAAGGGCCAACCGGTCCTGGTGGGCACCGTCTCCATCGAGAGCTCCGAGAAGCTGTCCGCCGCCCTTACCAAGCGCGGCATCGCACACGAGGTCCTCAACGCCAAGCACCATGAACGCGAGGCCCACATCGTTGCCCAGGCCGGACGCTACGGCGCCGTGACCATCGCCACCAACATGGCCGGTCGTGGTACCGACATCCTGCTGGGCGGCAACCCCGACGAGCTGGTGCGCGAGCGCCTTGAGTACGAGGGCCTGACCATGGAGGACGTGACGCCCGAGCAGCTCGAGCAGTTTAACGCCGAGGCCAAGGAGACCTGCAAGGCCGAGCGCGAGCGCGTGCTTGCCGCCGGCGGCCTGACCGTTATCGGAACCGAGCGCCACGAGTCCCGTCGTATCGACAACCAGCTGCGCGGCCGCTCCGGTCGTCAGGGCGATCCGGGCGAGACCCAGTTCTACCTGTCGCTCGAGGACGACCTCATGCGCCTGTTCGGCGGCGACAAGATGGACCGCGTCTCCAAGATGATGGTCACGGCCGACATGGGCGACGACATGCCCATTCAGCACAAGATCATCTCCAAGGCCGTCGAGAGCGCCCAGCACAAGGTCGAGAGCATCAACTTCTCCATGCGTAAGAGCGTCCTTGAGTACGACGACGTCATGAACAAGCAGCGCCAGGTCATCTACGCCGAGCGCAACAAGATTCTGGACGGCAAGGACCTGACCGACCACATCACCGAGGTCATGCACGATACCGTGTACCGCTGCGTGCAGGAGTTCTGCACCAAGGACAGCCACGAGGGCGAGCGCGACCTGGAGGGCCTGCGCAAGTGGGTTGTGGAGCTCACCGGCCACATCGATACGCCGAAGTTCCCCGACGAGGACTTTGAAGCCCTGGCTGCTGATGTCTTGGCCTATGTTGAGAAGTGCTACAACATGAAGGCCGAGCGTCTGGGCGAGGACCTGATGCGCGAGCTCAATACCCAGGTCATGCTGCGCGTCATCGATACCCGCTGGATGAACTACCTGCAGGAGATGGACTACCTCAAGACCGGCATCGGCCTGCGCGGCTTTGGCCAGCGCGACCCGCTGGTTGAGTACAAGACCGAGGCCTACGGCGCGTTCCAGATACTCGTCGATACCATGTATGAGGATTACCTGCGCACGGTTCTGCGCATCGAGATCAAGGCTGCCCCGCGTGCCGTGGAGCACAAGGAGGAGCCCGCGCTCGAGGGCGCGCGCTTCTCCGGCCCTGCCGAGGTCGATGGTGACAACGGCGACTCGGTGCTGCGCAAGCAGGCGCAGGTGCAGGCCCGCACGGCTGTCCAGGGTGGTCCGGCTGCCGTCAACAACGGTGGCAAGGTGACCACCTATCGCAAGTCCGAGAGCGACGATCCGTACGTCAACGTGGGCCGCAACGACCCGTGCCCCTGCGGTAGCGGCAAGAAGTTTAAGTACTGCCACGGCAGGAATCGTTAATGGCTGAGGCTTTAGAGGTAACGCCCGCCGAGCTGGACGCGTTTGCGGACCGGCTCGGTGAGGTCGAGTCATATCTCCACCTGGACGAGAAGCGTACCCGCGTGTCCGAGCTCGAGGCCAAAAGTGTTGCCCCTGGCTTTTGGGATGACGCCGACGCCGCCCGTGCCACCATGGAGGAGATTGCGCGCACCAAGGAAGATATCGCTGCCGTGGACACCGCGCGCGGCGAGCTTTCCGATGCCCGCGCCGCGCTGGAGCTTGCCGAGGAGATGGGGGATGACCCCGACGCCGTCGCCCTTCGCGAGGAGGCTACAGCCACGGCTGAGCGCCTGGCCCGGGCCATCGATGAGCTTGAGCTTTCGAGCTGGTTTACCGGTGAGTTCGATCACGGCGATGCCATTGTGACCATCAAGCCCGGACAGGGTGGTCTGGAGGCGCAGGACTGGACCTTCATGCTCTTTAAGATGTACATGAAGTACTGCCAGCGTCGCGGCTGGAAGGTCACCATCAACGACTGTCCCGCGGCCGAGGTCATCGGCATCGACCGCGCGACCTTTACCGTCGAGGGCAAGGACGCATTTGGCATGCTGCGCGCCGAGGCCGGCGTCCACCGCTTGGTTCGCATTAGCCCCACCGACGACAAGAAGCGCCGCCAGACCACGTTTGCCGGCGTCGAGGTCATCCCCGTGCTACCCGATGATATCGACATCGAAATCAGTCCCGATGACATCCGCGTGGACGTGTACCACGCGAGTGGCCCGGGCGGTCAGGGCGTTAACACCACCGACTCCGCCGTGCGCGTGACGCATTTCCCCAGCGGCATTGTGGTCACCTGCCAAAACGAGCGCAGCCAGATCCAGAACAAGGCCGCGTGCATGCAGATCCTCAAGGCTCGTCTGTACGAGATTGAGCTCGAGAAGCGCGCCGAGGCGCTCGATGAAATTCGCGGACCCAAGACCACGATCGGTTTTGGCAACCAGATTCGCAGCTACGTGCTCTACCCGTACCAGATGGTCAAAGACCTACGCACGGGCGTTGAGACCAGCAACGTCGAGGCAGTTCTTGACGATGGCGACCTGGACCCGTTTGTTATTGGCTACCATCGCTGGGCTACCGGCAACGCCGATGCAGAAGGCTCGGAGGTCTAAAACATCGGGTGGCTTCAAGCCGATGCCAAGTCCAACGGTTGGACGGGTTTGTATCCAGAATAAACCCTGCGCAGGGGTGGTTTTTGTCCGGCGAATCGGTAGAATCGAATACAAGAAGAAGTTCAAAGCGCATCCGATGGGGTGCGCTTTTTTGAGGGGGGCAGCATGGCATATCGTCTGGACATCAAGCGCATTCTTTCGATGAACTTCTTTCACGACCTGCCCCAGATTATGTTGGGGTGCGCTCTGGCCGCTATTGCGACCGACCTGTTTTTGATTCCCAACGGCCTTGCTGCCGGTGGCGTTACGGGCCTTGCCACCATTATCCAGGCGGTCGGCGCGGCGCGAGGCGTGTCGCTTCCCGTCGGTATCCAGACCATCGTGATGAACGCCTTGCTGCTGCTGGTCGTTATGCGCGAGGGCGGCATGTTCTACGTGGTGCAGACCGCGACGGGCTTTGTGCTGCTGGGCTTCTTTACCGATCTGTTCGCCCCGTTTGTAGCACCTCTGGCGGATGCGGACCTGATGCTCCCTGCCATGTGGGGCGGCATTATTACGGGCATCGGTTACGGCATGGTGTTGCGCGCCGGCGCCAACACCGGCGGCTCGGACACGATTGGCCAAATCATCTCGCGTAACACCTCGCTGCCGGTGGGCTCGACCGTCATGGCGATCGATGTTGCCGTATGCGCGTTATCGGCTCCGGTCTTTTCAATCGAAAACGCACTGTATGCAGGCCTTTCGATGGTCATTAGCGGCTACGTGATCGATGCCGTGGTCGATGGTGGCAACAAACGCCGTATGGTACTCATCATCTCGGACAAGTTTCCTGATATCGCTGCCGATATCATGTATGGTCTGGGTCGTGGTTGTACCAAGTTTAAGGCGACTGGCATGTATTCGGGTGTCGAGAAGCCGGTGATTATGGTCATCGTGAGCCGTCGAGAGCTCAATACCCTCAAGACGATCGTGCGCGAGCGCGATCCTCACGCCATTGTGACGGTCGCTGACGTTACGGAAGCCTTCGGCGAGGGATTCAAGGACATTAGCGCGTAGGGCGATCGCGTTCCATCCAAAAGACGTTCACATTGATAAACCGTTTCATCAGCGGTTCTGCCTGCTAAATTGTTCAAATAATGATAAAAACTCTGGTAAAGCCATCAGTTTCCAGCATAATGAATGACGTACGTGCATTGCGGCTGTGTTGGGATTACCTTCGGTGCCGTGCGCATTTTGTCTAATGAGGATGAAAGGAAGGCACAATGAGCGACGAAGAGCTCAAAAAGGTTGCCAACGAGGTAAGGAAGGGCATCGTCACCGGCGTGCACGCTGCCAAGTCCGGCCATCCGGGCGGTTCGCTCGGCGCTGCCGACATCATGACCTATCTGTACTTTGAGGAAATGAACGTCGACCCGGCCGATCCCCGCAAGGCCGACCGCGATCGTTTTGTGCTTTCCAAGGGCCACTGCGCTCCGGGCCTGTACGCCGTGCTTGCCGAGCGCGGGTTCTTCCCCAAGGAGGACCTCGAGACGCTGCGCCATATCGGTAGCCACCTGCAGGGTCATCCCAACATGAACGACACCCCGGGCGTCGACATGTCCACCGGCTCGCTCGGCCAGGGCATCTCCGCCGCCGTGGGTATGGCCGTTGCTGCCAAGCACTGGGGCGACGACTATCGCACCTACGCCCTGTTGGGCGATGGCGAGAGCGAGGAGGGCCAGGTCTGGGAGGCCGCCATGTTTGCCGGCAACCAGCAGCTCGACAACCTCTGCGTGATCGTCGACCACAACGGCCTGCAGATCGACGGCCCCGTCGAGGAGGTCAACGACCCCATGCCGCTCGCCGACAAGTTCCGTGCCTTTAAGTTCCACGTGGTGGAGCTTGCCGACGGCAACGATTTCGACCAGATCCGCGCCGCCTTTGCCGAGGCTCGCGCTACCAAGGGCCAGCCGACCGCCATTATCGCCGAGACCATGAAGGGCAAGGGCGTTTCCTTTATGGAGAACCAGGTGGGTTGGCACGGTAAGGCCCCCAACGATGAACAGTTTGAGCAGGCCATGGCAGAGCTCACGGCCGCCGGAGAGGAGCTCTAGGATGGCAGACGTCAAGAAAATCGCCACGCGTGTAAGCTACGGCGAGGCCCTCGTCGAGCTCGCCAACGAGCACGATGACTTTGTGGTCCTCGACGCCGACCTGGCCGCCGCCACGCAGACCGGCAAGTTCAAGGCCGCCTGCCCCGATCGTTTCTTCGATGTGGGCATTGCCGAGAGCAACCTGATGGGCGTCGCCGCCGGTATCGCAACCACCGGCCGCGTTGCCTTCGCGAGCACCTTTGCCATGTTCGCTGCCGGTCGCGCCTTTGAGCAGGTCCGTAACTCCATCGGCTACCCGCACCTTAACGTTAAGATCGGTGCCACGCACGCCGGTATCTCGGTGGGCGAGGATGGCGCCACGCATCAGTGCTGCGAGGATATCGCCCTCATGCGCGTCATCCCCGGCATGACTGTGATTGTTCCCGCCGACGACGTCGAGGCCCGCGCCGTGACGCGCGCCGCCTACGAGTGCGACGGTCCGGTGTACATGCGCTTTGCCCGTCTGGCCTCGCCGGTTATCAACGATCCCGAGACCTACAACTTCGAGTTGGGTAAGGGCATTGTCATGCGCGAGGGCGCCGATGTGACCATCATCGCCTGCGGCCTGATGGTCGGCGAGGCTCTCGAGGCCGCCGAGCAGCTCGCTGCCGAGGGCATCGACGCCGAGGTCATCAACATGCACACCATCAAGCCCATCGATGCCGACCTGATCGTCAAGAGCGCTACCAAGACCGGCCACGTCGTGACCGTCGAGGAGCACTCTGTGATCGGTGGCCTGGGCAGCGCCGTTGCCGACGTCCTGTGCGAGCAGTGCCCGACGCCGCTCAAGAAGATCGGCGTCAACGACACCTTCGGTGAGTCTGGCCCGGGTGCCGAGCTCTTGCACAAGTATGGCCTGGACGCCGCCAACATCGTGGCGACCACCAAGGAGTTCTTGGCCTAGGACAAGCGCCGTTCGACCGGTCAAAT
>UQIB01000038.1 GCA_900541015.1 uncultured Collinsella sp. | reverse complement strand
CCGTGCTCCTCGGGACGATACTGCGACCAGTCCAGACCGGCGGCGATGGCGTCGGCCTCCTCCTTGTAGAGGACCGTGATGGCCTGGGTGCCCAGCTTGGCGCCACCGATGGCGTCGAGCATGTCATAGAGCGTAAAGGCCACGTCGGCGCCGGGCAGCGCGAGCTCGCGGTCGTCGGCGTAGGCGAGCGCCAGACGCAGGTCCTTGATGAAGTGCTCGACCATAAAGCCGGGCTTGTAGTCGCCGTCGAGCGCCTTGGGCGCCAGGCTCTCCATGGCGCCGGACTTACCGGTGCCGCCCAGGATCATCTGTCGGGTCTTCTCCACGTCAAGGCCGCTCAGCTCGGCAAATGCCATGGCGTCTGCCATGCCAACCATGCAGGCGCCCAGCGACACCTGGTTGGCGAGCTTGGCAGCCTGGCCCTTGCCGGCGCCGTCGAAGCAGCAGATGGTTGCCGCAAAGGTGGAAAGGATATCGCGGACCGGCGCGATGTCGTTCTCGGTAGCGCCCACGATAGCCGTGAGCGTGCCAGCGATAGCACCCGACTCGCCGCCGGTGACGGGGCAGTCAAACGCCATGCGACCAGAAACCTGGGCGGCCTCGGCAATGTCGCGCGCTAGCTCGGGCGAGCTCGTGGTAAGGTCGATCAGGACCGCGCCGGGCTTAGTGCACGCGAGCAGACCGTCGCCCGCCAGGTAGAGCTCCTCGACCTCGGAGGGATAACCCACCATGGTAAAGACGACATCGGCGTTAGCCGCGGCATCTGCCGGCGTATCGGCCCAGACGGCACCGCGCTCAACGAGCGCTGCAGCCTTGGACTTGGTGCGGTTGTTGACCGTGACGGGATAGCCGGCATCCAGGATGTGACCGGCGATGGGGGCACCCATGATTCCGGTGCCGATAAATGCGACGGAGAGCTTGTTTGCCATGAAACCTTTCCTTTTGGGTTGGGTGTTGTTACCAGGTTGAATACTCGGTGCCAGCGTTTGGGCTGTAGTTGGGATCGATTACGGCCGCGTTACTTGCCTACTGACCGCGCACGCGGCGGGCGATGCGATCGGAAAGCGACGCCTTGTCGGCGCGGTTCTTACCCCAAAACGCGCAGGCCACCATGCCGGGGCCCACATGCGAGCCAATGGTGGGACCCACGGAGCTGCGAATGATCGTGACGTCGGCGCAGCCCTCCTCCTTGCGGATGGCAGCTTCGAGCCAGTCGCCGTCCTTCTCGGCATCGGCCGTCATGATTGCGATGGGCATAGTGCGGTCGGGCACGTAGTTCTCGCGGAACGACTTGAGAATGGACTTGAGCGCCTTCTTGCGGCCGCGGTTGACGCCGATCAGCGACAGCGAGCCGGCAAGGTCGTAGGAGAGCTCGGGCTTGACATCGAGCTTTGCCGTGAGCTGCGCCGCCGCGGGCGGAATGCGGCCGCCGGCAGCCAGTGCGTCGAAGCTCTCGAGCGTAAAGTAGCCGTGGACGTAGGTCTTTGCCTCGTTTGCCCAATCGACCAGCTGCTTGGCGGTCAGTCCCGCCGAACGCTGGCGCACGGCCTCGAGCGCCAAGAGCGCGCCGGTCGCACAGGGCAGAGCGTTGTCGACCACGTACAGCTCAAAATCGGGATACTCGGCGCGCACGGCATCTGCCGCCTGGCACGCGGAGTTGTAGCTCGACGACAGCGCCGAGGTAAAGCACAGGTAGACCGTGGGCGTGCCCTCTTTGGCGCACTCGGTAAAGAACTCGATATAGCGACCGAGCGACACAGCCGAGGTGGACACGCGGGCACCGGCGCGCATCCGGTCGTAGAACTCCTTGGGTGTGATGCTCGACCAGATGTCATCCGTGCGCTCTTCGCCATCGATAATGAAGGGGAAGCCCAAGATATCGACATCGAGGTTCGCGGCGACCTCGGGGCTAAAGTCGCAGCAGGTATCGACGACGATGCGGCAACGGTCCGAATGGCCGGTAGATGCAGCCTTGTCCATCAAAGCGACTCCTTACGTAAAAAAGGCGGCCATCCGCATGGGATGGCCGCCAGCCGTTAACTCATGCAAGTTAACGTATTTTACTCGTCAAGTGTTTCGATGCGGGGCTTGATGATGCCATATCCACCATTCTTACGGTGATACACCACATTGATGAGGCCAGTCGTCGCGTTCTCGAACACGTAGAAGTCGTGGCCGAGCAGATCGGTCTGCACCAGCGCCTGCTCCTCGGTCATCGGGGTGACATCGATGACCTTCTCGCGGACGAGCAGGTCGTCCTCCTCCTCGGGCAGCAGCAGGTCGGCCAGATCCTCGACGCGCTCGACCGGTGCGACATCCGCTGCACTGGCACCGCCCTGGCGGTTGTCCACGACCTTGGTCTTGAACTTGCGCAGCTGGCGGGTGACCTTATCGGCGGAGAGGTCGATGGCGGCGTACATATCTGCACCGTGCTCGGCAACGCGAATCACCGAACCGCGGGCACGAACCGTAACCTCGACGATTGCCGGGTTGGGGTTCGAGGGGTTCTTCTCATAGCGAAGTACAACGTCGACCGTCATGGGCTCGATATCGAAAACCTTGAGCGCCTCGCCGATCTTCTCATCCACATGCGCACGCAGAGCATCGGTTACCGTCGTCTTGCGTCCAGAAACCTTGATATCCATACGTGGCTCCAATCTGCCTCGGGGACTTACTGTACTGGCTATGTACCCATTGCTGTGCATTTAATCACGCGGATTCCCAAAGACCCGAATAACGATTGCTTGATACCGCATACCGAAGTCTCGCACTTTTCTGTGGCAAAGTGCGCTATAGGAGGGCGTCGGCAGAGTTGGTTTTTCTTCTTGAAATTGGCTTTGACCTGCTGGTTTTATAGGGATGAAAAAGACGGGCTCCTCTATTGGGGAAGCCCGGCAGTGCGTGTTGAAACCGTGAAGAGGTGTCCTTTCCAACGTATAGGAGACACCACCCCTAGCAATAACTAGCTATTGAGTTTGTTAATGTCGTCGTCGGTGATGGCGCCTTCCTGGCTGGACGATTTGTCCTCGGAGGATGCGGTCTCATTGTTGGAATCGGAGGACTCGCTGCCGGAGGACGTGGTCTCACTGGACTCAGAGTCGACCGGCTGCACGTTAGCGCCCGAAACCGTCTTAGTGGTGAGGTCGTAGGGCATCGTGCCATACCAGACAGAGTGGACCGCCTCGAGCGTGCCGTCGGCCGTAATACCGTCGAGGGCATCGCTCACGGCACGGCACAGTTCGTCATTGGACGAGAGGCCCGCAACACCAAGCGTCGAGGGCGCCTCGAGCGCACCGACATAGGAGACCTCGCTCATCAGGCGTGCAAGGTAGCCGCCGGCCGTGGAGTCGCAGATCACATAGTCGACCTCGCCGGACTCGAGCGCCTCAAAGCACTCGTTGATGTTGGAGTAGGTCTTTTGGTTGGCGGTGATGCTCTGCTTAGCAAGCGCCTCCTGCGAGGCCGAGGACGTCTGAACGCCCAGGGTGGACGTGTTAAGGGTATCGGTGGAAACGCTTAGCGACCCACCATCGCTAGTTTTACCGAACACGGAAGTGGCATCGTACAGGCAGGTGCCGAGCGAGCTAATGTCCCCGTCCGTGGAGTTAATCTCGCCGATAAAGATATCGGCCTTTTTGTCGCCGAGCGCGGAACCTGCCGAGGACGCATCGACGAAGGCGACCTTAAGGCCCATGCGGCTTGCGAGGGCGCGGGCGGCGTCAACCGCATACCCCGTGAGCTCGCCGTCGGCGCCCTGCATGGCCTGCGGCGCATCGGAAGTATCGAGGGCGACCGTCAGGGTTCCGGGAGTGACCAGGGCATCGTCCGACACCGCCGGCGTGACGGTCTCGTACTCGATCTGGTCGATCGTGGGAGTCGTGAACGTAGACAGCGGGTTGAACGCGCATCCGCTCAGGCCCAAAACGGCGATGACCGCTGCGGTCCCAGCACCTAACCGAGCCGCGTGCATCAAGCTGCCCCTCACCATGTCCACTACCCTGCCTTCTGTGTCGTATACAATCCGTGCGTTGCGCGGAATATCAGGTTGTTCCCACCAGCTGACCTGGTATTTGACCCCACACTTGCGCACCGGGGTGTTTGCTCGGGAGGCCGCAGCCACCTTCACGACTGACCCGCTCGCCCGCGAGGCGGTATTGCCCCAAAGAAAGTAGAACGGACGGTGCGGCTTACATCTAGGACGCGCCATGATCGCGCCGCGCGCACGCGGTCGCTTACGTGGATCCCTTTGACCGCGTCTGTCTTGGACTAGGACGGGCATTTCGTCCGTCCGCAACCACAGCCTGGTAGGAACGAAGCGCATTATAACTAAGTTCAAGCTAAAGTTTAAGGTTAGGGGCGTCATTCGCATCTCGAGTACAGATTTCGCAGGTCAGGACGGGCCGCACGCGCTATCTTCACTGCCACAAAACCACCCCTACCAAACGCGTGCGATAGCGAGGCCATCAACGGCCGCGGCACCGGCGCGCTTGAGTTCCGCCGAAGCCGCTGCCATCGTCGCACCCGTGGTGATAACGTCGTCGATAAGCAGCAAGCGGCGGCCGTGCACGTCCTCAACCGTCTCGTACATACCTCGGGCACGCTCGCGGCGCTCCTCACGACCGAGTTCGCGCTGGTCACCATGCCCGTACTTGACGAGAGCATCGAGCAGGGGAACACCCGACAGCTCGCAAAATGGGCGCGCAATGGCCTCCATATGATCAAAACCACGCCGCCGAAACGCTGCCGCCGTCGCAGGCACAAACACCACCGCATCCGCACCGGACAGCACACCTCCATAGCGATCGGGCGCTACGACCTGGGCATGCAGGGCGGTGTCGTAGAGCAGCTCCGCCAGATACGGAGCCAGACGTCGCTCGCCCGCGTCCTTGTACGCTTTAATGATGCGCGGCAGCGGATGCGTATAGACGGCGCACGCCAGGCAGCGGTCGAGCGCCTCCGCCATTGCCAAGGACGTGCCCTCGACCGAACACTCAGTGCACAGCAAATCCCCAAACGGGGCGCCGCATCGGGTGCAGCTATGACGTGGGTCGATGAGCGTGAGCGCGGCCAGGCAGTCTTGGCAAATAAGCGCACCGGCGCGTTCGCAGCCGGCACATCGCGTGGGCGACAACGCCTCAAGCGCCTCGTACGTCGCGTGCTCGGCAAACGGTAGCAATTCGTCCGCAAACGGCAGGGCACCGGCGCCCTGCAGACGGCTCAATATGTTCAAACGGCTCTTCAAGACACAACCCTCCCTACGTTCGGTCGCAGGGAGGGTTGTTGATTCGGCGCTATGATACCCCGATGCGCTCGGGGCAAGGCGGGCTAAATCCGCTCGCGGGCGTTATTCGCCGGCGGGCGGTTGTGGTGCGGACGAAGACGGGGTCGAGCCCTCGCCACCATCCTGGCGCGGCTTGCGGGAACGGCGACGGCGACGGCGCTTTTGACCCTGGTCGGCCGAGCCCTCGCCACCGCGATCCTCGCGCGGCTCGCGCTCGTCGCGAGCGGCGCCACGCGAAGCCTTGGCAGCCGCTCCCCCGCCATCTCCGGGACGACGGCGCGTGACCTTGACCTCGCCATCCGAGACCTGATCGGCCACAGAGGGCACTGAAGGCTTCTGCTGCGCGCCCGAGGAATGGCGACGGCGCGGACGCGGCGCGCGCTCCTCCTCGCCACGTGACTTGCCGCTCTTGTCGACAGGCGCATCGGAGGCCGAGGCGCCCTTGGAAGCGGCACCGGCCTCGCGAGCAGCTGCGGCGCGGAAGGCGTCCTCGCGCTCCTCGCTCGACAGATGACGGCGGCGGCGACGTGTGGGGTTCATGCCGCCGCCGCGATTCTGCTGCTGGGGCTGCTGAACCTCGCGCTCGCGAGAGGCGTTCTTGCCCGCGGCTGCAACCTCGGTAGCATCGCCCGAGCCCGCGCGCTTGCGACGGCGACGGCCATCGGCCGCCCCCTCGGCCTCGGGTGTCTCGGCCTTACCGCGGCCTTTTCCGCGGCCACGGCCCTCGCCCTGGCTCTGAGCAGCGCGGGCATCGGAATCGGCATCGCGACGACGGCGCTTGGGCATCGACGTGCCGGCAAGACGGTCGGCGCTCGACAGGCCATCGCCCACGTCGATGCCGTTCTCGCGGTCGAGCTCCATGAGCGCCAGACGCATCTCGGGCGACTCGATGCGCTCGAGCACATCGCGCGTCACACAGTCGGGGCGGCAATTGCAGCTCTGCTCGGCAGCCTTCTTCTTGCAGCCCTCCGAGCAGGTCATATCGGCCAGGTTGACCTTAAAAACCTTGCCGTTCTCCAGGCGCAACACCAGCTGTTCACGCGGCGTGTCATATTCCTGGATGCGCGCCTTGCCAAGCGGCGTATCGATAAGCGTCTTCTTTTTGGGCGCGCGGCTCTTAAAGTCCTTGTACGCCTCAAACTCGTAGCGCAGGCAGCACATCAGGCGGCCGCATACGCCGCTGATCTTGGAGGAATTGAGCGGCAGGTCTTGCTCTTTTGCCATGCGAATCGAGACGGGCTCAAACTGTCCGCCAAAGCGCGTGCAGCAGAGTTCCTGTCCGCACTGGGCATAGCCGCCCACCAGGCGGGTCTCGTCGCGCACGCCGATCTGGCGCATGTCGACGCGAATGTGCAGCGTCGAGGACAGATCCTTGACGAGCTGGCGAAAATCGACGCGCTCCTCGGCCGCAAAGTAGAACACGGCCTTCTCGCCGCCAAACAGGTACTCGACGCCCACCGGCTTCATCTCGAGGTCGAGCTCCTTGACCAGGCGGCGGAAGTCGACCATGGCCTCGTCGCCCTGGATGGCCAGGTCGTCGGCAAGCTGCAGGTCGATGTCGCTCGCCACGCGCAGCACGGGCTTGAGCGGCTGACCGATCTCGTCTTGCGGCACCTCAAAGGGATCGGCCGTGACCAGGCCGATCTCGGTTCCGCGCTCGGTGGAGCAGATAGCGTAGTCTGCCTCGAGGATATCCAGATCCTGCGGGTCGAACCACAGGTCGCGCGAGGCGTAGGTAAACTTAACGGGTACGACTAACGGCATTTCAGTGCCTTCCTGATATCGAACAGCATGACCTCGATGGCCAGCTGGGGAGTAACGTTTCTGGCGATGTTGCGCTCGGCGGTCGCGACTGCCTCGAGCGCCCGCGTGGCACCCGCAACATTGGTCGCGGCGGCAAGCCGACCGATCGTGTCGCGCACGTCTTCGTTCACCACGTCGGCTGCCTCGTCCTGAAGTGTCAGCAGCACGTCGCGCATGAGCGTCCGCGCGCTCGCCAGCGCTTCCATGATACCCGAACGCTCGCGCGCGTTGAGTTCGCGCTTGTTGCGGTCCTCAAGCTGCTTCAATGCTCCACGCGACAGGTAGTCGGCGTTTTGCTCGAGCACCTTTTCCTGTGTGGACTTGACCTCGGCGAGCGGTGCCTTAACGGCGACAATAAGCGACTTGGCGCGGCTGAGCACATCGGCCTCATCGGCAGCGATAAGCGAATCGATGGCGCGGAGCATCTGGCGGCGAGCATCCTGGCGCTCGGCGCTCTTAAGGAACTCGATGCCGCGCGTAGGACTCCCCGCCACGGCGACCGCCATGCGGCAACGCGCGAGATCCTGACCCGTCGCGCGACTCACGGCACGCGCGGCCACGGCGGGCGACACCAGGCGAAACGGCACGCACTGGCAGCGGCTCACGATGGTAGGCAGCATCACGTCTGCTGAGGTGCCCAGCAAGATAAACATAACGCCCTCGGGCGGCTCCTCGAGTGTTTTGAGCAGTGCGTTGGCGGTGTTAGCGCGCAGCTGCTCGGCACGGTCGATGATGTAGACCTTGGCCTTGGCGCGGATGGGCGCCAGCGGCACGTCGTCGAGCAGCTCGCGGGTCTGGGCAATGAGGTAGCCCGTGGCGCTCTCGGGCGTGTAATAGTGCACGTCGGGATGTGTGTGCCGCGCAACGCGCACGCAGCTGTCGCATGCGCCGCAGCCGTCCTGCTCGCACAGGAAAGCCTGGGCGAGCGCCCATGCGGCATCGAGCTTGCCGGCGCCGGGAGCGCCCAAAAACAGGTAGGCGTGCGATGCGCGACCGCTGGCGACGGCATTGGTCAAAAAGTCGCGCACGCGTTCCTGAGTGTCAAGCTTGGCCAGCAGGCTTGCCTGAGCGGGGGCCATGTTACTCGGCCTCCTTAGCAAGCGCGCCGACGACGGCGTCTTGCGGAATGTCGAGACCGTACGCGCGAATCTGCTCGACCGTCTTCTCGAAAACTTCCTCGATGGTCGCGGTAGCGTCGATGAGCTTTACGCGGGCGGGTTCCTCGGCAGCAATGGCACTAAAGCCCTGGTAGACACGCTCCTGGAATGCCATGCCTTTGGCCTCCATGCGATCTGCCGCGCCACGGGCTGCCATGCGCAGCGCCGCCTGCTCGGGCGTGATGTGATAGACGAGCGTGAGCGCCGGGTGCGTTCCCGCAACGGCCAGGTTGTTGGCATCGCGCACCATCTGGCGATCAAGGCCGTCGGCAAATGCCTGATAGCAGGTTGTGGAATCGTAGAAGCGGTCACACAGGACCACCTTGCCGGCCGCGAGGGCGGGAGCTATGACCTCGTGCACCAACTGAGCGCGTGCCGCCTCGTAGAGCAACAACTCGCAGGTGTCGCCCATCGCTGTATTGGCGGGGTCGAGCAGCAGAGCACGGATCTTTTCGCTGATGGCGGTACCGCCCGGCTCGCGCAGGCTCACAACCTGGTAGCCAGCGAGTTCGAGCGCGCGGGCAAGCAGACGCGCCTGCGTGGACTTGCCGGCGCCATCGACGCCCTCGAGCGTGATAAAGCTATGTTGAGCGGGCTCAAAAGCCATGGGCGCAGCCCCTTCCTACAAGGCGCGTAAATGCGAGTTATAGCAACCAAGCCATGATACCCCAGTGCTCGGTGCGTCCCCAATGGCTAAAGGTGCCTTTCCGAAGTTGCGGTGAAATAGGGACTGATTGAAGCTCTGAGACCGCCAAACAGTCCCTATTTCACCGCAACTTATGAAGGGGAATTTGGGGTGCTGGGTATAATCGTCGTATTGCATTGAAATGTGGCGAAAGGAGTGGCAATGTCTCGGTATTGCGCCTCGTGCGGCAAGCTTCTTGCAGATAATGCCAAGTTCTGCACCTCGTGCGGTGCACCCGTTGAGCAAACAACCGCGAGCGATAGCCAGCCCGCTTTTGAGCAGACCGGCTCCCTTGATACGCCGCAAGCCAAGGCGGACGACCCCCTCGTCTATCGCCACGACCCCGCCGCAAGCCCTGCGGCCGTCGAGACCACGCAGCGCATACCCGTCGCGAGCGGCTCGCCCCAACAGGAGCCGGCTCCCGCATACACGCCCGCTTCGCCACAGACCCCCGCTCCCAAAAAGAGCGGCACCGGGCCGCTTATCGCCGTTATTGTTGTGCTGGTGGCGATCATCATCGCCCTGGTCGTTTTCTTTGTGATCAAGCCTTTCGACAACGCCGCCACGCAGACGACTGCCGAGGTAGCTAAGCTGCACCATGACGTCGACGACGATGACCTAAAGCCTCTCGGCGATCCCAACAGCCTGTACGATGATGACGATGACGACGAGGATGGCGGCGAAGCAACGCTCTCCGAGCAGAACCTCTACCGCCGACTGAGCGAATACTACGACTTGCTCGAAGACCTCGACAACTACGTCCGTGGCTGCGCGCAGAACTTCAACGGCAGCTATCTGGAAGAAGATCGCACCACCCGTCAAAATCTCGCCGACGTCGCCGAGCGCACAGAGGACACCATCGAGCAGTATTACGACATCGTCGAGGACCTGGACGTCCCGACGAGCTCTAAGAACTACAGCTCCTGGAAGGACATCGTTGCCCTGTATGACGACCTGGATCACCGCATTGACGCAATCTGTGATGCCTGGGAGATCAGCCTGAAATACGCCAAGCCCGAGGACCACAAGAATGAGATCGTGGCGCCGCTGTCACGCGACAACGTGGCGGGCACCAATGACAATAAGTATCGCTTAGACTTTGAGGAGCGCTATCCCGGCGCCAAGCCTGTCGAGGTGAAGTAATCCCAACAACTGATCAAATCTTGCGGTGAAATAGGGATTAATTAGGCCTTTTGCCAGCAAAAACAGTCCCTATTTCACCGCAACTTAGAAGTGGGGCCGGGCGCGCATTTGCATTTGCGCGCCCGGCCCCGCCGCGTCTATATGTGCTCGGTTACTTGTCGGCGGCCTTCTTGGTGGTCGTCTTTTTTGCGGTCGTCTTCTTGGCGGCAGTTGCTTTCTTAGCCGTGGTCTTCTTTGTCGCCGCGGTCTTCTTTGCCGTGCTCGCCTTGGTTGTGGTCTTGCGGCCGCGGGCCGGCTTCTTCTCCTTGGTCGGACAGTCCATGTTGACGCAGATACGCCACGGGCCGCGCGCCGTGTTGACCACCACGATGGGGGCGCCGCACTCGGGGCAGGTCTCACCCGTCGCCTCGAGCTTACCGCGCGCCGGTAGAGGATAGCTCACGCCGCAATCGTCATAGTTGGTGCAGCGGATAAAACGCTTGCCGCTCTTCTCGCTCTTGTGCGCGATCAGGTCGCCATGGCGTCCGGCCTCGGCGCACACCTTGCACTCGCCCACCTTAAGGTCGGGCTCGTAGTTGGTGGGGCATGTGGGGTTCACGCAAATCTCGAAGGCCTTCTGGCGGAACGGCTGACACTTAATGCGCGGCGCACCGCACTCGGGACACACGGCGGCCTCGCCCTCGAGCGGGCTCACCTTGACGCCACTCGGCACCGGATAGGTCACGTCGCAGTCGGGCCATCCCATGCAGCCGATAAAGCTGCCGCGGGTCTTGGCGCTCGTCTTCATAACCAGGTCCTTGCCGCACTTGGGACAGGCGCCCACGCGTGCATCGGCCGTGACGGCGTCGCTGATAGCGTCGCCCAGCTCCTGCGTATGCTTGAGCAGCTCGTCGAGCACGCCGGCCAGCAGTGCGCGCGAGTGCGTCACGACATGCTCTTCGGTGTCCTCGCCGCGCTCGACGCGGGTCATGTCGCCGTCGAGCTCGCTGGTCATATCGGGGCTCGTGATGCGCGGGGCAAACTGCGTCAGCGCATCGATGATGGCGATGCCCAGCTGACTCGGCTCCACGGGATCGTTTTTGAGGTAGCGCACGGCGTACAGGCGCTCGATGATGCTCGCGCGCGTGGACTTGGTGCCCAAGCCGCGCTTCTCCATCTCCTGCACGAGTTTACCCTGGCTGTAGCGCGCGGGCGGCTCGGTCTGCTTGGCCTCGAGCTTAATGTCGAACACGTCGACCGTATCGCCCTGCTCAAGCGGCGGCATCTGCTCGTCGCGCTTAAGGCCGTACGGGTAGGCCTCGCGGAAGCCCGGGGTCACGAGCACGTCACCCGAGGCCACAAACGGCTCGCCGTTGACGTCGAGCTCGAGCTTGGTGTTCTCGATGGTCGCAGGACCCATAAGCGTCGCCAGGAAGCGACGGGCGATGAGGTCGTAGAGCTTGCGCTGGCCGCCGTCGAGCGTGGACGGATCGCCCTCGCCCGTGGGATAGATAGGCGGGTGGTCGGTGGTCTCGACCTTGCCGCGCGTGGGCTTCATGGGGCCGGCGAGGACCTTTTTGCATACGGGCGCCAGCGCCGGGTTGATCTTTGCAAGGTCACTCACCACAGCGCCCAGATCAAGCGTCGCGGGGTATACGGTATTGTCGACACGCGGGTAGCTGATGAGGCCCGCCATGTAGAGGGACTCGGCGATGCGCATGGTACGCGCAGGCGAGATACCCTCGGCTGCGGCGGCAGCCTGCAGCGAGGTGGTCGCAAACGGCGTGGGCGGCTGCTGCTTGCGCGAGCGCTTGGTCACCGCGGCGACGGTTGCCGTCTTGGCACCGTCAACATGGCCGTACGCCGTCTCAGCAGCATCCTTGTCGGTAAAGCGTGCCGTCTTGTGCGCAATCTTAAAGCGGTCATCCTCGGCAGCACCCTGTGCGGCGCCCATGCCGCGAATCTGCCAATAGTCCTCGGGCACAAACGCCATGCGCTCGCGCTCGCGCTCGACCACCAGGGCAAGCGTCGGCGTCTGCACGCGGCCGGCAGAGCGCACGTTACCAAAGCCGCCAAACTTGGCGAGCGTCAGGTAGCGCGTGAGCACCGCACCCCAAATGAGGTCGATGTGCTGGCGGCTCTCGCCGGCGTCGGCCAGATTCTGGTCGAGCGAGACAAGGTTATCGAAGGCCTGCGTGATCTCGGCCTTGGTAAACGAAGAATACTGGGCGCGGGCGACCGGCAAGTCGGGCGCAACCTCGCGCACCTTGTTGAGGGCGTCCGAACCGATCAGCTCGCCCTCGCGATCGAAGTCCGTAGCGATGATGACGCTGTCGGACTTTTTGGCGAGGTTCTTGAGCGAGCGGATGAGCTCCTTCTCGGCCGGCAGCTTAATGACGGGTGCCCAGGTGAGGTAGGGCAGACTCTCAAGCTTCCAGCCCTTGATGGAGATACCGTCGGCAAGAAACGGCTTGCGCTTGGTGTCATAGGGCGGGCGCGCCAGGCCATCGGGCATGTCGGCCGGCAGCATCTCGCCGTCCTCAGTAACCGAATACCAGCCCAGCTTTTTATCGAACAGCACGCTGTCGCAAAAATCGGGCGCAAGGATGTGACCGGCAAGACCGATCGTCACGCACTCCTCGCCCTTCCACTCAAAACGGTAAATGGCGGTGTTGTACACCTTGTCCTTTTTGGGTTTGCCCGTGGACAGACGCTCGGCGATCTGCCGCGCGGCGTCGTTTTTCTCGGCGATGATGAGCTTCAAAAGAGGCTCCTATCTCGTGTCTCTGCGGCTACGCCCGCCCGTGTGGCGGCCGATTTACGCCCTTGCTTGCTCGATCTGCCCGATGAGCCAATCGCACCAGGCATCCATGCCCTCGCCCTTGCGCGCGCTCACGGCAAACCGCGGCGCCTGCGGATTGAGGTCATCGAGTGTCTTAGTATACCTATCCATGTCAAAATCGAAAGCCGGGGCCACGTCGACCTTGTTGAGCAGCTGCGCGCCGGCATGTTGGAAGATGCCCGGATACTTGATGGGCTTGTCGTCGCCCTCAGGCACCGAGAGGATCATGATGGACAGGTTCTCGCCCAGGTCAAAATCGACCGGGCAGACCAGGTTGCCCACATTTTCGATAAAGATGACGTCGATGTTCTCCAGACCGACGGCCTGGTCGAACGCATCGACAGCCTCCATGATCATGTTGCCCTCAAGGTGGCACAGGCCGCCCGTGTTGATCTGGATGGCGGGCATACCGGCTTCCTTCATGGTGATGGCGTCGACATCCGAGGCGATATCGCCCTCAATGACGGCACAGCGCAGGCCAGCCTTGTCGCGCAGGCGCTCGTTGGTGCCCAGGATCGTGGTGGTCTTGCCCGAACCTGGGCTCGACAGCACATTGATCACATAGGTGTTTGTCTCATTAAATCGCTGACGCAGCTGATCTGCCAGGCGCTCGTTGCGCGACAGAATCGGCGACGCGATATCAATCGTTTTCTCGGCCATACTTAGCGCTCCTTACTTTGGCCCCTTTATACCCCATCACTAGATGGCTAGCGGGCTAATCGTCGGGGGTTTCGATTTCGATACTCGCGATATCGAGCTCGCGGCCGTGCAGTAGGCGCACGTTGGCACCACCACACTGGGGACAGCGACAGTGAAAGCGATCGTGCTCAAAGACCTTGCCGCAGTCCAGACACTCGCTTTGTGGATGGACTTCCTCCACGGCAAGCTCGCAGCCGCGCGTGAGCGGGTCCTCGTCGCGAAACGTCTCCCACGCAAAGTCAAGCGCCTCGCGCACGACCTCGGTCATATCCCCGATACGCAGCGTTACCAAAACGGCGCGCGAGGCCCCCGCCCCACGCGCCGCGCGAATCACTGTATCGAGTATGCCGTTGACAATGCCAACCTCGTGCATACCGATTTACTCCTCGTCGTCCTCTTCGTCGTCCGAAAACAGGTCCAGACGGCTCACAAACAAGCCCTCCTTGCCCTCGCGCGCGGTAATGACCACACGGGCGATGGCGAGCGAGATCTCGTAGAGCGAAAGCAGGGCACCGTACATAAGGCCCAGCGTGACGGGCGAGCCGTCGGGCGTGATCACGGCCGAGCCCACAAGCAGGCCAACGTATACATAACGCCAGGCACTGCGGAAAGCAGCGTAGGACACGATGTGGAAGACGGACAGGTAGAAGATGATGAGCGGCAGCTCAAACGCCACACCAAAGCCGATCATAAAGAGCAGCTCCATGTTGACGTAGTTCTCCAGATCGGGCAGCGCCGTGGCGACGGCCGAGGTCTCGCCGATGAGCCACTCAAAGCCCGCAGGGATGATGATGAAGTAGCAGAAGATTGCGCCCAGGAAGAACAGCACCGTCGAGGCGAGCACCGTGGGCACAACCCATTTGCGCTCGTTGGGGCGAAGCGCCGGCAGGAAAAATGCCAGAATCTGCCAGATGATCATGGGCGTGCACATGACCACGGCCATCTTGATGGCCAGCGAGAAGCGCAGTCCAAAGCCGCCGAGCGTGGTGGTGATGTAGAACTTACCGTCCGGCACAAAGGAGCGGATGGGGTCTTCCAGGATGTCGAGCACCACGGGCGTGGCGAAATACAGCACGATGGCGGCGGCAAACACCGACACGACCACGATGGTCAGGCGGCGACGGAGCTCGCCCAGGTGATCGAAGAGCGGCATGCGCGCAGGTCCGATAGGCATTACTCATCGCCTCCCTTCGGGGCGTCGGCGGCAGCGGCGTCGTCCTCGGCCTCGAGCTCGCGAGCGAGCTGGTCGACGACGGCCTTGCGCTTGCGAGGGCGACGGGCGTAGAGGTCAGCCGTCGTGGGCTCTGCCGGCTCGGGCTCGGGCTCCGGCTCTGCAGCAGATTCGGGCTCGACGGCGGCAGCGGTGGCAGCGGTGGCAGCGGCAGGCTCGGCACCCTCGGCCTCGGACTCCTCAGCAGCACCCTCGCCCTCGGCGGCAGCCTCGCTCGCGGCCTTCTCGGCAGCAAGACGGGCACGGCGCTCGGCAAAGGTCTCCTTCTTGGCGGGCGCTGCCGTCTCGGCGGCATCCTCGTCCGCATCGGAATCGTCGTCGGTCGCAGCAGCCTTCTTGGGCTTGACCGGGGCCGACGCGGCCTCGCTCACCGGATCGATTATCTCGGACTGAACAACGGCCGTCATCTTTTCCTGCGTCTCGCGGAACTGACGGATGGCACGGCCGATCGTGCGGCCCATCTGTGGGAGCTTATCCGGGCCAAACAGCAAAAAGCCGAAGACCACGATGATCGCGAGCTCACCCTCTCCAATACCAAACACACATACCTCCAAGGCTCGATGTGAGTCGAGCCCGCACCGCGCCATTCGGCCGGAACTCGTCTATTCATTCGGTCAAGTATAGCGCCCGGACGCCAAAACGTCCGAGCGCATCACAAACATATGCCAAACGGCACGCCCTTTTGGGGGGCAAAGATTATGCAGCGGTGATCGAAATCTCCTGGTCGACACCCAACAGCTGGACCACGCGCATCACCGGGGGCTGCACATTGGTGCAGCTAAAGCGCTTGCCGTGGTCGACCGCGTGGTGCGCGGCGCCCACGAGCACGCCAATGCCCGTCGAATCGATGTAGCTCACCTGGGCAAAATCGAGCTCAACGGCCTCGGTGGGCTGCTCGAGCGCCAGGTCGATGGCATTGCGCAGGCTATCGGCGTTAGAGATATCGATCTCGCCGGTTACCTTAATGGTGTAGAGCTCTGGCGTGGGGTTGGTGGAAATACCCAAATCCATGTATACGCTCCTTTACGTATCGAAAGTGCGGATAGTACGGGAAGCCGCGCGTTAGGCGCGCTCGGCACGCGCAAGCTCGGCAGCGACGAGCTTAACGGCCAGCACCAGCACATCGAGCGCGGCCTCCAGGTCCTCGACCGTGGGATAGCTCGGCGCGATGCGGATGTTGGTGTCGCGCGGGTCCTTGCCATAGGGCCA
>UQIB01000037.1 GCA_900541015.1 uncultured Collinsella sp. | reverse complement strand
ATCTGATGGTGTCGACGTCAATGGTATACGGGTGCATCATCGACGTCTTCAATACAGAAAATATCAGTGCGGAATGTCCGCGAAGGTCAGCCCTCAGATCCTGCTACGACTACGTCCTCGGATTGTGGGGCTGCATGAGGGACGTGGTTGTGGGGGCCTTTTGTCCCCGTCGCTGTTTCGCGGCGCGGCCGCGAAACCACGCGTTACTTTGGTTATGGAGGGGGCTTGGTTGTTGGTTCAGATGATCTAGAGAGATATGGGTGCAAATGAGAAATCGTTGTTGGGGTCGTCCTTTTCCATAAACTCATCGAGGCAGAATGTCATATAGATTGGAACGTACAGGATCTTGCCCTCTTCGCTAAGGTTTTCGTGGCTCAGCACAACGGCCTCGGGAATCTTGTACTCGCCCACACTCATCAGGCGATCGAGGGCCGCATGTGCTCGAACTTTCTTGCCCGATTTGACTTCGATTGGGACAACATGTCCTCGGGCGCCTTCGATTACATAGTCGACTTCACCGACCTCACGTGTTTGGTAGTACCACGTATCTGCTCCGAGGGCAACAAGCTCCTGCGCGACCACGTTTTCATAGAGACCGCCGAGGTTGGGGGTTTTCATATCTAGATATACAGCGCGTGCCGTGCTACCGGGATATCGCGATGCGAGCATTCCTGTATCGGACTCGTATAGTTTGAAGGCGGCTGCCTTCTCTGTCCTCTTAAGAGGACTCCGGGCCTCCGTCACCTGGGGGACCATCAATCCAACGCCTGCGTTCACCAGCCATAGGAAATCCTGCTCGTATTTTTGAAGACGAGCTCCCTCGCCTAGAGACGAGACGATAAAGCGATGGGACTCCGCCTCAAGCTGAACGGGAATTTGCTCGAAAATGGAGCGAACGTTAAACGCTCGAGTCGATGCATATTTAGAGATATCGCTTTTGTACTGATCGACTAGCTGAATTTGAAGCTCACGCGTTCTCACGAGCGAATAGCCCGAATCGATATAGTTCTGAACGACCTCTGGCATGCCGCCGCAAACGATATAGGCTCTAAAGTTTTTGAGCATCGCCTCATGAATATAGTTTTCGACGGGACGTCTCTCGACAAGGCAGCTGCGAATGTCTGCAAGCACATTCTCGCTGATGCTGTTTGCCCAACAGAACTCTTCAAAATCCATCGGTCGCATAACAATGTGCTCGACATACCCCACCGGAAAAGAAGAGATCCCCTTAAACTCAGTCCCAAGCATAGACCCCGAGAAGACATAGCTAAAGCGTCCGTCCTCGACCAGCGCCTTCATAAGTGTAACGATCTGCGGATACTCCTGAATCTCATCGACGAAGATAAGCGTGTCTCCTTCAACAAGCGGTGCATCCGCAAGAAGGGCCACACGGTTGATGAAGTCAATGGAGTTCTTAGCGCCAACAAGTACGTCTCTTGCCTCGGCATCGAGTAGCAGATTGACCTCATAATACGAAGCGTAGTTGCTCTTTCCAAACGCGCGAATTGCATAGCTCTTGCCAATCTGACGCGCGCCAGTAACAAGCAACGCTTTATTGGATTTGTTCTTCCAGCTCAAAAGCCTGTCAGTGACCTTACGGCGTAGCATTAAAACCCCTCAATGACAAAAATTGGCAAATAGATTTGACCCTAATCATACAAAAATTGGCAGATAGATTTGACCCAAATCATACAAAATTGGCAAATAGCAAAGCTCGCTTAGGCCTCAAAGCCAGCGAGCCAGCACGGTACTTTGCGAAAAGGCTGGCGGCGCCGTTGTTGAGGGTGGCCAGGTTGGCAGTGGCGCCGTTAGCGTTCTCGGCTGCTTGGGCGCGCAGGAGCGAAAGGGCGTCGGCAGCGTTCATGCAGAAGCCGACGGTAAAGTTCCATACTGCGAACTCGCAGTCGCTTGCCGCGGGGTGAAGCGCGATCGGCTATCCCTTATGTTGGATGAAAAGCCCCATGTTTTTGCAGGGATGCATACTCGTCAAATTAATGTATAGAATCGCGTATAGTGCGAGTAAGATATTGCGCTGTCCGTTTTGTGTTTAGCAGAGATGTAGTTTGCATAATCCGACATAATCCTCGCTGCATTTAAATAAAGTTGCACGTAAATGGCGTAGATATGTCTGAGCTGGGGTTCTGTACGCTGAGCGGATAAAAACGACCGTTCACCGTTCCGCTATTTTCAAAATGAATAAAATGAGCGATAAAGAGAATATAAACCTTAATAAACTCGCGTATCGCACGGACGCGGGTTATTAATGGGTTGTAGGCCTTTTACAGAAAGGATTCCAGCAATGTCTAAGCCTCTTGGCAAGCCCGATCGTATTGTCGTCGCCCTTGGCGGCAACGCCCTCGGCAACAACCCCGTCGAGCAGATCGAGGCCGTGAGCAACACCGCCCACGCGCTCCTCGGCCTCATCGAGCAGGGCAACGAGATCATCATCACCCACGGCAACGGCCCGCAGGTCGGCATGATCCAGAACGCCTTCGCCGCCGCCCACGATGCCATCGGCACCCCCGAGATGCCGCTGCCCGAGTGCGGCGCCATGTCCCAGGGCTACATTGGTTATCACCTGCAGCAGGGCATCGGCCGCGAGATGCACAAGCGCTATAAGCGTTGGCACGCCGCCACCGTCGTCACCCAGATCGAGTGCGACCCGGATGATCCCGCGTTCAAGAACCCGACCAAGCCGATCGGCCCCTTCTACACCGAGGAGCAGGCCAAGGAGTTCATGGCTGAGGATCCCTCCAAGGTCTTCGTCGAGGATTCCGGCCGCGGCTGGCGTCGCGTCGTCGCCTCCCCCGATCCCAAGAAGATCGTCGAGGCTGACTCCATCCTCAACCTGCTCGACAACGAGTTCATCGTCATCGCCTGCGGTGGTGGCGGCATCCCCGTCGTCCGCGACTACGAGAACAAGGGCTGCTACAAGGGCGTTCCCGCCGTCATCGACAAGGACCTGGGCGGCGAGCTGCTGGCCGAGGACTGCGACGCCGACGTTCTGTTCCTGCTGACCGCCGTTGAGCACGTCGCCATCAACTTTGGCAAGCCCAACCAGGAGGAGCTCGAGGACCTCACCGCCGACGAGGCCGAGCGCCTGGCCGACGAGGGCCAGTTCGGCAAGGGTTCCATGGAGCCCAAGGTCCGCGCTGCCATCAAGTTCGCTCGTTCCCGCAAGGGCCGCACCTGCATCATCGGCGCCCTGGACAAGGCTGCCGAGACCATGGCCGGCCTCTCCGGTACCCGCATCCACGAGTAGTCTCTACTCTGTTGCCTCTCTCGTGGGCGCCAGGCAAAGCGCCCACAAACTAGCCTCTCTTCATGAGCCCCGCAGTCCGCTCCGGCTGCGGGGCTTTTGCTATTCACCTAGTCATTGGGGACGTTCTTAAATGACTAGTCAAACAAGAGCGTCCCCAATGACCACTCATTTAAGTCTGTCCCCAATGACTAGTAGTAGGCCCACATGGCTTCGACTTCGTTGAGGACCTCTACGACGCCCCAGCGGCGGGCGCTGCGGCTGGCCGAGTTGGGGTCGTAGACGCCAATCTGGTTGGCATCGTCGATGCCGTAGAGCACGATGTAGTGGCCTACGTTGGTAAACGTACCGGGGCGCACTGCGGCGATGACGGGCGCACCCGAGCGAAGTGCTTGGGCAATCGATTCACGATCGTTATAGAGCTGTGTTCCGTTGAGCCCCAGCTGCCACGCACCGCCTGTCATAAACGACCACTCGGTGGCACCGGTGGGGGCGTAGTTGCCGGCTTCGGCCAGTGCGCATATATCGACCGGCGTCTTATCGGTATGGCCGGTCTTAAAGATATAGACCATGGTGAGGCAGGTAGGACCGCAAGCGTTTTCGCGAATAGTGCCACCGGCATAGGGCAGCTCCGACCATGCGGGGTCAATTTGGTAGATGTGGGGCATGGTGCCGGCTTGCCATTGCGAGCGTGGGGTCGAGAACGCAAAGGAGTAACCGGGCGCGACGGGAGCTTTAAGCAGCCTGTCCTCGGCAGTGGGCTCAAGACCGGCTGATCCGTGGGAGATACAGGATCCCAAAAACACAAAGACGAGGCAGGCGGCGATGGAGCAAAGCGTAAGGCGTAGGCGGCGGGCCGGAAGCGCGTGACTTGTGGCGTGCGACGCAGGGTGAGGGGCGGAATTGCCGCGATCGCGTTGAGGTCGCGAAAAGGAGCGCTTGACGTAGTAGTCGGTCTTACGGCGATCGTAGCGGCGTGGCTGCGATGTGTCGGTCTGGCGTTGGCGTGTGCTCGTACTCACGCGGTCTGACTGCTGCACGGTACGGCTTTGTTGCCGCGAAGAAGCCCCGGACTGCTCTTGGGGGCGCTGCGGGCTGTCGTTGTCGGAGGTGCTTCTGGGCGTTGGCGTGGTGCGGCCGGCAAGGCGCACGCTTTGTGGCCGTTGGTCGCCGTCATTGTATCCGTATGCCATTCGAATCACCTTGCCTCATGTGTAACTTGTCTATCCTACATAAAAAGATGCACGACACATGGGTATGTGCGCCAAAAGCCTGACAAATGGTATGAACGTTGCAGCGCCGCGCGCCAAGCGTCACGGCAACAGGTATTCAAAAGCAGACAAGATGAAAGCGTCCAAGACGAATGACGTCTCCCGCCGTTCGTCCCAAAAACGGTGCCGCTCGTTTTGCAGTTCTGCCTTCGGTCGAGCTGCGAGCGGCGCTGCTGCGCCAAGGCCGTATCTTAAAGCCATGGAATAAAAGCGCGCGGCAAAACGGACCGCGCAAGGGGTGACGTCAAGGGGCGTCAAAAAGGAAAGGAGGGGAACAATGGCGGACAAGAACGCAGAAGTTGCAGTCGAGGATAACGGCGGCATGAAGAAAACGCTTTCGCTCTGGAACTTCTTCACCATCGGTTTCGGTGCCATCATCGGTACCGGTTGGGTTCTGCAGGTCGGCGACTGGATGGTCGTGGGCGGCGGTCCCGTTCCCGCTATGATCGCATTCCTCTTGGGTGCAATCTTCCTCGTGCCCGTCGGAGCTGTTTTCGGTGAGCTCACGGCTGCTATCCCCATCTCGGGCGGCATCGTCGAGTATGTCGATCGTAGCTTTGGCCGTACGCTGAGCTACATCACCGGTTGGCTTTTGGCCCTGGGCAACGGTATCCTGTGCCCGTGGGAGGCCATCGCCATTTCGACCCTCGTGTCCGAGATGTTCGGCAGCCTGCCCGGTCTTGAGTGGCTGCGCGCCGTCAAGCTCTACACCATCCTGGGCGCCGACGTTTACCTGTTCCCGACGCTGATCGCGCTCGGCTTTGCAGCCTACGTCATCTTCCTCAACTTCCGCGGTGCCAGCTCGGCCGCCAAGCTCCAGGCCTTCCTGACCAAGGCCCTGCTCTGCGGCATGCTGCTCGCCATGGGCGTCTCGCTGTTCACCGGCTCGCCGGACAACGCCATGCCCGTGTTCTCCCAGGTCGCCGGCGCTGGCGGCGGCAAGTCCGCTACCGAGGGCACCAGCCTGTTCGCCGGCATCGTATCGGTCCTGGTTCTGACTCCGTTCTTCTACGCCGGTTTCGACACCATTCCCCAGCAGGCTGAGGAAGCGGCCGAGGGCCTCAACTGGAACAAGTTCGGCAAGATCATCTCCCTGGCCCTGCTGGCCGCCGGCGGCTTCTACATGGTCTGCATCTACTCGTTCGGCACCATCCTCGACTGGCATGAGTTTGTTAAGAGTCCGGTTCCCGCGCTTGCCTGCCTCAAGGGCATCAACATGCTTCTGTACCTGGCCATGCTCGTTATCGCCACGCTTGGACCCATGGGCCCGATGAACTCCTTCTACGGCGCCACGAGCCGCATCATGCTCGCCATGGGCCGCAAGGGCCAGCTGCCAGAGAAATTCGCCGAGGTCGACCCCAAGTCCGGCGCTCCCAAGCTCGCCTGCGTCGTTCTGGGCGTCATCACCGTCATCGGTCCGTTCCTGGGCAAGAACATGCTCATTCCTCTGACCAACGTGTCGGCTCTCGCCTTCATCTTCTCCTGCGGTATGGTCGCCCTCGCCTGCCTGCGCATGCGCTTCACCGAGCCCGACCTGCCTCGTCCCTACGAGGTGCCCGGCGGCAAGTTTGGCATCGGTCTCGCTATCGCTGCCTGCGCCATCATCATCGGCCTGCTCGTGATTCCGTTCTCTCCCGCCTCCCTCAACATGGTGGAGTGGAGCATCGTGATCGGCTGGTTGGCTATTGGCTTGGCCCTCATGGCTTTCACCAATTCCCGCAAAAAGTAACGCCTAGCCGGGGCGGATCGGGTGCGCGGGACCCTCTCTCCCGCGCACCGAACCCGGCATCACTTGGGTAGCTTTGTGAGGCTGCGACCCAACACGGCCTCGCCCACTATATGGATCCATAAGGAGGAACCATGTCCACTAAGTATGCAATCGTTGGCGGCAAGCTCATCGACGGTACCGGTGCCGAGCCGGTCGAGAACTCCCTCGTTCTCGTCGACGACAACGGCAAAATCGAGTACGCCGGCGCTATGCAGGACCTTCCCGAGGGCGTTGAGGTCATCGACGCCGCCGGCAAGACCGTCCTTCCCGGCCTGATCGATACCCACCTGCACTTCTCGGGCAACCTGACCGACGATGACACCGATTGGGTCATGCAGCCGCTCCTCGAGAAGCAGGCCGTCGCCGTCAAGCAGGCCTACGACTGCCTCACCCACGGCCTCACCACCGTCTGCGAGATCGGCCGCTTTGGTATCCAGATCCGTGACTGCATCGACAAGGGCGTCTTTAAGGGCCCGCGCGTTCTGGCCACCGGCCTCGGCTTCTGCCGCGTTGCCGGCCACGGTGACTCCCACCACTGCACCCAGGAGCTCAACAAGGAATCTCATCCCTGGGGTGACCAGGTCGACGGTCCTTGGGATCTGCGCAAGGCCGTCCGTCGTCGCCTGCGCGAGAACCCCGATGCCATCAAGATCTGGGCTACCGGTGGCGGCATCTGGCGCTGGGACTCCGGTCGCGACCAGCACTACTGCTCCGAGGAGATCCAGGCCGTGGTCGAAGAGGCAAAGATGGTCGGCATCCCCGTGTGGAGCCACTGCTACAACAACCACGCCGCTGCCTACGATTCCGTTCGCTTTGGCTGCGAACAGCTGATTCACGGTTTCGATATCGATGAGCGCACCATGGACCTCATGGCCGAGCAGGGCACCTTCTTCACCCCGACGATCGCCTTCCTGCCCACCTGGTACGCCACCTATCCGCCCGTCTACGTCCCCGAGCTGCACGACAAGTACGAGGGCACCCTGGTCGAGAAGGAGCTGCAGCGCAACTACGACTGCCTGCGCGAGGCCAAGAAGCGCGGCGTCGTCATGACGATCGGCTCCGACTCCTTCTCCTTCGTCACCCCGTACGGCACCTGCTCCATCGAGGAGATGTACGAGTTCGTCGACAAGATCGGCTTCACCCCGGTCGAGACCATCACCTGCGCCACCCTCAACGGTGCCAAGATGTGCCACATCGAGGACGAGACCGGTTCCATCGAGGCCGGCAAGTGCGCCGACCTGCTGGTCGTCAACGGTGACGTCGCCGCCGACATCCACGTGCTCAACACCGACAACATGGACGTCATCATGAAGGACGGCTGGATCGTCGAGGCTGGCACCTTTGGCGAGGCCAACAAATACAGCGCCTAAACTACCGTTCATCGACGACTGGATGTAAAACACAGTATTTGATTGCATAATGCAATGGAGAGGGTCGCTTGCGGCCCTCTTTATTGCTATGGGTGCGATAGATAAAAGGGGATGACGGTGGATTTAAACAGGCTGATTCTGGGCAAGAGCTACAACTCTACCAAGGTCTTTCGTACGGCCCAGCATGTGGTCCAGGCCATCCTGCTCGGTGTTGTCGTTCCGGCGCTTATCCTGCTGCTTATCTGGGATTTAACCGATAATCCCAATCCCGTTCCGGCCGTTGTTGTCATTGCCGGCTTGGTCATGCTGTGCTTCTTCTTCTCGTACGTCTTTGTCGTTCCCGACGACCTCACATCGAGCGCAACCGACCGCACGCTCGCCATCGCATCAAAAATATTCGCCTACACGTCGCGCGGCCTTACGCCCGAAGCTGCCCTGGGCGCCTCTAAGATCATCCTGTCCGAAACTATCGCCTCTGCCATCTGCTTTACCGACGGCAAGCAGGTGTTGGCAAGCTGGGGCGAGGACTCGGCAAAATGCCCCGCGGGCACCCCGGTGGTACTGCGGACTACGCTCAACGTGATCAACAGCGGTGAGCAAAGCGTGTTCTCGCGCGATGCCTCGACCGAGACGGGTGGCTACTTTCCGCGCCTGCGCGCCGGTATTGTCGCACCGCTTACCGTGCGCGGGCATTGCGTGGGCACGCTCGAGCTGTATTATCCCCGTCTGAGCAGCATCGATATGCGCCAGACGGCGCTTGCCTCGGGCTTTGCCGACCTCATTTCCACGCAGCTTGCGAGCTTTGAGCTCGAGCGCCAGGACGAGCTTACGGCCCGCGTGGAGCTGCGCGCCTTGCAATCGCAGGTCGATCCTCATTTTCTGTTTAACACCATCAGCACCATCGTGTCGCTCGTACGTACCGAGCCGGACAAGGCCAGGTCGCTGCTGATCGACTTTTCCAATTACTACCGTCAGACGCTTTCTGATTCCGATACCCTCACAACGCTCGAGCACGAGGTGGAACAGGGCACTCGCTATATCAATCTTATGCAGGCTCGTTATGGCGACGGCCGTCTGCGCGTCTCGGTCGATATCGACTTTGAGGTGCGCGACAGCCTGGTGCCGCCGTTTATCTTGCAGCCGTTGCTCGAAAACTGCATCAAACACGCGCAGCGCGAGACCGAGCCGCTTTCTATTCATGTTAGGGCTTTCGAGACCGATGACGGTTTGGAGATCATCGTCGAGGACGATGGCATCGGTATGAGCGAAGAGGTCTGCGCGCATCTGTTTGAGCAACATCGCCGAGAGGAGCCCGAGAGCATTACCGCCGACGGCTCCGTCAAGCGAGGTTGCGGCCTGGCGCTCTTCAACGTGCTTCAGCGCATCCATTTCTTTTACGGAGAAGATTCCGGCATGCGCGTGAAGTCCCAGGAGGGCGTGGGGACGCAGGTCATCGTCGAGCTGAACGGCGAGCCGCATGAGCCGGCGCCGTTGACGGCGTAGCACGCGGTTGGATTGAGAGAAAAAGAGGGGAAGCACATATGTCCGAAGGCTGGAACATCTTGGTGGTTGATGACGAGCCTCCCATTAGGGCTGAGCTACGCTATCTGTTGGAAAAGGATACGCGTGTGGGTCAGATTGCCGAGGCGGGCAATGTCACCGAAGCCGTGGAGTCGATTCTGTCGAACAAGCCCGACGTGTTGTTTTTAGACATTACCATGCCCGGTCGCTCGGGAATTGAGCTTGCCGAGACGCTGCAGAACCTAAAGACGCCGCCGGTGGTTGTGTTTGTGACGGCGTTTGCCGAATTTGCCGCCGATGCGTATAACCTCGATGCGGTCGACTATGTCGTCAAGCCGGTCGAGGACGCACGCCTGTCAAAGGCACTCGACAAGATCGAGGCAGCCTTGGGTGCCCGTCGTGTTATCCATGCTCCGCGCCAGCCTTTGCGTCTGACGGTGGACCGCGGGGGCAAAAAGGTGTTCATTCCCGCCGCAGACGTCTGCTACTTTGAGGCGCGCGCCGATTTTTGCAACGCCATCTGCGCCGAGGGAACGTACCTGATCAATGAGTCGATCTCTTCGCTCGAGCGTCGCTTGGACTCCGAGGGCTTTATTCGCGTTCATCGCAGCTACCTGGTCAATTTGGAAGACGTGCACAATGTTGAGATTGGCTCCACGGGGTTGATGGAGCTCAGGCTCGACCGCGTGAACTCGACGGTGCCGGTGTCCCGTCGTCGTGCCGCCGAGGTCAAGTCGCACCTGGGGCTTGCGTAAGAGGCTTGCGTGCCGTCGTTTACCATCGCAGGTTTGGCATGGGCGCGCGGTGGGCATAATGGGTGGCATCGAATGAAATCGAAAGGATCATTATGCCCGCGCTTATCACCCATCATCTGTTTGGCGAGGAAAGCATCGACCGTCTTCCGCAGGGCGTCATCACGTCCGATGAAGAGCGCATTGCCTTTATCTTGGGCAACCAAGGCCCCGACCCGTTCTTCTTTCACATTCTGACACCGCGTGTTTCCGACTGCACGCTGCTGGCGCAGGTCATGCATCGGTCGCGCATGTCTCGCCAGTTCGCGTGCCTGCGCGACGGCGTGTCGCATCTGCTGCCGCGCGACGCCAGCTTGGGTCGTGCCTTTGCGCTGGGCCTGCTGTCTCATTACGTGCTCGACCGCAACGCCCACCCCTTTGTCTATGAGCAGCAGTTTGGCATCGTGGAGTCCGATTCAGAGCTTGAGGATTCGAGCAGTCAGGTCCATGCCGTGATCGAGAGCGACCTGGATGTACTGATGCTGCAGCTTAAACGCGATGGCGCTACGGTCGACGATTGCCCGCCGGCGGGCGAGATCGTCACCACCGATCGCATCAATCGCGTGGCCGGCGTGCTGATGAGCTATGTTGCCGGACGCGTGTACGGCATTGACATTCCGGCGGGGGAGTACGGTGCTGCCGTTGCCAATATGCAGCGACTTTACCGCGCGATTGAGCCGGCCGGCTCCGCAAAGACGCGCGCGATCTCGCTGGTTGAGGGCTTGGTGCACGACTACTCGCTGCTCGACGGCCTTGCCCATCGCGTGACGACGGAGCTGCCCGAGCGCACCGGTAACCTGGGCCATCTGACATGGAAGAATCCCTTTACCGACGAGGTCTCGAACGAGAGTTTCCCCGAGGTCTTTGATCGCGCGCTGGTCGATTACGAGTGCACGGTCGCACGTTTTATCGAGACCGGTGACATGGATGCCGTGACCAGTCACGTCAACTACAGCGGTCGCGTGCTCAATGCCGATGAGGAGTTCGACCGCGAGGAATAGGGCTCGTGCGTGCCCCTTTGCCGAATCCTTACCGGTGCTTCTGGACAATTGGGGTACGATGAACTAACTGCATATCGGGCGAATACGAAGGGTCCCTGTCCATGAAATACACCAAGCTCGAGCGTAACTGGGTTATGTATGATGTGGGCAATTCGGCCCTCGTGCTGCTCAATACCTCGGTGGTGCCCATTTACTTTAACGCCATCAATACCGGCGCTTCTTCGGCCGACCTGGTGGTCGCCTGGGGCAATGCGCAGACGATCGCCTCGCTGGTCATCGCCATGCTCATGCCCATTCTGGGCGCGCTTGCCGACTACGCCGGCAACAAGATCAAGTTCTTCTTGGGCTTCTTCCTCACGGGCCTGGTGCTTTGCTTGGCGCAGGCTATCCCAATGTCCGCCATGGCATTTTTGACCGTGTACGTGCTGTGCACCATCGGCCTTAACTCTTCTATGACGTTCTACGACGCCATGCTGCCCGACATTACCACCGACGAGCGCATGGACGCCGTGTCCAGCTCGGGCTATGCCTGGGGCTACATCGGTTCCACCGTGCCGTTCGTCATCTGCCTGGCGCTCATCATGGGTGGCCCCGCTCTTGGCGTCCCTACCATGCTGGCAACGCGTCTGTCGTTTATCATCACTGGTGCCTGGTGGCTCATCTTTACCCTGCCGCTCATTCGCACCTATAAGCAAAAGTACGGTCGCGAGCGCGGTCCCGAGGACACTATCGGCCACATCGTGGGCGGTGTGTTCTCCGAGGTCGGACACACCATGCGCGAGATCGCCCACAACAAGACCGTGCTGGTCTACATGATTGCGTTCTTCTTCTATATCGACGGTGTGCACACGGTCATTTCCATGGCTACCAGCTACGGCTCGGCTTTGGGCATCGATTCGACGCAGCTGGTGCTGGCGCTGCTCGTCACGCAGTTCGTGGCCTTTCCGTCCGCCATCATCTACGGCAAGCTCGCCGGGCGCGTGGGCACGCTCAACATGATCCTGGTGGCAGTCGCCGCCTACATGGGCATTGTGCTGTTCGCCGCGTTCTTCCTAAAGACCGCCTTTGAATTCTGGGTGCTTGCCATTATGGTCGGCCTGTTCCAGGGCGGCGTGCAGGCGCTCAGCCGTAGCTACTTTGGCCGCATTATCCCCAAGGAAAAATCCAACGAGTACTACGGCTTCTTTGACATCTTTGGTCGTTATGCAAGCGTTATGGGCACCTTCCTGGTGTCGGTCGTCACCTCGCTGACCGGCAACCCGTCGCTGGGCGTCCTTTCCATTGGCGTGCTGCTGGTCGTTGGCTTTATGCTGCTGGTCCGCCTGTCCCGCATGACTCGGGCGGCAGAGCATGCCGCATAGGAGCGAGCGGCTATTGTGCCTGTCCACGGTACTCTTTTGGGGTTATCCGCAATAAACATTGCGACTTGCGAGCAATGATTTGCCCAAGTGGGTATGATGGAATCAGCTAGGTCGCGGGGCGTCGCCTGTGTTTGGCGGCGTCCCGTTTTTGTGTTGCAGGGAGGGTAAGGCATGAACGCCACAGTCGTGATTCCAACGTATTGGGCGGGCGATGACGCTTGCGCAAACGCCCCTGGCACCTATGACCATTCGACGCGACTCAACGCCGACAATCCCGAACTCGACCGCTGCCTGGCCTCGCTTGAGCAGGTACGTGACATCCCGCGCATCATCCTTTTGGTGGTCTGTCCCGTTTCTGCCACAGCCGATGTGTCGCTGCGCGTGCACGAGATTGTCGACGCGCATCCCACGCTCAAGGTCACCGTTGTCACCAACACCCAGGCCTCGCGCATTGCAGACCGGGTTGCTCAGATCGCGCCCAAGGGTTCGGGCGAGTGCGTGAGCCTGCGAGGCTACGGTGCCATCCGCAACATGGGGCTAGCCTGTGCCGCTGTGCTGGGGCATGACGCGGTTATCTTTTTGGATGACGATGAGACTGTCATCGACGCCGACTTTATGAAGCGCGCGACCTATGCGTTGGGGCAGCAGACACGTCAGGGCTTGCCGATCTTGGTCAAGAGCGGCTATTTCTACGATCGCGACGGCTCGCCGCTGGCTCCCACGGACAAGGCGGGCATCTGCCATCGTTGGTGGACCAAGCGCATCGAGTTCAACCGTTGGATGAAAAAGGCGCTCTCGGGCACCCGCATCTCGCGCTCCAACTACGTGTGCGGCGGCCTGATGGCCCTGCACGCCCGCGCCTTTACGCGTGTAGCCTTTGACCCGTTTATCACCCGCGGCGAGGACTTGGATTACCTCTTTAACATGCGCATGTTTGGCTACGACGTGTGGTTCGATAACGAGTGGACCGTGCGTCATCTGCCTCCGGAGTCCGAAAAGCGCTCACCGCGCTTTATGCAGGATGTATACCGTTGGTACTACGAAAGGGCCAAGTTGACATTCGCCGCGCATCAAAAGGAGCTCATTCCCGTTACGGCGGCATCGCTCATGCCCTACCCGGGCCCGTGGATTTCGCGCGAGCTCGACGACCGCGTGCGCAAGACCGCTATGGTCCGCAGCGTGTTTACCCGCGAGCATGAGGGCTACCTGCGCATCTGGCGCCATGGTATCGACGAGGCAAAGGCCTATGCGCGCCAAAACGCTGCAAGCTACCTGCGTTTCCAGAGCTTTTGGCCCAAGATCATGGACGGGCTTTGGCGTGACGCACAACTGATCAGTATCCTGGAGGGGGCCGAATGATCGACCGCCGCGCCCAGCGCGATAGTTCAATATCAATCTTTCGCATCATTGCCGTTGCCTGCGCCATTTGCGTGCTGGTGTACTTTATTTTTGCCTTGGTGACCGGTATCGAGCCGATCGCCACGGTGATTGCCTGCGCGCTGCTGTGCATCTTTCTGTGCATCTTTATCTTTTTGACGCTCAATCCCGATTCGGTGCGCTCCCAGTACACCGAGGAGACGCTCTCGGTGGCCTCGGCCATGCTTGAGGACATTAAGGGCGGTCTGACGCAGGAGTCGGCGCGTTTGGTGTGCCGGCGCATTTTGCCCGAGACGCGCGCCATGACGGTGGCCATCACCGACGAGGGCAACGTGTTGGCCTGCGCAGGCGAGTTTGAGGAAAAACTACTGCCAGATTCTCCCATCCACACGCTTGCCACACGCTACGTTATCGAACATGGCATCGTGCAGTCGTTCAACCGTATGGTGGATGTCGTGGGCTCGGATGGCTCGCACAACCAAGTCCCCGCCGGCATTATCGCCCCCATCAAGGTGGGCGATCGTACCGTCGGCACGCTCAAGTTCTACTACAAGACCCCGCGCGCCGTCGACCGTACCCAGTACGCGCTTGCCTCGGGCTTTGCCGAGATCTTGTCCACGCAGCTCGCCATCCACGAGCTCGAGGT
Organism: uncultured Collinsella sp.; assembly: GCA_900541015.1. Lineage (GTDB taxonomy): Bacteria > Actinomycetota > Coriobacteriia > Coriobacteriales > Coriobacteriaceae > Collinsella. Next base: position 2,289 of record UQIB01000037.1, on the reverse strand, counting down.
GCAAAAGGAACTCACGGCGCGCGCCGAGGTGCGTGCGCTGCAAGCGCAGATTAACCCGCACTTCCTGTTCAACACGCTGAACACCATCGCATCGTTTACGCGCACCGACCCGCTGCGGGCCCGCGAACTGCTTCGTGAGTTCTCATCGTTCTATCGTGCCACGCTCGACAACTCGGGATCGCTTATTCCGGTCTCGCGCGAGGTTGCACAGACCAAGCGCTACCTTACCTTTGAGAAGGCCCGCTTTGGCGAGGACCGCGTGCTTGCGACGTTCGATGTGTCCGAGGACGTGGAAGATACGCTGGTGCCGGCGTTCGTGATCCAGCCGATTGTCGAGAACGCCGTACGTCATGGTATGGGCGATGACGACGCCCTGAGGATCGACGTGACCGTTCACCAAGACGGCGAGGATGCAATCTTGATTGCCGTGGCCGATAATGGCGTGGGCATGGATGAGGGTACCGCCGCCAGACTGTTTGACGAGCGTTCTGCCCGTCCCGACGCCAGCTCTCCCCAGGGTGGCGGCGCCGGTGTGGCCATGCACAATATTTCGGAGCGCATCCATCGCTTTTATGGGCCGCACTCCTATACGCGTGTCGAATCGGCGCCGGGCAAGGGCACCAAAGTGCTCCTTCATCTTGATTTGTCAGAGAGCATCTTTGACATTCAAGAGTAAAATAAAAGGCTACGGGCTCAACGTCATGCGACGGATGCCCGGCGTAGTTAGTTGACGAAAGGTTTTATCCCTATGCTGCGTGCGATGATTGTGGATGATGAGGCGCCGGCTCGCTCGGAGCTTCGCTTCCTGCTCGAGCAAACGGGCAAGATCGGCACGATCACGGAGGCGTCGAGCGTCCGCTCCGCCATCGAGATGCTTATGGAAAGTCGCGTGGATGTCGTGTTTCTCGATATCTCGATGCCCGGTGCCTCGGGCCTGCAACTTGCCGAGGCGCTGCATAAGCTCAAAAATCCGCCGGCGATCGTGTTTGTGACTGCGTATAGTGACCATGCGGTCGAGGCATTCGACGTGGATGCCGTCGATTATCTGATGAAGCCGGTCGAGGAAGCTCGCTTGGATCGCGCGATCGAGAAGGTCATGCAACGCACCAAGCCGGTTACGGACAGCAAGGTGACCATCGAGCGTATCCCGGTGGAAAAGGGCGGCCGCAAGGTGCTCATTCCCGTGGACGACATTCGCTTTATCATGGCCAAGGACGATTACTCCTGCATCTATACCGTCGATGATCGCTTTTTGTCGACGACCTCGCTGGCGCAGTTTGAGGCCAAGCTCTGCGACTTTGGCTTCTTCCGTGTTCACCGCCGCTATATCGTCAACTTGGCGTGCGTCACGGATGTGGAGACGGTGCCCTCGGGCGCCATCCAGCTGGGCATTACGGGCGTCGACGAACGCGTGCCGGTTTCGCGCCGCCGCGTCGTGCCGCTCAAGAAGGCCCTGAGTCTCTAGCACACTGGCCCCGCAGCCCTGTAGACCCATCGTCTGCGGAGCCGTGGGGCCTTTTTTGTATGTATCTGCCGAATCGGTTTTTTTGCGGAAGGGATCCCATGAACAGTGCAAGCGCCAAGCGCATCGACATCATCTCGGACACCCACGGCTATTTATCGCCTGCGCTCCTGGACGAGCTTGAGGGCGCGGATCTGATTATCCACGCCGGCGACCTTACGTCAGAGATGGACTACGAGCACCTATGCACCATCGCCCCCGTGCGGGCCGTACTGGGCAACAACGATTACTACCGTGACTACGGCCCCGATGTAGACCGTCTTGCACTCTTTACCTACGAAGGCCTCAAATTCGCCGTAGCCCACTACCGCGAAGACCTTCCGGTGGGATCCGTAGACGTAGCCATCAACGGCCACACCCACGTAACCAAAGAAGCCCAAGTGGGCCGTTGCTTAGTCCTCAACCCGGGCAGCGCCAGCTACCCCAGAGGCACCCGAGGCCCCACCATGGCCAGAATGCTAGTAAAAGACGGCAAGATCATAAGCACCAAGTTTATTGATCTAGAGTAACCACAACAAAAACGGGGGATGCAGATGCGTCTCCCGTTTCCATTTGAGCCAATGGCCGAGCTTCAACAAGAACCTTAGACAACCCCGCCGCGGAGAGCGGGGCCGCCGAGCCGCGAAGCGGCGAGCAACAACAACGGCTCGAACAATGTGACGGCAGGGAGGGTCTCCGGGGCCGGCGGGCGCGGGTTAAGTTTGTCGCGAGTTCCGCACGCAAAGGAAAGCACTTAATGTGCTTTCCGTCTTGCGCAGGACTGTAGA
>UQIB01000036.1 GCA_900541015.1 uncultured Collinsella sp. | reverse complement strand
CGCCGCTGACCGGTGGACGGCACCGAGCCGTACGCTTGAACTGAGAAGGGGGAGGCCTCGCGGCCTCCCCCTTTTTTTGTTAACACTTCACAATGTAGTTGCATTTCACCCGTGACCCGGTTGGGCTTATGGGTAATGAGCTTTTATTTAAAGACAATAAATCGAATCACAAGGGCAACTGCTATAACCACAATGATCAATAGCAGTAATTGGACTCGATGCTGCTTGCGTCGTTTACTTGACGAAACGAAGATTGATTTTCCCTGTTTTGGCGTTTCGAGATAGCGAGCCGAATGCGTCAAGGTTTGCTTTGGTCGAGGACCTCTTTGTTGATGAGCGGCGGATGCTTTCATCGGTTCATCACTAGCTGCGCTGTTTTTAGATAATGGTGCGTCTTTCAGATATACGGGGTCTCCCGAGGCGACGCCCATATGTTTACGTCCCGTTTGGGCATCCTCGAGCGTTTGATATCGATTTCTCGTCACATACTCGGGCTCCGGATCATTAATGGGCTCTTGCGAGATGTGGGGGCGATGGAACCGTGGCGGCTGCGTGGAAGTATCTTCCCCCTGCGTCGGCATAAACATATTGTTCTGGTTTTGGTCGTCCATGATGCCCTTTAGCTCGTTACCAACAACGTGTACGCGCTCATTGTAAGCCCCTTGTTATTTGTAGCTGCGAACATACTCGTTATTTAAGCTCTGGTTCAAAGAACCTTAACCTTACTAAAACCTGAGTCATTCACACTTAGATATGCTTATAGTACTTGACTCAAAAAACTTTATAGTCGATGTATATATAAGCACTGTGTGGGCATATATAAGAGCGTCAAAAGAAGTCCCAGTCACCTAGAAGATGGCTCGGCAGTCCTTAAAAGGAGTGGTAAACATGGCAAGCATGGTTCCTTATCGTTCGGTTTTTGGCGTTCGTCCTTCTGCTAGCTCGTTGTTCGATCTGTTTGATGATATGACCGACCTTGCAAACAACTCGATTGCTTCCAAGGCGTTTCCCGTTGACGTTGAGGATAAGGGCGATGGCTATGAGGTTAAGGCTTATCTGACCGGCGTCGCCAAGGACGACATCGATGTCGAGCTTAACGAGGGCCGTCTGTCCATTAGCGTGAATGTCGAGGAAGACGAGGAGAACGAGGGGAAGAACTTCCTGCAGAAGGAGTTCAGCTCGTACAGCGCGACGCGTGGCGTGTATCTAAAGGACGCTTCGAGCGAGGGCCTCTCGGCTAAGTACGCTGACGGCATCCTGACCGTTACGGTTCCCAAGATCGTCGAGAAGAAGAACGTTACGAAGATCTCCATCGACTAACTTCGTTGGTGTTCTGTGCTATTAAAAGATACAAAAGGGGCTGGGAAGCGATTCCCGGCCCCTTTTGCTATCTAGAGTGGTCTATACAATGGTTGCCGGTTGATACTGACTCGCAGGGCGTATCGAGAGCTTTCGTGGCCCTTGAAGAAGGGTGGCGGAGCTGCCGAGCTCGTCATCCAGGGTTGCGGCTAGAGCTTTGGCATAGCTTTTGACGGTAAGGCTCGGACGATTGTTGTCTTGGCTGATATGCATGGCAATGAGCTGTTCGGTGCGATCGGTAACAAGTTCGCGCGCGGCTTCGGCGGCTTGGCCGTTGGAGAGGTGTCCCCTTGCAGACAGGATGCGCTCTTGAAGAAAGCGGGGATATTCTCCCTCGCGCAGCATGGTCACATCGTGGTTGCTTTCGAGCGCGAGGACTCGACAATCTTTGAGGGTGTTCATGGCTTGGCTCGATAGCTCTCCGGTGTCGGTAGCAAAGCCGATGGAATCATCGAGGGTGTCGAATCGAAAGCCGATTGGATTTATGACATCGTGTGATGTTGAGTAGGTTTGCACGTGGATGCCGGCAATGGATAGGGTTTCACCGGGGTCGAATTCCTCGACAGGCAGATGCGAAAGATTTTCTTTGCTCGAAAGTGTGCCCCTGCTGGCAAAGAGGGGACCGTGCCAGTGCTTGCACCAGACATCGAGACCCTTGATGTGATCGCTATGCTCATGAGTAATGAGAAGAGCCGAGACGTTGTCTGCCGAGAGTCCCAGTTCTGCCATGCGCTTTAATGTCTCGCGGCGAGACAGTCCGTCATCGACCATAATGAGCCCCTGCGGGCCCTCGATGAGTGCGCAGTTGCCTTTAGAGCCACTGCCGAGGATATGAAGGTGCAGACGAGACATAAGATTCCAAAGGATACAATGGGTGCGGACGAATAGAGGAGGAAGCGAATGCCAACGGTATCACAGCATTACGGACACCATGCCGTGCCCGGGGCAGTCGATGAGACCCGAACGAGGCAGCAGGCTGCTCCTGTCGTGCTCATGGTATCAGGCGGCGCGGACTCGACGGCACTGCTTCTTATGGCGTGCACATCAAAGCTGGATATCCAAGACGGACGCGGTGTTGCCCCCATTGCTCGCGAGCGCCTGCATGTGCTGCATGTAAACCATCATCTGCGCGGCAAGGCGTCCGATGGCGACGAGGCCTTTGTGCGTGAGCTCTGCGCGAAATATGGTTTACCACTGTGCGTGGAGCACGCTTATTTTGATGGGGAGTCGGGCAATATTGAGGCCGCGGCCCGCGAGGTGCGCTATGCCGCGGCGCGGAGGTATGTTCGCGAGCTCTGCGCCCAGACGGGGGCACCGCGAACGGCGGCTCGTATCTGCACCGCGCACACGTCTTCGGATCGCGCGGAAACGTTTTTGATGAACGCGATTAAGGGTTCGGGGCCCGCTGGCCTATCGAGCATTCCTCGCCGGAGGAATATTGTGGTGCGTCCCTTGCTCGACCTAACTCATGGCGAGCTCGTGGGCTATCTACAGGTACATGGTCAGCCGTGGCGTGAAGACGAGAGCAATGAGGATATCTCGTATCTGCGAAACTACGTGCGCCATCGAGTGATGCCGGTGGTGGCGCAGCGCAACGCGAGCGTCTGCAAGACGATTGGCGCCGCCTGCGAGATCTTAGGCGATGAGGACGCGTTTTTGTCTCAGCTTTCGGCACAGGCGTTTCGAAGCTGCCTGCGTAAGGAGGCGGCGGGCGCGCTGGTGCTCGATGCCAGGCGCCTTGCTGCGGCCGAGGTGGTAATCGCGCGGCGCATCGTGCGACTGGCGATTAAGCGCATCGATCCGGACGCTCGTCCAGAGATGCGACATGTGGAGCGAGTCCTTTCCTGCGTTGCCGAGGGCGCCGGCTCGGTCACGCTTCCGGCGGGGATTGACGCACGCATTGAGTTTGGCATGCTGGCGTTCAAGGCGCCGGCGGCTCGCGAGGGCCTGGTCGCGGACTGGGTTACCGTACCCGGTCGTTTGCCGTTGGGCGGGGGACGTATGCTGGTCACAGAACCGATGGCCGTTGAGCCGGGATGCGATATCGTGCGCCGCGCCCGTGAGCTTGCAGCTGCCGGGGAAGTGACAGCTTTGGTAGACGCGGCTGCCCTGGGTTTTGCCGACAGCGATAGTGAGCGGATCCTGGCGGGCTCGCGTGGCGAGATCCCTGCCGAGGCGCGATTGGCGCGCCTGTGGGTGGACGGTCCTGCACCGGGAGACGTGATGTGCCCGTTAGGGATGAGTGGTCGAAGCAAGAAAGTATCCGACTTGCTAGGTGAGGCTCGCATTCCCGTTTCCGAGCGCGCCGGCGTGCCCATGGTGAGGACGGCGCCGGGGGGTGCCGTGGTGTGGGTCGCCGGAGTTCGCGCGGACGAGCGTTTTAAGTGCACGGCTGCAACGCGCGTGGCATATCTGCTCCGCGTGGTCGATGCGGAATAGCGTCCCACGCCTGCTATTCTGTGCGACGTTGACGGTATTCCCGCGCTGATGGCGCACGGGCTGGTAAATTTACCCCGTGCGCTGCTAGAATGTGTAGTTCGCGTCCATACGGCGGTGTGTGGGCGATAAGCACAAGAAAGGGTTGTCATGGCTTCTCAACATCCGGATATCGAGAAGGTTCTGTTCACGCAGGAGGATATCGACGGTATCGTCTCTCGCCTAGGCGAGCAGATTACTCGCGACTACGCGGGTAAGGATCTGGTGCTGATTGCGGTCCTGCGCGGCGCCGTGGTCTTTATGGGCGACCTGATGCGTAAGATCGAGCTGCCGACCAACATCGATTTCATGGCTGTTTCGAGCTATGGCGACGGTGTGAAGTCCTCGGGTATCGTGCGTATCATTAAGGACCTGGATATCGACATCCGCGGTCGCGACGTGCTGATCGTCGAGGACATTCTGGACTCGGGCCTGACGCTCAAGTATCTGATGAAGAACCTCGAGAGCCGCAAGCCCGCTTCTCTGGAGGTCGCCGCCTTCCTGTGGAAGGACGTTGAGGACCGCGTCTCGGCCATCACGCCCAAGTATGTTGGAACCCATTGCCCCGATGCCTTTGTGGTGGGCTACGGCCTCGACTATGCCGAGCGCTATCGTAACCTTCCGTATCTGGGCATTTTGAAACCGGAGGTTTATTCGTAAGATGCCCGACGACCGTAACGATAACAATTCCCAGACTCCCCGGGACCCAAAGATCCCGGGGATGCCCGGAGGCAAGAAGCCCACGCGTACGGGCTGGCTGTATTTTATTTTGGCTTGCGCGCTTCTGGGCTACGCCTTCTTTAACATGGGCTCCGGCTTTGCCAATTCCAGCAATACCGTTAAGCTCGCGACGAGCGAGATGGTGAGCGCCATCAAGCAGGATCGCGTCGAAGATCTGACCTATACGGTTCAAGACGGAAGCGTGACGGGTCATTACTGGAAGACGAAGAAGGACAAGGGCGATACGAGCGAGCTCAAGAGCTTCTCTTCGACCTATGTCGGCTCCGATTCGCTTGCCGAGCTCATGGCGGAGCACCCCGATACCAAGTACATCGTCAACACCAACGATCCCGATTTTTGGGGCGACTTGGCGATGAGTGTGCTTCCGACGATCGCCCTTATCGCCATCATGTTCTACTTTATGCGCCAGATGATGGGCGCCAACAACAGGAACATGCAGTTTGGCAAGACCAACGCCAAGACCAACGAGGCCACACGCCCCAAGGTCAAGTTTGAAGACGTTGCCGGCGTGGACGAGGCAGTCGAGGAGATCCGTGACTTTTTGAGCGATCCTGATCGCTATCGCAAGCTGGGCGCCAAGATCCCGCGTGGCGTGTTGCTGGTTGGCCCTCCGGGCACCGGTAAAACGCTGCTGGCCAAGGCCGTTGCCGGCGAGGCGGGCGTGCCGTTCTTTAGCATCTCGGGTTCCGACTTTGTCGAGATGTTCGTAGGTGTCGGCGCCAGCCGTGTGCGTGACCTCTTTAAGGAGGCCAAGTCCCAGGCCCCGTCGATCATCTTCATCGATGAGATCGATGCCGTGGGACGTCAGCGCGGAGCCGGCTTGGGCGGCGGCCACGACGAGCGCGAGCAGACGCTCAACCAGCTGCTGGTCGAGATGGACGGTTTTGAGGAGAGCGAGTCGGTCATCCTGATCGCCGCCACCAACCGCCCCGACATTCTGGATCCGGCGCTGCTGCGTCCCGGCCGTTTTGACCGTCAGGTTACGGTCGACCGTCCGGACGTGAAGGGCCGCGAGCAGATTTTGCGCGTGCATGCCGAGAACAAGCCGATGGACGAGGACGTTAAGTTTGAGAAGCTCGCCCAGATGACCGTTGGCTTTACTGGTGCCGATTTAGCGAACCTGCTCAACGAGTCTGCGCTGCTGGCCGCTCGCCGTCATCGTTCCGTGATCTCGATGGACGAGGTCGAGGAATCGATGGAGCGCGTGATTGCCGGACCGCAGCGCAAGGGTCGCGTGATGACCGAGGCCGAGCGCACCACGATTGCCTACCACGAGAGCGGTCACGCCCTGGTGGGCCACATCCTGGAGCACTCCGATCCGGTCCACAAGATCTCGATCGTCAGCCGCGGCCAGGCGCTGGGCTACACGCTGCAGCTTCCGCAGGAGGACCACTTCCTCAAGACCAAGAACGAGATGCTCGACGAGCTTGCCGTGTTCTTGGGCGGTCGCGTTGCCGAGGAGCTCATGTGCGATGACATTACGTCGGGCGCGAGCAACGATCTGGAGCGCGCAACCAAGATGGCGCGCGAGATGGTCACGCGCTTGGGCATGAGCGAGGAGCTGGGCACGCAAGTGTTTGGCGAGGCGCAACATCAGGTGTTCCTTGGTCGCGATTACGCCGATCACCAGGATTACTCCGAGGAGACGGCGCGCCGCATCGATATCGAGGTTCAGCGCATTATGCGTGAGGCCCATCGTCGTGCGGTCGAGATCCTGGACGCCCGTCGCGATCAGCTCGATCTGATGGCGAAGGTGCTGCTTGAGCGCGAGACCGTCGAAGGCGACGCCGTGAACGCCCTGCTCGACAACGAGTGGGATGCCTACCTTGAGCGCGAGGGTGATATCCTGGCGGCCAAGGAGGAGCGCAATGCCAAGGCGGCCGGCATGCCGACCAAGAAGCGCGCGCCTCGTATGAGCGAGGAGGAGCTGGCGGCTGATGCCGCGGCCTTTGCGCAGGCGGCCATGCAGGAGGATGCCGAAGCCGCATCCGATGGTGCTGACGATGACCATGCCGTCAATGCCGGTGCCGACACCGACGCCGACAAATAGTCTTTGTGGCGAAAGCCTCCGCGGGGAAACCTGCGGAGGCTTTTTTTGAGCGATATTGGGCCATCTGTTGATTGGGGACAGACTTAAATGAGCGTTTTCACGCATTTAAGTCTGTCCCCAATTAACATTGCTGCGGCACTTTGCTCGGCTAAAGCGTACAATAGCGCCTATGCGAAAGGGGAACAGATGATCAACGAAACTATGTATGCTCGCGGCGCGGAAAGCTCCATCATCCGTGAGATTTTTAGCTATGGCCTTGAGCGCAAGGCGCAGATCGGTGCGGAAAACGTATTCGATTTTTCGCTGGGCAATCCGAGCGTTCCGGCGCCCGCTGCTGTGGCTGAGTCGATTAAGAAGGCCCTGGAGCTGCCGAGCGACCAGCTGCACGGCTACACGCCCGCACCGGGCCTGCCGCAATGTCGTGCCGCTGTGGCCGAATCGCTCAACCGCCGCTTTGGCACGAGCTATGAGGGCAAAGACGTATTTATGACGGTGGGTGCCGCGGCTTCGCTCACCTGCACGCTCAACGCCGTTACGAACCCGGGGGACGAGGTTATTGTTATCGCCCCGTACTTTCCGGAGTATCGCGTTTGGATTGAGAAGGCCGGCTGTACGTGTGTTGAGGCGCTCGCCGATGAAGATACGTTCCAGCTGAGCGTGGACAACGTGCTCAAGGCGATCAGCGATAAGACGGCGGCCGTCATCATTGACTCTCCCAACAATCCGACCGGTGCCGTATATACATGCGACACGCTGACGCGACTGGCCAATGTTCTGCGCGAGGCCAACGCTCAGCGCGATCCCGAGAATCCGATTATGCTCATCTCGGATGAGCCGTACCGCGAGATTGTGTACGGTGCCGAGGTGCCTTGGGTGCCCTCGATCTACGAGAACACCGTGGTGTGCTACTCGTATTCTAAGTCGCTTTCGCTGCCGGGCGAGCGCGTGGGATGGATCCTTGTTCCCAATACGAATCCTCAGGCAGATCGTCTAATGCCCGCCGTTGCCGGTGCCGCCCGTACGCTGGGCTTCGTGTGCGCTCCGGCGCTCTTTCAGCGCGTAATTATCGACTGCATCGATGAGCCGAGTGACGTTGAGGCCTATGCACGCAACCGCACCGCGCTTACCGACGCACTAGCGGAGTATGGCTACACCTATGTTGAGCCGGATGGCGCGTTCTACCTATGGGTGAAAGCGTTGGAGCCCGATGCGAATGCGTTCTGTGAGCGCGCAAAGAAGTATGAGTTGCTTGCGGTTCCCTCGGACAGCTTTGGTATGCCGGGTTGGTTCCGCCTGGGCTATTGCGTGAGCTACGAAACGATTGTCAATTCGCTACCCGCTTGGAAACAGTTGGCGGACGAGTATCGTTAAAAGTAAAGCGCTCTGCCTACAATGTTTTACGTGAAACGGGGTTTGGTGTTAAGCCGGACCCCGTTGTCATGGACGTTGTGTCTTTGGGATGGAGTGGTTTTACGACTATCGAAGGCTATGCGTACAATGAATATAAGCGACGGCCGTGCCAGATAAGGAGACCTGATGCCCTACCTGCTTTCTTGTGACATTCATACCCATACGATATTCTCTGCGCATGCATATTCGACCATTGAGGAGAATGTGTACTGGGCGGCAGAGCGTGGCCTGCAGGTGCTCGGATCTGCCGACCATCTGAGCTCTATGGTTACGGCTTGCCCCAATGACCTGCGCAGTTACCAATTCTTTATCAACCAGGATATCTGGCCGCGCATTTGGAGCGGCGTGCTGGTGCTGCGTGGTGCCGAGGCCGATATCGTTTCGCTGGACGGAAGCCTGTTTGGCGAGGACACTCCTGTCACGCTCGATATTGCCGGCGATTCGTACAGCCGTCAGCATTCGCTGTTCGATTTGGTTACGCGAAATTTGGATTATTTGGTTGCAAGCGTGCATAATCCGCAGATTGCCGAGGGCGCGACGCTGGCCCAGACGACCGAGATGTATATCAATGCCCTGGAGCACCCCAAGGTGTTCATGCTGGGTCACACGGGGCGTTCGGGCGTGCCGTTCGATATCGACGAGGTGCTGTTGGCAGCTAAGGCCAAGCACAAGATTATTGAGATCAACAACCATAGTCTTGAACACGGTGTCGACACTGAGCATTGGGCCGTATGCCGCAAGATCGCCGAGCGCTGCGCCGAGCTGGGCGTGGGCATTGGCGTTTCGACCGATGCGCACATTGGCATGGCAATTGGTAAGCTCGATTACGCTCGCAAGATGCTCGACGAGATTCACTTCCCGTTGGATCTGATCGTGACGCGCGATCGCGAGACGCTGCTGCGCGAGATGGCGGCAGCCGGCGTGTGCGACCTGTGCAAGGGGATGTAGCGGAATTTATAAACCAAGCGAAGGGGGCGGCCCAGACGGGTCGCCCCCTTTCTTGTCCCAAAAATCTACTGAGGTTGGTTAGCGGCGTTCGAGGACCGCTACGGTTTCGGTGTGGTCGGTGTGAGGGAACATGTCGACGGGCGTGATCTTGAGCAGGCGATAGCCTCCGTCGAGAAGCTGATGCAGGTCGCGCTCTTGAGTCACGGGGTTGCAACTGATATAGGTGATGCGGCGCGGCTTAAGCGCGCAGGCAGCTTCGAGGAACTCGGGGGTAGAGCCGGCGCGCGGCGGATCGATGGAAAGGACATCGACCCGCTCGTTGTTGTCGGCGGCATCTAGGATGTAGTCGGTGGCATCGTCAGCCATAAACCAAGCGCTGCGGGTGAGGCCGTTGAGCTCGGCATTGCGACGTGCATCGGCAATGCCCGCCGGGTTGCGCTCTACGCCGAGCAGCATGATGCCGATACCCTTGTTCTGGGCATCTTTAGCTGCGCAAAGACCGATGGTACCGCTGCCACAGTAGGCATCCATGAGCACATCGCCCTGGTGCAAATCCATGCCGTCGATAGCGAGCTGATAGAGCAGCTCGGTCTGTTGCGGGTTGGTCTGATAAAACGCGGTGGGGGAGATGTCGAATTCGCAGCCGAGCAGCTGGTCGCGCATGCATTCGGCGCCATAGACGATACGAGTCTCCTCACCCAAGATGGCGTTACCGGGACGTCCATTGATATTTTGGGCAACGGTGACGATATGCGGATCGAGCGCCGCGACGGCCTCAAAGAACTCCTGTGCATGCGGTAAGTCACGCTGGGCGGTCACGAGCGTAACCATGACCTGGTCGGTACGCCAACCGCAGCGGACGACGGCATAGCGGAGCAAGCCCAGATGCTTGTCCTCGTTAAAGGCGGGAATGTGCAGGCGCTCAGCTTCACGCGCGATGCCGTTGAGAATCTGACGAGCGCCCGGCGCCTCGACAGGACATTCGGGCACAGCAACGATTCTGTGCGAACCGCGCTCAAAAAAGCCGCAGCGGACAGCGCCCTCCTTACCAGGAGCAAACGGAGTGGCAGCCTTATGACGAAAGCCACGCGGCGCAGGATACTTGCCCGGGTCGCCCAGGGTGACACCCATACCACGAATAGGATCTACGGCAATGCCTTCACGCTCACAAAGCGAAGCAAAAAGCTCCTCCATAGCAGCCTGCTTGGAGGCGAGCTGCTTCTTATAAGGACGATTGAGCGCCGTACACCCACCGCAAGCTTTCATGATGGAACAAGGAGACTTGGGATCAACGGCCTTGCGCGCAGACGGAACCGGATTCTTATACGGGCGCTTGGAGCGAGTCTGAGATGCCTTATCCTCGCTCCGACGAGAGCCGGGGCGCTTAGCCTTAGCCTTGCCCTTGACCGACTTACCCTTCGCATCCTGAGACGACTTTGATTTCTTAGAAGATTTCTCCTCTTTCAACCCCTCAGCCGCCTCCACCAAAGCACGACGAGCCCTACGCTCCGCACGAGATTCTGCCATGAATTAACCCCACTAATTTATAAATTGAAAGCTGCAAGCATTGTACCGTGCCGAGTTAAAGGACGATATACAAGCGGCCATTTCATGACAGTGATAAGTTCAACGAAGGTTGCCCGCCGGGTGCCGGGGCAGGGGTTAAGTTTGTCGCGAGTTCCGCACGAACAGGAGAGCACTTAATGTGCTCTCCGTCGTGAGCAGGACTGTAGAGCAGCAAACTTAACCCCTGCCCCGGCACCCGGCGGGCAAACTCGCCTTGTGCTCTATCATGCTAAAGTGTATGATTCTGAACGTTACATGACTCACTTTACCTAACTAAAGTGCTATCAAGGGGGATACCATGAATACCGATATGTCTCGTCGTCAGTTTGTTGGTCTAGCCGGCTCGCTTGCCACGGTGCTTGGCCTTGGTCTTGTCGGCTGCGGCGGTGGTGCCGGCAAGGGCTCCGCTGCAGGCTCTGCCGCGGCCAAGGATGTGAAGGGCGCTGCGGAGTCCAAGAAGCTCGTGGTGGGCTTTGATAAGTCCTATCCTCCGTACGGCTTTGTGGGCGACGATGGCGAGTACACCGGCTTTGATCTCGATCTGGCCAAGGCTGTTGCCGATAAGCAGGGCTGGGAGGTCAAATACGAGGCCATCGACTGGGATGCCAAGGATACGCTGCTCAACTCGGGTGCCATCAACTGCATCTGGAACGGCTTTACCATGGAGGGCCGCGAGGACGACTACACGTTCTCCGAGCCGTACATGCTCAACGAGCAGGTGCTGGTGGTAAAGAAGGATGCAGGCATCAAGAGCTGGGGCGATCTTGCCGGCAAGACCGTGATTACCCAGACCGATTCCGCTGCGCAGGATGTGCTCGAGGGCGACCAGAAGGATCTGGCCGCGACGTTCGCCACGCTCGACACCATCGGCGACTACAACACGGCCTTTATGCAGCTCGAGAGCGGCGCGGTCGATGCCGTGGCTTGCGACCTTTCGATTGCCCAGTATCAGCTTGCCGCCAAGCCCGATGCCTATACGCAGCTTGATGAGCCGCTGTCCAGCGAGCACTACGCTGTCGGCTTTAAGAAGGGCGACACCAAGTCGGCCGATGCCGTGACCGAGTCGCTCAAGGCACTCTACGAGGACGGCACGGTTAAGGACCTGTGCGACAAGTATTCAAGCTATGGTCTGTCTTTCGATAATTGGGTGCTCAAGTAATGTCTATTCAGGTCATGATGCAGATGCTTGGCCAGGGATTCTTGGTCAGTTTGCAGTTGTTTGTGCTGACGCTGCTGGGGTCGATTCCGCTGGGAATTCCCGTGGCGTTTATGCGCATGAGCAAAATCGCGCCGCTTCGCTGGATTGCGCGCATCTATATCTCGGTCATGCGCGGTACGCCGCTCATGCTGCAGATGTTTGCCATCTACTTTGCCCCGTATTACGTGTTTGGCATTTCGCTCACGCCCGATTCCAAGTGGACGGCGTGCGTCGTGGCGTTCATCATCAACTACGCCGGTTACTTTGCCGAGATCTATCGCTCGGGCCTTCAGTCCATTCCGCGCGGTCAATACGAGGCAGCCGAGGTGCTGGGCTACTCGCGTCTGCAGACGTTTCTGTATATCGTGATGCCGCAGGTCGCCAAGCGCATTTTGCCGGCGATGGGCAACGAGATCATCACGCTGGTCAAGGATACGTCGCTGGCGTTTGCCATTGGCGTGGGTGAGATGTTCTCGACGGCCAAGGCGCTGGTCGCCTCGCAGGTGAGCATGGTGCCGTTTGCGATTGCGGCGCTGATTTACTGGGTCTTTAATTTCGTTGTCGAGATGCTGCTGGGCGCCGCCGAGAAAAAATTGGATTACTACCATGATTAATTCGGTAATGAATATATCGAACGCTCGCAAGGCGTTTGGCGGCAATGAGGTGCTCAAGGATATCTCGCTCGAGGTAAAGCGTGGCGAGGTCGTGGCGATTATCGGGCCTTCGGGTGGCGGCAAGTCCACGCTGCTGCGGTGTGCCACGCTGCTCGAGACACTCGACGGAGGCTCGCTCTCGTTTGGTGACCTTGCCGTTGCGACGGATGCGGGTTCGGGCGCGGTCTATGCGAAGGGCGATGTGCCCAAGCAGGCGCGCTCGCGATTCGGCCTGGTGTTCCAAAATTACAACCTGTTCCCGCACTATACCGTGATGAAAAACATCATCGACGCGCCGATCCGCGTGCTCAAGCGCCCGCGCGAGCAGGCGGAAGCTCGTGCGCATGAATTGATTGCTCAGATGGGGCTTGTGGGCAACGAGAACAAGGTTCCGTGTGAGCTTTCGGGCGGTCAACAGCAGCGCGTGAGTATTGCCCGCGCCCTGGCGCTCGATCCGGAAATCTTATTCTTTGACGAGCCGACCTCGGCGCTCGACCCCGAGCTGACGGCCGAGGTGCTGCGTGTCATTAAAGACCTTGCCGCGCAGAATATGACGATGGTGATCGTGACCCACGCGATGCAGTTTGCGCGCGATGTTGCCGATCGCGTGGTCTTTATGGACGGAGGCCGCATTGTCGAGGAGGGTCCGGCCGAGCAGGTTATCGATCACCCGCGTGAGCAGCGCACCCGTGAGTTCTTGAGCCGTATCGAGGGGTAGGCTCAAGCATTTACTCAACTATTAATTGAGGCGAAGCCGCCGCAGGTCTTACGGTCTGTGGCGGCTTTTTGTTTGCATCGACGGGGTTCAATAATCGCCTCACAAGCTTGTCTCTTCCTCTCGCCGCCTGTATTCATACGTGCGCCGAAAGGTATGCATGGACAGCCGCCCGTGAGGGTAGGGTGGTGGCATAGGACATTTGGAGGGTGAGTCGGCTCGGCTGCCGATCATGCTGCTCCCGGGATGGCACCGACCGCGAACTCTCCCCGTTGGCGTCGCGCATTGCGCGCGGCCCTGCAAGGAGGTCATCATGGGTGCTCCCAAGACCGGTAACGTAAGGAACGTGGTGCTCGTAGGCCAAGGCGGGGTGGGCAAGACTTCACTCGCCGAGGCCATGCTCCACCTTTCCGGCAAGACCGCCCGCCTGGGCGGCCACGACGGCACCAAGCCCACGCTCGACTATGACCCTGAAGAGGTCAAGCGTTCATTCTCCATCTCGACGACCATCGCGCCGATCGACTGGAAGGGCGCGCGCATCAATGTGCTCGATGCCCCGTGCTACCCCGATTTTATCGGCGACGCCTTTGCCGCGATGAGCGTCTGCGAGACGGCTCTGTTTGTGGTCGACGCCGAGGCCGGCCCGCAGCCTACGACGGTTAAGCTCTGGTATGCCGCCGAGGACCTGCGCCTGGCGCGTGCGGTGTTCGTAAACCGCCTGTCGCGCTCCGAGGCCAGCTTTGCGACCACGATGGACCTGCTGCAAGAGCGCTTTGGCACGCGCCTGGGCGCCGTGACCCTTCCCTGGGGCGAGGGCGAGGACTTTGACGGCATTATCGACCTGGTGCGCATGAAGGCGCGCCATTGCAACGGCACCGAAGCCGTAGAGTCGGAGATTCCCGAGGAGTGTCGTGCCCAGGCCGAGGAAGCCCATGACCATCTGTGCGAGCTGGTGGCCGAGGCTGACGATGAGCTGATGATGAAGTACTTGGAAGGCGAGAAGACACTGACGCAGGAGGAGCTTGAAGGCCTGCTGTCGAAGGCGATCGCCGAGCGCATCTTTGTGCCGGTCTTTGCGGGCGATTGCATTAAGGAGCAGGGCGTCAACTCGCTGATGGACGACATCGCCACGTACTTCCCGGCGCCGACGGACTACGGCGAGATGCCGCTCATCGACGGCGATTCGCTTAAGATCTCGAGTGATGACGACCGTCCGGTGGCGTTTGTGTTTAAGACCCTGGCTGATCCGCAGCAGGGTCGCATCAGCTTTATCAAGGTGCTGACGGGTACGCTTGAGCCGGGCCTTGAGCTGGTCAACGCGCGCACGCGCAAGGGCGACCGTCTGGCTCACCTGTATGTGATGTGCGGCCGCGATATGACCGAGGTCGGTCACGCCTATGCCGGCGACATCATCGTGGCGCCCAAGCTGGCTGCCGAGACGGGCGATACGCTCTCCATTACCGGTAAGGTCGAGGCTGCGGCGTTTAAGTTCCCCAACTCGCAGTACCGCATTGCCATCGAGGCCGAGAACCGCGGCGACGAAGAGAAGCTCTACACGTTTATCGAGAAGGCATGCAAGGCCGATCCGACCATGAGCATCGATCGTGACGAGGAGACGGGCCAGACTATCATCTCCGCCGTTGGTGAGGCGCAGGTTTCGGTGTTGCTTAACCGTTTGGAGGATCGCACCAAGGTCGTCGCCAAGAGCGTGCCGATCCGCATTCCGTATCGCGAGACCATCCGCCGCACGGCGAGCGCCCAGGGCCGCCACAAGAAGCAGACCGGTGGTGCCGGTCAGTACGGCGACTGCTGGCTGCGCGTGGAGCCGCTTATTGGGCCCGACGGTACGAGCGACGGCTACGAGTTTGTGGATGAGGTCGTAGGCGGGCGCATTCCGCGCTCGCTGATTCCCGCCGTGGACAAGGGCGTTCAGGAGACCATGAAGGACGGCATCATTGCCGGCTACCCGCTCACGGGCATTCGCGTGGCTGTGTACGACGGCTCGTATCACAGCGTCGACTCCAACGAGATGGCGTTTCGCGCGGCGGCTCGCATCGGCCTGCGCAAGGCATGCGCCGATGCCGACCCGGTGGTGCTGGAGCCCATCGAGGAAATCACGGTGACTATCCCCGAGAGCTACGCCGGCGCCGTGATGGGCGACATCTCGGCCTCGCGCGGTCGCGTGACGGGCATGGAGACCGATGAGCGCGGCGACACCGTGGTCATTGCCCAGGCGCCACTGGCAGAGCTGACGGATTACTCGACGCGTCTGCGCTCTATCACGCGCGGCACGGGTGACTTTACCATGAAGCCCGCTGGCTACGAGCAGGTGCCTTATGACGTTCAGGCCAAGCTGGTCGAGCGCTATGAGGAGGGTCGCGCCAAGTAGCGTGCGATTTTGCCTGCAATGTAGGTGCTGACGAAAAGGCCACCCTGGGTAACCGGGGCGGCCTTATTTGATTCCTTGGGGACGGAGGAAAACGGATCATTTTTTGGGTTACGGGCAGCTTGGTCGGCCCTAAACTCCCGAGGTCTGGTTGCGGCCGGTGGCGTAGTCGATCTGCACGTGCGGCTGCAGGTTGTAGCAATATACATGGAAGCAGAGGGTCTTGCCGTGGTCCTCGACCGATTGCGCCTCAAGGCGCACACCGCGGCAGACAAGTTCCTCTTCGTTATACATGGGCGTGACGCGGTAGAGCACATGGTTGCCCGTGTCGCGGATGTAGCCGAGAATCTGCTCCTCAAACGGCAGCATGCCCGTTTCGTTGAGATAGCGCGTGCCGGTGAGGAGATTTTTGCGGTTGGCGTTTTCGCCGCAGAGCGACCAGGCGATAAGGTGGCAGCGGTTGTAGAGGCTCTGGCCCGGAATAAAGTCGTAGCGCTGCTGGTGCCAACCGGCAGGATGGATACGCGAGATATCGCCGCGCTCGCCTTGACCGAGCGACTCGGGGCCTACACAGGCGAGCGCCTTGCGAGTGCGGCCCAGGCTGTCGAGCTTGGAGAATTTCTTAAAGCAGCCCTCTTCTGTAGCGCGCTCGTATTCATCGAGCGTGAATGATGGTGTGCCGAGCGGGTGCGTGCTGTCGGTGCGAAGGGCAACGTAGGGGTTGCCGGCGTAGTCGGGAATGCTGCTGAGATAAACACCGCGGGCGCGGTTGAGGTCGGGATTTTCGACCTCGTCGATGGGGGTGGCGGCACTGTCCGCGGAAACGTCGTCATCGGTGTCGGTCGCGGCGGAATCGGAGCCATCGCCAGGGTCCTGGCCGTTTTGAGGGTCCGGGGAGCTCGCCGTTCCCGATTCGAGCCGAGCGACCAGGCCCGCCTCGTCGTCGGTGCGGCTGGGACTCTCGTTTTGTTTTTCGGCCAGAGCCGCCGCCTGCTCATCGCTTTGCGGCGACAGCAGCTTGGGCGCTCCGTCGAGCGATCCCGTAAACAGCGCAAACCCCAGCACCACGGCGGTGCCGATGGAAAGTACTTGCTTGTAGGTGGACTTGCGCGACATTGAGGCTCCTGGATGGACGGTTGGGAATCTACCAGTCTAGCAGGAGCCGGCAGGGGCCGTTCTGTCGAACAAATACTCAAGATTTGGGATAGACGTTACTGATTCATTTGCCTCATATGGAGCTGCGGCGGTTGTGAATGTGGGGCCATTCGGCGTTTCCCCAGATAAAACCCGCCAAAATAAACCTGTACCTTATTGGCGGGTCAGTTAACGCAGTGCAGGTTGAGCATATGCGAGCGAGCGGTCTCCGGGTGCGGTAAGGTGACGTGAAACAAGCGGGCGCTGACCTTTTGGTCGCGCCCGTGAAGTTGAACGTCAGATTGCCGTGTCCGGAGCCCGCGCAGCGCCGAGCAGTTACGCCGTTTGTAAAACGGCGTAACC
>UQIB01000035.1 GCA_900541015.1 uncultured Collinsella sp. | reverse complement strand
GCGAGCTCAGCGAGCGAAGGGGACGGCATCGCCGTCCCTATTTCTTTATAGTATATTTCTCTATTAATTGGTCTCACCAAAATGGGTATAGCACAAGCTTCTGAACAGGCGTTTTTATCAAAAACTCAAAGCAGTCGAATCATCAAAATGGTGATATTTTTTACCCAAAATGAGGAAGCGCTTCACCAAAATGGAACCGACTAACGGCTGTTGAAAACTTTTTATCCCCAAAATGGTGATTTCCTGTTTTCAGTGGAAAACTCGGTAAGTTAAATAATTTACTTACCAGATTTACAAACAAAAGCAGTTCTTAGCCCAAAAACCAGAACAGGTCAGAAGCAAAAATAACTCCTGACCTGCGATTTTCCTGGTGCCCCCGGGCGGATTCGAACCGTCGACACCCGCTTTAGGAGAGCGGTGCTCTATCCCCTGAGCTACGGAGGCATGTTGTACTAGTGTAGCAGATTTACGCCGTTGTAATACAGCGTATAGCCACTCTTCGAAGTTGCGGTGGAACAGCCCTCCGGAAAGTGTGTCCCACTATCCAGGCAAATTCTGGGTCAAACTTTCCCAATGGGACCTCGCTGGAAACTGTGTCCCAGAATTTCGGCTCGAAACGGGACACGGTTTCCCAAACGACCCCGTTCCGGAAACTACATCCCGGAATCGGCGCTCGAACTGGGATGCACTTTCCCAATCGAGCCCCATGGGAAACTGCGTCCCACTTTGGGGGGCGCTCTTTAATGACTAGTTACCTTTGTGGAAGAGGTTTTTGATAACGGAGGGGATGCTCTTGGCGCCCTTGGCCGTCACATCGATAAAGTCGGGCGAACGCACGAGCTTATCCTCGTCGACGTACTTACGAACCGCACGAAGCGTCTCTTTGTCGTCGCGCGTCGAAAACGTAAAGTGACCGTTGTCCTTGGTGAAGATCGCGAAACGCGTGATCTTCTTGGTACCGCGCAAAACCTCGGCGGCAATATAGTCGACCTCATCCCACGGGATTTGAATAAAGTCCTCGGGATTGCGCTCGTTATAGTACTCGAACGCCTTATTGCCCACCATCACGTTACCGTGGCTGGTAAGCCCCATCAGGCAGGTTGCCGGCGTTGCCAAATCGACCGTGCTGTTCTGAGATTGCGCCATGCGCGCCTCGCCCTCCAAATAAAACAATCGGACCGCACCCAGTGTACCCACCGGGTGCGGTCCGTTTCAATGGCTCAAAAGCCCTTGCCTAGCAATTCTCGGTCTTAAGCCGAAACGTGCTTACATGAAGCCGCAGACGCGACCGATGATGCCGATGGCGAAGAGAGCCAGGATGATGACGATCGGGCTGACCTTCTTCTTGAGGAGCTTGCAGACCAGCAGGGTCAGGCACACGGCGGCAAGGCCGGGGATGAGCTGATCGAGGTTGGCCTGAAGCGTGGTGACCTTCACCTGATCAAGGGCGTTAGCACCGATGGAGTTATACATCGTCAGTGCTTCCTTGACACCCTCAGAACCGGAGGGCAGGTTAGCCCAGTCGATAAAGGCGCCAGCAGACTGCGTGACCTTGGAGACGACCGGGGTGAAGGAGATGGACACCCAGCGCTCGACCAGGGCGCCGATGATGAACATACCAAGGATGGAAGCACCCTCGGTGACCTTGCCCATCAGACCGCCAGAGAGGTCCTTGGCGATGGAGGAGCCGACCTTGTAGCCAAACTCCTGCGTGTACCACAGGAAGGCGTAACGGATGATGTTCCACGCGAAGAAGAACAGCAGCGGACCGGCGATGCTGCCGGACAGGGCCAGGGAAGCGCCCAGAGCGCCCAGAATCGGGCGAAGGGTGAACCAGAAGGCGGGGTCGCCGACGCCGGCGAGCGGGCCCATCATACCGACCTTGACGCCCTGAATGGCGACGTCGTCAATCGGAGCACCGTTGGCGCGCTCCTCCTCGAGAGCGAGGGTAACGCCAATGACGGGGGCGGAAACATAGGGGTGGGTGTTATAGAACTCCAGGTGACGCTTAAGAGCGGCAATCTGGTCATCCTTGCTGGTGTAGAGCTTCTTGATCGCAGGGATCATTGCGAAGCACCAGCCGCCATTCTGCATACGCTCGTAGTTCCACGAGCCCTGAAGGAACTGATGACGGAAGCAAACCTTCTTGCGGTCAGCCTTGGTGAGCTGAATCTTGTTCTCTGCCATATGTATCACTCCCCTCCTACTCGTAATCGTTCAGAATGTCGCCGAGCGGGTCGCCGGAGCCACCGCCCATGCCGCCACCCTGCTTGGCCAGATCCTTAAGGCCAAGGTAGATGAGGGCAAGGGAGATGCCGATGAGGCCAAGGGCGATCAGCGTGAGCTGAGGGATGGCAGCAAGGACAAAGCCGAGGATGAAGAACGGCCAGGTCTCCTTGGTGGCCATCATGTTGATGACCATGGCGTAACCGACGGAAGCGACCATGCCGCCGCCGACAGCCATGCCGCCGGACAGCCAGTCGGGCATAGCGTTAAGCGCGTTGGTAACAGCCTCGGCCGGGATGATGCACAGAAGTACTGCCGGGATGGCGATACGAAGGCCCTGCATGAGGATGGCAGCGTACTGCCAGCGCTCGATGCCGGCGAAGTCGCCCTTCTCGGCGCAACCGTCCATGGCGTGAGCGATAGCGGTAGCCAGGGTACGGCAGATCATGGTCAGGAACAGACCAGCGACCGACAGCGGGACGGCGACGGCAATGGCGGCGGTAACGGCCTTGGCCGAATCGGTGGCGCCGCCGTTGAGGGCGAGCACCATGATGATCGAAGAAGCGACCGAGGCCAGAGCGGCGTCAGGCGCGACGGCGGCGCCGACGTTAGCCCAGCCAAGGGCCATCATCTGGAGCGAACCGCCCAGGAGGATGCCCTCCTGAAGGTGACCGGTTACGAGACCGATAAGCGTGCATGCCACGAGCGGCTGATGGAACTGGAACTCATCCAGAATGCCTTCCATACCGGCAAGCAACGCGACAATCGCAACAAGCAGAATAGTGATTGCAGACATGTATCGGACCCTCCTTTACTATGCTTGAGCGGCCAGTTCGGCCTTAGCTTTCTTCAACATGGCGTCGAGATCCTCGGAAGCATCCGAAGGAACCTTGCGGACCTCGAACTTGACGCCCTTGGCCTTGAGGGCCTCGAGAGTCTTGACGTCGTCATCGCCCATAGCGACGGCGTTGGTGACGACGACCTTGCCCTTGGAGTGAGCCATGGAACCGATGTTGACTTCCTTGATGTCGACGCCGGCCTCGATGGCCTTGAGCAGATCCTGCGGGTTCTCAAAGAGCAGCATGGCCTTGGTGTCACCAAAGCGCGTGTCCTTGACGACCTCGGCCATCTTCTTGATGGGAACGACGTTGGCATGGACTCCCGGAGGGGCAGCCTGCTCGATCATGGTCTTGCGGAGCTCGTCGTGAGCAACGCCGTCGGAAACCACGATGATGCGGTTGGGGTTGATCTGCTTGGTCCACGTGGTGGCCACCTGACCATGCAGCAGACGGGTGTCGATACGGACGTGGGCAATCTTGATGTGCCCGTCGCCGATGACCGTTCCCGGAGGGATGGCGCCTGCAGGAGCAGCGGCGGCCGCAGCCGGCTTCTTCTCCTCGGGCTCCAGAGACTCGGGCTTGACGCGCACGCCAGCCTTAGCCTCAGTCACGAGATGTTTTGCGATCGCATGTGCAGTGTTCTTTGCATCAAAGCGCTGCGAATATGCCTCGATGAGCATAGGCAGGTTGACACCGGTGACGATAGCCCAGGAATCATGGCCCTCGATGAGCCCGCTAATCTGGTTGAACGGCGTGCCGCCCCACAGATCAACGAGGAAGAGCACCTGCTCCTGGTCCTCGAAGGAAGCGATTGCTTCCTCGACCTTGGCACGGAAGTCGTCGGGGCCCATGCTCGGCTCGAGCGAGACCACGGCTACAGACGGCTGATCGCCAAAGACCATCGAACCCGTCTGCTTGATTCCAGCTGCCAAGTCCCCATGGCTAGCAAGAACAATACTTACCATCACATAACCTCCTTTTTGTCTACGTATTCCCTACACGACATTAAGGAAGTATACCTGTTTAGTTTGTGGAATTATCGCTAAATTTGCAAAAGGTTGCATTATTTGTTTAAACGTCTAGGTTTGTTACAAGTTGATTACGTTACTGGTTTTTCACTCATTACCCGCAAGGCGCCGCTCATCAAGCCGTGCATTTTACAGATACAAGCAGGCTGTTCATTAATATCGATTTTAGGCAAGCGCGAATGCGCTTGTACTGCCGCTATTTTGTTTAAACAGACATGGCTTGACTATTTTCGTGACTTATGGTCTATGAAACCACTCAAAATAGTTGCGGTGGAATAGTTCTTGTTTAAGAGCCAGAAGGCTGGATTTAGGAACTATTTCACCGCAACTTATAGGGAATCCTAGGCGATGTGGAGGGGGTTGGCGGCGTCGACGGCATCGGGGGCGTCGGAGAGGCCATCAGGAGCAGCGCCTGCCGGGTCCTCGTCGGGGGTCTCGATCTGTTTGATCATGACCTCTTGGCCCTGCAGCAAATAGGTCTCGCCGCTACCGCAATGGGGACAGGTCTTGCCGTGCTCGACCGTCGCGTAGTCGCAGCCGCACGCCTCGCAACGTGTCACGGCCTCGACGGGCTCCACGATAAGCTCCGCACCCTGCGCGATAGGCTTTTTATCTGCTGCCCAGCGCCAAGCGTCGAGCAGCAAGTCGGGAACGACGCCCGAGACCTCGCCCAACAGCAACGTCACGCTCGAAACGCGACGCACGCCATGAGCGCGCGCCACGTTCTCAACATCGCGAATGATGTGATACACGATTCCCAATTCATGCAAGGCGAATACCTTTCAACAATGGTTGATGCGATGTCAGCCAAACGTCAGTGAGCGACGCTCTGCGCCGCTCACTTACTTGTTAGGTTCTTTTACTTCTTCCCAAATTTAATCTTGATGGCGCGCTTGAGCGCGTATTTACCAAGGCTTGGGAGCTTTTGCTCGTATTTGACCATCGTGGAGCACTCGGGACGGTCGCGATCCAGATGGATGGCGTCGAACGCACACTTGGTGGTGCACAGGCCGCAGCCGATGCACTTGTTGGGGTCGACGATCGAGGCACCGCAACCCAGGCAACGGGCGGTCTCGGCGCGCACCTGCTCTTCGGTAAAGGTCTCGACGTACTCGCTAAACGGCGCGGCCTTCTCGCGCTCGCGGTCCACGTGGGCAACCTCGCGGCTCGCGTTGTCGTAGCTCTCGATCACGACATCGTCGCGGTCGAGCGCGGTGTAGCGGCGCTGGTTGCGGCCGATAGTGAGCGTGGATCCCGGCTGCACAAAGCGATGAATGGAGACAGCGGCCTCGTGACCGGCAGCGATGGCGTCGATAGCAAAGCTCGGACCGGTGTAGACGTCGCCGCCCACAAAGATGTCGGGCTCGGCGGTCTGATAGGTCTGGGGGTCGGCAAGGGCACCCTGGCCGCGGCCGAGCTCCACCTTGGAGCCAGCCAGCAGGTCGCCCCACACAATGGACTGACCGATCGACATGACGACACGGTCGGCATCGACACGACGTAGGTCGTTCTCGTCGTACTCGGGCGCAAAACGCCCCTCGTCGTCAAAGACACGCGTGCAGCGCTTAAAGGTAATGCCACATACGCGACCGGCCTCGTCCAGGTGAACCTCCTTGGGGCCCCAACCGCAGCTGATGTGCGCGCCGTCCTCGATGGCCTCGCGACGCTCTTCCTCGCTGGCGGGCATCTGCGCCTCGCTCTCCAGACAGAACATCTCAACGTGCTCGGAACCCAGACGGCAGGCGTTGCGCGCGACGTCGATAGCCACGTTGCCGCCGCCCACCACGATGGTGCGGCCTGGCAGCGCATCAATCTTGCCGCTGTTGACCTCGCGCAAAAAGTCAACGGCCACGGTCACGTCCTCGGCGTCCTCGCCCGGAATGCCGGCAAGGCGGCCGCCCTGGCAGCCAATGGCCACGTAGAAGGCCTTAAAGCCCTGCGCGCGCAGCTCGTCGAGCGTCACATCGCGACCGACCTCCACGCCATAGCGGAACTCGGCACCCATCAGGCGAATAACCTCGACCTCGGCCTCAATGACGTCCTTCTGCAGCTTAAAGCTGGGGATACCGTAGGTGAGCATGCCACCCGGACGCTCGTTCTTCTCGAACACGACGGGCTTGTAGCCCTTCTCGGCCAAATAGAAGGCGCAGGACAGGCCGGCCGGACCGGCGCCGATGATGGCGATCTTCTGATCGAAGCCGCCAGCGCGCGTCGGCGTCACCACGGGCGGGATATAGCGGGTCGCGGCGTCCAGATCGCGCTGGGCGATGAACTTCTTGACCTCGTCGATAGCCACGGCGGCGTCCACACGGCCGCGGGTGCAGGCATCCTCACAGCGGCGGTTGCACACGCGGCCGCAGATGGCGGGCAGCGGGTTCTCGCGCTTAATGAGTGCCAGCGCCTCGTCATAGCGACCCTGAGCCGCGAGCTTCAAATAGCCCTGAACGGCAACATGCGCGGGACAAGCCGTCTTGCAGGGCGCGGTGCCGGACTCGTGCGTCTCGATGCGGTTGTCGTTGCGGTAGTTGGGCGACCACTTGGTGTGGTCCCAATTGGTGGCGTCGGGCAGCTCCTGGCGCGGATACTCGGGCACCTGTCCGCCCGCCTTTTTGCTGCAGAGCTTCTGACCCAGCTTGGCGGCACCGGCCGGGCACACCTCAACGCAGCGACCGCAGGCCACGCACTTGTCCTTCTCGACCTTGGCGACATAGGCCGAGCGCGACAGGTTGGGCGTGTTGAACAGCTGCGAGGTGCGCAGGGCATAGCACACGTTAACGTTGCAGTTGCAGATGGCGAAGATCTTGTTCTCGCCGTCGATATTGGTGATCTGGTGCACAAAGCCGTTGTCCTCAGCCTGGCGCAAGATGTCATAGACCTCCTCACGCGTCACATAATGGCCGCGGTCGGTCTCGACCACGTAGTCGGCCATATCGCCCACGGCGATGCACCAATCTGCCGGGTCGTCGGCGCAGCCCTCACCCATCACGCGACGGCTCGCGCGGCAGCTGCAGGTGCTCGCGGCATACTTGCCGTCGTATTTATCAAGCCAGTGCTCGATGTGCTCGATCGGCACCGACGTGCTCGCAGCATCGATGGCCTTCTCGACCGGAATGACGTGCATGCCGATACCGGCGCCTCCGGGCGGCACCATCGGCGTGGCCTTGGACAGCGGGCCCTTGGACGCCTGTTCAAAGAACTTGGCGTAGACTGGGTGCTCCTCGAGCTGGCTCACGCGCATGTTGAGGAACTCGGCAGAACCCGGCACCAGCATAGGCAACACCCACTGCTTGGCGCGCTCGGGGTTTTCCCAGTTGTACTCGAGCAGACCCGTGTAGCTCATGTCGTCGAGCATCTTCTCGATATCGGCCTCGGGCATGCCGGTGAGCTTGACCATCTCGGGCAGCGTATAGGGACGGCGCATCTTCATCTTGCAGAGCACTTCGGCCTGCTCGTCGGTTGCGGCATCGGCAAACGACCAGTACTCGTAGCCCAGCAGCTCATCGCGATGCAGCAGGCGGTTGGTGCAGTGCTCGCACAGCTTGACGATGGCCTCGCGCGGATGCTCCGGCAGCGGCGGCACGAACTCCGAACCGATATCGGGCTCGGTATAGCTAATTCCCGGTCCGTTGAGAATCATGGTTGTCCCTTCTCTTGCCGCAGCCCGACGAGGCCGCAGCGCCCCTCTTTTTTTGCAGGGCGGGCACGCCTCCATGCCGCTCACCCGCCATTGTTGACATTGTGTCAAAAATAGTATTGACGAACCGTCAACAATATTCAAGACTGTTAGGCGAACGGTTAGGCAAAAGCGGATGAAAGGCGGCCAGCGCATGAGCGACACGTACGTAGATATCCCTGTGGCCGACGCCACTCTTGCATCCGATAGCGCGGCAAAGCGCTTGACGGGCGACGAACGCCGTCGCGAGATCCTCGCCGCCGTGCGCGCCGTGAGTTCCGAGCTGGGAGTGTCGCATCTATCTGTCTCGGCCGTGACCAAGCGAGCCGGCTGCACGCGCTCGCTGTTCTACCACTACTTCGCCGACATGGACGCCGCCGTCACCGCCGTTATGGACGAGGCGATCGACGGGTTCATTACCGAGCTCGAGCAGTGGAATGCCAGCCGCACGGTTGGCGACATCGAGGGCGCGCTCGACACTGTCGCCCCACTCTTTAAGCGCCTGGTCGCCAGCGGCCACGAGCTGCCGAGCACGCTCACCTCGAGCAGCGGCGCGCTCTACGGCGGCTTTTTGCACAACGTGGTCCAGCGCGTGGCGCAGTATATCTGCGACACCACCGTGGTGGATTTTGTCGCCTATCACGAGCTGCGAATCGACCATGTCTACGAAACGTTCTACACCCTCATCATGGGGTTGTTGATGTATATCCGCACGCACCCCAATGTGCCCGACGAGACGGTCAAGGAAATCATCGCCTCGACACTCCACATCGAGGGCTATACCGCCAAGTATCCGGAGCGCAAGCCCCAGAACTGACGACATTTGGCCAAACTACCCGCGATCGGAAGAGGGGCCGCGGGCTTGTGAAAGGAGAGCAGCATGCTGTTCGATGTTTGGGGTAGCGATACCCTTATCCACTGGGTCGGCTGGGCCATGGTCTTTATCGGCCTGATCGTGCTCAACGAGGTCGGCCGCCGCACCAAGCTCGGCGCGGCCATCATCTTTGGCGTGGCCCCGCTGGCCATGACCATCTACTGCGTCGCCATCGCCATCGGCGTTTCGCAGGGCGCCGAGTGGGCGCTCACCAACCCCACCCATGTGTACCAGAACAGCTGGTTCCACTACGCCAAGGTCTACGCGGCGTTGGCCGGTTGTTGGGGCTTCATCGCCATTAAGTATCAGTGGGGCAAGATCGGCAAGGCGCACTGGTTCCGCGCGTGGCCGTTTGTGATCGTCGCCATCAACATCATGATCGCCGTCGTGTCCGACTTCGAGAGCGCCTATCACTTCTTTGTCCTGGGCGAGTCCACCTGGGTCACCTCCGAAGGTGCTACGCAGCTGGCCGGCTGGAACAACGTGTTCAACGGCATCGCCGGTATCATCAACATCTTCTGCATGACCGGTTGGTGGAGCGTCTACGCCTCCGAGGATAAGACCGACATGCTGTGGCCCGACATGACCTGGGTCTACATCATCGCCTACGACATCTGGAACTTCTGCTACACCTACAACTGCCTGCCCACCCACTCCTGGTTCTGCGGCTTTGCGCTGCTGCTGGCGCCCACCGTCGCCGCCTTTATCTGGAACAAGGGCGGCTGGATCCAGAACCGCGCCTTTACGCTGGCCATTTGGTGCATGTTTGCCCAGGTGTTCCCGTACTTCCAGGAGGAGTCCATCTTTGTGACCCACTCCACGCTCGACCCCAGCGCCGCTACCGCGGTCTCGATCGCCGCACTGGTCGCCAACGTCGCCGCGATCATCTACATCGCCTACCGCGCCAAGAAGCTCGGCCGCAATCCCTACAAGCAGGATGTCTTTGAGGGCACCAGCGATTGGGAGAAGGCTACCGCCCGCCGCGCCAAGGTTGATTACGCTCACGCCGAGTAACGTGCTGGTCGCTGTTGGCACTTGGACATAGGCCCGCCTGCCAGTTTCAATCCAATGTCTCTCAGAGCCCCCGAAAAGCGTTTCGCTCGCTTTTCGGGGGCTTTTGTCGTTGCGTCTTATTCATCTATTCAAAAACATGCGCATATATAAAATCGGATTTCAAATCATGCGGCGGCTCTATGGGGTCCCGTTTTTGGGTACAGTGTTGTCCCGATATTGAGCTTGGGGGATGTATGAAAGATGAGACGATGGGCCAAGAGGATGCGGCCCAAGATGCAGAAGCTTGCGCTGAGGCCTTGGAGAGCTTAGACCGAATTTCACTCGATGAGATTGCGTTTGACGATTCGGGCGTCGATGTGCAGGATGAGCCGGAAGCCGAGGCGCAGTCCGATGATCAGGATGCAGACGACGTCGAGCCTACCGAAGATGAGGCAGATCACGAAGACACCGAAAGCGAGGCCGGCAACCAGCCCGAATCCGACACGGGCGAGGAAACCGTCTTGCTCGACAGCTTGCCGGCCGAGGATTCGCTGACCCGCGAGCTTCCTGGCCTGGGTTCTGCGCCGGCCGTCGACGAGACCATCGCCATGGGTGATATTCCTCTGCCGTCCGTTCCCTCGGCACGCGAGGCCGAGGTTCGCCATCGCAAGATGTCGCCCAAGCGCCGCAATTTGATGGTTGCCGGCGTCGTTGCCGTCGCACTTGTTGCCGGCGGCGCAGGATATGCCGCTTGGAACGGATATCAGCAAGAGCAGGCTGCCACTGTCGCCGCCAATGCCCACACGATGATGTCAGTGCAGATTGGAGTGCATGCCGCGGGCCTCGACTGTTCCACTGGCTCCAAGATTCCCGTACAGGTGAGCGGTCAGGATTCTGACGGCTCCTCCGTGAGCGAAACGCTCTATGTTGACGAGCACGGCCGCGGCATCAAACTGATGCCCGGCGATTACACGCTCTCCATCGCTGCCTCCCCCATCGCGGCCGACGGCACCATCTATACCGTCCCGACCACCAAGACGCAGGTCACCGTTAAGAGCGATGGACAGGATTTAAGTGCCCAGGCTACCTTTAAGCTCAAGGTGCCTTCGGCCGACACGGTAACCGACGACCAGATCGATGCCGCCGCCAAGTACGCCGAGGAAGGCGGGGTAAATTCCGCCGCGGTCGCAAAGGTACTCCAGCAGGCGGCAACCGCGCGACGCGACGCCGCAACCAACGCCGTGAGCTCCCGCAAGGCGCAGGCGGCACGCGACGCCGATGCTCGACACAAGGCGACGAACCTGTATCAGCTCGATATTCCAGTTGAGTGGTATGGCAAGGTCGCAACCTGGCAAAACGGCAGCACGCTGTGCATTTATCTGGACGGCGACACCAACACACCGCTCGTGACGCTCGTCGCGGTGCGCGAGGGCGAGAGCTTTACGCCCGATGAGGGCGACGCGGTTTTGGGTGCGGCAAACCTCGGCAACGGCTACACCGTCTACGCCAGCGGCCCCGTCTATCCGTACGTGGTGCCCCAGACCATCAACGGACGCACGCAAGACCCCGTGTCGACCTACCCCATGGACACTGCAGTTGAGCTTGTCGAGCTTACGACCGGCAACCGCTATACCTATAGCCAGATCAAGAACGTGCTGGTCGGCAAAGACGGCAAGGCCGACGCCGCGACCAAACTCGAGACCGACTACCTCGCCCAGATTCTCCTGCCGAGCATCAAAGCCCAGGACTAGCCGCCCGCAACACTCAGAGCAGTCTTTTTGGGACGGGGCTCTTTTAGCTACTCTCTGTTCTACCCGACAGCGAGGTCGAACCAGCATCAGGGGCAGCTAAAAAAGCCCCGTCTCAAATCTTGATTAGCTGGAAAGCAAGATTACGTGCAACTTGATTAATAGAAAATCAAGTTTTACTGTTGCCGAGCATCAAGGTCCAAGACCAGCAGCCCACGACACCCAAATTAATTACTCAGCGCCACGGGTCGGCTTCGAACATTGGCTCGCGCTCGGGGCGGCGATCGCTGTAGGGATCGTAACCGTCATCGTCCTCGTTCTCGGCACGGATATAGGGGTCGCGCGGCTTGGGTGCCGGTTTGGGAGAAGCCTTCGGTGCGGCGGACGCGGCGTTAGTCGCCGGCGTGTTCGTCTTGATCTCGACGTTCATCTGTATATCTCCTTGTCATGTACTCACGTTCAACACCATCGATTGTCGCACGAAAAAGGGCGGCGGACCCAATCGGATCCGCCGCCCTTGGCGTTTAGAGACGGCTGGTAGATTTTAAGGCATGTCCCAAAAATCTACTCGGCGTCGGGGACCTCGTAGGTGGCCGCCGGCGTGTTGTCGCGCACGACGGTAAAGCCGCCGTCCTTGTCGACATCGACCGTCACCTGATCGCCCTCACGCACCGTGCCGTCGATAATAGCGGCCGCGATGGCATCAACGACCTCGCGCTGCACCAGACGCTTGAGCGGGCGGGCACCAAAGACCGGGTCCAGGCCGCCCACGGCGAGCATCTGCTTGGCCGCCGGGGTGATGGCAAGCGTCATGCGCTCCTTGGCAAGACGTGCGCGGACGTCGGCGAGCTGGATATCGACGATCTTTTCGATCTGCGCCATTCCGAGCGGATGGAACACCACGATGTCGTCGATACGGTTGAGAAACTCGGGGCGGAAGGTCTGAGCCATGGCCGCGTCGACCTGGTGGCGCATCTCCTCCTCGTCCTTGCCCGAAAGCTCGGCGATGGCCTTGGAGCCCACGTTGCTCGTCATGATGATGATCGTGTTCTTGAAGGACACCTGACGACCCTGGCCATCGGTCAGACGGCCGTCGTCGAGCACCTGCAGCAGCACGTTAAAGACATCCGGATGGGCCTTCTCCATCTCGTCGAGCAAGATCACGGAGTACGGACGACGGCGCACGGCCTCGGTGAGCTGGCCGCCCTCGTCGTAGCCCACGTATCCCGGGGGCGCACCGATCAGACGTTGGACGCTGAACTTCTCCATGTACTCGGACATGTCGATACGCACAAGTGCGCGCTCGTCATCGAACAGGCACTCGGCAAGCGCCTTGGCGAGCTCGGTCTTGCCCACGCCGGTGGGGCCCAGGAAGAAGAAGCTGCCGATGGGCTTGTCCGGATCGGAGAGGCCCGCACGGCTGCGACGCACGGCCGCGGCAACGGCGGAGACCGCCTCGTCCTGGCCGATGACGCGCTTATGCAGCTCGCCCTCCAGGCCCTTGAGCTTGTCGAGCTCGCCCTGCATCATCTTGGACACGGGCACGCCGGTCCAGGCACTCACGACCTCGGCGATCTCATCGGAGGTCACCTGTTCGTTGAGGCCCTCGCCGTCGGCCTGCTTTTGTGCCTCGAGCGCGGCCTCGGAATCCTGAATCTGCTGCTGCAGGCCCGGGATCACGGAGTAGCGCAGCTCGGACGCACGGCCCAGATCACCGTTGCGCGTCGCGCGCTCCTCTTCGCTCTTGGCCTCGTCAAGCTGTCCCTTGAGCTCCTGCACGTGGTCGATA
Organism: uncultured Collinsella sp.; assembly: GCA_900541015.1. GTDB lineage: Bacteria > Actinomycetota > Coriobacteriia > Coriobacteriales > Coriobacteriaceae > Collinsella. The sequence goes on along the minus strand of UQIB01000035.1, from coordinate 6,227 downwards.
GCGTTCTTTTGGTTGAGCCAGCCGGCCTTTTGCACGTTGAGCTTTTCCTGGACCTCGGCAATCTCTTGGCGCAGGGCCTCCAGACGCTCCTTGGAGGCGTCGTCGGTCTCCTTCATGAGCGCCTGCTCCTCGATCTGCAGCTGGGTGAGCTGACGCGTGGTGGCGTCGATCTCGACCGGCATGCTGTCGAGCTCCATGCGCAGGCGGCTTGCGGCCTCATCGACCAGGTCGATGGCCTTGTCGGGCAGGAAGCGGTCAGCGATGTAGCGATCGGAGAGGTCGGCGGCGGCCACGAGCGCGCTATCGGTGATATGCACGCCGTGGAAGATCTCGTACTTCTCCTTAAGGCCACGCAGGATCGAGATGGTGTCCTCGACGGTGGGCTCGCTCACCATCACGGTCTGGAAACGACGCGCGAGCGCCGCATCCTTCTCGATGTACTTGCGGTACTCATCGAGCGTAGTCGCGCCGATTGCGTGCAAGTCGCCACGGGCGAGCGCCGGCTTGAGGATGTTGCCGGCGTCCATGGAGCCCTCGGTGGCACCCGCGCCCACGATGGTGTGGAGCTCATCGATGAACAGGATGACCTTGCCTTCCGATTTTTGCACTTCCTTGAGCACGGCCTTTAAGCGGTCCTCGAACTCGCCGCGGTACTTGGCACCGGCGACCAGAGCGCTCATGTCGAGCTCGATGAGGTCGCGGTCGCGCAGGGTGCTCGGCACGTCGCCGGCCACGATACGCTGGGCGATGCCCTCGACGATGGCCGTCTTGCCGACACCTGGCTCGCCAATGAGCACGGGGTTGTTCTTGGTGCGACGGGACAGGACCTGAATGGTACGACGAATTTCGTCGGTACGGCCGATGACCGGGTCGAGCTTGCCGGCGCGGGCCAGATCGCAGATGTTGCGACCGTACTGCTCCAGCGCCTCAAACTGCGTCTTGTCCTCGGCAGACGTCACGCGGTCATCGCCGCGCAGCTCCTCGTAGACCTGCTCGATGCGCTCCTTGGTGACGCCGGCGTCGCGCAGCACGCGGCCGGCCTCGCCCTTGTCCTCGGCAAGCGCCATCAGCAGATGCTCGGTCACCACAAAGCTGTCGCCCATCTTGGTGGCCTTCTTCTCGGCCTTTTCGATGACGCGGACGAGCTCGTTGGACAGGCCCATCTGCTGGCCCTCGCCCGAAACCTTGGGCGCGTGGTCGATGGCATCCTGTGTGGAGCGTGCAAGCTGAGCCGGGTCGGCACCGATGCGCTCGATGATCACGGAGATATTGCGCTCGCCGGCACCGAGCAGGGCAGACAGCAGATGAATCGGCTCCACCGCGCCAGCCTGCGCGTCGGCAGCCGTGCTCATGGCGGTCTGCAACGCCTCGCGCGACGTCATTGCTAGCTTATCGATTCTCATGGAATCACCTCTCTTGGGGCGGCCGCCCTACGGGGCGGCTTCACGTTGTTCGAGAAGTATTGTTGCCAGCTTTGTGCGATCTTATACATAAATCTAAGTCTCTATATATAAGATTTTCTGAGTGTTCCCACGACATGCAAACCACCACAAAGGGGACAGACACCTTTGTGGTGGTCGCGGTCTCTACTCCTTCGCCGAACCCATACTTCCCGATTCGACGGTCCAGAGCATCTCATCCTCGAACAGCCATGTACGGGCAGACCCACTATCGCGTGCAGTCTGCGGGTCAGGCAAGCAGGTCTGTTTATAGGCATCTTGGATACACTGACCCATAAAATCGTTGAGCTCGGTCTGGTCGCCCTCCATGACATAGGCGACATCGCCGTCCATGATGTAGATGCCCGGACCCTCATTGCCCTCGTAGCCCGGATCGTACGAGACATCACATAACTTTGCGCCGTTTGCAGTGTCCAGCTCGATGGAAGAGTGGCATCCGCCAACCATGTCGTTCGCTTTTGCCCGATAGGACGCATATCCGTACCAACGCTTAAATGTTTTGCCCTTGAGTAGCTCGGACGCCCTATCGATCAGGCTTGTATCCGTGGTATAGCGCATGTCCCCAAGCTGAATACGCGGATAATTGCTAATACCCAGCACAGCCGGCTGCTCATCAAAATCAACGGTAATGGTCTCGGGCTTGTCGTCGCTGGTCAGAAGTTCGACAGATTGAGTCACAGGCTTGACCACCGGCTCCGTCACCGCAGCAGGTAGAAATGCCATACCGACAGCGCCCGCGCCAACCACAGCGATCGCAAGCGCCAAGACAATCAATCCAATACGGGCAGAACGGCTCACGGCAAAACACCCCACAATGCAAACCTTCGCCACCTGCACTAATGATACCGCCAGCTAACACTATTACCAAAAGAAGCCGCGCGCTCCTCACCACCACAAAGGGGACAGGCACCTTTGTGGTGGTTTTCGACGCTAACGGTCGACCATCTCGCGCCATGAGATTAAACTTGAATTGTTCTCTGAACATATCCATTTCTGCCTATCCTCAACAGATCTTTGTCTCGAGGAGCGCATATGAAGCCGCCTCATTCCACCGGTCGCAACGTCATCGCCATTCTCGCCATACCCATCGTGATGCTCTTCCTTATCGTCATCACGCCCTTTTCTTTTGGTATCGCCTCGCCCTTCGATCTTTGCGGGATGATCGACGCCGGCTCGCGTGCCACCTCGCTCTCCTTTGTCTGCCGTGGCGTGTTCTACGAATATGCAATTCCCACCGGAAGTTGGCAGTCCAAGTTACCGTTGCTCGGTCAGATCGACGGATGCTCCCCCTATTTCTGCCTTGAACCTCAGGCGCTAAACTATCTAATCGACGACCAGCCACTCGACTCCATCGGCCTTGCCTACGACTACGCACCAAACACCGATGAGCGCCACATGAACCAAGTCCTCGACAAGATGCTTGGACAGTGCGGGCTCACCGAGGAGGCCGGTCGAACCATCTATAGCAACCAGAAATTAAAGCGAACAGAACTCCGCCGTGTCGGAAAAATCAAAGGGCGAAACAGGGCCGCCTACTGGCAGGCCTGGGCGACACGCGACAAGGGCGAATTCGGACACAGCACCTATACGGTCACCGTCTACACCAAAGACGGAATTAAGGACAATGTTGACGATTTCGCGTCATCCAAACTCGGCATCCCCAAAACAACCAAACCCGCCAGCCCAGATGAAATTCTGTAGAGACGCTCATTAGAATGTCGTTCAACGAGCACGGCAGCATCGAGCTCGCCCCACCACCACGAAAGGGACAGGCCCCTTTGTAGTGGTTTTCGACTCTGGCACTCGACTGTCTCGATCTGTAACATCTAGCGGCCGTTTTTGGGTCCAGATGTTACGGATCGAGATGAATTGTTCAGCGGTGCCCGTTTATCTAGATCTGTAACAACCGCTCGGCAAATAAGGGTCTACCTGTTACAGAACGAGACAAACCGTGAACCACCACAAAGGCGCCTGTCCCCTTTGTGGTGGTTCTCGACAAAAAGAAGCCACCCCGATAACAGAGGCGGCATCAAGCAAGCCCATTTATTAGTGTCCCTCAAGACCCAACGAGAACGCAGAAATGTAGCCCGGGACTTACCCTTTCCCGAACGCGACCCTCGCGAAGCGCGTGAGCGGGCGGGAAAGGGTAAGCCCCGGGCGGACAATAAAGTGCGTTACTCGGCAGCGGCCTTGAACTTGTTGTAGTTGATCAGGCAGCCGGCCTTGACGATGGCACGCTCCTCTGCCGTCATATCGGCAATGTAGAGCTCAATCTGCTCGACCGTGCCGTCGGCGCGCACCACGTAGGCGGCGATGCCCTTCAGGTCGCCATCGAGCGCAGCACGGATACCCGGCACAAAGACGTAGTCGCCCACCTCAAAGTTGGGCTCGGCCTCCATCTGGAAGGGCACCATGCCCCAGTTCATCACGTTAGAGCGATAGCGCTTGGTGGCGTACTCGTGGACGATGTTGGCCAGGCCGCCAATTACGCGCTGGCAGCTCGCGGCCTGCTCGCGGGCAGAACCGTCACCGGGCTTCTTGGCGTAAAGCATGGAACCGTACTCGGTCGCCTTGGCATCGGCCGCGACACCCGCGCCGACCAGCGCCTCAAACACGCCCGCAAGCTCGGCATCGAGTGCCGCCAGGTCGCCTGCTGCCTCGCCGGCAACGCGACGCTTTTCCACCGCGTCGACCTCCTTGGAACGGCCCACGTAGGCCGGGTCGCGGCGGCTCAGCGTAAACTCTGCCAGACCCAGCGGGTTGGAGCGGAAGGAGCTCGTCTCGCCCGAGGGAATGAGCTCGTCGGTCGTGGTGACCGGGTCCATGATCTTGGAGCACACCTTGAGCAGGATGTCGTCGCCGAGAGGCTCCATCGCGGGCCACGGCTTGATGTTGGGGCCCTCGACCAGCTCGTCGGCCGGCTCAGCCTTGCCAAAGCCCCAGTACACGCGCTTCTTGTACGGCGCGTCGTCAAAGGTGTACTCGCAGGCCTCGTCCCAAGTCTCCTCGGGCAGGTCGGTCGCCGGCGTCAGGACGCCGCCGTTGGCAGCCGTCGCCGCAATGGAGCGGGCGTCCATCAGGGCCACGGCGCTCAGCTGACCGTTGCCCGGCTTGGAACCCTCGCGATTGGGGAAGTTGCGCGTGGTGTGGCGGATGGACAGGCCGTTGTTGGCGGGCGTGTCGCCGGCGCCGAAGCACGGGCCGCAGAATGCCGTGCGCACAATCGCGCCGGCCTCCATAAGGTCGTAGATATAGCCGCGGCGTGTAAGCTCGAGTGCCACGGGCTGGCTCGTGGGGTAGACCGACAGCGAGAATTCGCCGCAGCCGGTGTTGGCGCCCTTGAGCACGCGGGCAGCCTGGACCACGGAGTCGTAGTTGCCGCCCGAGCAGCCGGCGATAACGCCCTGCTGCACGTGCAGCTTGCCGTCGACGATCTTGTCGAGCAGGCTAAAGTGCGTCTTGCCCTCACCGATCTTAGCGGCCTCGAGTTCCACCTCGTGCAGGATGTCCTCGAGGTTCTCGTTGAGCTCGTCGATCTCAAAGCCGTTGGAAGGATGGAACGGCAGCGCGATCATGGGCTTGATGCTCGACAGGTCGACCTCGACGCAGCCGTCGTAGTAGGCAACATCGGCAGGCTTGAGCTCGCGGTAGTCGTCGCCGCGGCCGTGCATGGTCAGAAACGTGTGCGTGTCCTCGTCGGTGGCCCAGATGCTCGACAGGCAGGTGGTCTCGGTGGTCATGACATCGACGCCGTTACGGTAGTCGGTCGTCATGCTCGCGATGCCGGGGCCCACAAACTCCATGACCTTGTTCTTGACGTAGCCCTTGGCAAAGACCGCCTTGATGATGGCGAGCGCCACATCGTGCGGACCGACGCCGGGGCGCGGGGCGCCCGTGAGGTAGATGGCGACAACGCCGGGATAGGCAACATCGTAGGTGTCACGCAGCAGCTGCTTTGCCAGCTCGCCGCCGCCCTCGCCCACGGCCATGGTGCCCAGGGCGCCGTAGCGGGTGTGCGAGTCGGAGCCCAAGATCATCTTGCCGCAACCGGCGAAGTTCTCACGCATAAAGGAGTGGATGACGGCGATGTGCGGCGGGACGAAGATGCCGCCGTACTTCTTGGCAGCCGAGAGACCGAAGACGTGGTCGTCCTCGTTGATGGTGCCGCCCACGGCGCACAGCGAGTTATGGCAGTTGGTGAGCACGTAGGGCAGCGGGAACTGCTCCATGCCCGAGGCGCGCGCCGTCTGGATGATGCCGACAAAGGTGATGTCGTGGCTCGCCATGGCATCGAAGCGAATCTTGAGCGCCTCGGGGTTGCCGGACGTATTGTGTGCCTGGAGGATCGAATACGCGATGGTGCCACGCTTGGCGTCCTCGGGCGTCTGCGTAATACCGCGCTCGGCAGCCTCGGCCGCAGGCACAATCTCGCTGCCGCCGCGCAGGTAGATGCCGTCCTCGTACAGCTTAACCATACTGTCTCCCACTCTGCCCGAAAGGCTCGGGCGCATAGCATACATTCGTTCAATATCGTGCCATAGAACGGTTGCGAGTGGGTTACGAATCTACACGTTCACTTTATCTCAGTAAAGTAAAGGACGAGCCCGGCGAGGGCCGGCAAATTTGGTGCAAGGTAGTCATTGGGGACGTTCTTAAACGACTAGTCAAACAAGAACGTCCCCAATGACTAGTCGTTTAAGAACGTCCATTACAGTCGAAATTGTCAGCCCGGGACCGTCTCGGGCTACGATTGAGGCGCGCCCAGAA
>UQIB01000034.1 GCA_900541015.1 uncultured Collinsella sp. | reverse complement strand
CACGCGCTGCAGGGTCTTTTTGCATGTCATGTTTAGTTGTGGCCAACGCCTTAGAGAGCGGCAACGACCTCGATCTCGACCAGACCGCCAGCCGGAAGGGCGGCAACCTGGAAGGCGCTGCGCGCGGGGAACGGGGCCTCAAACTTGGAGGCGTAGATCTCGTTCACGGCAGCGAAGTCGGCGATGTCGGCCAGGTAGACCGTGGTCTTGACGACATCGGCAAAGGTGGCGCCGGCAGCGGTCAGCAGGGCCTCGACGTTAGCAAGGGACTGCTTAGCCTGGGCCTCGACGCCCTCAGGCATCTTGCCGGTTGCGGGGTCGATGCCCAGCTGGCCGGACAGGAACACCATGTTGCCGGTCTGGATGCCGGGGGAATACGGGCCGATGGCTGCGGGTGCGTTATCGGAAGACACGACGGTCTTGCTCATGTTTTTCTCCTTACGATCAGATAGAGAGCGTGAGCGCGGCGTTCACACCGGGAGGCACAATTCGGTCTGAACACCGCGCTTGATTTGGATAGTACTCAAGGTTTCTGCGCGATGCAAGATTATTATCACGTTGCGAGAATAATTTATCGACCAACGGCGCCTGTCGGCCGCTGAACGGCACGACCGGACGGTGAAGCTCAAAAGGATCCGTTTCCCTCCGTCCCCATCGGATCAGGTGATCCATAGGGGACGGAGGGAAACGGATCATTTTTGCTGCAAGGGCTGCTGAAGACTTTATCCTGCTTGGGCCACAGGGCTCGTCCGCCGCAACAGCACCACTATACTTTTGAATATTTGAGCACTTTGAAAGGCAGGATATGACCGCAACCGCCAGTCGAACCACCAACCGCAGACCCGAGCTTTTGGCGCCCGCCGGAGGGCCCGAGCCCTTTGCCGCCGCACTCGCCGCCGGGGCAGACGCCATCTACTGCGGCATGGGCAGCTTCAACGCCCGCCGCAAGGCCACCAACTTTACCGACGAGGCCTTTGAGCAAGCCTGCCGCGCCGCACATCTAGCCGGTTCGCGCGTCTATGTCACGGTCAACATCGTCATCAAGCAGTCCGAGATGGGCGATGCGCTGCAACTCATCCATCGCTGCTCCACGCTGGGCGCCGACGCCTTCATCATCCAGGACTGGGGCCTGTTCTTTGAGGTCAAGCGCACCATGCCCGGCATCGAGACGCATATCTCGACCCAAGCGAACATCCATGACGACCGCGGAACCCTTTGGTGCCGCGAGCAGGGCGCCGACCGCGTGACCCTCTCGCGCGAGCTCTCCATCGACGAGATCGCCGCCATCCACGATGCCGCGCCCGATGTGGACCTTGAGGTCTTCAGCCATGGCGCCATCTGCTTTTGCTACTCGGGCCTGTGCCTGCTGTCGAGCTTTGCCATGGCGGGACGATCGGCCAACCGCGGCATGTGCGCCCAGCCCTGCCGCCTGCCCTACGAGTTGATCGACGAGAACGGTCGCGCGCTCTCCCCTGCCGGTCGCGAGCGCGCGCTGTGCCCGCGTGACACCAACACCTCACAGCTTGTTCGCCGTCTGTATGACGCCGGCGCCGCATCGCTCAAGCTCGAAGGCCGCATGAAAGCCCCCGATTACGTATATTCCATCGTCGACGTGTATCGTCATCAGATTGATGACATGCTGGCCGGGGTCGCCGTAGATAAGGACGAGGACGCCGCCCGCCAGCGCCAGCTCAAGCGCTGCTTCAACCGCGACTTTACGCACGCCTATCAGGACGGCACCTCGGGCGACGAGATGATGAGCTATGAGCGTTCCAACAACCGCGGCCAGATCGTGGGCACGGTGCTGGGCAGCCGCCCGGCCAACCGCGATGTGCGCGGCCTCAAGTCCGACGACCGCCGTCGCCGCGCCGCCATCGCCCGCATTGAGCTGTTTGAGCCCGTGGGCAAAGGCGACCTGCTGGAGCTTCGCCACGATAACGAGTTTGACCAGTTCCTGACCACCATTGCCGCCGATGATGCCGCCGCCGGTGACATCATTGAGTGCCGCGTGCCCCGTAGCATGCCCGAGGGCTGCCGCGTGCGCGTGATTCGAAGCCAGAGCGCCATTGACGCCGCCGGCGCCGCGCTCAAGCGCGATGTGCTGCGCCGCCGAGCTGTTGACGTGTCCGTCGTGGCGCGCCTGGGCGAGCCGTTTACTGTCACACTCACCTGCTGTGACAACCCCGCGCTCACCGCCACCGCCACGGGCTTCACCGTCGAGGCCGCCAAGACCCGCGCCGTCGAGGCATCCGATCTGATTGAGCACGTCGGGCGCATGGGCTCCTCTCCCTTTGAGGCCGCGAGCTTTGATGTGGCGCTCGATGAGGGCTGCGGCATGGGCTTCTCCGCCGTGCACAAGGTGCGCGCCGCCGCCTGTAAGGCGCTGGAAGAGGCCATTCTGGCACCGTACGAGGAGCGCGCGAAAACGCTCGAGCTGCCGGCGATTGTAGCCAGTGATTCCCGCCCCGCGCCCGAGCACTACCGCGATGAGCCGCAGATCTGCGCCACCGTCACCTCGCTCGAGGCCGCCGAGGCCGCTCGCGCGGAGGGCGCCACGCGCATCTATATGACCACCGACGCGCTCGAGGCTGTCGGACTCTCCCCTGCCGATACATTTGAGCAGGGTATCGTGCCCGTACTCGACGAGGTCTGCCGCGCCGTCGACCACGAGCGCGTCGATCCCTGGGTTGTTGCCGGCGCCACGGTCGCTATTGGCAACATCTCTGAGCTTGCCCTGGCCGCCCAGGTTGGCGCCACGGCCGAGATTCGCTCTTGCCTGCCGGTTCACAACGCACCCTGCATGGAGGCGCTTGCCGAGCGCGGAGCCGGTGCGTTTTGGCTCTCGCCCGAAATCACGCTCGACGAGATTGTCTCGCTCGGCGCCGCCGCGCCCGCGGCTCTGGGCATCACCGTCTTTGGCCGCCCGCGCGTCATGACAAGCGAGCACTGCATCCTGCAGGTGGCCAATGGCTGCATCCACGATTGTGCCAACTGCCGCCTGCGTGCCCGCAAGCTCTCGCTCAAGAATATCGACGGAAAGGTCATGCCGGTGCGTACCGACATCCACGGCCGCTCGCGCCTGTACGACGCCTACCCCATCGACCTTACGCCGCAGGTACCACAGCTGCTCGACGCCGGCGTCCGTCGTCTTATGGTGGACGGCACGCTGCTCGAGGCCGATGAGATTGGCCGTGCCGTCGCTCGCGTCCGTCGCGCCGCCGAGGCGGCTCAAGCTGGCCGTAAGCCCGCCGCCCGCCTGCGCGGGGCGACCTCGGGCTGCATGTTTGTGGGAATCAGCTAACCGAAAGGCTTACACGTGAACGAAGAACCTCAAGTCCTCTACTGCGACGCCTGGCTTATGGCCATCGACAAGCCCGCCGGCATGATCGTCCACGGCGACGGCACCGGCGAGCGCACGCTCACCGACTACGCCAGCGACCTTTTGTTGGCGATGGGCGACGGCTTTGCTGCGACCGACATGCAGCCACTCAACCGCTTGGACCGCAACACCACCGGCGTGGTGTTGTTCTCGCTCGACAAGCAGACGCAGCCCGCTTTTGACCAGATGGTCATCGACCACGCGTTCGAAAAGCACTATCTGGCGCTCGCCGAGGGCAAGATCGACTGGAACGAGAAGCTCATCGACAAGCCCATCGCGCGCGACCGCCACGACAGCCGCAAGATGCGTGTAGGCGCCAGCGGCAAGCCCTCTCAAACACGCGTCAAGGTGCTCAAGCGCCTTAAGAGCCGCCGTGGTCTGCCCACGCGCTCGTATATCGATGTCGAGTTGCTCACCGGCCGCAAACACCAAATCCGTGTGCATCTGGCGAGCGAGCGTCATCCCCTGGTTGGCGACGACCTGTACGGCACGCCGCGTCCTTGTGGCCTCATGCTTCACGCCCACAGCGTGTCCTTCACGCATCCCGTAACCGGCGAGCACATCCACATCGAAGCCCCCTGCCCCTGGGAGCCCTAAAGTCTCCCGAAAAGGGACGGGTTTATTTTGGCAGGTCTTATCTGGACAAACGTCAAAACCACCACAAAGGTTTCTGTCCCTTCGCGGTGGTTTTGGCCTTAGCCCGTCCCCTGCTGCTAGACCGTGATGACGTTGTCCATTGCCCGGTACTTGGCGGGGACCTCGCCTGCGGTAATAATCGTTGCGTCGCGGAAGTCCGCGAACTTGACGGGCGCCACCATGCCAAATTTACTGGCGTCCGAGATTACGAAGCGCTTGGCCGTATGGCGCATCGAGATACGCTTTACTTGCGCCTCCTCGATATCTGGCGCCGTGAAGCCCTGCTCGGCGGCAATGCCGTTAGAGCCCCAAAAGCCACAGTTGAAGTTGTAGCGGTCTAAGGTTGCCAAGGCATCGGGGCCAACGAGCGCCTCGGTCTCGGGTTTGAGCTCGCCGCCCAGCACCACGGTACGCATGCCGCGCAAAGCAAGGCGCTGAGCATGGAGCACGGAATCGGTCACATAGGTGACATCTTCAAGGTGTGGAAGATGCTCGATGAGCCTGAGCGTCGTCGAGCCCGAGTCGATGTATACAAAGCTCTCAGGCTCCACAAGCGCCGCCGCACGGGCGCAGATACGCTCCTTGTCATCGTTATGGAGGTCGCTGCGCTCATTAAGCGTTAGGTCGCGCGTCACGTGCGCGCGCTCAAGACTCGTCGCCCCACCGTGGACCTTGGCGATGCGGTGCGCTCGGTCGAGCGTCTGCAGGTCGCGCCGAATGGTAGACGCCGTCACGCCCAGGGCCTCAGCAAGCTCCGGCACGGTAACCGAGCCGGCTCGCTGCACCATCGACACGATCGCGTTGAGCCTATCTTCCGCAAGCATCGCTTACTCCTCCTCGGGGTACACAACTCCCCAGTCGGCGCGGAGCTTGGTCATAAGCTCCATAACATCAGAAGCATAGCCCAGAAGCTCACGCTTCGAATCATCGCCGGCAACGGCCTTCTCAAGATCGGCCATCTCGTAGCACAGAGCGTATGCCTCGGTGCCAGCGTGAACCTCCTCACGGTGACCGTCTGCAGTCCACACGATGGTCGCATGATCGGCACGCGGATAATCGTTGACCTCGATATAGCACTTGTCGAAGCTAATGACCGAGCGCTTGGGCTGCTTGGAGTGGAGCGTAAGGCTCACCACGCCCAGCTGCTGTTCGGCGTTACGGCAGACAATGCCGCCCGCAACGTCGACACCGGTCTCACAGGTGTTGCCCAGCGAGACAACCTCAGCGGGCTGGCTCGCCATAAAGAGGCGCATAACGGAGAGCGCATACACACCAATGTCGAGCATGGCGCCACCGGCAAGGCTACGGTTGTAGAAGCGGTTGGTCAGATCGCCGTACTCCTTATAGCTGCCAAAGTTGAGCTGAGCGAGATTCATGCGGCCGAACTCGCCGACATCCATGCGACGACGCAGCTCCTGATACAAGGGCATGTGAAGCACCGTGGTGGCGTCCATAAGGACCACGTTGTGCTCGTCGGCAATGGCGCGGGCCTCGTCAAGCTCGGCGGAATTGAGGGTAATGGCCTTCTCGCAGAGCACGTGCTTGCCAGCTGCCAGAGCGGCTCGCAGATAGGTGATATGCGTGTTGTGCGGCGTGGTGATATAGACTGCGTCAATGTTCGGATCGGCGTAGAGATCCTCGACCGTGTCATAGACCTTCTCAACGCCATACTGCTCTGCAAAAGCCTGAGCCTTGGACAGTGTGCGGTTGGCAACGCCCGCAAGCTTGCGGCCGGCAAGAGCGAGAGACTGGGCCATCTGGTTGGCGATAACACCGCAACCGATCACGGCCCAGCGGAGCTCGGGGGCCGTAAAAATATCGTTGGGGAACGGCTGATCCTGGACCGAGGCAAACGCCGCCTTAGCGGCTGCTTCGGCGTCGAGCGGAGCCTGTTTGGAATCTGCCATTATGTGCCTCCTGAGGTATCGGAAGTCCTTCATTTCTAACAACCCTATAATCGCACAATTGCGCGCGTATCTGCTCGTGTTTGCGTGTTTATTTTCTTATCGGTCATTATTTAGCCATAGTTGGCAAATGTTTGCGCGGTTATGCGCATTATCGCGCAAGGCTATGCGCGTAAATGCGCATGCAACGATCCTTATGAAACATAAAAGGGCGGAACACCATAGCCATAAAAGACAGAGTAGGCCGTATTACTCCACCCCTCTGGGGGCATCAGACATCAAAGGACCGTCCCAAACTGCCGGCACATAGAGACTGTCCCCCCAACGACTGGTCATTTAAGTCTGTCCCCAATGAATGCCAAGCGAAGGCTGCTCATTTAAGTCTGTCCCCAATGAGTGGTCGAAGCCGACGAAACGCGACAGGGTGTCACCTGGCGGCACTCGATTCGAGACGGCACCGAAAACTGGATGCAACCGGAATGACGGGACGGCAAAACCGAAGCCATCGAGTAGCGATAGAAAAAAGGCCCGGATGCCGTGGAGCATCCGGGCCTTTGCTAGCAACTTGATGTTGCGGGCAGCTTAGAACTTGTGGCCGCACTTCTTGCAGACGCGCAGCTTGTTCTTGCCGTCCTTCTCGTGACCGACGCGGGTAACCTTACCGCACTCGGGGCAGACGAGATTGACGTTGGAGGCGTCGATAGGAGCCTCCTGCGAAACGATGCCGCCCTGCTGGTTGGCAGCGTTGGGCTTGACGGCCTTCTTGACGACCGAAACGCCCTCGACAACGACCTTGTTCTCGGCGGGGAGAGCACGCAGGACAACGCCCTGCTTGCCGCGATCCTTACCAGAGAGAACCTGGACCTTATCGCCCTTCTTGATATACATATATCTCCCCTAACTACAGGGTCTCGGGAGCGAGCGAGACGATCTTCATGTACTTCTTGTCACGAAGCTCGCGAGCGACAGGCCCGAAGATACGGGTGCCGACGGGCGAACCATCGTTGTTGATGACAACGCAGGCGTTCTCATCAAAGCGAATGTAGGAGCCATCCTTGCGGCGGATCTCCTTAACGGTGCGAACGACGACGCAACGGACAACGTCCTTCTTCTTGACGTTGGCGCCAGGGGTAGCCTCCTGGACAGCACCGATGAACACATCGCCGATGCCTGCATAACGACGCTTGGAACCGCCAAGCACCTTGATGCAGCGAATCTTGCGAGCGCCGGAGTTGTCGGCGACGTTCAGCATGGTTTGCATCTGAATCATGGTAGATGTTCCTCCGAACTAAGAACCGAAGAGAGGTGCGCAGCCTTTATACGGCCCGTGGTATGCAAGCCAGGCATACGCACATCTTCGGAAACGTACAAGTCGTAAGAGCGACTGCTTATTTAGCGCGCTCGACGACCTCGATGAGGCGCCAACGCTTCATCTTGGACATAGGACGGGTCTCCATAACGCGGACGGTATCGCCCACGCCAGCCGTGCACTCCTCGTCGTGAGCGTGCAGCTTCTTGGAGCTGGTCATCATCTTGCCGTACTTGGGGTGACGCTTGCGCTCGGTGATGGTGACAACAATGGTCTTGGCACCGGAGACGGAGGTAACGACACCCGTACGGACCTTACGCGAGTTACGCGAATCAGTCATGTTCTCTCCTTAGGTCCTACTCGGCGACAGCGGACTTCTCCGCTGCGATCTCGCGGGCGCGCTGCTCCGTGAGGACGCGAGCGATGTCCTTCTTCACGGTGTTGACGCGAGCGGTGTTGTCCAGCTGGCTGGTGGCCATCTGGAAACGAAGGTTAAAGAGCTCGGCGCGCATTTCCTTCAGCTTCTCAACGAGCTGAGCGTCCGAGAGCTCACGAATCTCTGCGGGCTTCATTAGTTCTCCTCCTTGGCGGCGGCGGCGTCCTCAGCAGCCCACTTGGCCTCGAGAGCGGCCTCCTCAGCCATCTCCTTCTCGATGCGCTGCTCAGCGTTCTTGGCAGCAACAATCTTGGTCTTGATGGGAAGCTTGTGCTGTGCAAGACGCAGAGCCTCGCGAGCGACCTCCTCGGGAACACCCTTAACCTCGAACATGATGCGGCCGGGCTTGACGACGGCCACCCACTCCTCGGGGTTACCCTTACCAGAACCCATGCGAGTCTCGGCAGGCTTCTTGGTGATGGGCTTATCGGGGAAGATCGTGATGTAGACACGACCGCCACGCTTCATGTAGCGGGTCATGGCAATACGAGCGGCCTCGATCTGACGGTTGGTGATCCAATGGGCCTCGAGAGCCTGGATACCAAACTCGCCGAAATGCAGCTCGGTATTACCCTTGGCCTGGCCCTTCATGGAGCCACGCTGCACCTTGCGGTGAAGAATACGCTTAGGGGCAAGCACTACTGACCCCTCCTCTCGGAGTTACGACGACGAGGACGGGAAGAGCCCTCGAGTGCAGGGTTGGGAACAGGCTGGCCCGGGAGCTTCTCGCCCAGGTAGATCCAGACCTTCACGCCGCAAGCGCCCATGGTGGTGCTGGCGACAGCCGTGCCGTAGTCGATCTTGGCACGGAGGGTGTGCAGAGGCACGCGACCCTCGCGGTACCACTCACGACGGCCCATCTCGGCACCGCCGAGACGACCGGAGCACTGGATACGGATGCCCTTAGCGCCGGCCTTGCGGGCGGACTGGACAGCCTTGCGCATAGCGCGACGGAAGGCAACGCGGCCCTCGAGCTGCTCGGCGATAGACTGAGCAACGAGGTTGGCGTCGAGCTCGGGGCGCTTGATCTCGACAACGTCGACGGAGAGCTGGCCCTTGGAGACGCCAGCGACCTTCTCGAGCTCGGTGCGGAGGGTATCGATCTCGGCACCCTTCTTACCGATGACAACGCCGGGGCGAGCGGTGAGGATGATGACCTTCACCTTGTCGCCAGCGCGCTCGATCTCGACGCGGGAGACAGCTGCGCGGGAAAGACGCTTCTCGAGGTACTTGCGGATCTCGAGATCGTTACCGAGGGTCTTAGCGTAATCCTTCTCTGCGAACCAGCGGGAGCGCCAGTTCTCGGTGATGCCAAGACGGAAGCCGGTGGGGTAGACTTTCTGACCCATACAGCTTTACGCCTCCTTTCGAGGAGCAACGACGACGGTGATGTGGGAAGTACGCTTCAGAATGCGAGAAGCGGAACCCTTGGCGCGGGGACGGATGCGCTTAAGCGTCGGACCCTCGTCAACATAGGCAGCGGCGACAACCAGGTTGTCGGCACGCAGACCGTTGTTGTTCTCGGCGTTCGCAACGGCGGAACGGAGAACCTTCTCGACATCCACGGCGACGGCGCGGTCGCAGAAGTGGAGGATGTCGAAGGCCTGAGCGACAGGCTTACGGCGGATCAGATCGACCACCAGGCGGGCCTTGCTGGGGGAAACACGCACGTACTTAGCGACGGCGCGAACCTCGGTGGCCTCAGTTTCAATAGACTTAGTTGCCATTTACGGTTAACCCCCTATTTGGCCTTGTGGCCACGGAACGTACGAGTCGGCGCGAACTCGCCGAGCTTGTGACCAACCATGGACTCGGTAACATACACGGGCACATGCTTGCGGCCGTCGTGGACGGCGATGGTGTGACCAACCATCTCGGGGAAGATGGTGGACGCGCGGGACCAGGTCTTCACGACGTCCTTCTTGCCAGCCTCGTTCATCGCGGTGATACGCGAGAGAAGGCGAGTCTCCACGAACGGGCCCTTTTTGAGACTTCTGCTCATAAGTGCTTTCTCCTAAAACTCGGTATCCGAAATTACTTCTTACGGCGACGAATGATGTGCTGGTTCGAGACCTTCTTCTTCTTGCGCGTACGAAGGCCCTTCGTCGGCTTACCCCAGGGGGTAACGGAGGGACGACCAGAGGTGTGGTTCTTGCCCTCGCCACCGCCGTGCGGGTGGTCGACAGGGTTCATGACGGTACCGCGGACGGTCGGGCGCACGTTCATGTGACGCTTACGGCCGGCCTTGCCGATGACGATGTTGGAGTGATCGGCGTTGCCGACCTCACCGACGGTGGCGCGGCAGGTAACGAGGATGCGGCGCATCTCGGAGGAAGGCATACGGACGATAGCGTACTTGCCCTCCTTACCCATCAGCTGGCAGGAGTTACCGGCGGAACGGGCGATAGCAGCGCCCTTGCCCGGCTGGAACTCGACGGCGTGGATGAGCGTACCGACGGGGATGTCGGCGAGGGGCAGAGCGTTGCCCGGCTTGATGTCGGCGTCAGAACCGGACATGATGGTCTGACCGACCTCGAGGCCCTTGGGGGCCAGGATGTAGCGCTTCTCACCGTCAGCGTAGTGCAGCAGAGCGATGCGAGCGGAACGGTTCGGATCGTACTCGATCGTGGCAACCTTGGCGGGCACGCCGTCCTTGTTGCGCTTGAAGTCGATCACGCGGTAACGACGCTTCACGCCGCCGCCCTGGTGGCGGGTGGTGATGCGGCCGTTGTTGTTACGACCGGCCTTCTTGGGCAGGGGCTCGAGAAGAGACTTCTCGGGCTTGGTGCAGGTGATCTCAGAGAAGTCGGAGATCGTCTGCCAACGCCTACCAGCGGAGGTCGGCTTAAGGTGCTTTACAGCCATTACAATCCCTTTCAATAGGAATCCGTTAGCCATCGCAGACAGGGATTCGAGGTTCTGCCTCGGGTGCGATGACACCGGACGTATACACGGTTCCGGGCGTGTCCATTTTATACGCCCAAAACCTTGAGCTCTCGCCTCCCCTAGTTGGGAGGCATGAGCTCACTCAACAGCAGCGAGTCTTAGGCCTGGTTGCCAAAGACCTCGATGGTGTCGCCCTCGGCCAGCGTGACGATGGCCTTCTTCCAAGAACGGGTCTTGCCGGCGACATAGCGCACGCGCTTGGTCTTGGGCTTGACCGTCAGGGTGTTCACGCGAACGACCTTGACGCCGAAGATCTCCTCGACAGCGTCCTTGATCTGATACTTGTTAGCATCCTTGGCGACCTCGAACGTGTACTTGTTCAGCTCCATGCCGGAGAAGGAACGCTCGGACACGATCGGACGGATGATGATCTCGTGGGCGGTCATTTATGCAAGCACCTCCCCGAAGTGAGCGGCGATGTCGGCGGGCATCAGCACGGCGTTGTTGTTGACGAGATCGTAGGTGTTGGCCTCGTCAGCGGTGATGATGAACGTCTTGGGAATGTTGCGGAACGACAGGTAGGCGTTGACATCCTCATCGCGAACGATGATGGTCAGACGCTTGCCCTCAAGGCCGAGAGCCTTGAGCATGGCGACGGCAGCCTTGGTGGAAGGCTTCTCGAAGCCGTAGTCGTCGACGAGCACGAGCTCGCCATCGGCCAGCTTGGCGGACAGCGCGGAGCGCATAGCCAGCTTGACCTCCTTGTTGTTCATACGCTTAGCGTAGGAACGGGGCTTAGGGGCGAAGACAACGCCACCGTGACGCCACTGGGCAGCACGGATGGAACCCTGGCGGGCACGGCCGGTGCCCTTCTGACGCCAAGGCTTCTTGCCGCCACCGGAAACCTCAGAGCGGCCCTTAGCAGACTGGGTGCCCTGACGCCAAGAGGCCATCTGGCACTTGACGATGTGGTGCATAACGTGGATGTTCGGCTCGATGCCGTACACCTCAGCGGCGAGCTCGGCCTCGGCGACCTTCTTGCCCTCGCTGTTCTTTACTTCAAACTTTGCCATTTAAGTGTTCTCCTTGGTATGACGCTGGGCTAAATGGGCTGGGCCCTTAGGCCATACGGATGGCGACGAGACCATTCTTGGCACCCGGGACAGCGCCCTTGACCAAGATGAGGTTCTGCTCGGCATCGATGCGGACAACGGAAAGGTTCTTGACGGTAACGCGCTCGTTACCCATGTGACCGGCCATCTTGACGCCCTTGAGGACGCGCGCAGGATAGGCGCACTGACCGATAGAACCGGGGTGACGCTGGAAGTGAGAACCATGCGTCATAGGACCGCGGCGCTGACCCCAGCGCTTGATGCGACCCTGGAAGCCCTTACCCTTGGAGGTACCGATGACGTCGACCTTCTCGACATCAGCGAAATCAGCGACGGTGACGACCTCGCCGACCTTGTGCTCCTCGCCGTTCTCGACGCGGACCTCACGAAGGAAACGGACAGGCTCGACGCCAGCCTTGGCGAAGTGACCAGCCATGGGCTTGTTCACGTTCTTGGCCTTGATGTCGCCGAAACCGATCTGGACGGCGTCATAGCCGTCGGTTGCCTGAGTTTTAACCTGCGAGACAGCGCAGGGGCCAGCCTGGATGACCGTGACGGGAACGACGTTGTCGTCCTCGTCCCAAACCTGGGTCATGCCAATCTTGCGGCCGAGAATCATGCTGATCAAGATATGATCCCAACTCTCGCGTGGTCTTGGGACAATGCGTACACCACCGAGCGTACGCCCCTAGAGGACCACTACTTACACGACGTGCTCCCCAGCCTTGTATTTCGCCCGGACTACCTGACAACCCTATTAAGCAGGCATTTTGTCCAGCCAGAATACTCCCCTGGTTACACACTGCTGTTTAGTATACACGGCTGCGGGCGTATCCATCGAGATTCATATTTCACTCACATTGTTTACGCAGGTAAAGTGCGTGGCACGTTCCCAGTGTGCGGCGGAGGGGGCGGGCCAGAGACATATTAAGGCTGCTGCTCTACAGTCCTGCTCACGACGGAGAGCACATTAAGTGCTCTCCTGTTCGTGCGGAACTCGCGACAACCTTAATATGTCTCTGGCCCGCCCCCTCCGCCGCACACTGGGAACGCCACGTTGATGTCTACTAAACCTTGCTCGCTCAGGCTAATGACTTTGTTGGGGGTCCACTATTTGCTGGAGGGTGAACTTGCATTGCATTGGCTCGACTTCTGCTTGTGGCTTTGCCTCATCGAAATCGAAGATCATGATGGCGCAGTTGGGGAGTTTTGTTGGGAGCTCGAAGCCCTCTGGGGCTGCAGCCTTAATGAATTGGCGGCTGGCGCTGCCGTGGCTTACTGCTAGGAGGGTTTCTATGCCCTCGGCGCCCATGAGATTGGTGAGGGTGTCTACCATGCGCTCTTGCAGCGCGCGGCTTCCTTCTCCTCCGAAGGGGACCAGGTCCTCGCCCGGATCCCAAACGTCAGTGGGCAGGGCGTCGTGGGGGCCTTCTTCGAAGGTGCCGTAGCTGCGCTCGATAATGCCTTCACAGGGCTCGACTGCTGCGTCCGGGCCGAGGAGTTCGCATGCGACGAGACTTGCCGTGTCCATGGCTCGGCCTAAGGGTGATGAGACTACTTTGTCGGGGACGACGCCGTGAGCTTTGAGCCATGCGGCTGCCATTCCCGCTTGTTTGCGGCCCAGGTCGGTCAGTGGTGAATCGCAGCGGCCCTGGACCAGCTTTTTGACGTTGAATTCCGTCTGGCCGTGGCGGAGCAGATACAGCCTCTTCATATTCTCCCCTTCTGTATAACTTGCTTTGCCGGCACAGCCTTACTCGTGGGTATGCCCTACGTAGTCTTCGTCGATCGTAATCTTGGCAATCGACTTGGGATATTCCGATTCGACCCGTTGTGCCAGCGCGTGCTTTACGTCTTCGGCACTCATCTGCAGATCCGAGGGACGTACGCAGTCAAAGATCACGTTGGTGTGCGTGGGACCCGGCACGCAGCGAAGGTCGTGAATCGAAAGGCGGTTATCGATCTCCTGAGCCATTGCGTTGATACGCAGGCGCATGCTCGCCACCTTTGGATCGTCGGTCACGATGGGATCGTAATGGAGCGTGACGATCATGCCGTCCTCGTTCCTAAACGACTGCTCGATGTTATCGAGCGTGTCGTGACTTTCCAGCGGACTGACCTCGGCCGCCATCTCGGCATGCGCGCTTGCGAACTTCCTGCCCGGGCCGTAGTCGTGAACCATCAAATCGTGAACGCCCAAAACGCCGGGATAGCTCATGATCTTGTCTCGAATGTGCTTGACCAGCTTAGGATCGGGCGACTGACCCAAAAGCGGGCTCACCGTATCCTGAATGAGTTCAAAACCGCTCCAGCCAATATAGGCGCCAACGGCAAGGCCGACCCATGCGTCAAGATTGATGTGCGTCACCTGCGAAACAATTGCGCACGCTAGCACGGCGCCCGTGGCAAGGACATCGTTCTTGGAATCTTGCGCGGTCGCATGCAGCGTCTCGGACTCAATGCGATCGCCGAGCTTTTGGTTGAGGGCCGCCATCCAGAGCTTTACGACCATCGAAAGCACTAGAACTGCCACCAGGGCAAGCGAGAACTCGACAGGTTCGGGGTGGATGATGCGCTCAACCGAGGACTTCACCAGCTCAACGCCAATCAGCAGTACGAGTGCCGCCACGACCAGACCCGAGAGATACTCGTAGCGACCGTGGCCGTAAGGATGCTCGGGGTCGGCCGGCTTGCTCGCCAGCTTAAAGCCCAGCACGCTCACGATATTCGAGCTGGCATCGGACAGGTTGTTCATGGCATCCGCCACAATCGAAACCGATCCCGAAACCACACCAATTGCGCCCTTCGCAGCACAAAGCGCAACATTAGCGAGAATGCACACCATGCCCGTCAACGTGCCCACGCGCGCACGGTCGCCCTGCGCACGACGAACGATCCACTCGACCATCTTCATCAGCCCCCACGGTACTGCCTATATATATCTATTGCTCAAACGGATTGTAGTGTAGCCACTTTGTCCTTCAGATACAAAAAGGCCGCGACCCACACGGGCCACGGCCTTGGAGCATGGCAAAGGAATCGTCCTTGTGTCGCACAGGTTTACGCGCTTACTTCGGCCACGCTCTTCGAGGTTTCGGGTGAATCGGCTCCGTCCCCCATCGTCTGTCCCTTCGCCGGCACCACGCCAAAGCAGCAGCTCAGCGCCGCAGACACCGCAAATGCCACACCGCCGGCAGCGCAGCACCACAGCAGGTTCGAGATGCCGCCCGTGGCAAAGCCAATGACCATGAGGACATTCGTCATGCCGATGGTATAGGCCGTAACGTGGCCCACGGCCGCAACAAGGCCTCCGACGGCGCCGCCAATGGCCATGCACGTCAGGCACCTGCCATATTTAAAGCCGCAACCGTACAGCGCCGGCTCGCTTACGCCACCAAGCACACCCGAGATCGAATAGCCCAGCATGAGCGCCTTCTCGTCCTTATCCGCAACGCGGAGCGACGCGCCAAAGGGCATGCCCCAAACGGCGAACGTCGCCATCGTCGCGGCGATCAGGATGCACGAATCCGTTCCCACACTCATGAACTGCGCGTAGGCAAGCGATAGGACAACGTTGCTGACGCCGGCGATCTTTAGGAACTCCCAGCCCGCGGCAAGCCCCATGAGCGTGAGCAGCGACACGATGCCACCGGAATTTCCAAGCATAAACATAAGCTGTCCCAACAGCATGCCCAGATAGCTGCCCGCCGGCGCCGTGATACACAGCGAAACCGGAACCATGACGAGCATGGTTGCAAACGGAACGAACGAAAACGCCACGGCCTTAGGGATAACGCGCTTAAAGAAACACTCCACTCGCCATAGCACAGGCACCGAGAGGAAAACCGGAATAACAGTCGTCGTGTAATCGTTGACCGGCGCGGGAAGCAGACCATACACGGAAGTCATCGATGCCCCCGTCGTCGATGCGGCATCGACGAGCTTAAGCAGATCGGGTGCAATCAATACGCCGCCCAGCATCATGCCCAGCTGCTCCGAGCAACCGAGCTGGCGGGCGGCCGCCCAACCAAGATAAATGGGCAAAAAGTAGTAGCCGGCGTTATAGAGCCAACTGTAGAACAGGCGATAGATTTCGGAATCGGCAGACCACAGGCCCAGCATGCCTTCGCCCATAATGACGGCGACGGTGCGGAACAACGCCGCGCAGACAATAAACGGCAGCGCCGACATCATGCTTTTGGACAGATAGTCCACCACGGCCATGGCGTTTGATGAAGCCGTCGTTGTAAACGAGGTGTTAGAAACTTGTGACATGGAACGCCTTTCCCAATGTGACATGCGGGCTATCCCCCTGTCACATCGTGCGGTATTGACCGATTGCGCGGTACTTTTCGTAGCGGAGGTTTGTGAGGGTCGCGTCGTCGAGCCGCCCAAGCGTATCGAAGGCATCAAATGCCGAGGACATGACGGCACCAGCGATCTCCTCATGCGACAGGCCCCTATCGTCAACAATGCCGTCGATGATGCCGAGCGCCAACAGATCGGGAGCCGTGAGTTTAAGCGCCTCGGCGGCCTCATTCGCGCGCTCGGTATCCTTCCACAGGATCGACGCACAGGCCTCGGGGCTCACGACCGAATAGGCCGAGCTCGAGAGCATCAGGATGCGGTCGGCCACGGACAGCGCCAGCGCGCCACCAGAGCCGCCCTCGCCTGTCACCACCGAGACAATCGGCGTCTTGAGGCCGCTCATCTCCATGAGATTCTGGGCAATCGCCTCGCCCTGGCCGCGCTCCTCGGCACCGATGCCGCAAAACGCGCCCGAAGTATCGACCAGACACAGAACCGGTCGACCAAACTTTTCGGCCTGGCGCATAAGGCGACGCGCTTTGCGGTAGCCCTCGGGATGTGCCATACCAAAGTTGCGACGCATGCGCTCTTTGGTCGTGGTACCGCGCTCGACGGCGATAACCGTCACGGGTCGCCCGTCTTTCCAGCCAATGCCAGCCACCACGGCGGCGTCGTCGCCAAAGTAACGGTCGCCATGCAGCTCCACAAATCCATCCAGGCCCAGCGAGATCATCTCGCCCGCCGTGGCGCGATCTGCCGAGCGGGTCTGCTTGACAATCTCGAGCGCGGTTTTTGGTGCGGTCGAGCGCTTGAACAAGTGTCCCAGCTTTTTGCCGCGACGACCCGTATGCACGATCTCATGCGGTGCCCCCAGGCCGGGCGCGTGCCCTTCGTGCAGTGCCAGCAGCTCGCCTACCGTGAGCGCAATCTCGCCACGCGGAACAACGGCATCGCAAAAGCCGTGCTCCAGCAAAAACTCGGAGCGCTGGAATCCCTTGGGCAGGCGCTTGTGCATGTTCTGCTCGATCACGCGCGGGCCGGCAAATGCCGTCAGGGCATCGGGCTCAGCCAGGATAATATCGCCCTCCATGGCAAAGCTCGCGGTTACGCCTCCGGTCGTGGGGTCAGTGAGCACCGTGATATACAGGCCGCCCGCCTCGCTATGGCGCCTAACCGCCGCAGAAATCTTGGCCATCTGCATAAGCGATGTCACGCCCTCTTGCATGCGCGCACCGCCCGAAACGGTAAAGCCGACAACTGGCAATCCAAGCTCGGTCGCTCGCTCAAATGTGCGACAGATCTTCTCGCCCACCACGGAACCCATCGAGCCCATCATAAAGTTGGCGTCCATAAAGAAGAGCGCCGTATCGCAACCGCAGATTTTGCCCTTGCCGCACACAACGGCATCGCGCTCGCCCGAACGTTCGCTCACGCTCTTGAGCTTGTCGGCATAGCCGGGAAACGAAAGGAAGTCCTCCGGCGCCAGACTGGCATCCCATTCCTCAAACGTGCCCTCGTCAATCGTCATGCGCATGCGGTCGCGCCCGCTCACGCGAAAGTGTTTGCCGCAACGAGGGCAGACCTCGAGGTTGTCGTGCAGGCGCGCCTCATCGATCACGCGGCGGCACTCCGGGCACTTGATAAACACGTGGCGCGCGGGAAACTCGGCGCACGACTCGGTCATCGGTCCCTCGAGGACGTTGACCGTCTTCGCTTTTCTATTCATCAGCATAGAGATGCCCCATCAGATCGGTGTGATACATGCCCGACAAGAACTCGTCGTTTGCCAGCACGTCGAGCTGAAGCTCACTGTTTTCGCTCACGCCCTCAATCACGAGCTCGCCCAGGGCCGAGCGCATCTTGCGAATGGCGCCGTCACGCGTGGGCGCACACACGATGAGCTTGCCAAGCATGGAGTCGTAGTACGGCGGAACTTTCGCACCGGTAAACATGGCGGAATCCCAGCGCACGCGCGGACCACCCGGCACACGCAACGCGGTGACCGTTCCGCATGACGGCAGAAAGTCCGGCGTTTCGGCATTGATGCGGCACTCCATGGCGTGGTTGCGGACCGGCATGTCCTCCTGCTCAAAGGGCAGAGGCTGGCCGGCTGCCACGCGCAGCTGCCACTTGACCAAGTCGGTATCGGTCACAAACTCCGTAACCGGATGCTCCACCTGCAAGCGCGTGTTCATTTCCATAAAGTAGAAATTGCCGTCGTCCGAATACAGGAACTCGATGGTACCGGCCCCTTCGTAGCCGACGGCACGAGCCAGGTCACGCGCTGCCTTGTGCATGCGAGCACGAATGTCGTCGTGTCCGTCGAGGCACGGCGCGGGGCTCTCCTCGATTAGCTTTTGGTTGCGCCGCTGCACCGAGCACTCGCGCTCGCCGAGCGAAAACACATGGCCCTGCTTATCGGCCATAATCTGCACCTCGACATGGTGCGCCGGCGCAACGAACTTCTCCATGTAGCACTCGCCGTCGCCAAAAACGGCCTCGCCCTCGGCGCGTGCTTCAATAAAGGCCTTTGCCGCATCTTCCACGCGCTCGACCTTGCGAATGCCGCGACCGCCACCACCTGCACGCGCCTTAATAAGCACGGGGCAGCCAATACGCTCGGCCTCGGCCGTCGCCTCCTCGGGGCTTTTGAGCAAATCGCAGCCGGGCACGATGGGCACGCCCGCCGCGGCAGCCGTTCGGCGCGCGGCGTCCTTGTCGCCCATGCTGTCGATCACCTCGGCCGAAGGACCGACAAACGCCAGGCCATACTTGTCGCAGTCGCGCACAAAGCTCGCCTTCTCGGAGAAAAAGCCATAGCCTGGATGAATTGCCTTAGCTCCCGACTTTACGGCACAGGTGAGCACGGCATCGTCGTTGAGGTAGCTCTCGGCAAGACGCGGGCCGCCGATGCAATACGCCTCGTCGGCAAGTTGCACGTGCAGCGCGTCCGCATCGGCCGTGGAATAGACGGCGACGGTTTTGATGCCCATATCGCGGCACGCGCGGATAACACGGACCGCGACCTCGCCGCGGTTGGCGATGAGCACTTTGTCGAACATGAAGCCTTCCTTAACTTTCGTGCATGAGTGCAAAAGACATGTCGGCGCGGCAACAGACCTCACCGTTGACGCTCGCGGTGCCCGTCGCAAAGCGGAACGGCCCGCGCGCACGCGTGATGGAGCACACCAGATCCACCGTGTCGCCCGGTCGCACCGGACGCTTAAAGCGCACCTTGTCCAGGCTCGTGTAGAACGGCGTCGCGCCGCGCGCTTCCTCATCGCCCATCAGCAGCACGCAGCAGTTTTGGGCGAGCATCTCACACTGAATCACGCCGGGGACCACCGGGTTTCCCGGAAAATGCCCCTGCAAAAAGTACTCGTCACCCGTAATCGTGATCTTGCCGTGGGCCTCGTCGCCCACCAGCTCGGCCTCGTCAAGCAAAAGCATCGGTTCGCGATGCGGCAACAGTTCTTTAAGCTCTTCTTTGTTCATGGATATCACCTATCCGATCCTCATGAGGCAACTGCCGAACTCCACGAGATCGCCGTCGGCCACGCAGATCTCGAGCACCTCGCCGTCTGCCTCGGCCGTCACCTCGTTGAGAACCTTCATGGCCTCGATGATGCAGAGGGTCTCACCGGCCTTGACCTTGGAGCCCACGTGCACAAACGGCTCGTCGCCCGGCGCCGGGGCAGCATAGAAAACGCCGACCATGGGAGCGGTCACCTCGGTGCCCTTGGGCTCCGGTGCGGTGGCAGGCGCCTGCGCGGCGGGCTCCGGTGCGGCGGCAGGCATGGCGACAGGAGCCACCGCCGGAGCAGTCACGGCACCCGGCATAGGCATGGGCACGGCAACCGGCTGTGCGGCGCTCGCGCGCTCGAGTTCGACCGCGGTGCCATCGGGCTCCTCAACGCGTACGCGCGTGAGGCCGCGGTCCTCCATAACATCGGCTATCTCGGCAAGTCTTTTGGAATCCATGCTCTAGCTCCTCGTATATCTACGCAGCGCGATGGCGGCGTTGTGCCCGCCAAAGCCTAGGTTGGTCGAAAGCGCCCAGGTAAGGTCGGCGCGAACTGCGCGATTGGGCGTGTAGTCAAGATCGCAGGCGGGATCGGGCGTGCGGTAGTTAATGGTCGGCGGCACCACGCCCTGCTCGAGCGCCATGGCGCAGGCCATGACCTCGATGGCGCCCGTGGCACCGATCATGTGGCCGGTCATCGACTTAGTCGACGAGACGTGCGCGGCGCGCGCCGCGTCCTCGCCGAGCGCACGCTTAATGCCCGCCGTCTCGGACGAATCGTTGAGCTTGGTAGATGTGCCGTGGGCATTGATGTAGAGACCCTCGGAAGGCCTGACGTCGCCCTCGGTCACCGCCAGCGATATCGCGCGGGCAATGCCGGCAGCCTCGGGATCAGGGCTCGTGATGTGATAGGCATCATCGGTGTTGCCGTAGCCCACGACCTCGGCATAAATGTGCGCACCGCGCGCCTGTGCATGCTCCATGCTCTCGAGTACGAGCACGCAGGCACCCTCGCCCATCACAAAGCCGTCGCGGTCTGCATCGAACGGGCGACAAGCCGTCGCGGGATCGGGGTTGGTGGTCAATGCGCGGCAGGACGTAAAGCCCGCAACGGCATCGGGGATAATTGCAGCCTCGGCGCCGCCCGCGAGGATCGCGTCGGCATAGCCGTGCTTGATGGCGCGGAACGCCTCGCCCACCGCATGGGCCGAGGTTGCGCACGCGGTCACCACGGGCAGGGTCGGGCCCTTTGCCTTGTGGCGGATTGCGATATTGCCCGATGCCATGTTGGGGATCATCATCGCGATCATATAGGGCGATGCGCGGCGGGGCCCACGTTCGGCAATCGTATGGACGTTGTCGACGAGCGTCGTCATGCCGCCCACGCCCGAGCCCACGTAGACGCCCAGGCGCTCGCGATCGATGGTGCCTTCGACATCAAAGCCCGCATCGTGCATGGCTTCGTCCGAAGCCGCCATCGCAAACTGAACGCAGGGGTCCAGATGCTTGGCGTCACGCTTGCCAAAGTACTCGTTGCCGTCAAAGCCCTTGACCTCGGCTGCCACCTTGACGGCAAACGCATCGGTATCGAAGTGCGTGATCGGGCCGATGCCGCACGTGCCGGCGCACATGGCCGCCCAGGTGGCAAG
>UQIB01000033.1 GCA_900541015.1 uncultured Collinsella sp. | reverse complement strand
CGCTACATCCAGGATCGCTTCCTGCCCGATAAGGCCATCGACCTCATCGACGAGGCCGGTGCCCGCGCTCGCATCGCAGCGAATCGCGCGCCCGAGCCGGTGCGCGAGGCCGAGCATCGCATAGAGGAGCTCAAGGCCGCCGCGCAGGAGGCCACCGAGAGCGACGATATGAACAAGGCCGCCGAGATCACCGAGCAGCAGAAGACCGCCGAGATTGAGCTCGCCGAGGCCAAGGCCGCTTGGACGGCAGAGCTCGACGCCAGCCCGCTCACCATCGATGTGAGTCAGATCGCCGATATCGTGTCCGTGACTTCGGGCGTGCCGGTGTCCTCGCTTACCGAGAGCGAGAGCCGTCGCCTGCTGCAAGCCGAAAGCGTGCTCAAGACGCGCATCATCGGTCAGGATGAGGCTGTCGAGGCGGTTGCCAAGGCCGTGCGCCGCAGCCGCTCGCCGCTCAAGGATCCGCGTCGCCCCGGCGGCAGCTTTATCTTCCTGGGTCCTACCGGCACGGGCAAGACCGAGCTCGCCAAGACGCTCGCCGAGTACCTCTTTGGCAGCAAGGACGCGCTCATCAGCTTTGACATGTCGGAGTTCGGCAGCGAGTTCGAGGTCTCCAAGCTCATCGGTAGCCCCCCGGGTTACGTGGGCCACGACGAGGGCGGCCAGCTCACCAAGGCCGTTCGTCGTCACCCGTACTCGGTCGTGCTGTTCGACGAGATCGAGAAGGCGCACCCCGATATCTTCAACATCTTGCTGCAGGTGCTGGAAGAGGGTCGTCTGACCGATAGCCAGGGCAAGACGGTCGACTTCCGCAACACCGTGATCATCATGACGTCCAACGTGGGCGCCCGCGAGATCGCACAGGATGCGAGCGTTGGCTTTGGCACCACCGGCGAGCAGGGTCTCACGTCGAGTGAGATCCGCGGCCGCGCGATGGGCGAGCTCAAGCGCCTGTTCCGCCCCGAGTTGCTCAACCGTATCGACGACATCGTGGTGTTCCAGAAGCTCTCGGGCGAGAATCTCACCAAGATCGCGCACCTGCTGGTGGACGACCTGCGTCAGCGTTTGATTGCCAACGGCATGAACATCAAGCTTACCGATGCGGCCTACGACAAGATTGTGGCGGAGGGTACCGACCTCACCAACGGCGCGCGTCCGCTGCGTCGTGCCATCCAAAAGCTCATCGAGGACCCGCTGTCCGAGGAGCTGCTGGCCGGCGAGTGGGGCGAAGGTGATACGGTGCTTTGCGATGTTGCCGACGGCAAGTTCGTCTTTAGCCATGGCACGGGTGAGATTCCGGCGCCGCGTCCGGCCGGCGCGCTCGGAGGCGATACCGCCCCGGCGGCACCGCACACCGGCAACGCCGCGCCCGTAAGCGGCGGCGTGACCTCGGGTCCCGGCGGCATGATGCAAGCTGGTTCCGGCGCGCTGTAGGGATTGAATATAACCATGCATGATGGGGGCGTTCCCGATGAGGGAGCGCCCCTTTTCTTGTAGAGAAGAGTTTCCGGTAACGATAAAATAATTGAATAAGATCTGCTGGATGGCAAAAGGAGTTACTATGGCGAATCGCGCTCAAAGAATTGAGATGTCGTTCGATAACATGAGAAAAATCGGAATGGTTCTTTGTGCCGTGCTGGCACTTATAGCCATCGCTACCATCGCCGTCTTTGGTTCGGCATTTGTTGTTGCATGCCATAGCATTTTGAATGGCGCAGTGGTAATCGAGGGGGTCGTTGAGCTTGGTGAGGGTGGCAGCATCGCGCTTCCAAACTTGGCGCTATGGGCGGTTTTGCTCCTTGCAGGGGAGTTTACATTGTTAAGCATCAGCTTCGATGTCGCCCGTCGTCAATCGCCTTTTACTATTCCACATGCACGGATGATTGCCGTTATTGCTTGCCTATTTGCAATTAATGCTGTGATGGGCTCCTTACAGATTGGCAGCGATTTAAAAATAATGATGGGGAATTGTATGTTGAGCTGTCGTATGAATTCCGCTCTCCTTCAGATTGGTGACTCAGGCGTCACTTTGGATGTGGGATCCATCATTGCAATGATGGTTGCTTTCGCTTTGTCGATCTTCTGGCGCTATGGGGCGCTTTTGCAGTCCCAGTCCGATGATTTGGTCTAGGTGATTGACCATGGATTATCTCATTATTGAGGTTGAGACACTTTTGCTTAAGACCGGGAAAACAAATGCCGATCTAATAAGAGCGACTGGGCATACGCCAGCTAACATTTCTAAAATCCGTAATGCAAAAATTAAGGCCATACGCTTGAAGACATTGCTCGATATCTGTGTTGAGTTGGATTGTCAGCCGGGAGATTTGATCCGTCGCGTGAGTGAAATAGAACTTGAGGAACTTGCCATCGCGCGTGCGCGGAATAAGATTTTGCAAAGACGCAATTCCGACCCCTCCGAGATGTTGCCCACAGAGGTTTACGTAGTAGATCTTTCTAAGGAATAACA
Organism: uncultured Collinsella sp.; assembly: GCA_900541015.1. Taxonomy (GTDB): domain Bacteria; phylum Actinomycetota; class Coriobacteriia; order Coriobacteriales; family Coriobacteriaceae; genus Collinsella. The sequence continues at coordinate 19,462 of UQIB01000033.1, read as the reverse complement.
AAACAGAATAAGAAGACAAGAAGACAAACACGTATACATGCAAGGCTCCTACCGCAAACGATCGGTAGGAGCCTTAAATTATTCGAAAAATAGTTCTTGAAAACATAAGGTTATCGATATACGATAACGGAGTATTAAAACAGACGATAAATCGAAAGGAGGTAATTATGAACTGGGTAATCGATCCATGCAGCAACGTGCAGGGTGGTGGCAGTGGTGGCTGCCGCAATTACCACCCGTGTTCGCGCTGTAGCTGTTTTGGCGTATATGTTCATTTCTAGCAAGGCGAACGTTAATGCTGGTTAAGACAGCAGAGGGTAAGCAGCGTGGTCGATAACTGCCATCCGTCGGCCGCGCTGCCTTTTTTAATGAGGTTCATGAGACATGGGTAATGCGATTTCAATCAAGGATCTATCAAAGCGCTACGGCAAAAACTGGGCGTTGTCTGATGTTTCATTTGATATAGCTGAGGGTGAAGTGTGCGCTCTCGTTGGAGAGAACGGCGCGGGGAAGAGTACATTGATCGATATTCTCCTCGGCTTGCTAAAGGCAACAAAAGGCTCAGTCAGTTTTTTCGGCGAGTCTGGGAGAACAAGTCTGGCAAAAGCACGCAGAAATATCGGATTCGTCCCCGACGGCTGTGGGGCATTCTTGAACTTAACCGGTCGAGAAAACTTGACCTCACGCTGTATCGAGTGGGGACTGCCGAAAAGTGAAGTCAATCGAGTGCTTGCTGCCGTTGGTCTAGAAAATGCAGCAGATGTATCGGTAAAACAATACTCGCTCGGCATGAAGCGCCGCCTGGACATTGGAACGGCTCTTCTGGGTAACCCGCGACTACTCATCATGGATGAACCGATTAACGGGCTCGATCCAGTGGGCGTGATCGAGGTGCGCGATCTTCTGCTGTCATTGAAGGACAGGCGGGATAAAACGGTGCTCATTTCAAGCCATAACCTAGATGAACTGGAGAAAGTCGCGACATCTTTCGCTTTTCTCCATCAAGGCAGGCTTCTCGTTAAGGAAGAGAATTCCTATAAAAATAGAAGTTTGGAAAAGCGGTTTTTGGATTTGATCGGGGAGGCAGATAATGCAACTTATGCGACTGATTAGATGCGAAGCCCGCCGATTGCTCAGAAACCCAGCCTTTTTCGTGTTGTTGATCTGGGGAATTTGGATTGTTAAAGATGTCTGTAATCCAAATATGTACGGAACTTATGGAACATCTGATTTAGGGGGAGTTGGCAAACAGATTGGTTTCTTTGCAAACATCCTCGACAAGAGTGATCCGGCTGGTTCGGCGGTTCGGACGGCACTATTCATGACCTACGAGTGGTTTTTCGTTCTAGTAGGATGCATTGTTATTTCCTGCGCTATGGATTATCAAAGCAGGTCTTCAGAAGTGACGTATGCAAAAGGTGCGGGTATAGCAAAGGCCGTTGTCGCAAAGTGGCTTGTTCTGACGATTGCAACCTCAACAGCGTTTAGCCTGTTTTCGGGATTCACTCTCTTCAAATCTCCGCTTGGCTGTTATGTGGACGGGCAAGTGTTTCTTAATCGATACCTGCCCGTGTTGCTTTTGATTGATCTAATTTTGGCTGCATTGGTGGCTCAGTCGATGGCAGTTTTCTATTTACTTAGAAATGCACCGCTTAGCATTATGTTGGTGTTGGTCGGGACGCTGCTTGCCTCCGATGAATATACGCTGGTGGTCTTTTCCAATCACGCATCGACGCAAATTCCCTGGTGGCTCTCCGTCGGACCATACCTACGCCATCTTGGAAATCTGTGCTTTCAAGGCCTAACTATTAACCAGATCATTCTGTTCGCTGTTATTTGCGCCGTTGTTTCGTTGTGGCTTGGGGCCATGGGGATCAAAACGAGGAGGGGGTAAAAATGCGCTACAAAGAAATGATCAAGGCTGAAGCCTATCGAGTTATGAAGAGCAAAACGCCTCTTCTGCTGATTGTGGCAGGTTTCGTGCTCGCATTGCTTTATTCAGTATCATTTGAACCATGGAGAGCCTACGGAACGAGCGATTGGCTTGGCGACGGTATCATGGGCTTCTTTCCAAACCCACAATATGGTTTTAAAGGAATTCCGGGAGACCTCGTTAAGGATGGAGCTCGCTACCTTTCCACTGTGGCACCGCTTGCTCACTCTTTGTTCTTCCCTATTGTTGCTGTTCTCGTCATCGGCTATGCGTTTCGAACCCCGATAACAGGATCTCAATGGCTTGCTTCCTATGCAAGGGGAATGCAAACAATACAGTTGTTGGTTGCAAGGACTCTTGTCTCGATTGTCGCGCTTGTCGGTGGTTTTGTCCTCTTCTCGATACTCGTTAGTGTGGTCCAAAGTGCGTGTGGCATAGGAATGACGATGGATGTGATCGGAGAGTTTCTACTTCGACTGTCCCTTGCTGCCTTGATTTGCACAACGTTATGTCTGCTGCTCGTCCTGGCCATCTCGCTCTTTGGAAATGGCGCGTTCGTTCTATCGTTCATCATCTTGCTGCTTTATTTGGGGTACGGGAATGCAAATATGCCACTGCACTTGACATGGCTCGCAACCCTTGCGTCCCCGCGATCAATTCAATTCATCGTGCCGGGGACGTTGCTATTTGTAGTGCTGGCAACAGTCGTCCCCATTGTCATCCTTGGACTTTGTTGGGCCATCAAGGGTGCCATCAGAAAACGGAGCATATAAATGAAAGAGTCTGAATTTAACGTTATTGAAGAGAACGATGTGAACGGGATCACTATCTACAATACCCGGTCTGGTGGTGTTCTCGACCTTGACGCTGCGCACATGAATAAACTGAATTTATTTCGCAAGGGTGCCGCTGCCTTAGATGGTGATTTCGAAGAGGCCCTTAAGATAGGCGGCATGTTGGTAGATGACGATGTTGACGAGCGGCGACTGTTGATGCTCGAGAGCCTGTCGGCAAGGTTTGCAAATGACTATTTAGGCCTGACGATTGCTCCAACGCTGGCGTGCAACTTTAGGTGCCCCTACTGCTATGAAAAGGGCTGCTCGCACCCCACTATGTCAGAGGAAACAATGACGGATGTCGCAACGTTTGTGCGTTCCGGCTATTCCGGGATCAACGATCTTCACGTTGACTGGTATGGAGGCGAGCCCTTACTTTGCGTGGATATGATTGAGCGACTGACAAAAGAACTGAGAGGAGCGATTAGGCCAGGCGCCACTTATTCTGCCGGAATGGTAACGAACGGATATCTCTTGACGCGAGAAATTGCTCAAAAGCTTGCTGATTGTCAGGTCGGTTCGGTTCAAATCACTATCGATGGCTCAAAGAGGGATCATGATTCGCGGAGGGTCCCAGCTGACGGTCGCCCGACATATGACGCCATTATCGACAATATCATCTCATGTGCCGACGTTCTTCAAATTACCATTCGCGTGAATGTTGATGAATCCAATAGCAAAGAGGTTGATGCGTTGATCGATGAGCTTGAAGCTAGGGGGCTTCGCGGTAAAGTCGCGATTTATCTTGCGGCGGTCGACAATGTTAACGATACCTGCTCAAATGACATTCATTGTTTCTCGCAGCGTGGGTTCTCTCAAGTTGAAACATTCTTTATGGATAAAGCTAGCGAGCGCGGATTCAACGTTGTTCCGTTTACGCCGTATGAACCAGGTGTCTGCTGTGCGGTTTCCCTTAATTCGTTTGTCATCGATCCGCTTGGTAGACTTTTTAAATGTTGGGATGAGGTTGGCAAGGGCGAGTGCGCCGTTGGAAATGTTCGAGAAGGTGTGAAAGCTAATTCGAACTATTTGAAATGGATGGAGTATTTACCAAACGACCCAGTATGTGGCGAGTGTGTAATGTTTCCGGCTTGTATGGGCGGATGTCCCCACGCCGCGATGGAGGGTCAGAGAAAATGCGCGAGCGTTAAATTCAATGCCAGGCAGAGAATGCGGTTAGCTCGTAATTATCAGTATTCGCATGAGGCAAATCACGATGTTTAGATTTTGGAAGATATATCTCCTCCATAAGCCAAGGCTTTATGTCTATCTGCTTCTCGATGTCTTGTCTCAGCTGTGCAGCCTTGCTGAACCATATTTGTTGGGACTGACTGTAAATGTGCTGGCGACAAAAAATGTCCTCGGTATTAGTTTGCGGACGCTAGTCTTATGTATTTTCGCGATTGGCGTGGTCGCCATTGTGGGGTCGGTGTTGGCCTATTGGACTTCCCTAGTCTATGTCGACCTTCAAGCGCATGCGGGATATCAACTTAACGCTGACACACTTGAACACGTCAAGCGTTTGCCCCGGAAGTTTTTCATCGGATTTGATGCGGGCTATTATAATCAGCAAATCAATCACGATTCAAACGATCTCATAATATTCGGAATAACATCGGCGTCAAATATTATTGGCGGTGTTGCAACGATTATTTGTTCCTTGATTCTGTTGATGAATATAAACATTGCGATGGCGATTGCTTGTCTAGCCTGCATCGTTACGGGGGCAGTAGTTTATCGATTGTTTAGCGGGCTGCTGTTCAATCGAGGCTTTGAGTTTCAAGAAAAGACCGCTACTTTCTTTGGGACTCTTCAGAGTCAACTGGAGAGCGTCTCCTTTCTACGTCGCCATTCGTTATTTGATTTCTATTCTTTGAGGCTGCAGAAGGCTTTCGATGGTCTTTATCCAGCTATATTGGCTAACCAAAAAGCCGGATCACGGTTCGAACTTGCGAATCAGTTGATTTTTTCCTTTGCGCAGTTCTGTTTGCTCGCGATTGGAGGCTGTGAGATTGTCGCAGGCAAAATGCCGGTTGGTTTTCTGCTGACGGCATTGAGCTATTATTCGAGCGCCAATTCTGCTCTGGTGAACTTGCTTTCTTGGGGCAAAAGCTACCAGGCGAGCAAGGTGAGCGCCCAACGCCTTAAGCGCCTTTGGGCAATGGATGAAGAGGCGAACGGCTCTGTCCGCATTGGTTCTCCTGTTTCACTTGTGTGCAAGGGCCTGTCGATTTGTCGTCCTGATACCGATCGAATCATAGATTATCCAGAGCTCATCTCGCTTAATCGAGGAGTCTTATACGGCGTGTCGGGCGCAAACGGAAGCGGGAAAAGCACGCTTCTCGATGGCATAGCTGGTCTATATCCCGATGATTGCGTTGGGACTATTGCTTATGACGAGGTTGATTTGAGCCAGATTGATTCTATAAATCTACGCTCGCATGTCGTTGGTATTGCCGAGCAAGAACCCGATGTCGTTAACGGAACACTCAGAGAGAATCTGACGCTACTCGCGGGCGATAATTGTCCAATTCTTGAAGTCGGGCGACTTGTAGACCAGTTTGGTCTGACCAAACTGGTCTCAACACTTCCCAATGGTCTTGATGGGGTGCTGGACGAGCAAAACCATAATATATCGGGTGGTGAGAAGCAGAAGATTGCGATTATTCGTGTATTGCTCAAGGACTCGCCCGTCATGTTATTCGATGAACCGACGTCGGCTCTTGACGGAGCGAGTAGGTCAGCGTTCATTGATATTCTGCAACAGAAGAAAGAAGATCATATAGTGGTTGTTGTCTCGCATGATCCCGAGTTGCTTGAGGCTTGCGACGAAGTGATTGAACTGTAAAAGCTTGTGCATGGCGCTTCGTTGCGGGACTCATTGCCTGCGGATAGCGAATTGCAGCTGATGTGGGCAGTTATCTCAAACATGTATCAGCTTCTTTTTTTGACTAATCCCACAACGGCAAACCCGGTCAAACGAACGCTTCAGTACTGAGGCGTCTGTCTGTCTGACAAATTGCTATACTTAATTAAGGAAAGCGTATAGCAAAAGGAGCCAACATGTCTATGTCGATATTAGACTCACGGCCGGTTCAGATGAACGTGCGCATGGATCGCCAGCTCAAGGATGCCGGGGACGCCGTTTTGGCACAGATTGGCATGACGCCGTCACAAGCCGTTCGGACACTTTGGGAGTATCTGGTCGTTAACGGACGCATGCCCTCGAAGGGAGACGCGGCGGCTCCGGTTTCTGACGGAGTGGAGCCCCGGCGCATGGAGTCAAGGGCCGCGCAAGGCAGCCACATCGTTCGCGATTCGTGCCTCAAATACGGCATCCCTGTTCCCGACCTCTCGGGTGACTACGATGACCTCTATGAGGAAGCAATGGCGGAGCGCTATCCCGAGTGGGTGGAGCTATGAGTGCAGACGGCATTCTCAAGTTGCTCATCGACACCAACGTATGGATGGATTACTTTTCTGGAAGGTCGGACCGGACAGCGGATGTTGTCCGTCTATTCGAGATTGCCGATGTCTCGGAGCAGATTGCCCTGTTTGCCTCGTCTCTTTCGGTCAAAGATGTCTCGTATCTTGTCTCGGCAGCGATTAAGAGGGAGTGCCGAAGGAAGAATGGTTCGCTGAGCGATAACGCCATTGCGGCGGCGGACGAAACGGCATGGGCATGCGTTCGGCAGATGCGCGAGCTCGTCCTCATCGCGCCGGTCGGTGCAGACGAGGTCTTCGACTCCTTTGTGTTCAAGTATCATCACAACGACTTTGAGGACGACCTGATGCTGGGCGTCGCCAATCGCATTGATGCCGATTACGTCGTGACGGAGGACAAAAATCTCATTAAACATACCAATGGTGCATGCATCAATGTTCAACAGGCGTTGAAGTTGGTTGAAGGGTCCAACGTCCCTTCGGTACGGCCCGTCTAACCTGCTTTATCTTGATAAAGTGGCGTTTCCTCACCGTTAGCCGATGATGCGAGAGCGCTCGGCGTTTTCGACTGGTTTATGCAAACAAAGTCTGGGAATATACAAGGCGCATGTCTTATTGTCTAACCAGTTGCGCCAAGGAGGCACCATGGACTACAAGATTACCGGCTACGAGCCCGCCCAGCTGTTCCATTTCTTTGAGGATATCAGCGCGATTCCTCGCGAGTCTGGTAACGAGAAGGGCATCAGCGATTTTCTGGTCGCGTTTGCCAAGGAGCGCGGCCTCGATGTGTATCAGGACGAGGTCTACAACGTCATCATTCGCAAGCCCGCATCTGCCGGTGCCGAGAATGCCCCGACCGTGATGCTGCAGGGCCACATCGATATGGTGTGCGACAAGTTGGGTTCCGTTGAGCACGACTTTATGACCGATGGTATCGACCTGGTCGTCAAGGACGGCGTCCTCACCGCCAACGGTACCACCCTGGGTGCCGACAACGGTATCGCCGTCGCTCTGATGCTCACTGTTCTCGATGACGATTCGATCGTTCACCCCGCCCTCGAGTGCGTATTCACCACCGACGAGGAGACTGGCCTGGTCGGCGCCGAGACGCTCGACAAGTCCCAGATTAGCGCCCGTACCATGATCAACCTCGATTCCGAGGAAGAGGGCGTTGCCACCGTCAGCTGCGCCGGCGGCGTCGTCGTTACCTACACCTGCCCGATCGCGCGCGAGCACAAGACCGGTAGCACCCTCACGCTCGACATCTCCGGCCTGCTGGGCGGTCACTCCGGCAGCGATATCCACCTGGAGCGCGGCAACGGCAACCTCATCATGGCCCGCATCATCGACCGCCTGATGGTTGCCGGCGAGCCCGCCATCGTCAGCTTCAACGGCGGCACCAAGGACAACGCCATCAACCGTGAGTGCAAGGCTGTTCTGGTCTACGCCGACCACGCTGCCGCCGAGGCCGCGGCCCAGATCGCAAAGGGCATCATCGCCGACGTCACCGCCGAGCTCGAGGTCTTCGACCCCGGCTTTACCTGCACCGTCGAGATTGCCGACGACGCCGAGGTCGAAGCCATGGACCAGAAGTCCGCGCTTGCCCTCATCCGCGCCCTGCGTCTTGCCCCCAACGGCGTCGTCCGTCGCAACGTCGCTACCGACGGCTCCGTCGAGGTTTCCTCCAACATCGGTGTGGTCGCCACCTCTGACGACGAGGTCAAGATTATGCTGTCCCCGCGCTCCTCGATTACCTCGCTGCAGAACGAGTTCAAGGATCGCCTGCAGACGCTTGCCGATGTCCTGGGCTTCGATGCCAAGTTTGAGTTCGAGTATCCCGGCTGGAGCTATGCCGAGCATTCGCCGGTCCGCGACGTCTTTGTCGAGAGCTATCGTGAGCTCTTTGGCTCCGAGCTGCGCATCGAGTCCATTCATGCCGGCCTTGAGTGCGGTCTGTTTGCCGAGGCCCTGCACGGCCTGGACGCCATCGCCGTGGGCCCGACGCTCTCCGATGTCCACACCCCGGACGAGAGCATGGAGCTCGCTTCTGCCGAGCGCTTCTACGAGCTGCTCATCGACGTCCTCAAGCGCCTCGCTGCGTAAAGGTTGCGCTAGCAGCAGTCCGAGCCGTGTGCTAGTGGATTGCAAATGACATTACGAGAGGGGGCGCCCGAGCTTTTGCGACGGGTGCCCCCTCTCTTCTTTTGGGAAATGGGAAATTGCGGGCGTCTAGCCCATATCCGCCTTGATGAGGTCGAGGGTGCGCTGGCAATTTTCGCGGACGGGGCCGAGCATATGCTCGCGCAGGTCCGCCATGCCGGGCAGGTCGGCGTATTCGTCCATGACCTCTTCCATGCAAATGGGTACCTCGTAGGCGAGGTCCATCATAGTCGCAAAGCAAAACTTCTCGGATAGCCCGGCATCGGTGAGCGCCGCCTCCAGCGCGGGGTCGCCCATACCGTGGTATCGGCGGATAGCGCCTGGACCGATGCGTCCCACACGATTTTCGCCGCCAACGCTCATGGCAAGGCGCGCCCGGCGGCGCATACGCTCATACGCCAAACCCGACGCGACATCGTACATGGGTGCGAGCGCCGCGTTTGTGCCTTTGCCTAGGATGAGCGAGTAGTTTTTAGCGTGTGCGTCAGGCGCTCCGATAATGGCGTTATAGAACAACATATAGGTAAAAAGCACAAGATTCATGTGGTGGGGGACTGTGTTAATCAGTCGTTCTTGGATGTCTCGTGTAGTTGGTCCTCCGTCGGCGGTGTATTTCTGGGTTGGCAATACACCGAGTGCCTGGCAAAAGTCCTCCTGATGCAGCCTTTCGATATTTCCGCTGCTATTGACCATTCTGTCGTACCGATCAACGACGAGCGCAGCTTCGTCTTCAAATGTGCAATAGGAGACGTTGGCAGTTGGAATGCCAACACGCCGAGCTGTTTTCATGCAGACGAATTCGTTTAAGGCCTGATGTTTGAACCCAACGACACCATTTTTGAAGATATGGGTAGTGGGGGATGACCCTAGACATTCGCACCATTGTCCATCATGCCAAGCTAGTGCAAATTTGCCTTGGTTGCCGCCCAGGGACCAGCTTTCGTTGGAGCCCATCCATGTCTCTCTTTCGTCATCGCGAATTGCTTTGAGCTTGTGAGCGATTTGAGAATTGGTAAGCGGGCGGTATGCTGAGACCCTGCCGTGGGCGGCATCTAATTGATCGGCTCGACAAAACTGAACGGCCCCCGCGCAGTCAAGACCGATATGGCACAAGAGGGCGACGGGGTTGTTGGATGCAACGTCATGCTCGGCGGCAATAGCGCGACGCTGCTCTTGGCTGTCGGGCAAAAGGCCAAATAGGAACGGACGGACGATGTTATGGCCATATGTGCGATTGGAAAGCGGCATTGTTAACGATAGCGGTGCTCCGCGATAGGTTGGGGCGTATACAAAGCTGCAGAGTCCATGCTCGTCTTGCCGGAGAGTGCCGGCGATTTCGCCACAAATGAGGGTCGCAAGCTCCATTTCTGCCATTTATTTCACAACCTTACAGCCAAAGGAGAGGTCTGAAGTGCCGGAAAGGCCTTGCTCGGCTGCGATTTGGGCCAGCAAGGCACCATAGAAAGCTGGCGTTCCTTGTCGAGCGGGTCGTCTGCCTACGCTTGGCTTTGGCAGGGCATTCGAGTTCGCGATAGGGAGGTCCGCTATCGTCATCGGATGTTCGGAGGGCGATGCGATGGAGTCGTTATCGCTTTGCGCGAAGAGACCTATGCCGAGTGCGTTAAAGACGGTCAGCAACTTGTCGAGTCGAATGCCGGTGGCGTCGCCCAGCTCGAGCGATGCGAGCAGGCGCTCCGAAACACCGGCTTTTTTAGCGAGGGCGGCACGGGTGAGACCCTGAGCCTCGCGTGCCTGGCGCACATAGATGCCAGCTTGGCGCGGTGTGGCGATAGGAAAGGTGTCCATAGCGATCTCCTAACGTGCAGACTTTTGCATATTAGTATGACATGCAAAAGTCTGCATGAAAAGGCCTCATGCAAAAGTCTGCATGAGGCCTTGCCCGGACGTTTAGTTTTGAAGGGTGTTTTACAGCACCAAAATCTCCAGGTGCTCCAGCAAAATCTTGAGGCCGATGAGGATGAGCACGACGCCGCCCACGATGGTGGCGGGTTTTTCGTAGCGCGCGCCAAAGGTGTGGCCGATCGCTACGCCGGCGACGGAGAGGATAAACGTTGTGACGCCGATAAGCGATACAGCGGGAACGATGTCGACCGAGAGCGCGGCAAATGAGATGCCCACGGCTAGGGCGTCGATTGAGGTGGCGATAGCGAGGATCAGGTACTCGCCCAGGTCAATCTTTTCGGCATCCTTGCCGTCGCCTCCATCCTCGTCCTCGGTAAAGGCCTCCCACAGCATTTTGCCGCCGATAAAGGCCAAAAGGATAAAAGCGATCCAGTGGTCGATGGGTCCGATGATGCCCATGAATTGACTGCCGAGCGCCCATCCGATTAGGGGCATGCCGGCCTGAAAGCCGCCAAAGAACAGGCCGAGCACTACGGCGACCTTAAGGTTGATCTTTTTCATGCCGAGACCCTTGCAGATGGAAACGGCAAAGGCGTCCATCGAAAGGCCAACGGCGAGCAACACGAGCTCTGCGAATCCCATAGTCTGGCTCCCTCTCTGCGGGCGAGCCCGCGTGTACCTCTTGGGGGAGTAACAAAAAAGACCCGTGGCGTACGCGTTGCGCGCACAGCCACGAGTCTCGTTCATTAAGGCAAGCCAGACCGTTTCGGCCAGTGTGTTGACTTGCCGCGCCACCGGAGGCGAACCCGATCACGCGACTACTCCCTCATTTATGCGAATCCCGATGCTACCACATAAGCAGCTCATTTGGATTGGGGCTCTCAGCTGTGTTCGCTCATTCTGTAAGCATCGGATTTTGCGGGCGTCACAGGGGCAAACCGTGAGAAACTTATTGACGTTTATGGAGCGTATACGATGGGAGCGATGCCTTGGATAAGAACGAGCTGCAAAAGCGTATGGAACAGGCCATCCGCCTGACTGCCCCCGGTCAGCCGATCCGCACCGCCCTCGACATGATCATTGCCGGTCACCTGGGTGCCCTTATCTGCGTCGGCGACACCGAAAACGTGCTCGCTGCCGGTAACGACGGCTTCCCGCTCAACATTTCGTTTACCTCGAACCGCCTGTTCGAGCTTTCCAAGATGGACGGTGCCATCGTTATCGATGGCGACCTCACCCAGATCCTGCGCGCCAACTTCCACCTCAATCCCGATCCCTCGCTTGCCACGAGTGAGACGGGCATGCGTCACCGTACTGCCGCTCGCATGTCGGTGCTCACCGACGCCATCGTGATCTCGGTTTCGGCTCGTCGCGCCGTCGTTAACGTGTACGTTCACGGCAAGAGCTACGAGATCCAGCCCGTCACCACCATCATGAGCTCGGTCAACCAGCTCGTCGCCACGCTCCAGACTACCCGTCAGTCGCTCGACCGCTCCCTGCTGCGCCTGACGGCCCTCGAGCTCGACGACTACGTCACGCTCGCCGACATTACCGGTATTTTCTCGAGCTTCGAGATCATGCAGCAGGCAAAGACCGAGCTTAAGGATTGCATTGTCAAGCTGGGCAACCAGGGCAAGCTCGTGCAGATGCAGCTCGAGCAGCTCGCGGGCTCCAGCATGGATACCGAATACGACTTGATGATCCGCGACTACGCAAGCGATTCCTCCGAGGCAAACGCCGAGAAGATCCGCGCTGAGCTTGCCCGTATGACGCCTAAGGACCTATCCGACCCGCAGCACGTGGCGGCAGTTCTGGGCTATGACGACCTGGACGAGGACTCCGTCATGACGCCGTTGGGCCTGCGCACGCTTTCGCGCGTGTCCGTCGTGCGCGACGGCGTGGCCGAGAAGATCGTCGACGAGTATGGCTCGCTGCAGGAGCTCATGGACGACATCAGCGAGGATCCGGAGCGCCTGGGCGACTTTGGCGTCAACAACCCTGCCATTCTTGCGGACTCGCTGTACCGCATGAAGGGCACCAAACAGGGGAACGCATAATGGCGCCCGTATGCGCCGTGGTCGTTGCTGGCGGCAGCGGCCAGCGCTTTGGAAATCCCGGCGGCAAGCAGCTCGTTAACGTGGCGGGCCGTCCGCTCATGAGCTGGTCCATCCGTGCGTTCGATCGTAGCGACAAGGTCGGCCACATCGTCGTGGTTTGCCCTGCCGAGCGTCGTGCCGAGATGCGCCGTCTGGCCATCGACCCGTTTGACTATGACACGCCCATCAGTTTTGCCGATGCCGGCGATACCCGCCAGGACTCCACCCGTGCCGGCGTGCACGCGGTGCCGGCGGGCTTTGAATACGTCGCCATTCACGATGGCGCTCGTCCGCTCATCACGACCGAGGCCATCGACCACGCTATCGACGTGCTCGTGAGCGACCGTGCTCTTGACGGTGTCGTGTGTGGACAGCCCGCGATCGACACGCTCAAGATCGTCGACGGCGATAATATCGTCGAGACGCCGCCGCGCGAGCTGTACTGGGCCGCGCAGACGCCGCAGATCTTTAGTGTCGACGCCATGAAGCGCGCCCATGCCGCGGCGATTGCCGAGGGCTTTATCGGTACCGATGATTCGTCGTTGGTCGAGCGCATGGGCGGACGCGTCCGCTGCGTCCAGAGCCCGCGCGACAACCTTAAGGTGACGGTGCCCGAGGACCTGCGTCCCGTAACCGCGATTCTGCTTGGCCGCATGGCCGAGGGAGAGGACCTTCCCCATGTTCAGTAACCTGCGCATTGGCCATGGCTACGACGTTCACCGTCTGGTGGAGGGGCGTCGATGTATCATCGGCGGTGTCGACATTCCCTACGAGCGCGGCCTGCTGGGCCACTCGGATGCCGATGTGCTCGCGCACGCCTTGGCCGACGCCATTCTGGGCGCCTGCCGCGGGGGAGACATCGGCAAGCTATTCCCCGATACCGACCCCGCCTATGAGGGTGCCGATTCGATGGTGCTACTCGCTCGCGTGATGGACTATGCGCGCGAGCTGGGCTTCGAGTTTGTCGATGCCGATTGCACCATTGCTTGCCAGCAGCCTAAGATCACCCCGCACCGCGATGCCATGCGCGCCAACCTTGCCCATGCCCTGGGTGTTGACGTCGAAAACGTGGGCGTCGCCGCCACTACGACCGAAAAGCTCGGTTGGGAAGGCCAGGGCGAGGGAATCGGCGCCTGGGCCGTCTGCCTGCTACAGAAAACCGTTAAGGAGTAACGAATGCGTATCTACAACAGCGCTACCCATAAAAAGGAAGAGTTCCAGCCCATCGAGTCCGGCAAGGTCCGCATGTACGTGTGCGGCCCCACGGTCTACGACAACATCCACATCGGCAATGCCCGCACGTTCATCAGCTTTGACGTGATTCGTCGCTGGCTCATCGCGAGCGGCTACGAGGTCACGTTCGCACAGAACCTCACCGATGTCGACGACAAGATCATCAAGCGCGCCAACGAGCAGGGCCGTACGGCCGCCGAGGTCGCGACGGAGTTCTCCGACAAGTTCATCGGCGTCATGCGCGCCGCCAACGTGCTCGATCCCGATGTGCGCCCCCGCGCCACCAAGGAAATCGGCCCCATGATCGCCATGATCAAGACGCTCATCGAGCAGGGCCATGCTTACGCCGCCGATAACGGCGACGTGTACTTTGCCGTGCGCAGCGATCCCAACTATGGTCAGGTCTCGGGCCGCAACATCGACGACCTTATGGTTGGCGCGCGCATCGAGGAGAACGAGGACAAGAACGACCCGCTCGACTTTGCCCTGTGGAAGGCCGCCAAGCCCGGCGAGCCCAGCTGGCCGAGCCCCTGGGGCGAGGGCCGTCCCGGTTGGCACACCGAGTGCGCCGCCATGGTGCATCGCTACCTGGGCACTCCGATCGACATCCACGGCGGCGGCTCCGACCTTGCCTTCCCGCATCACGAGAACGAGTGCGCCCAGGCCACCTGCGCCTGGCACCAGGGCTTCTCCAACACCTGGATGCACACGGGCATGCTGCTGGTAGACGGCGAGAAGATGTCCAAGTCGCTCGGCAACTTCTTTACGCTGGCCGAGGTCCTCGAGCAGCACTCCGCTGCCGCCCTGCGCCTGCTGATGCTGCAGACGAGCTATCGCTCGCCGCTCGACTTTTCTTGGGAGCGCCTGGAGGGTGCCGAGAACTCGCTCACGCGTATCGCCGGTACGGTCGAGAACCTGCGCTGGGCCGCGAACCATGCGACGGCCGATGCCGATGAGGCAGCATCCGAGGCGTTTGCCGCCAAGGCCGCCGAGACCCGTGCCACCTTTAAGGAGTGCATGGACGACGACTTTAACACCGCTGGTGCCATGGGTGCCGTCTTTGGCTTTGTGACCGAGTGCAACCAGTACCTGGAGCAGGCGGGCGACGCTGCCGACAAGGCCGCCGCGCTTGCCGCCGCCGACACGCTGACCGAGCTGCTCGATACGCTTGGCGTCGAGCTTCCCGAGCCCAAGGTCGAGCTGCCGCTGGGCCTGCTGGGCGTTGCCGCCGGTTTGGTTGCCTACACGGGTGACGACGTGGACGAGGCCGCTGCCAAGATTCTCGAGGCTCGTGCCGAGGCTCGTGCCGCCAAGAACTGGGATCTGGCAGATGCTATCCGCGACCAGCTCAAGGACCTCGGGCTGACGATTGAAGATACCGCCGCCGGCACTCGTATCAAATCTCTCTAATCCCCGCGGGTTTCCCAAGCACCCGACCTTGCCGTTCAAACCGTCGCTCGCGTACTCAAGTACGCGTCGCTCCTCTTTCACGGCTATCTCGGACACTTGGAAAACCCGTGTCGACCGCCCGAGCCACGGCACCTTGCCTTTCAATCGTCGGGCATGACCTCAAGGTCTATGCCCTCCTCTTTCAAGGCAATCTGCCGCACCTCGGGCGGTCGTTTCGTTTGTTCTATTGATAATTGTTTTTAAGGAGGCCGCTTTATGGCCGACAATCGCAAGCGTGCATCGCGTGGAGGCAAGCAGGCTGCTTCTGGCTCGCGTCCGATTCGCCGCAATGACCGCGCTGCCGCTCCCAAGGGCCAGCGCGATCGCACCCAGGCCGCACGTCCGCAGCGCGATCGCAACCGCGACGCTGTCCAGGCTCCCAAGGGCGAGTTTATCGAAGGTCGTCGTGCTGCCGCCGAGGCGCTACGCACTGGTTTTCCCATCAAGTGCGCGCTCATTGTCGAGGGCGGGGAGCGCGATGCCGCCTTGTCGCGCCTGGTCGACGACCTCAACGCCGCGGGCGTCCGCATTAAGTATGTGCCGCGCGCGCAGCTCGACGCACTGTCGAGCCATGGCGCTCATCAGGGCATCGCACTCGAGGTTGGCAACTTCCCCTATGCTGATGTCGCCGATATTCTCGACCGCGCAGGCGACGGTCCGGCGCTTGTCGTCGTGCTCGACCATGTGACCGACGACGGCAACTTTGGCGCCATTGTGCGCTCCGCCGAGGTCGTGGGCGCGGCCGGCGTCGTCATCGCCAACAAGCGTGCCGCCGGCGTGACCGTGGGCAGCTACAAGACCTCGGCCGGTGCTGTCATGCATCTGCCTATCGCGCAGGTTCCCAATATTGCCCGTGCACTCGATGACCTCAAGGCCGCTGGTTTTTGGGTGGGCGGTGCTTCCGAGCACGCCGAGGGCAGTTGCTGGGATGCTCCCTTCGAAGGTCGCGTGGCGCTCGTCATGGGCTCCGAGGGCGACGGCATCTCGCGCCTGGTACTCGAGAAATGCGACTTTTTGACCAAGCTTCCCCAGCGCGGCATGACCGAGAGCCTCAATGTTGCCCAGGCGACCACGGCGTTGTGCTTTGAGTGGCTGCGCCGCAACGCCGGCGAGCTCA
Source organism: uncultured Collinsella sp. (assembly GCA_900541015.1). Classification (GTDB taxonomy): domain Bacteria; phylum Actinomycetota; class Coriobacteriia; order Coriobacteriales; family Coriobacteriaceae; genus Collinsella. The sequence continues at coordinate 3,331 of UQIB01000033.1, read as the reverse complement.
TGGGGGAGGAGTAGAGCATGTCCAAAAAGAACCGTGCCAAGTCCAAGGCCAAGCGCTTTGGCGAGGGTTCGGCCAAGCCGATTGTTTCGGCCGCGACCTACGGCGTGGGCGGCAATGCGTTTGCGCAGGCTATCGCCGACCCAGTCTCGACGGTGCACTCCAACAAGCCCGAGCTGCTGGTGGTCGACGGTTACAACGTGATCCACTGCACGCCGCGCTACGAAAAGCTCGTGTACGACCATTCCGACGATCCGTATTCCAGCGACGTCCACGATATGGCGCGCACCGCCCTCATCAACGACGTCGCCGCCTTTGCCCAGGGCCGTTACGAGGCCGTAATCGTGTTTGACGGCGCGGGCAATATCTCCAGCGAGCGCCCCAACCTACCGGCCCGCGGCGTGCGCATTGAGTTTTCGCCGACGGGTGTTTCGGCCGATACCGTGGTGCAGAAGCTCTGCATCGAGGCACGTGAGGAAGGTCGCGCGTGCTCCGTGGTATCGAGCGACGGCACGATCCAGGCCGTCGTCATGGGCAAGGGCGTTACGCGCATCTCGAGCCGTATGCTGGTAGACGAGATTAAACAGATCGATAACGACGTTCACGAGGCAGAGGAAGCTCCGCAGATCAAGATGACTCTGGGCAGTCGCCTGAGCCCCGATGCCCTGGCCAAGCTCAAGGCCCTGCGCGGGAGGTAGGGAAGTTGGCGGGGCAATGCTGCCTCGCTAACTCCATTCAGCGATGTCGATCATTCTTTCGAGGCGCCACGTTAGCGCCTCTTTTAGATATGGCAGCCTTGCCGTGAGCGCGTCGTTTCTGGAAAGAATCTCGATTGCCTCGTCAACGAAGCCTTCGAGTTTGTCGCCGTCAAACCAGCCCATGTCCTCGACGAGCAACATTTGTTTGGCGGGGCTTGAATGAAATTGTGCGCTGGTAAAACTGTGCTCTCCCGCCCTAAGCTCCTCTAGTGATATGTTGCACCAGAGCGATGAGCCCGAATCGAAGATGGGGGCAGGTCTGCAAGCTTGCGTGTTTACGTTTCGCACGAGGCCGAAGTTGCGCCAATGACGATCGTAGTTGGCAATGATGTCGTCACATACGATCATGCGGTCAAGGGCATCCTTGACGCCTGTCACCCCGAGCTCCTCGCAGTTTGCTACATATCGCTCGTAGTCGGTTAGCCGTTCATCTGCGTTTGCGTGCTGGTTTACATAGAACGCAGGGACATACTCTTCTTCATCAGTTAAGAAGACATCGCATGTGCTCAGGGCGGAAGTGCCCGTGCCCTCGAGCGAGTAAGGCACATAATCGCAGGCGTTTAGGATGCGACGGTGGAGCGCGGTCGCCACCAGCTCGTTATAAGGTTCCTGGTCCAGGTGCGCTCCTGCCTTATGCAGAATTCGACGTTCGCCCTCGCACGTCCAGTACTTTTGAAGATTGCCGTCCGAGGTGTTATCGGGCTTTGCGGCAGCCGCTTTTCCCTCTGGGGCAAAGGGTGCAATGGACAGCGAGACGTCATCAAAGGCGTTATTGAAGAAGTTGATATCCTCCCAGGTGAGACCGGAACCTTGGGGCCTAATCCAATACTGGTCGGATAAGGAGAGGCCGAGATTTCGCTGGACGAGTTCATCGGGAACATCGACTGCGGCTTCTGCAAGCAGGGAGGCTAGCCCAATGCGTGCGAGCGGGATACCGCGGCCGCGCCACCAGATGCGGAAGGAGTCTAGCGATATGGGGCTATTAGGGCCAAATACTCCAATAGGGGCGTGGGCGTAATCGATGTCGGCACCGATGTGGGTAAAGTCTTTTCGCGATGTGTTGTAGACCAGCTGAGCGACTTCGTGCGTGCGGTTCATGAGGGTGAACGCTATCTCGCTCTTACCGTGGCCGCGGCGGGGACGTCCTCCCGTTTTGGTCACGGAGCGGAGTCGCGTATCGACGCTGTCTTTGTCGATGAGCCATACACCAGAAGCCTTGCGGGCCTCAAGTGCTCCGTTTTTTATGAGCTCCTGCACCCTGCGCGGAGTGATGCCGAGCAGTTCGGCTGCTTCTTTGGTAGTAAGCATCGCGAAACCCTTCGCCAGAACAAATAGTTTTATATATAGCAATTGTAATTAAAACTATTCGTTCTGGCGAATGGTTTTGAGATGTGGTCGGTCGAAGGGTCTGTTGCGCCCCGTCCGCAATTCCTTTATTCTTAACAGGCTTCGCGCGAAAGCGCCAAGTGTGCCAGTGTGGCGCAACGGTAGCGCAACTGATTTGTAATCAGTGGGTTGCAGGTTCGATTCCTGTCACTGGCTCCATGAGAGTTTCGGGCTCTGTTCCCTTGTGGGACAGGGCCCGTTTCTATTTATGTCGATAAGTCAGCGTGTTTGGCGCCAACCGAGCTTCAGGTTTGTCTCGATTCGCAACACGAGTGGGCTGAAGACCTTCCTTATAGTTACAGATCGAGACATTGCCAAGGGACGGCCGATAACATCTCGATCTGTAACACGAAGAGGCTGAAAACCGTTCTAGCTGTTACAGAATGAGACGTAAGCTGAGGTCTCTGCGAAACATCTCGATCTGTAACAGATAGGGGAAAAATGTTCTCTAAATGTTACAGATCGAGACAAAGGCTGGACCGGGTTTAACTGTCGTGACCGAGCGTGGATTTCCGGACATACGAGCGTGGAAAATCTCCCGCTTAGTGAATGAGCGTGGATAATCTGCCACTTTGGACTTGATGGCACGGCAAAGTGAGAGAATATCCACGCTCGATTTTGCTGGGAAGAGTAATCTTCTGTCTGGGAAGCCCCGATCTAGACCTATATATAGGTGCAAATAAGCCGTTATCGAAGTTCGATTCTGAAGGTGTACTCTACTACACCAAAGTGTTACCTTGGGAAACGTCACCTCAGTATCCAAAACCACTGTCCTTCATATCCAAACTCAATAAAACCGCAGGTCACGGCTATATAGATACGCCCGGCACCGTGTATCTAGAGGTTTTCGTTGACAGCCCCCAAGGTGGCATCGTATTATCTTTTTCGTTCGCGGGGGCGGCGGTCCAAAAGACCAAAGGGCCTGCGGATACTTGAACGATTGGGAGTTTGCCCGAGTGGTTAATGGGGACGGGCTGTAAACCCGTTGGCTCTGCCTACATAGGTTCGAATCCTATAGCTCCCACCCGTCAAGTGCCTGTATAGCTCAGTCGGTAGAGCACTTCGTTGGTAACGAAGAGGTCACCAGTTCAAGTCTGGTTGCAGGCTCCATCCGGCGGTGTAGCTCAGTTGGTTAGAGCACACGGTTCATACCCGTGGCGTCACTGGTTCGAATCCAGTCACCGCTACCA
>UQIB01000032.1 GCA_900541015.1 uncultured Collinsella sp. | reverse complement strand
GCGGCAACGACCTCGCCGTTGATGGCCCCGTGCTGCAGGGCAACGTTGTAGATGCTCATCCAGAGCACCATGCAAAAGCACATGATAAAGGTGAACAGCAGGCTCTCTCGTTTGTTGATAGGCATGAAGGGCAGATTCCTTTCCATGTTGCGTCGCGGCGCCGCCAACAAAAACGGGCGGGCAAGATGGAGCTGTTGGGACTTCATCTCGCCCGCCCGTGATACGTGCGTCTGCGACTACTTATGTGGTGGAACTACCCTAACACGAACGGCGCGCGCTTCGTAAGCGTTGAGTTTGTGGAGATGCAGGGCACCAATAATCCCCGACCCCATTAGTTGCGGTGGAATACGGACTGTTTTGACCCTTTAAGCAGCAATTCAATCCCTATTTCACCGCAACTCATTTGGTGCAAAGTAACCTGTCCCCCTTGTACCAATTAGCTGGTGTGGCGCCAGCGAGGGTCGGTGAGGGTTCTCGCCACACCCAGGCCAACGGGCAAAAACGCCACGATGAGCACTGCGCGCACAAACCAGCCGAGCATATTGACCGTGTCGAAGGTGCACATGTAATACATAGAGCGATAGAGATACAGACCGGGCACCATAATGACAATCGAAGGCACCGTGAGAGCGATGCGCGGGTAGGTGAGCTTGACTTCGGCCAAGCTTGCCAGCAGACCCGATACCAGCGCGCCGATAAACGCTGCTGCCTCGGGAGGCATTCCCGTGCTGAGGCCCAGGAAGGGAATCATCATCGGCGCATCGACAAGGGTCAGACGCAGGGTATTGGACACGGCGCCGATCAACCCAGCTGCCGCGGCCATCTTTACCGGGCTGTTGAACATCACCGAGAAGCCGAATACGCCAACGAAGCTCATCACCACGCGCAAGAGCGTAAGGGCAAACGGCGAAAGGCCGAGCGGGGCAAAATCATCCGGTGCCAGCCCCACACACTCGGCAACCATCCAGCCCACAAGGGTCGCCATCACAATAATCGACACGGCATACGAAAGACGCTCGATACCGCTTCGCATGTCGAGCTTGGCGATGTCGAGGCCTGCCGTAATGAGGGGAAAGCCGGGAATCACAAAGAGCATGGCGCCGATATAGCCTTCTTGGTGCGACATTGCCCCCGGTATGACCTGGCCAAGGCCGAGCAATGCCAGCAGATACGAAACGCAAGCGAGCGCAACGCCGGTCGTCAGCGCGCTGAACTGACCAAGGCCTTGCTTGAGAATATGGGAGCGGGCAAAGTTGCCGACACCCGCGCCCACGAACGCGCATGCCATCTCAATAGGACCGCCACCAAGTAAAAAGACAAAGGCGCCACAGGCGCAGGCCGCCGCAAGGCCCTGTTGCCAAGGCGCGTAATCAGGTTTTGAACTCTCAACGGTCTTGAGCATCTCGTGATACTCGTGCACCGTGAAGCGACGACCATAGGTCTCGATTTCCTTGAGGAAACTCTCCATCATCCAAATTCGATGGGTATTGACGCCCGTTGTGGGCAGGCTGACAACCTCGTTAAAGCAGTGGCCATCTTCGATGCAGGTGCACTCAAACGATAGGAGACTCAGGTCGACGTGAATTGTGACGCCGAGCACGTCAGCAACACGATTCATGGTATCGCGTACACGCCAGGCACCCGTTCCGCTCGCGAGCATAAGCATACCGGTGCGGCAGATGATGGATGATTTATCGGTGAGCGGCGCATCGACGGCAAGTTCATCGCCTGCCGTCACGATCTGGTGCCAGTCAGTTTTCATATGGAGCGCGCCGGCACGAACGCCGTGGTGCATGGGGGCTCTCGAAAGCAGCGAGTCAAGGCGCGAAGGCTGTGGGGGCTCCGTTAATTCGCCCTCGTCCTCGTCGGGCTCTTCATCGACCAGATCAAATGAGTCAAGCGATGCCGGCTCACGACGATCGATTAGCTCCTCATCCTCATCATCAAAGTAATTGAACTGATCGAGCATGTCCTCTTCGATTGCACGCTCGCTCGCGTCGTCCATATAGACGCTCCCTTCCTACCGACTAACCCCCATCCTAGGCAGCAACGGCTAAAGGAAACATAAAAGAGACGGCTGTCATGCATGGAAGGCGCAAACCTCCAATGCGTCGGTAGACCCCCTAGTCATTGGGGACGTTCTTAAATGACCAGTCAAACAAGAACGTCCCCAATGACTACTCCGGCAACGCCGATGTTTTGGCAACGCCAGCGAGCGCCGTCCAGGGCGAACAAGTTGGCATGAAAAAGGCAAGGCATAGACCTTCTGGTCATGCCTTGCCTTTTGAATGACAAATTGTCGCCCTGGGCGGCGCGCAGCGTCAACTGGTTACGCGGTTCGTAGAACCGCGTAACCCCCTAGTACATCTTTGCACCAGCGGGGATGGAGGCGTCGAGCTGGATCAGGTTGAGGCGCTCCTCGCCCTCCTCCTCGTGGATGGCACTGATGAGCATGCCGCAGCTGGGGATGCCCATCATCTTGCGCGGAGGCAGGTTGGTGATGGCGAGCAAGGTCTTGCCGACCAGGTCCTCGGGCTCGTAATAAGCGTGAATACCGGAGAGGATGGTGCGGTCGGTACCGGTACCGTCGTCGAGCGTAAAGTTCAGCAGCTTCTTGGACTTCTTGACGGCCTCGCATGCCTTGACCTTCACAGCGCGGAAATCGCTCTTGGAGAAGGTATCGAAGTCGACGAACTCCTCGAACAGCGGCTCAACGGCGATCTTGGAGTAATCGAGCGTGGGCTTAAGCGACGTAACGAACGGGCTCGCGGCGTTGCCGGCCTCGGCAGCCTTGGCGGCAGCGGCACCGGACTGGAAACCCTTCTCGGGCTTCATGTGCGGGAACAGCAGCACGTCACGGATAGAAGCCTGGTTGGTAAGCAGCATGACCACGCGGTCGATACCAATGCCAATGCCGCCCGCGGGAGGCATACCGTACTCGAGGGCGCGCACGTAATCCTCGTCGTACTCCATGGCCTCGTCGTCGCCGCCGGCCTTCTCGGCCATCTGGGCAGCGAAGCGCTCGGCCTGGTCGACCGGGTCGTTGAGCTCGGAGAACGCGTTGGCGTACTCGTGACCGGCAATAACCAGCTCAAAGCGGTGCGTCAGGCGCGGGTCGTCCTCAAAGCGCTTGGCAAGCGGGCTGACCTCGATGGGGTAATCGCACACGAACGTGGGGTTGACGATGGTGTCCTCGCCCAGCTCATCGTAGATCTCGGCGATAATCTTGCCGGCGGTCCACTCGGGCTTAATCTCCAGGCCCTTCTCGCGCGCGGCGGCAGCAAGCTCCTCGACCGGCGTATCGATGGTGACCTGCTTGCCGAGCACGTCGGAGACGATGTCGGTCATGGGACGGCTGGCCCACTCACCAGAAAGGTCGATGGTCTGGCCCTGGTACTCGATGACCTCGGGATTGCCGATGGCCTTGTTAGCCGCCTTAATGACGCCCTGGGCGAGCGCCTTCATGCCCTCGAGGTCGGAGAAGGCACGGTAGGCCTCCATCGTGGTGAACTCGGGGTTGTGGGTAAGGTCCATGCCCTCGTTACGGAAGATGCGGCCGATCTCGAACACGCGCTCAAAACCACCGACGATGCAGCGCTTGAGGTGCAGCTCGGTGGCAATACGCAGGTAGCACTCCTGATCGAGCGCGTTGAAGTGGGTAATGAACGGCTTGGCGGTAGCGCCGCCTTGGATGGTCTGCAGGATGGGGGTCTCGACCTCCATGTAGCCGTCGGACTCCATAAAGCGACGGAAGGTGGAGAGAATCTGCGAACGCTTACGGAAGGTCTCGCGAACGTCGTCGTTGGCGATCAGGTCGACATAGCGCTGGCGATAGCGGGTCTCCTTGTCGGAAAGACCGTGGAACTTCTCGGGCAGCGGACGAACGGCCTTGGAAAGCAGGGTCGCACTCTTGGGGGCGACGGAAAGCTGGCCACGCTTGGTGCGCACAACCACACCGGTCACGCCCAGGATGTCGCCCAGGTCGAGGGCCTTGAGCGTATTCCAGGCGGCCTCGTCCATGTCGTTGATGCGGCAGAACAGCTGAATCTCGGCAGTCGCATCGCGCACGACGATGAACATGATCTTGCCCTGACCGCGCTTGGCGACCACACGGCCAGCGATCTTCACGACGTCCTCGGTGTCCTCGCCATCGGCAAGCTCGGCGTACTTAGCCTCGATATCGGCGACGTAGTCCTCAAGCTCAGAGTGCTCGGGATAGGGGTTCTGGCCCGCCTCGAACAGGGCGGCGCGCTTGGCCAGGCGGGTGGCGCGCTCGTCGTTGAGCGTCGATGCCTGATCGGCGGCGTTCTGGTTCTCTGCCATAAGTTAGCTCCTCAAACTAAAACGCTCCCCAGGATTCGGTCCCAGGGAGCGAAAACATACCTTTACGCGGGACCGTGGTCTAGCGTGCGATCTTGGCGATGGTGTAGACGCGAGTCTTGCCGGAAGGCGTAACGACCTCGACGGAATCACCCTCGCCGTGACCGATGATGGCGTGACCGACCGGAGACTCGTTGGAAATCTTGTGCTCGAGCGAGTTGGTCTCGGTGGTACCGACGAGCGTGACTTCCATGACCTCGCCGTTGGGATCAATCAGCGAAACGGTGGAACCGATGGAGACGGTCAGGTCGCCCGTGGTGGCAGCAACCTGAGCGTTGGCGAGGATGGCCTGGATCTCGGCAATACGAGCGGCGTTCTGGGCCTGCTTGTCCTTAGCGGCGTCGTACTCGGAGTTCTCCGAAAGGTCGCCGAACGCGCGGGCTTCCTTGATGTCCTCGACGATCTCCTTGGCGTAATCGCCCTCACGCCAAGCGAGCTCCTCGACGAGCTTCTGGCGGCCCTCAGCGGTCAGTACGATCTGGCTTGCGTCCATACGGATATCTCCCCAACTCTGATCAAACAATCAACTGTCAACAAAACGAAAAAGACCGGCTAGCCTGCGGGCAAGCCGGTCAGGTGCTCACCCCAAAGGGATGGGACTACTCTGCGTCCGCGTCGCTGTCCTCTGCCTGCTTCTTCTTGGCAGCAGCGAGCTTGGCCTCGAGCTCAGCGATCTCCTTGTCCTCCTCGGACTGCTCGACCACGACCTCCTCGGCCTGCTTGGTCTCGGCCTTATCGTCGCCCTCCATACCCTCACGGATATTCTTGACGGTAGAGCCGAGGGACTTGCCGAGCTTCGGCAGGTTCTTGGGCCCGAAGATAATCAGGACAACGACGAGAATAATGATGAGCTCAGGAGCCCTCAGTCCAAACATGTAGACCTCCACAATACAGCGAGACAAGCTCGAATGAGTATACCGCGGGTATCGCGGTATCACAACACTAGCTAAAAAAAGGGACCGCAAGAAGCGGTCCCTCCTCATGCTCTGGTCGGGTTGACTGGATTTGAACCAGCGACCCCTGCGTCCCGAACGCAGTGCTCTACCAAACTGAGCCACAACCCGTTAGCTCGACTATAGTAACAAAGATTTTCGCCGCATGCTAGAGAAATTTTTATTTCTTTGGCGCGTCGATTTGAACCGTGTTGGGAATAAGCTCAGTCGCGCAGGCCCACCAGCCATTTTGCCGGGCAGCATCGGCAAGCCTTTCGGCCGTGGCAGCGGTGTCGCAAATGGCAAACGAGCAGGCACCCGATCCGCACACATCTACAGCAACGGTTCCGTCCTGTTTACGCAGCCAGTCGAGGACCGTTTGAATCTGCGACTCCATCTGTGCGGAAATGACACCAAGGTTGTTATGGATGAGTGCATATGCCGTCTCGGCATCACCAGCACGCAAGGCAGAAGCTATCGCGCCGGGCTTGTCCGCAGGCACCGGGGCCTCGTCAAAACGTCGATAGGCTTCAATTGTCGAAACGCTTGCCTCGCGCGGCTTGACCAGCACGACGGGCGTCGCGGGCAGCGCGGGGTACTCAGTTGCCAGCACGTCTCCCCCACCTACGTAGAACGCAGGACTCGCGTGCAAAAAGAACGGGACGTCGGCACCAATGCCCCGCGCAATATCGTCGAGCGCTGGGTCGGTGCGATCAATGCCCCAGAGCTCCGCCAAGGCGACAATGACCGCGGCCGAATCCGTCGAGGGGCCGCCCAAGCCAGCGCACAATGGAATGCGCTTCTCAATCGTCACGCAGATGTTTGCCTCGCGACCATAATGCTCGGCCATAGCAACCGCAGCCCGATACGCCGTATTCTTTTGCATGGGAAAATCTGATGCTGGAACCGTCTGGACGGTCAGCGCCTGCGCCGGCGTGACCGTCACGGTATCGGAAAGACCGACGGCTGCCATCAGGGAATCGACCCTGTGGTAGCCGCGGTCATCGCGCTCGGTATGAACCCCCAGGTAGAGGTTGATCTTTGCCGGCGCGGAAAGAGTCAGGGACCAATCGGTCACCGTTAATGCTCCTCGAGCTGATTGCCGAGCGGGGTAAAGATATGCTCGCCGCTCTCGGGGTCGAACAGCTCGACCTGGCCGGTGAGGACATCGATGTACTGGTAGGACTGACGCGACTTGCGGCCGCGGCGCTCGTCAACCTCGACGATAAAGACGGCGGGGTGGACGCTCTTGATGGTGCCCATGCGCTCGACGACGCGGGTGCGGCCCATGTTGGCCTTAACCTTGACGCGATCGCCCACCATATCGGTCAGCTTCTCGTGGATGTCATCGACGTGATTGACTTCCATCTCTTCCATGAACAGGGCCTCCAGAAGGTGCAATTCAAAAAGGGGATAATACCCCTAAGATAGACAAAACTCTAATACTATAGCACCCTGCTGCCGCCATACGCAAGTAGCTAAATAAACCCCGTCCCAAATACGTACCAGACAACAACCTCGCATGACCAGTTGTTACGCGGTTTAGTAAAACCGCGTAACCTAAAGGTTGTCGGTGTCCAAGACGATGGTGAACGGACCGTCGTTGACAAGATCGACTTTCATATCGGCGCCAAAAATGCCGTGCGCCACGTGTTCGACATCTTGACGAACGAGCGTCAGGAAGTACTCGTAGAGCTCGTTGGCGACATCGGGGGCACCGGCATCCGTAAACGATGGGCGGCGACCGTGGCGGCAGTCGGCGAACAGCGTGAACTGCGACACCACGAGCACCTCGCCGTCGACATCGGCAAGCGCCAAGTTGGTCTTGCCGTTCTCGTCCTCGTTGATACGCAGCCCGCGGAGCTTGCCCCACAGCTTGTCGGCCTCGGCACGCGTATCGCCATGGCCCACACCCAGCAGCACCAGGTAGCCGCGTCCAATGCGGCCCACGCACTCGCCGTCGACCGTCACGCCGGCGTTGAGCACGCGCTGCACCACCGCACGCACGGTCTACTCCTCGCCCGTCAGCTTGGCGGACAGATGCTCGAGCGCGTGGAAACGATGGCTGATGGCGTTCTTCTCGTCAGCCGTCAGCTCGGCCATGGTCTTGCCCGGCGTGTCGACCGGCAGGAACAGCGGGTCGTAGCCAAAGCCGTGATCGCCGCGGCCCTCGTGCGCGATAACGCCCTCGCAGGCGCCCTCGCCATAGGTGACCAAACCGTCCGTGTCGATGAGCGCGACGACGCTCATAAAGCGCGCAGTGCGGTCCTCGTCGGCCACGCCCTCCAGATTCACGAGAAGCTTGGCGTTGTTGGCGGCATCGTCGCCGTGCACGCCCGCATAGCGCGCGCTATACACACCGGGCTCACCGTCCAGCGCGTCGACGACCAAGCCCGAATCGTCGGCGATGGCCATAAGGCCCGTCTCCTCAACCGCGGCTTGGGCCTTGATGATGGCGTTCTCCAAAAACGTCGTGCCGTTTTCCTCGGGATCCTCAAAATCACCCAGCTGGCCGAGCGCCACAAAGCGCACCTCGGGCATGACCTTGCCCAAAATGGCCTCGATCTCGGTGAGCTTATGGGCGTTGCCCGTTGCCACGACGATGGTCGCCGCCGGGTCGAGGGTGTCGATGTCAATCTTCTCAAGTGCCATGACTGGCCTCCTTGTCTCTAAAGCAATGCCGAGCCGAGGGCAACGAGGGACTCCGCCTCTCCCCTCTCAATCAACGGCAGTCTTGTGTCCAGACGTCTCCACAGGTAAAACCTACCAAAATAAACCTGTCCCTTTTTGGCAGGTTAGGCGATGGCTTGGCGCTGAAGCTCGATGAGCTCGGCGATACCCTTGTCGCCCAGGTCGAGCAGGGCGTTGAGGCGTTTGCGGTCGAAGGGCGCCTGCTCGCCGGTGCCCTGGAGCTCGATCATCTCACCGGTGTCGGTGGCGACGAGGTTCATGTCGACCTCGGCATGGCTGTCCTCGGAATAATCGAGGTCAAGCAGCGTATTGCCGTCGACAACGCCCATGGAGATGGCAGCCACCTGACCGATAAGCGGGATGCGCTCGATCTTGCCCGCCTCGACCCACATGGCGAGGGCGTCGTGCAGCGCCACCCAGGCGCCGGTGATGCTCGCTGTACGCGTGCCGCCATCGGCCTGAATCACATCGCAGTCGACGGTGACGGTGTACTCGCCGAGCGCCTTCATGTTGACGACGGTACGCAGGCTGCGGCCAATGAGGCGCTCGATCTCCATGGAGCGACCCTTGCGGTTGGCGTGCTCGCGCTTGCAGCGCTTGCCGGTCGACGCCGGCAGCATGGCGTATTCCGCGGTCACCCAGCCGGCCTTAGCTCCCTTTCGCCAGCCCGGCACGCCCTCCTCGATAGTGGCGGCGCACAGCACGCGCGTGTCACCGAACTCGGCCAAACACGAGCCGTGGGCGTGCTTCATGACGCCACGGGTGAGCTTAACGGGGCGCAACTCGTTGGCGGCGCGGCCGTTGGCGCGGTTGACCTGCATGTACTCCATAGAAATATCCTTTCGGCAAAATATGTGGCGAAGGCTTTGGCGGCTGCCTTACATCTATTTCAGCTCATCGATATCGATATGTTCGATGCTCTTGAGCGGCTGACCAAAGATAAAGCTGCCCGCCACCGCAAACTCGGCAATGTTATCGGCCGTCGTGGCAAAACGATGCTGCGGCTCGGCGGCGTCGCCCGCCAGCTGCTCGCGGCGCGTGAGGATATCGGTCAGCTCGCGTGTGGTCTCCTCGGCGGAACTCACGACGCGCACCCCAGGCCCCAGCGCATGCCGGATAGGTCCCACCAACAGCGGGAAATGCGTACAGCCGAGCACCACGGTATCGATACCGTGGTCGCGCAGCGGCTCAACCGTGGCACCCACCAGCGCACGCACGGCAGGCGTATCGAAGATGTCCTCGTTCTCAAGCCACTGTTCCTGCAGATGTGCACCCGAGGCGAGCTCGTGTTCGACAACCTCGACAAAGCTCGAGGCAGGACAGCCGTATACATCGACGCCGGCATCTAGATCCTGAATGGCGCGCGTGTAGGCGCCCGAGCGAATAGTGAGGTTGGTAGCGAGCACGCCCACGCGACGCGTACGCGTGCTGTTGATTGCTGCACGGGCACCCGGCGCGATCACGCCGATCACGGGAACGTCGAGCACCTGCTGGGCCAAACGCAAGGCCGCAGCGGTCGCCGTGTTGCAGGCGATGACCATAATCTTGACGTCGTGCTTCGAAAGCCAACGACCCGCCTGCAGCGCAAACGAGCGCACTTCATCCTCGGTGCGCGTGCCGTAGGGGCAGCGCTTGGTGTCGCCAAAGTAGTAGACGGACTCGTGCGGCAGCGCCGTCGCAATCGCGCGCGCAACCGTCAGACCGCCCAAACCAGAATCGAACACGCCAATCGGGCGCGTGTCGCCTGCCGGATTCTCGATATCGGACATTACCTCACCAGTCTCTCTCGAAAAGACATGTCCAAGTGCAGCGACGCCGCGCTACGAACGCGCCGCGACCAGCAGCTCTGCCGTCGCCGCCCAACCGTCGACAATTTTGCCGCGCGTAACGAAAGCGTTCTCGCAGGCAGCCAGGAACTCGGGCGCGCCGGCGCTCGTCAGGCCATTCTCGACCAGGCAGAACGTGCCCACGTGATCGGCCATGTAGAAGTCGGACTCGGAATCGCCGAGCGCGAGCGTCTCCTCGCGCTCGATCCCCAGGTGCTCGCAGAAGCGCGCGATGGCAACGCCCTTGTTGAGACCCGCGGGGTTGATGTTGAATGCACGACCGTCCTCGACGCGATCGAGCTCGAGCGTCGTCGGCTTGGACAGGTGAGTCAGATGGCCGTTGCAAGCCCAGATCAGACCGCAGCCGGCCTCGTCCAGGATGGCCTGAACCTCATCGTCGGGCACATCGCCGCGCATGCCGACGGTGACCTCACGGTATTTGTAACCGGTCGACATGTCGTTGTGGTACTCGATCTTGTGCGGCCAGCGGGCGAGGATCTTCTCGCACACGCCGGTCTGCTCGATCACCTGGTGCGGCGTGAGGCCGCAAGAGGGGTCGTAGGGCATGTCGCCGGTCAGATACTCCCAATCGTTGGCTTTGAGATCGTACATGACCAGGCCGCCCATCTCGCCGATGTAGGAGTTGAGGCCGAGCACGCGCGCGTCCTCGTGGATCATGGTACGGTTGCGGCCCGAGGTGGGAACCACCTGAATACCAGCGCGAGCGAGCGCCACGACGGCCTCGACGAGTTTGGTCGAAGGGTTGCCGTCGTTGTCGCGCAGCACGCACGAGCCGGGTGCAAGCATCGTGGCATCCAGGTCGGTAAAGACGTACTTGACCTTGGCCAAGCGCTCGCGCATCTCGCCCGAAAGCTCGGCAACGGTCGGCAGGGTGTTGTGGGACATGGTTACTCCGTTTACGTAGAAGGGTTTGGACTTGGACGGCATGTTTTGATTGAGGGAACACGCTTATGGCGACAGCGCACTCAGGGCGCCGCCGCCATCATGGTTCATTAGTCAAACTGCGTAACATCGATCAAGCGATTGGCCAACGAAAGGTCGCTCTCGATGGGCACGAACTCGTCGCCCACGTGCATGAGCTCCTCGTCACCCTTTGCCAGCAGCAAGACAATGGTGGGAGCATCGGGGTTGACGTACTCCTCGCGCGCCGCCTTGAACGCCGCATGCACAGCGGCTTCGCGGTCGAGGATGATCTTGTTCGGCGTATCGTCGGGAACATGCTCGGCTAGCTCGCGACAGACCTTCATCGGGTCCTCGTGAGCTGGATCCTCGTTGGCAAAGATCATCAGGTCGGAATACGGTGCGGCCTCGCGCGGAAGCTGCTCGCGGCGCTCCTGCGCCTTGCCGCCGGCAGCGCCAAACAGCGCAATGACGGGGCTAGCGGGAAACGCGCGCTTGACCGACGAGAAAAGCGAACGGAACGAAAGCTGGTTGTGCGCATAGTCGACGACGCAGATCACGCGACCGTCCTTCGACTCCACGACCTCCATACGGCCCGGCACACGCAGTTTGGAGAGGCCCTTCTTGATAGCCTCGATACCGATGCCGATCTCGCGCGCGGCGGCGATAGCGACCAGCGCGTTTTCCACGTTAAAGTCGCCCGCGATGCCCAGCAGGACCTTCTCCCCCGCCTCGGACTCGTCGGCACACAGGCCATGCAAGTTGAACTCGATGCTAAAGCCGACCATGCGTACGTCGCTCGCCCACAGGCTCGCCTCGGGATGCTCGACGCCAACTGTCACCAAGCGCTCGGCCGTCGACGCTGCCTCCAGCACACGGTCGACCTCTTCGGTGCCCAGATTCACCACGGCAGTCTTTGCCTGGTCAAAGATCCTGAGTTTGCTCTCAAAATAATCCTCAAACGTGGGGTGTTCGATCGGCGAGATGTGGTCGCGGCCGATGTTGAGGAAGCACGCCACGTCAAACGGCAGATTCTCGACGCGTTGGTACTTGAGCGCCTGGCTCGAGACCTCCATGACCATGGACTGGCGACCGGACGTGCGACAGTTGGCGATATGGCGCCAGATCTCGGGGGCCTCGGGCGTGGTGTTGGTGCTCTCGTAGCACTCGATACCATCGTCGGTGTTCACCGAACCGATCATGCCGCAGGACTCGCCCGCCGCCTTGATGATGGACTGGAGCATAAAAGCGGCCGTGGTCTTTCCCTTGGTGCCGGTGATGCCCACGATCTTGACGTCGTGGTCGGGACGGTCATAGACCTCCGGCGGCAACAGGGCCATGGCCGTGCGAACGCTATCAACAACCAGCATCGCAGCACCGCTCTCCTTCGCCAGCGACTCCAGAGACTCGACCAGTGACTCCTCGCACACAAATGCGACGGCGCCCGCATCGAGCGCCATGCTCAAAAACGCGGGCTTAAAGGCAGCACCTTTACAGAAGAACACGTCACCTGCCGAGACCGCGCGCGAATCAAACGAGCAACCGGTCACGGCACGCTCGTCAACCTGCTCTGATGCGCGCAGCTCGCCGCACACATCGAGCAGCTTGGCAAGCGTATCGACCGTGGTCACGGTCGCGGAATCCGAATGGTGCATCTTTCACCTTTCTCAGCCATTTGGCAGGGACGGTTTTCATAGTAACTGAAACGTGCTCGCGCAAAAACGGCTCCCGGAGGAGCCGTTACGCGCAGGCATTCGTAGGCCGAGACTAGGCAGCCTGAACAGAAGGCTGGCCCTCGCCGATAAAGAAGCGCTTGTACCACACTAGGAACACGAGCGGCGTATAGATCTTGCGCTGGAAATCACCCTTGCCCGCAAAGTGCAGATCGAGCAGGTGCATGAGCTCGTCGGTATCGAAGAACTCGCTTGCCCACGGCGCGGTGAAGTACTCCTTGACATAGTCGTACCACTTTTGCTCGCGCAGCCAGTAGACAATCGGCACCGGGAAGCCCACCTTGGGACGGGTGGCCCACTCATCGGGCAGCGACTTGTTGGCAGCGTGGCGGAGTACTTGTTTGTTGCCGTTCTCGTTGATGCGGTAGCGGTCGGGAATGTGCTCGGCGAACTCCATGACTTTGCGGTCCAGGAAGGGCACGCGCAGCTCCAGCGAGTGCGCCATGCACATCTTGTCGGCCTTGAGCAGAATGTCGCCCGGGAGCCACATGTTCATGTCCAGGTACTGCTTCTTGACCAGTTCGGGCTGACCCTTCACGCGTGCGTAGATGGGAGCGGCAAGCTCGAAGGCGCCGTCACCGGTGTTGTACTCGGGCTTGAGCACGCCGTCGACCTCGCGCTCCGGCCATACCAGAGCCTGTCCCAGGAACGACTTCTCGGGGATCTCGGCACCCTTGACCAGGAAGTTATGTCCCTTGAAGTACGGCATATGCAGCGCCAGGTTACCGAGCGCGCGACGGATGGGCAGCGGCACCATCTTTTTGTACTTGCGCACCGGGACCGTATCCTCGTAGTAGGCGTAGCCGCCAAAGAGTTCGTCGGCGCCTTCGCCCGAAAGCACGACGGTAACGTCCTTGCGGGCCATCTCGGCCAAGAACCACAGCGGCACGGAAGACAGGTTGGACTGCGGCTCGTCCATGTGATACTGGATGTCCTCGAGCGCACCGAAGAACTCGTCGGCGGTAATCATCTTGCGAACGTTCTCGACGCCGAGCTTATCGGAAAGCTCCTTGGCGTAGTTGGTCTCGTTAAAGTTCTTGTAGTCAAAGCCCACCGAGAAGGTCTTGTCGGGCATGAGGCAAGCGGCGATGTAGCTGGAGTCGACGCCACCGGAGAGGAACGACGCGACCTTGACGTCGGCGATGCGATGGGCCTCGACGCTCTCGTGCACGACCTCGTCCAGCTCATCGACATACTCTTCGAACGGCTTCTCGACGGCAGAGTAATCGCAATCCCAGTAGCGCTCGATGTTCATCTTGCCGGTCGAGATATCGACGGTAAAGTAGTGCGCCGGCGGCAGCTTGTAGACACCCTCGAAGAAGGTCTCCTCGGTTGCCGAATACTGCAGCGTCATGTACGGACGCAGAGCCTTTTTGTTGACCGCCTTGTGGAAGTGCGGGTAGTCCAGGAAGCTCTTGATCTCGGAACCAAAGAGCACGCCCGGAGCGCCGTCGCCCGCATCGGCCATGGGATAGTAGTAAAGCGGCTTGATGCCAAAGATGTCGCGGGCGCCAAAAAGCTTGTTCTTCTTTTTGTCCCAGATGACGAAGGCGTACATACCGCGCAGGCGATCGAGGACGGCCTCGCCCCACTCCTCGTAGCCGTGCAGGAGGCTCTCGGTGTCGGCGCCGCAGTGGAACTTGTAGCCCTTGGCCTCGAGCTCGGAACGGAGTTCTTGGAAGTTGTAGATCTCGCCGTTGAAGACAATGACGACGCTACCGTCCTCGTTGGCCATGGGTTGGGCGCCAGCCTCGGTCAGGTCGAGGATCGACAGGCGGCGGAAGCCGAGGGCAACGCGGCCGTCGATAAACTGACCGCCCATGTCGGGACCGCGATGGACGATGCGGTCCATCATCTTGGTGAGCACCTCGGATTGGTTATCCGTCCCACCGACAAAACCGACAAAACCGCACATATACTATCCCCTCTGCTGTTGCTGGGCATCAAATCGAATCAGTAGCTTTTGAGTATACCCGAGGGCGTAAAGAGGGGCGGAATGTTCAGGCAATCTCAACTGAATCAGCTCCGCTGTGACACGCGCGAGTTACCTTTAATGGATATGAGGTGAATGGGGCGATTGTTTTGCTATACTCTCTCCGCACGGGCGATTGGCGCAACGGTTAGCGCAGGTGCTTTACACGCACAAGGCTGGGGGTTCGAATCCCTCATCGCCCACCACTGAATTGGAAACGGTCCTCGCAAGGGGACCGTTTTTTGTTTGGGCCCAGCGCATGGGATTCGAACCCTAAGGACCCCTTATTTCAAGGTCCGTGGTCAAAAAATGGCAAAAATGAGTACTGCTACTTTGTTTGCAACATATAAAAAGACAGTATTTGCTTAAGTTACGCAACATATGTCCATTATAAGGACTAACAGTTAGATCAAAATCGTGCATTCATCGCCATTTCGACTTGATATCTGGCCTTATTAGTCCAAAATTGCTGCTACCAAATCGGTAACAGTACTCATATTTGATGTTTTTTGACCAGCAGGTCTCCCTGCCTTAGCAAATCTAAGGCAAAACGGGCTCCAGACCGCTGAATCATGCCGCATAGGACACGTCCGCAGTCCGGAACCCGGTCAAAATTGAGTTATTGCACCGCGTTAGCCCAAGACACCCGACAGGATCTCAATCAGACTGTCCACGTCGGCTTCCTCGCAGACGAGCGGCGGCAGGAAACGCAGCGTATGGGCACCCGTAGCGTTAATCACGGCACCGGCGGCCAGCGCGCCGGCCACAACGTCGTGTGCATCACCCGCAGTATCGTCCAGATCACAGCCGAGCATCAAGCCGCGACCACGTACCTCGGTCACGTGCGGCAGCTTGGCGAGCTTTGCCTCCATATAGGCGCCTACCTTGGCAGCATGGTCGGCATAATCGCCGCGCACGAGCGCGGAGAGCGTCGCGGCACACGCCGCAATGGCCAAGCAGCTACCGCCGAAGGTCGAACCATGATCGCCGGGCTTAAACGCGTCGGCAATCTCTTTCTTTGCCACGACGGCACCCATGGGCACGCCGTCGGCAATGCCCTTGGCAAGGCTCATGATGTCGGGCTCCACGCCATAGGTCTGGAACGCAAACGGCTTGCCGGAGCGGAAGATGCCGCACTGGACCTCGTCGGCGATAAGCACGGCGCCCACTTCGTGTGCCAGGTCGCGCGCTGCCGCCATAAACTCCTCGGTCATGGGGTGCACGCCACTCTCACCTTGGATCGGCTCGAGCATCACGGCGCAAATCTCGCTCCCCAGCTGCTTAAAGATCGCACGCAGTTCATCTACATCGTTGGGCGTGCAGGCCACAAAGCCACCCGGCAGCGGGCGGAAGCTGTCCTGCAGCCAATCCTGCATGGTGGCGGCAATGGTCTCGAGCGTACGGCCGTGGAACCCGCCGCGCATGCACACGATGGTGTTGCCGCCATTACCGGCACGCTTGGCGTACAGGCGCGCGAGCTTCATCGAGCCCTCGTTGGCCTCGGCGCCAGAGTTGGCAAAGAAGGTCTCCCAAACCTGCTCATCCGCAGCCGGGGCACCAAGAGCAGCTGCCGTGGTCTCATCGCCGGCGACAATGGCATCGGCAAGCACGCGCGCACCATCTACGTCGTCGTTAGCAAGCTTGGACAGCAGCGCCGCGACCTGTCCGCGCTGCTCGATGTAGAAGTAATTGGAGACATGCATGAGCTTTTTGGTCTGTGCCTCGAGCGCCGAGAGCACAGCCGGGTCGCCATGACCTAGGCTGCACACGCCGATGCCGGCAAGAAAGTCGAGGTACTCACGGCCATCGTCGCCGGTGAGCTTCATGCCGTGACCCTCGACAAACTCGACCGGAGAGCGGCCAAAGGTATGCATAACGTAATGGGATTCAAGCGATTGCTGAGCTGCAAGTGACATGGGATGCCTTTCGTTGGGCGCCAGACGGCGCGGGGCTATGGGTGCAGGAATGGGGTGGCTGCGGGTCAGCTAGACCGTCTGAAGCTTCTCGACCTCGTCAAGGTTCTCGGTCAGACGCGCAGCAAACGTCGAAAGCGGATGCGGATGCGTATCGAACTCGTAAGCCGTCTCGGTGGAATGGATCACGGTGCCGACGCCGGCATCGGTCAGCAGCTCCAGGAGCAGCGAATGCGGCGTAGTACCGTTAATGATGTGGGCACGAAATACGCCGCCGGTAAGCGCATCGACGGCCGCACGCAGCTTGGGAATCATGCCCTTATCGACCTCGCCGCCGTAGAGCATTTCGTTAACCTCGTCGAGCGTTAGGTTGGAGATAAGCGAGTCCTTGTCGCTAAAGTCCTTGTACAGGCCATCGACATCGGTCAAAAAGATCGCCTTATGCGCGTGGAGCGCCGCGGCAACGGCACCGGCGGCGGTGTCGGCGTTGATGTTGAAGAAACCGCCGTCCTCCCCCGCCGCGACGGTAGCTATGACGGGGATGTACTCGCTATCGAGTAAGCGCTCGATATAGTCGGTGTTGACGTGCGTCACTTTGCCCACGCGACCGAGCTCGGGGTCGAGCGGCTCGGCGATGAGCGTGCCGGCATCACTGCCCGACACGCCCACGGCCAGGTTGCCGTGGTGGTTGATGGCAGCAACCAGCTCTTGGTTGACCTTGCCGCCCAGTACCTCGCGCACGATATCCATAGTCGCCGGCGTGGTCACGCGCTGGCCGTTCTTAAACTCGACGGGAATATCGTAATGGCTCAGCGCCTCGTTGATAGCCTTGCCGCCGCCATGCACGATGACGGGGCGCATACCGATGATCTTGAGCAAAACGATGTCGCTCATCACGTCGCGGCGCAGCTGCTCATCAACCATGGCGGCTCCGCCATATTTGATAACAACCGTCTTGCCGGTCAGGTTCTTAATCCACGGCAGCGCTTCGAACAGCAGCTGCGCGGTTGCTTCGTTGGATTCGCTCGAACGACAATCGCGTGCGAATTTCATAATCTGCCTCGTCTTTCGTATCGTTATCGCGCCGTGCTCCGCTGTCCGCAATCGCGGCAAGATGCGCAGCGTGCCCGGAATCTAGGAACGGTAGTCGCCGTTGATGGAGATGTACTCATGCGTGAGGTCGCAGGTCCACACGGTCGTTGCCGCGTCGCCTGCGCCCAGGTCGGCCGAGATCACGATCTCGGGCGCCTCGAAACGTCGTAGAGCCTCGTCCTCATCAAAGGGAACAGTCAGACCGTCGCGACAGACAGGCATGCCCATCATGTCGATGGAAACGTCTTCCTGATTAAACTTCACGCCGCACTTGCCAAGCGCCATAGCAACACGGCCCCAGTTGCAGTCGTGGCCGGCGATGCAGGTCTTAACGAGCGGCGAGTTGGCAACGGCACGGGCGGCGATATCGGCCTCCTCGTCGTTCACGGCGCCGGTAACGTTGACCGTAACAAGCTTGGATGCGCCCTCACCATCGGCGGCGATATTGCGCGCCAGGCTCTCGCACACCTCGTGCACGGCAAATGCCAACTCGTCGAAGGCATCGGAGCCCTCGACGATAGGCTCGGCATCTGCGGCAGCGGCGCCGGAGGCAAGCATGATGCAGGTGTCGTTGGTCGAGGTGTCGGAATCGACCGTTACCTTGTTAAAGGTCTGCTTGACGGTCGAGAGCAGCAGGGCATGAAGTGCCGCAGGCTCGACGGGGGCATCGGTAGTAATAACCGCGATCATGGTGGCCATATTGGGCATGATCATGCCCGAGCCCTTGCACATTCCGCCTACCGTATAGACATTGCCCGCATGACCCGCAGCCTCGCTGACATAGGACACGGCGTACTCCTTGGAGTGCGTGTCAGTCGTCATGATGGCGCGAGCGGCATCGGCGCCACCGTGGGCGGAGAGCGCCTCGTAGGCAGCAGGAATGGCGGTCTCAAACGTGTCGATCGGCAGAATCTGGCCAATCACGCCCGTGGAGGCAACCAGAATCTGCTGGGGCTCGCAGCCGATGACCTGCGATGCGATGCTGCACGTCTCGCGCGCGCATGCAAGGCCGGTCTCACCCGTGGCGGCGTTGGCATTGCCAGAGTTGACCGAAACGCCGGCGATGATACCGTAACCCTTGTCGGCACCGCCCAGGTTGGCACGGCTCACTTGCACGGGCGCCGCGCAAAAGCGATTGGTGGTAAACACGCCGGCACCGGGACAGGGTTTATCGGGCACAACGAGCGCGTAATCCAGACGCTCGGGGTTCTTGCGGAACCCAGCGTGGATGCCCGCAGCTTTAAAACCAGCCGCAGCCGTAACGCCACCCTCGACGGCGCGAATCTTGATATCAAACAGCTCGGTATTCATCGTCTTTATGACTCCTTATGTCAAACAAAAAACGGACATCGGTTGGTGCGCCATGCCAGTCGTGATCATGAGACCAGCTTAAGAGTGGCGCCCCACTCGATGCCCGACTACCAAATCGTTAACAATCGAATGTGCTACACCGGGCACGCCACTGTGGGCAAGCCTCGTCGCTCGTCAAAGCCAAAGACGATATTGGCGCACTGGACCGCTTGGCCCGCAGCGCCCTTGCACAGATTGTCGATGGCGCCCGTCGCCACCAGCACGCCCGCGCGCTTGTTGAACGCAAGGCCAATCTGGGCGGCGTTGGTGCCGACGACCGAAGCCGTCTTTGGCTGCTGGCCGGCATCGAGCACGCGCACAAAGGTGCGTCCAGCGTAGAACTGCTTGTAATAGTCGACGACATCCTCAAGAGCCAGGGAGTCGATGGCCTGCGGCGTGAGCGGCAGCGTCACCGTGGAGAGCAGGCCGCGCTTGAGCGGTGCCAGATGCGGGGTGAAGACGACGCGATCGGTCAGGCCAAGGATTTGCTCAATCTCGGGCGTGTGGCGATGCTTGCCCACGCCGTAGGCCTCCAAGTTCTCGTCAGCGCTGCAAAAATGCGTACGAGCGTTGCAGGACTTGCCGGCACCCGTCACACCGCTGATGGCATCAACGATCACGGGGCCGCTCTGGGCAACCCAGCCAGCGCGCACGGCGGGCGCGGCGGCAAGGCTCGTTGCGGTGGGATAGCAACCGGCGCAGGCGACCAGCACGGGCCTGCCAGCGGCATGGCTGGAAGCAGCGGTCTCTAAGTCCTGGCAGAACAGCTCGGGCAGGCCGAAAGCGCGGGTCTTGAGCAACTCGGGGCTCGTGTGCTCGGCGGCATACCATGCCTCAAAGACAGACGCGTCGCTCAGACGGTAATCGGCCGAAAGATCAAAGCAGGAGACGCCCGATGCAAGCAGCGCGGGCACCTGTGCCATGGCAGCCGTGTGCGGCACGGCAAGAAAAACCGCATCGCAGCTCTTGAGCTCGGGCGCGTCATGCGTGGTGAAAACCAGGTCGCTCACACCAGCAAAGCTCGGATACACCGCGGACAGCGGCTGGCCGGCATCGGCGTTGGACGTAATGGCAACAAGTTCAAACTCGGGATGGCCGAGCACGAGGCGAATGAGCTCGGCTCCGGCATATCCAGCCGCGCCGACGATTCCAACCTTCAAAGACATATCAGACTCCTTGTCTGCGATTTATGCACCGATGCGCATTTCTCAGCAGTCGTTATGAGGTGGGTTGAAACTTTAGCACCAAAAGATGCATGAACACGTAAATGACTTGTATATTCATGCATTGAAACATTCCCGACACATTCGCTTGAAGGAATTGACAAATGGAGCGGGCCCCGTATTGACCGGCGCTCCTAACGGCGCCGGGCAATACGGGGCCCGCCCATGCGAAAACCAAGTTGTTAGGATGAGCCAGCTGGCTAGAGCTCGACCGGCACCCATTCGTCGTGATTGCAGATAAAAGCCTCGGGATCCTCGACGCTAAAGAAGACGAGCGTGGGGTCGTTAGGCCCCTCATAGTGCTCGCTCAAGCGCTCAAGATGTTTCCATCCTGCCTCGCGCATTTCGCTCGAAGCCCGGTCATCCAGACCCGCACGTCCGCGCAGAATCAACCAGCCATGGCCCGGCCACCAACTCGTGGCCTCAAAGCGCTGGTTTTGCAGCAGCTCCTGCCACACATCTTTAGTGCGCGCCGTCACAAACCACAGCTTGCCGTCCTGAATCTGTGCAAACGAGAACGGACGCACATGTGGCTGCCCGTCCACGCTCGTCGCCAGATACCACGCCGGCACCGACGTCAGATACTCCAGCACCGTATTCAATCCGTCCACGTTTCCTCCTGTACTAGTTAGTTTGGGAACCTGGTTTGTGCGAGCTAGAGCTCCAGGCGCTCCTCGCTGCCGTCGATATCACAGAAGCGCGCGGCAATATTGCGGACCGAAAAGAAAGCAAGGCGGCCGTCGTTGGCACTCTCGTGTTCCTCGCCAATGCCCACCATGTGCTTAAAACCCGCTTGACGCACCTTGTCGCTCGCAACTGCGTCGTCCTCAAGTGCGGCTTCGCCGGTCAATACGATCCAACATTCCCCCGGCTTCCAGCCCGATACCTCAAACTTGGGATTCGCACTCAGCTCCGCCCACACGTCCTTGTCGCGCGACGTGCAAAACCACAACTTACCGTCATCGACCATGGCAAACGAAAACGGCCTCACGCGAGGCTGATGCCCGTCACTTGCATCGGTCGTGGCCAGATACCACGCCGGAATGCGCCTGAGATACGAACAGGCGCGCTCAAGCTGAGCCGTGCGGTCGTTGTCGGTCATAGGGACCCCTTTCTTGCGCCCGAATCGCGCCTAAACAAGTTGAAGATTGATGACGATGACGCAGATGAGCAGCAACGCCGTCACCACCGCCGCCAACGCATCGCCGCGGCCAAATGCAAGCGCATGCAGGCGCGTGCGGCCCTGCTCGCCGTGATAGCAGCGTGCATCCATGGCGGCAGACAGCGTCTCGGCATGGCGGAACACGCCCGTGAACAGCGGAATCGCCACACTGCCGAGCATACGCACGCCGCCGAGCGGACCGCCCGTCACGCGCGCGCCGCGGCTTGCCTGTGCATCGGCCGTCTGCTTCATCTCAGTGGCAAACTGCGGCATAAAGCGTAGCGCGATACCCATGATCATGCCGAGCTCGTGCGCAGGAAGTCCCACACGCGCAAACGGCGCGAGCAGGCGCTCAAAGCCCGCGGTGAGGTCGAGCGTCGGCGTGGTGAGTGTAATGGCGCTCATGCCGGCCATCATCAACGTCAGGCGGCACGCCATAAAGGCGGCAGAACGCAGTGAGCCCTCGCTTATCTGCAGAAAGCCGAGCTGCCACAGGATGCGCCCACTCTGATCGGTAAACAAGTTGAGCACCGCGACCACGACGACGATTGCCAGCAGCGGTGCCATCGATGATAGGACTCGGCGCAACGGCACCCGGGACACGGTATGGATCAGGACAACGAAGATTGCGACCGGGGCCAGTCCGCGGAAGCTGCTGACCGTGAGCGTCGCGATCAGAAACACAAAGCCCAAGAGCAACTTAGTTCGCGGGTCCAGGCGGTGGATCGCACTATCGCCGGGATAGTAGCTGCCAAACGAAAACGCCTCCATCAGCAGCCCTCCTCTCGCGCGACCGTCTTGGATTTAGCAATGTCCGAGACGTTAGAAGAACCGTCTGAGCGACCGATCAGCAAATTTGCCAACTCGTCGGCCAACGACTCAACCGTATGGAGCCCGCCGCGACGCAGCGGCACGCCCGCCTCCGTAAGCGCCAGCGCCATACGCTGGGCGGCGGGAACGCCCAAGCCGATCGACTTGAGCTCATCGGCATGCGCAAACACCTGCGCGGGGGTTCCCTCGGCAAACACCGCGCCTTCGTTCATTACGACGATGCGGTCACAGCAATTGGCCAGGTCATCCATACTATGCGAAACCATGACAACGGTCAGGCCATCGCGGTGAAGTCGATCGATAAGCTCAAGGAAATCCCTGTGCGCAGCCGGATCGAGCCCCGCCATGGGTTCATCGAGCACCAGGACTTCGGGCTCCATGGCGAGTACGCCGGCGAATGCCACACGCCGTTGCTGACCGCCCGAAAGCTCAAAGGGACTCTTGTCGCCGACCGTGGAAAGGTCGAGGCCCACGCGCGAGAGCGATGTCTCAACGCGGCGGGCAACCTCGGCCTGCGACAAGCCAAGGTTGTGCGGACCAAACGCCACGTCCAGCGCCACGGTTTCGGCAAACAGCTGACGCTCGGGATATTGAAACACCACGCCGACCTTGGCCTTAACCGCGGCGGCGTCTTTCTTGTTTGACAAATCGAGCCCCAGCGCGCGAACGGATCCCTCCTGAGGGCGAATCAAACCGTTGAGATGCTGGACCAGCGTCGACTTACCCGAACCGGTATGACCTGCCAAGCCCAGGAACTCGCCGCGACGCACCGTCAGCGATACATCGCGCAGCGCCCACGGGCTGCT
>UQIB01000031.1 GCA_900541015.1 uncultured Collinsella sp. | reverse complement strand
GCGACCATGGCCGCCATGACCGGATCGAGCCTCATCTCACCGTTCACGGCATTCGCCCAGACCGGTGACGGGGGCACACAGCACCCCGCCGTGATGTCGCCGATCGCCGCCCACGCCGGCGCGGCATCCGGTACCGGCGCAAAATCCGCCGCACAGACCATCGCGGATCTGCAGAAGGCAGTCGACGAGGCGAAGGCGAAGGAGGACGCCGCCAAGGCATCCTACGATGAGGCCGCCGGTCCCTACAACGAGGCGGCTTCCGCCCGCGACCAGGCCAAGGCATCCTACGATTCGGCAGTCAGCGCCGGCGCGGCAGCCGACCGAGCGGCAATGGACGAGTACGCCCGTCAGGTCGCGGAGGGCAAGGACGCCGCCGATGCCGCCGGCAAGGACCTCGAGCAGGCGAAGGCGGGTCTCGCAGACGCCAAGGCAGATGCGTCCGAGAAGGACGAAGCGTACCAGTCCGCCCTCAAGGCGGCCCAGGATGCCAAGGACGCCCTCGATAAAGCCAAGGCAGATGCCGTAAGCGCCACCCCGGAGGCAATCAGTGCCGCCGAGCAGGCCGTGCGCGACGCCCAGGCTGCCGTGGACAGGGCACAGGCCAATCTCGCCAACGCCAACGCGACGCTTGTCGATGCCCAGTCCAAGCTGGTTGCGGCCCAGTCTGCAAAGGATTCCGCCGATTCCGTCCTTGTCGCAGCCAAGCAGAACAAGGACGCGGCGGATGCGAAGGCCGCAGCAGCCAGCGCCGCCTACGAGCAGGCGAAAGCCGACCTCGCCGCAGCGGAGGCAGGCGCCAGCGGTCCGGAGTACGATGCGGCAAAACAGAAGGTCGCGGACGCAGAGGCAGCCCTCGCTGCCGCACAAGCGACACAGTCCCAGTGCGAGTCCGAGCTCGAGCAGGTACAGTCCGCTGCGGCAACGGCACAGGCCGACCTGAATGATGCCCAGGTGGCCCTCTCCGTAAAGCAGCAGGCCGCGGCCGATGCCGAATCCGGTGTGAACGCCGCCCAGTCCGCTCTCGATGCCGCGAACGCCGGCCTCGATGCCGCCAAGCAGGCGAATGCCGACGCCGTCGCCAAGCTGGACGCCGCGAAGCAGGCGGTCAAGGACGCTGAGTCCGCCAAGGCAGCCGCCGATGTAGAGCTCGCGAACGCCAACGCCGCAAAGGATACCGCAGATGCCGCCGTGACCGCCGCCCAGCAGAAGGTCGACGAGGCACAGGCGAAACTCGATTCCGCCGACGCGCAGCTCAAGCAGGGAGCCATCGGCTTCTTCCGTGCCATGGGTGCCGATGACGCAGTCAACATCATCCTGAACGCCAAATATGCCGGAAAGACCGAAGTCGGCAACTCCAAGGACGCCACGTCTCTTGACAATATGCTCAATGCGATCAGGTGGATGAAGTCCGTCAACGACTACCGCAAGTCGGTCGGCCTGTCCGAGCTCCATGTCACCTACAAGCTCATCGCCGGTGCGATCGCAGATGCCAACTACAGCGACACCGTGCTCGATCATGCCCGTCAATATGATTTTGCCGAAAATCTGGCATGGAATTACGGAATCGATCCGAGTGGGCAGTGGATCGAGCAGGAGAAGGGCTTTTTCGACAAGGCAACGGAGGCCCTTTATGGAGTCACCGGTCTTGTCGGCAAGGATGCCTATGATTTCTATGCAAAGAACGGTGTCGCAATCAACCATTGGATTGCAGACAACTGCCACTGGGAGAACGGCAGTAGCGGCACCGTCGGCCATTACATGAACATCATCAATCCCGAACTCGCCGTTATGGGAATGGCAACCTGCACCAAGGGCACCATGTCCGGGCTTCAGACGCAGTGCTACACCGCAGAGATCTCCGGCTGGTCCGGCTCCGGTTGGAACATGAACCCCATGTCCGTCGACGAGTACGAGCAGAAGCTGACCTCCTATATCAACGGCCTCAAGAACGCCAAGAGCGCACTCGACGTAGCCAAGGCCGATCTCGCATCCAAGCAGCAGGCAGCCGTCGGCGCCGCCACAACCGTCCAGCAGAAGCAGGTCGCGGTGGATTCCGCACAGGCAGGTGTCGATGCCGCGAAGCAGGGTGTTGCCGATGCCCAGCGTGCCGTCGATGCCGCAAAGGCTGATGTCGCCGCCAAGCAGCAGGGCGTCACGGATGCCCAGACCGAGCTTGATGCGGCGAAATCGGACCTCGATGCCGCCAACGCGGCAGTCGATACGGCAAAGTCGACCGTCCAGCAGAAGCAGGTCGCCTTTGATGCCGCCAACGCAGCCGTAACGACCGTACAGTCTAAGCTGGACTCCGCCAAGGCGGACACCGAGGCCAAGCAGCAGGACGTCATGGATGCGAACGCCGATCTCGCGAAGTTCTTCCAGGATGTCGCCGACGCCAAGAAGGCGCTCGATACAGCAAAAAGCGTCCATGACGCGGCAGCAGCCGACCAGGTCGAGAAGGCGGCGGTCCTTGCAGCCGCCAAGCAAAAGGCGGATACCACCGCAAGCGCCCTAGCGGATGCCCAGCGTGCCGTTGATGCCGCAAAGGCCGACACCGGCGTTGCCGCCGACAAGCTTACCGGCTCCCAGACCGATCTCGATGACGCACAGTCGAACCTCGACATCCTCACCGATCTTGCCGCGAAGCTCGCAGAGGCACAGCAGCGCGAGCAGGATGCAGTAAAGGCCGTCAATGACACCAAGGCCGCCCTCGATGCCGCGAAGGCGGATACCATCGCCGCCGAGTCCCTGGTCTCCGCCGCCGAGCAGGCGAAGGCGCGGGCAGACGCCAAGCTGTCGAAGCTGAACTCCATCGATGCCGGCGCGGCGATCGCTTCCGGCCATGATGCGAACGCGGATGACGCCCTCAACGCGCTTTTCGCCGCCGCCGTCGAGGCACGTGCCAAGGTCGCGCCCGCCAAGGCCATCCTGGACGAGAAACGGGCCTCGGTGGACGGGCTCCAGCCCGGCTACGATGCGGCACGCGCCGCCTACGAGTCGGCGAAGTCCGACCGCATCGCAGCGGAGCAGAAGCTTTCCGATGAGATCGCACGACAGAAGGCGGAGGAGGCTACAAAGCAGGAGGCCGCAAAGGAGCAGGCGGCATACAGCCCGAAGCATCTCGCCGGCACGGAGACCACCCAGACCGGCAGCCTCGCCCAGACCGGCGACCGCGTGGGACTCATCGGCGAGACGTTCGCCATCGGCGGTACCGTCCTCGTGGCAGCCGGCGTCTTCCTCGATCAAAAGAAGCGCCGCGGGCAGATGTAAAAGCGAGCCGGGCGTTGGATATCGGCTGGTGTCCAACGCCCGGTTTCATGGACAGGGAGATCGGTGTGAGAACAAAGGCTATTATCGTTGCGCTTCTGGTGTGCCTTTCGGCACCTCAACTTGGATGTGCCAGCGTTGCAAAGCAAGGGAGCGGCTCTACGGAAAGGGCCGCCGCAGCGGTAAAGAATAAAGACAAAAAGAAGCCGAGCGAAGAAAAGGCGGCGCAAACCTCTGGAACCAAGACCGAGGAGAAGAAAGAATCCGACAGCAAGGACGAGCAGTCCGATGACTCCAAGAAGGAGGATAACAAGTCTTCCGATTCTTCGAAGTCTGACAGCAAGGGCGATTCCTCCCAGTCCAAGCAGAATTCCGGCAATTCGCAGAGTTCCGGCAGCAACAATTCCTCTTCCAACGGCGGCAGCCAGAAGAAGTGGGTTGCCGAGCAGGGCCACTGGGAGACCGATTACAGCCAGGTCTGGGTGCCAAATGTGGTATACACGCGTCATCCCCGCTATTGGGTAAACCACGGTGGTACTATGGTAGGACCCTTCGATTCCGAAGATGCCGCCTATTCATGGGTTCATAATGATATGGACAACGGCGGCATCGGAGGATCTGTCGTAAACGATTCGTATACCACATCTGAGGACCAGGGACATTATGAACAGCAGGCTACGGGACAGCATTGGGTTGTCGACGTCGCCGGTCACTGGGAGTAATGTGCATCGTTCCTCTCCTCTTACATTCGGTAAATAAATATTCTTTTGCGGGCGGCCGGTTTCGGCCGCCTTTTTTAGACGCCCAGTCTGGGAGCAAACGATAGGAAAGCAATCAAACGAGAGGCCGTTCCAAAAGAATCCGGCGGTGCCGGATGCTTCGGGCAAAACCTTCCGCAAATCGGTAAGGTCTTCCATCAACTTGCTCCAGCCCTCGCCCGGAGTCCGCTGCGCGGTAATGCAAAAACTCGGCATCCCTCGCATTCGCATTACCGCTCCGCTCTCGCTACAGCGAATTTCTAACACTCAGCATCCTTCGCGTTAAAAATTCGCTTCCGCTCACGGTCTCCGCTGACACTACGACACCGCGAAGCCTTTCGCTCGAAACGAGGCCTCTCGTTTCGTGTCTACGCTACGCTCCGCCCAATCACCGTTCCGGAGATTGCAAGATGTACGTAAATGGCCATAATTACATGTAAACATGAACTATGGCCATTTACGATCTTGCTTTTCCCTCCTACGGGAAAAGAAAACAGGCAAAGCCGAGTTCCGTTTCGCGCGAAACGGTTTTGCATCCGAGAAAAACTCGGCGCACCTTTCCAAATCTTGTTTCGGAGGCCACTCCGAAACTGAAAGGATGAAAATGAGACGAAGCGAGAAAGTCGAAGCGACGTTGACCCCTGGAGAAAAAGAAACCCTTCAACAACTTTGTGACGAAGCCGGTTGCACAGAAGCTGAACTAATCCGCTCCGTTTTGATTAACCGTTCGATTTCTCTCGACGATCTTGAGACTGGCAAGAAAACTGAACGCGCAAAACATAAAACGCTGCAGAAACAGGGGCGCAAACACGCGTCGGAAAAAACTGACGAGCGCGGTGAAGCCATCGCCGAGAAACACGACGTTTCGTTTCATGTGATGCTGACCGCTCCAGAAAAAAAGGCGATCGAACAGCGGGCGGCAGTGCTTGGCGTCTCTGTAAGCGAGTTAGTTCGCCGCAGCGCGATCTACGGAAAGATTGAATCATTCAATTTCGATATTGCTGAAGTTGAAAAACTCCATCATGAGTTATTGAAGGAAGGAACGAACCTCAATCAGCTGATGTATTTTGTGAACGCCCAGGGGCTTCCCGCGTACAACGAGAAAGCTGTTTTCCGCACACTCGAAAAGGTTTACCAAAATGCTCGAAAGGTCGACCGGTTCATCGAGGAACTTGAAAAGCGTTATCACGTTGACTATGTTCCCCACGACTATCTGGCAGATGAACCAGACAACAGAAATCTTTAAGTCGGAACACAGCTGGATCAGTTTTGCAATTGAGTGCAATTACTCGTTTAGTTAATTCCAATATTTCAAAAAACGTCTTTCGGAAAAGGAAGGGAATGATTTTATATATCTGAGGACGTTCAGCTATAACTACTCCGCAAAATCGAAAAGGGTCGAACCGAAGTGGAATGTGAGCGCACAAGGAGATGCGGAATCGATGAGAGTCTCAAAAAAAATTACTGCAGTGTTATCATCTTCCATCCTATCTATTCTTCCATTTCTGATTCTATGGGCGGCTTGGTCAGCCCTCCCTGATACAATTCCCGCTCATTGGAGTGGGGGTGTGGTTGATCGATGGGGTAATAAGCTTGAATTGCTGGTTGTTCCGCTGTTTTCTCTGATTGGTTCTATTGCAATTTCTGTGTACCTTATTGTTTCCACGCGGCGAAGAGAGTTCGCGGATTTCTCTGTTCGAATGCGACGGGACTTTGTTGCGTGCTATATTTCTAGCCTTCTTTTATCGACAACCTGCTCAGTGATAATTGCCGTTTGGGTTCAGTTGATTCTTACGCAAAACACTGCGGTTGATGGGGGGCTTGGGCTATCGATCCTGTATTCCCTTCCCGGGCTATATGTGATCTTGTGCGCTTTGCCGCCTTTTTATGCGAGCGGCGAGAGCAAAAAGGCAGAGCGCCTGATAACAGTTCTTATTGGCGGCGCGGAGATTGTTCTTTGCGGAATAGTGCTTGAAGGTTCGGCTGCCTCTTATGCGATGATTGGACTGATGATTCTGTTCTGTGCGTTTGAGATTGTGTCACAGGTAAGGGATAGCCGGTCCTTATGAGTTGAATTACGCGCGTGCGGATATAAAGGTTGGCATGTTAAGCTGGTCGTTTTCTCGTTCTGGGACATTTGCAGTAGGATGAGTGGGACTAGGCGCGCTGCGGTGCGATGGTGACGGTTGAGACTTGTATCGCTGCAAATCCGCTGATGCACATTTTGCTATTGGGCTTGAAGGTGGGACCGACAGGCCTTTGTTTGGGATGTTCTGGTCGTCCAGCGCGTGTTGCACGGCTTTATATTGTTACGCTCGTTCGGCGCTCCGTTGGAGCATTTCCGGGTTTGTCGGCATCATGACTTGGACAAGTGACACGCTTGCCGAGACGGTTGTAACGCCGCGCCGGTTCCGTGTGCTCCTTCGTTGTTGGCCTGTCCAGCCGGGGACGGATTCGGCCTCATGTTGTGGCGCACGGCCTTCAGGGGCTTCCCCTGGCGAGTTATGTTCGTCCGTATGGGTAAGGGTCGGGTTGAGCTGACAATCCCGTGTTGGAAGGGGCTTGCACCACGCGCGCGATGACAGAGATTGAGTGGCTGGGCGGCCGTGTGACGAAGGTGCCGGAGTTCGCCCTGGACGATGCGTTCGGCGAGAGCGTCCAGGCGGAGCTCGATTTCGGGTTCGACGATGTGTTGGAGGGCCTTTGGGTCGAGGTGCGCCATCATGAGCCGGATGAGGACTCGGACGGCTCATGATGGCGCACCTCGACCGCGTCTTCTGCATCCTTTACGAGGCGCAGCCGAGGGTCTGCCGCGTCGCGGGGGAGCTCGTGAACCTTTCGCGGGCCTGCGCGTTGTCCTGTCTCATGCTCGGATCTCCCTACCCGCCAGGCGCCCTCGAGGCCCTGGCCGCGTGCGCTCGATACCTCTGCGGTCCGGCTTTCACGTCCGACCTCGCCGCCCGCGCCCGCGCGCGGATCCCATCCGGCCTCACGCGCTTGAATATCGAGCTGAGCCCAAACGATGACCCACACCCCATCGGTCTTCATGATGATGCCTCGATGAGCCAGCTCGCCCAGAGCTTTCGATACAGTCGGTTGAGTCGAACAGACTTTTTTTCGAGCTTGTCCTGACGCATGAAAAGACCTTTTGTAAGTTCTTTTCCGTTGGCATCCTTCCTATTAGGCCCCAAGGATGACGATTCCAATACGGACGACACCAAAACCGGCATCGACGGCTCCATGGACGATTCGGATTCCAAATAGGCCCTGTTAGTTGAGCTGCTTCTTTGCCGGTGTCGTATACGAAACCGCTATACCCGCGGCAATTGCCATGAGGCAGCTTGCGACGAGTCCGTACTCATACTTCAAAGCGTTTGTTGCGGTCAGGGCGATAATCAACACAGTCGCAATTTGCAGAATTATCATTATTACGAAGAGATTGATTCCTTGTTTGGCCGAAGTCGCTGAGTGAGTTTGGCTTTGTTGATTCAGGTTGTAGCTGACAACAAAAGCGATCAGCTCGCTTGATACGGGGCCAACTACATAGAAAAAGAGTGCGTCAATGAAGCCTATGGTGTTGTAAGTGTTGTAAGTTGTTTCGCCGGAAAAAACAGCGTATAAAGCATATCCAAATCTTGGCTGATTCATGTATGAGTAGGAGAAGACCAAGAGCGTCAATATTGCTACTAGCAGAAGTGCATTCAGGATAAATCGTTTGCTTTTCATCGATCGCTCCTTCCGGGTGACTCTTATATGTAATTCTACAATAGCCATTATTTTCAAAGAATATGACTGTCCTAAATAACGTGCACTTTCGCTGGAGGGTCGCTGTTTGGCGGCCCTCTTTTTTGCACAGGCGCGGTGGGATGGTAATATCGGGCGGGAGTCAGCCGCTCTGATAGAATCGTCCTTGCTGTCGGCAGCCCTCGTGCCGGGCAGAGCCCTCCATTTGATGGGAGGTGATGCCCATGACCGATTTCACCGAGCTCGTGAAGCTCCTGACCGCTACGGTCTCGCTCCTCACGGCCCTTGTCGGCCTTTCCAAGGCACTCAAGCAGGGTTCGAAGCCCAAAAAGAAAGGCCACCGTCGCTAAGACGATGACCCAACTTCATTAAGCAACGGCTCTGCCCAGCTCTCTACAACTTGGGCTGCCGTCGGCACCATTTTACCCTCCTGACGAGGAATTCGTCCATATTTCAAAAATCAAATCCTGTTCGCGCGTGGGCGTAAACTTTTAGTTGGGCAAATCCGGCAGATTGGAGCTTGAAACATGAGGGATATGCACCTCATGTCGCTCATAAAACGTCTCCTGACCTCGAAGGAGAACGTTTTTTAGCGACAGAAGGAGACATAAATATGATCTGGTTTACCAGCGACACCCACTTCGGGCATGAGAACGTGCTGAGGTTCACCGACCGCCCGTGGGAGACGATTTGGCAGATGAACGACGCCATCGTCGACAGCATCAACGGCAGGGTCGCCGCGGACGACGAACTCTACATCCTGGGGGATTTCTCATTCAAGATGACCGCCCAGGACGCCTACGGGCTGCGCAAGCAGATCGCCTGCAGGCGCATCCACCTCGTCCCGGGAAACCACGACAAGGACTGGACCCAGCCGGCGGTCGCGGGCGCCTTCACCGTGGAGCCGCCGATCTGCGTGCTCAAGATCGGCGGGCAGAAGATCGTCCTGAGCCATTACCCCATGGCCGACTGGCAGGGCATGAACCATGGGTCGTGGCACCTCCACGGGCACATCCACAGCAGCGGCGGCGCGTACAACGAGTTCAACCGCAAGCAGGGCCTTCTGCGCTATGACGTCGGTTGCGATGCCAACGGGCACTCCCCGGTGAGCCTCGACGAGCTGGGGGAATGGTTCGCCGGAGTCGACGAGCCGTGCGGCCGGGTGAAATGGCCCTGGTGGGTCAACGAGACCGGCGACAGGCAGGTCGAGCGCGAGCTGGCGGCGTACAAGAGGGAAGTGGTAATCCGATGACGGTCTATGTGACAGGCGACATCCACAGTGGACTCGACATGCAAAAGCTCCGCGACTGGGAGCTTGGCGATAGTCTTACCAGCGACCACTATCTCATCGTTGCCGGTGACTTTGGCTTTCCGTGGGGCTTTTCTGCCGAGGAATGCGCTGACATCGCTTGGCTGGAATCGCGCCCCTACACGGTACTGTTCGTCGACGGCAACCACGAGCGCTTCGATCACTGGGAGGAGCGCCCCATGGAGCCGTGGCATGGCGGGCTGACGCAGCGCCTGTCGGACACCTCGCCCATTCGGCGCCTGACGCGCGGCGAGGTCTTTGAGCTCGACGGCTCGACAGTCTTCACCATGGGCGGTGCCACGAGCGTGGACAGGGAATACCGCGTGCCGTATTCCAGCTGGTGGCCTCAGGAGCTCCCGGATGAGCGCGAATTCGATGCCGCGCGGGCAAAGCTCGACGAGGTCGGCTGGAAGGTCGACTGCGTCATCACCTATACCTGCGCCACGCGCATGCTCTCGCCGACGCTCTACCCGGACCCAGGCTGGGAACGCCCCGATGTGGACCGGCTGACCGGATTCCTCGACGAGCTCGAGGACCGCCTGGACTATAAGCACTGGTATTACGGCCATTTTCACCGAGACGGCAATCCGGACGAACGGCACACGGTGCTGTATGACCGGATCGTGAGGCTCGGGGACAAACTCCTGCCGTGGGGTGCGTACTGATGACGGTCTATGTGACAGGCGACGTGCACGGCAGGGCCGAGTACGGGTCCAGCCGGTTTGCATTCAAAAATTGGCCGCTGGGCCGGACCCTGACGCGCGATGACGCGGTGATCGTGGCCGGCGACTTCGGCTTTGTCTGGGATGGCTCGAATGCTGAGAGGTATTGGCTCGACTGGTTCGAGTCGAAGCCCTGGACCACGTGTTTCGTAGACGGCAACCATGAGAACCATCACGCCTTGGCTAATCTGCCGGTGCGGGAGTGGAACGGCGGGCTCGTCCATGAGGCGCGACCGCACGTGCTGCACCTGATGCGCGGTGAGGTGTACGACATCGCGGGGACCACGGTCCTCACCATGGGAGGTGCCGCGAGCAACGACAGACAGTATCGCAGGGAGGGGAGGAGCTGGTGGCCCGAGGAGATGCCGAGCGAGGAGGAAATGGACCACTGCCGCGCCTCGCTCAACCGCGTAGGCTGGAGGGTCGACTACGTGATGAGTCACGAGGCTCCGGCTGCCCTTGCTGAGGGGCTGTGTCGCGAGCGTGGACGCGAGTATCTGGACGACCGGCTGCAACGATTCCTTGGCGAGCTCGACGGGCGACTCGGCTGCCGCGCCTGGTTCTTCGGCCACTACCACGGCGACGAGTGGCGTGACGTCAGGCATCGCCTTATCTACCGAGACATCGTGCCGATTGAGGATGCCGTGCCCGGTTCTAGGAACCTTCTGGAAGCGCTCTAGAAGATTGCTAGAAATCAGCCGCCTGATAGGAGAAGCGCAGGGCTACTCGCCCTTCATCTGGGTCATGACCTTGGCCTCGGCCACGGCCGCCCGCTGCTCGGAGGCGGCGAGGCGGTCCTTGAGGGCGGCGATCTCGGCCATCAGGTCGCGCTGGGCCAGGAGTGTGTCGGCTTGGGCTTTCAGTGCAGCGTCACGCTCGCCGCGCAGCCGCTCGATCTCATCGACCATGGCCTCAGCCTCGGCATGGAGTTGGACAACCTGCCTGCCGAGGCCCTTAGCACGGGAGAGGTACCTGATGCTCGCGGCGTGGAGCTCGTTGTTCTCGAGTTCGAGGTTCGCGGTATCGAGTTCGAACTTCTCCTCTATAAAGGCAATCCGCTCATTGCAGTCGGCCTCAATCTTTTCATTCCGATCCGTCGCCTCGGCGAGCTTGCGGCTGAATTCATCCACCTGGGCCATGAGCAGTGCGTTCTCGGTCCTGAGGTCGGCGGTCTCGCGCAGCAGCTTCTCCCGCCACCTCGCCTCGATTCGCTCGGCAGCCTCATCGAGGACGGACTTCATACCGTAACCGTAGATCTCCCTGATTTTTCTCTCGTCTGTCATCGTGCGACATTCCAATCAACAATGGGCATGGCTCCGCAACGCCGTACGGCTGGGAACAAATACGCGGCCGCTATTGATTTGTAGTCGTCCTGCGATCGGTGAGTTCTAAAAAGGCGTCTCAAGTCATGCGTTCACACAGGTTTTCGATTGGAGAAATACCGCACGTTTTCATGATATCACGTGCCTTAAAGACCATGAATGGACGGCCATATCGATTCGTTGAAAATGACACCTACGACGTGTTGGTGGCGGGAGAGTGATGGCGTTAAAGATGTCGAGAATG
Organism: uncultured Collinsella sp.; assembly: GCA_900541015.1. Taxonomy (GTDB): domain Bacteria; phylum Actinomycetota; class Coriobacteriia; order Coriobacteriales; family Coriobacteriaceae; genus Collinsella. The sequence goes on along the minus strand of UQIB01000031.1, from coordinate 13,176 downwards.
ATTATGGGATTGTTTTAGATGCGGGCATGAAAAAGGGTCGAATCGAAGTGTCTGGCCGGACGCCAATTGTCCGGGAACTGTTTCGATTCGACCGTGTTTCATTTTACATCCGCGGCATGCTCTTATAGACGCCCAGCGATTACCGACCTTCACGACCTCGATAGTCGGGCTATGGACTTAAGATTTCTTGGGCTCCCAGCCGTTTTCGATTGCGGCGGGGTAGACTGCGGCGTAATTAAGCATCCAGCTGCCATCGCCCGCTTTTTGAATAAACCCCTTATCCGTCAAAGAGGTATAGGCCCGGGAGATCGTGTTCTTACTTAGGTGGTAGCGCTCCTCAATCCATTTGCTTTTTGCGTAAAAGCCCATGGCTCGTTTGTTTTTGGAAGGATTTCCAAGCTTCCATACTAGGCCGAGGATGAGGCGCTCGGCAGCGACAGTGGTGGCACAACACGCCCAGTCGGGCACCGAAATAAAATTCGCGTTATCCATTTTCCTTCTAATCTCTCGTTGCTCATTAACATCATCGCGATATTTGTCGGAAATTGACGGTAGCTCGCTCATGTTTACCGCCTAGTCAAGGTGGGCGGTACGACCTTCAAGCCGCTTGAAAAGTTCGTAGAGCGAGCTTTCAAACATGTAATTCGAGCGATGGATTTGGATGAGCTTGCCGGACTCGCGCATAAACTTGCGCGCGGTGTTTTCGCTCCAGCCAGTGAGTTCGCGGATATCGTTAACGCGGAGCAACCGATCGCACTGAGCGGCACCAGTGGGGAAAGTCGGTGTGGACGCCTGAGTGCTAATCTTTGGAGTAGCCATGTTGAGCTATCCTTTCAATGAGGGCCCTCCCTGTGCTTGTAAGACTTACCAGGTTCATAAGCACTTGGGGGGCCGGTTTTTATGACTACATGCGTAGCCATCTGACAGCTTTAGAATGGAATAAAACTCATTAGATGTCAACTAAACACAGTGTCTACCTGCGGAAACGGTATTATAGTACCGTAATATTATTGATGAAACGATGAATGAAAAACATGCTATTTCTCGCTTCTCTGTATATAGGCGTTGATGAAGTCTTCGTAGCCTTTAACTGCTTTTATTTCTGATTGTTGAACGAGGCTTGTATACGTTTTGAGCGTGATATTGGGGTCCGCGTGGCCAAGAATACCTTGCACGCTTCTAACGTCCGATCCGTTCGCCAGCATAAAAGTGCTTACACAATGCCTGAGCTGATGCGGGCAGATGCCCTTATATAGTTTTCCGCCAGTCGAATTGTTCGGCTCATAGATTCCAAGATTGCAGCTAACTGCGAAATCGCGAAACCAATGGTTGAAGATGTAGTTTTTCATGTGGCAGACGGTAGGGACCCCTCGCTCGACAGCAATATCGCTAATGATGGGGGTGCTGCCAGTCTGGGACAGCCCCAGAGAGGCCAGGAGCTCTTTTTGTATGGCCGACCATGATTGAAGACGTTCGGCCAAGGTTTCTCCAACGGGGATTTTGCGTTGGCTTTCTTGTGACTTGGGTGCCCTCAGTTCATGGTCGTTGGTGTACTGCCTGTCAATTTTCAAGGTTTTATTGGCAGGGTCCCAATCGCGCCATTCGAGGCCCAACATCTCACCTTTCCGCATACCCGTATACACTAGTACTAGCGTACCAACAGCTTCGGCGGTGAGCTCAATGTGTTGAAGATGTGTGCATAGGGTAGCTACTTGGTCGATTGTCAGTGATTCTCTTTTGCTGCGTGGCCTGCGAACATGAACGGTAGCGCAGGGGTTTCGGTCAATTATTCTCTTTGCGACTGCATTCGACAGAATCTGACGCAGTTTCGCATTGATTCGCACAAGCTCTGATGGTCTGTATTTTCCCGTACGACGAGCTTCGGCATATGCTTCTTCGATTAGATCGGGAGTTAGCCCCTCAATTGTCTGAAACGCACCGAATAGGTCTTCGATATGCCTGCAATCGTACGCTTCTCTTTCATAGCTCGTTGGCGCAAGCTCGGTGTCCCTATTTTCATGAAAGGCCCAGCAGTAGGACGCAAGCAAAGTGGGCTTTTTAGTTTTAGTAATCGTGCCAGAGGAGTTGATTTCAGCCAGCTTGGCCTGCATTGCAGCCTTAGCTTCTGTTTTAGTCTTGCAACGAACTGTATAAGTTGGGGATCGTTTGTAGCGCCCCGTCTTAGGGTCCTTGACTCCAAGGGAAAAATAATATCGATAGGTGTTAGGTGATCTCTTGTCTTTCCAACACGTGCCTCTTCCGCTAATTAGTGGCTGTTCTGACATCTTTACACTCCGTTTCTTTGAATAGTTTTCAACAATTCATTGAGTGCAGTTTAGCTAAAGCTGTTAGTAATATGTTTGTAAAAGCGTAGGCGCTGATACCGGAGGCAAAAGATACAAACTGCTATGTTTATCTGCGGTTATATGATGTTCAATGATGCTTGATGAATGGTGGGGGGTAGCATTAAATCATATCTCCTAAAGCGGGTGTCGACGGTTCGAATCCGCCCGGGGGCACCAGAAGATTATGACGGCGTCGCGAGAGCGGCGCCGTTTCTGGTTTGTGGGGGCCGTCGGCGGATTCGAGCCGTAGACACCCGCGTCACCAATTTCCCGCGGGGGGAGTTTTCGAATCCGCCCGGGGGCACCAGAGGAATATCGAGCCCGGTACCGCTATGGTGCCGGGCTCTTCTGGTTCATGTCATGTCAAAAACGAAGCGCCCGCTTGCTGGGGGAGCAAGCGGGCGCCTGTGAGCGAATATGTTTGCGGCGTGAGCCGTGATGAGCGGTGGGGTGGCGACTAGTTGGTCGTACCGGAATCGTCGCCCGTGCCCGAGCCAGAGCCAGAGCCCGAGCCAGAAAGTGCGACTGTTAGCGTGATCGTGCTGTCGGTGGACTGCTTGCCGGTGGGGGAGACGCCCGTAACGGTGGCATCCTCGTTACCGCTTACGGGATTGCCGTTCTGGTCACAGAAGCCGATGTTATAGAAACCGGCGTTGTTGAGCGCGGTGACGGCGGCGGAGATGCTCTTGCCGTACAGGTTGCCCGGAACACTGGCCTTGCCGGACTTCTTGGCAATGACGACGGTAATCGTGGCGCCGGGCTTCTGCTTGCCACTGGGGTTCCAGCTGATCACGGTGCCCTCGGTAACCGAGTCGTTCTCCTGGTAGCTAACGTCGACGCCAAAGCCTGCCATATCGAGGGCGTTGCGCGCCTGGGCCTCGGTCATGTCGGTCAGATCGGGGACGGACGTGGTATCCGGGCCGCTCGAGACCTTGTACGAGATGGTCGTGCCCTTCGCGACTTCCTTACCGGCTTCGGTGCCCTGCTCAAAGACCTGGCCCTCATCGGCCTCGTTGGCCTCCTCGGAGGCGTTGCCCTTCAGGCCCACGCTTGCCAGCGCGGCCTCGGCCTGGTCCTTGGTCAGGCCGACAAGCAGGGGAACCTCAACCTTCTCGGAGGGCTTGGGACCCTTGGAGATTACCAGGTTCACCTTGGTGCCCTTGGCCTTCTTGGTGTTGCCGTTGGGCGTCTGCTCGGCGACCTTGCCCTCGTCGACATCGTCGTTGTAGCTTTGGTCGATGGTGCCGACCTCGAGGCCGGCTTCCTTGATCAGCTCGACGGCAGTCTGCTGGTCCTTGCCCAGCACATCGGGCACGGTGACCTGCTCGCCGCCAAAGAGTCCTGTGGCAAAGGCCACCACGATGCCGATGACGGCAACGGCTGCCACCACGGCGGCGATGATCTTGTTCTTGTTGGATTTGGGCTTCTCGACCTCGTAGGAGCCCGTGGAGCCCGAGACAGCGCTACGGGCGGTGTTCTGACCGCTCACGCCCGAGACGGGACGAACCATAGCGCGCGTTGAGTCGGAAAGCTCGCGGGTCTTGGTGGCACCCAGGTCGCCGGCGGCACCGATGATGCGCGTGGGCTCCGAGACGTTGACGGCACGGCCGGACAGGTAGCTGTTGAGCACCTGGCGCAGCTCGTCGGCCGTCTGGAAGCGGTTTGCCGGGTCCTTCTCCATGCACTTGAGGATGATGCGCTCCAGGTCAGCATCGACGCCGGAGTTAATCTGGCTCGGCGGGATGGGGAGCTCGTTGACCTGCTTGAGCGCGACCGAGATGGCGTCGTCGCCGTCAAAGGGTACGCGGCCGGTGGCGCACTCGTACATGACGACACCCAGCGAGTAGATATCCGAGGTGGGGCCGAGGTCCTGGCCGCGGGTCTGCTCGGGGCTTACATAGTGGGCGGTGCCCAGCACGTTATTATCCTGCGTGAGATGGCTGTTCTTGGCGCGTGCGATGCCAAAATCCATTACCTTGATGTTGCCGTCGGGCAGCACCATGATGTTTTGCGGCTTGATGTCGCGGTGGATGATCTCGTGCTTGTGTGCGACCGAAAGCGCGGAGCTGATCTGCGAGCCGATCTGCGCGACCTTCTTGGGATCGAGGGCGCCGTGGCTCTTGATGCCGCTCTTAAGGTCGGTACCGCGCAGGTACTCCATGACGATGTAATAGGTGTCGCCGTCCTTGCCCCAATCGTAGACGCCCACGATATAGGGGGAGGAGAGACCGGCTGCTGCCTGGGCCTCCTGCTTAAAGCGTGCGGCGAAGGTTGCGTCGCCAGCATACTGCGGCAGCATGATCTTGACGGCTACCGTGCGGTCGAGGACCTGGTCCTGTGCACGGTAGACGGTCGCCATGCCGCCTGTTCCCACCTTATCCTTGAGGAGGTATCTTCCCCCGAGGACCCTCTGTTCCATTCCTGCTCCTAACATAACTATTCGCTCAACGATGTGTGTAGTACCTACGATGTGGCCGCTGGGGCCGTGTGGCGCGTTGCCGCTAACTCTTCGGCCGCGGCGCGCCTCGGGTGTCGGATTCAATCATGGGCATCACGCTCCCTGTGCGGCAAGCGCCGCAGTCAGGACGATACCGGCGATCTTGGCGGCCTCGACGTCGTGTTTGTCGTAATCCTCCAGGGCCACCGAGATGGCGACCGTGGGTGAATCGTAAGGTGCAAAGCCAACGAACATCGAGTTGACGTTGGTGCCGCCGGTCTCGGCCGAGCCGGTCTTGCCGGCGACCTTGACGCCGGGGATTTGGGCATCGGTGCCGGTGCCGGACTGGACGACGGCAAGCATGGCCTGCTTGACCTGGTCGGCCGTGGCGGAGCTGACGGCCTGACCCAGCGAGCGGGACTGCGTGGTCTTGACCACGGTTCCGTCCGGGGCGAGTACCTGGGCTACAAAGTACGGGTCCATGACCACGCCGCTGTTAGCGATGGCGGCGGCAATCACGGCGTTTTGCATGACGGTGGTCTGCGGGCCGGGCGTATGGTCCATGCCGACAGGCTGGCCGGCGCCGGCCCAGGCAATCTCCCATTCGGTCATGAGCGACGGGTCGGCCATGATGGAGGCCGCGGAGGTCAGGTCCTGGCCGAGCTTTTGGCCGTAGCCAAAGGCGTTGGCAAACTGCACGAGCGTGTTTGCGCCAACTTCGTTTGCCACCTGGCCAAAGACGACGTTGGAGGACACGGCAAAGGCCTGCTGCAGGCTGATGGTGCCGTAGCTCTCGTTGGCAGCGTTGGTGACCGGTGCGTTGCCGATGTCCATGGAGCCGGGCGCCTGGTAGGTGCTGGTAAGGCTGGCGGTACCGGTCTCGAGTGCCGCGGAAAGCGTAACGACCTTAAACGTTGAGCCCGGCGTGTACAGCGCGTCCATGGCGCGATTGTACATGGAGCCGTCCTCGCCGCCGCCTGTCTGCAGCAGGGCATCGATGTTGGTGTTGTCGTAGGTGGGCGAGCTGGCACATGCGAGCACCGCGCCGGTACGCGGGTCGATGACCACTACAGCGCCCTTAAAGCCCTTGAGCGCCTGCTCAGCAGCCGTCTGGATGCGCGAGTCGATGGTGAGCTTGGCGGTGTTGCCCGGCTGGGTCTGGCCCGCGAGCGACGCGATGGCGTTGTTCCAGCTGGAGTAATCCTTAGAGCCGGTGAGCGTGTCGTTCATGACGCTCTCGATGGCGGTGGTGCCATACTGCTGGCTCACGTAGCCAACCACGTGCGCTGCCAGGTTACCGTTGGGGTAGGAGCGTACGTAGGTGCCATCCTCCTGCTGCAGCGACTCGGCCAGCGTCACGCCGTCGGACGTGATGATGGAACCGCGCTGGATGTACTTGGAGCGGGCGATGGTGTGGTTGTTGGTCGGCATGTCCTGATAGTCCTTGGCCTTGATGACCTGGACATAGGTGAGGTTGCCGATAAGGATGGCGAACAGCGCCGTAAAGGCGAGCACCGCACGAGTTAGACGGTTGGCAAGCGCAACGCGGCCGAGCACACCGGATTCAGGCGTGTCGAGCAGGCGACGACGCATGCGCGAGCCGACGGAATGGCTACCGCTGCCGTAGGAAGACGAGGTGGCAAAGCGCGTGCCCGTCGGGGCGGCGGCCGATGCGACCTGATCATCGGTGATGGCGGCCATGGTGCCGGTGCCGGTAAGCTCTGCCTCGCGTCCGGTCGCCTCGTCACCGGCGCGTAGCAGGAGCGCGACGATGATAAAGCTTGCCAGCAGCGAGGAGCCGCCCTGGCTCATAAAGGGCAGAGTGACGCCGGTCAGCGGGATCAGGCGGGTGACGCCGCCCACGATCAAAAAGGCCTGGAAGCTGATGGCTGCCGTAAGACCGGTGGCGCTAAAGGCGGCGAGGTCGGATTTAGCGCGGGCAGCCGTGGTGAGGCCACGCACGGCAAAGAGCATAAACAGGATGAGCACGGCGCCGCCGCCCAAAAGACCCATCTCCTCGCCGATGGCCGAGAAGATAAAGTCGGACTCGACGACGGGGATGTTGTTGGCCATCCCGTTGCCGATGCCAACGCCGACCAGACCGCCGTCGGCAAGCGAGAAGAGCGACTGGACGATCTGGTAGCCCTGGCCCTGGGCGTCCTTAAACGGATCGACCCAAACCTGGAAACGCACCTGAACGTGCGACAGGAACTTGTAGGCGCCCACGGCTCCAACGGCTAAGAGCGCAAGGCCGATAACGACATACGAAAAGCGCCCTGTGGCAACGTAGAGCATCAGCAAGAAGATGGTGTAGAACAGCACGGCCGAACCCAGATCGCGTTCGAAGACGACGACGAGCAGGCACACGCCCCATACGGCAAACAGCGGCAGCAGCAGTCGCAGGCGAGGGATCTTAAAGCCCAGGATTTTGCGGTTGGAGATGGAGAGCAGCTCGCGGTTCTCGGCCAGGTAGCCGGCCAGGAACAGGACGATAAAGACCTTGGCGAACTCGCCGGGCTGGATAGTTAAGCCCGCGATGCGAATCCACAGCTTGGAGCCCGAGATCGTGGTGCCGATAAAGATAGGCAGCATCAGCAGAATGATGCCGATGATGCCAAAGGTGTACTTGTAGCGCATGACCACGTCGAGGTTTTTGACTAGTGCAAGCGTTCCCACCATGAGCGCCACCGAGACAAACAGGATGATGAGCTGTGAGATGGCGAGAGCGGGGGCGAGACGCGTCACGAACGTGATGCCGATGCCCGAGAGCACAAAGACGATGGGCAGGATGGCGGGGTCGGCGCCGGGCGCCAGGATGCGCACGGCGATATGCGCCGCGGCGAAGGCGGCGAACAGGCCGATCGGCACGGCGAGCGTCTCAAAGGAAATCGTGGCACCCGCGGTGAGCACGTACATCGCATAGAGCAGGATGACGGGGAACGCCGAGGCGATGAGCAAGAGCAGTTCGGTGTTGCGGCGACTCATAAGCGGCACTCCCTTTCTAATTCTTATCGGAGGCTTCGGCCTCGGCTGACTGTTCGGCGGTTTTCTCGGAATCTGACTCGGAGGTGGATTCCTGATTGGTGTTGTCGCGAATCGTTTGCGCGTCAATCACCTGACGGGTCTGCTCTTCGTCAATCTGATGGCGGTACTTGGAAATGGTGTCCTGCGCATCGTCGACACTCGTTTGCGGAATGCCTGCCTTCAGGCGGTTTTGCGTGTCTTCGGGCAGGTCGGACAGCTTGATGCTGGTTTCGCTTTCGAGCCAGTGGAGCTCGACCCCGAGCGTCTTGCCGGGCAGGCCGCGCCAGACGGCGACATTGCCGTGGTAGGTTCCCAAGTAATAGGAGCCGGTGACGCCCGTGTATGCCCAGATGCCTGCTATCAGCACAAAGACAAGGGCCAAGACGGTGGCGATGGTGACATTGCGGCGTCGGACGCGTTTTGCCTCGCGCATGACGCCGTCGTCGACCAGGTCGACGACCACCACGGTCACATTGTCGTGGCCGCCGGCGGCGAGCGCCGCGTCCACCAAGTTGTCGACACAGATCTGTGCGCTCGAGGACTGCGTAGCGATGTTCTCGATATCGCTATCGGGAATCATGCTCGAAAGACCGTCGGAGCACAGAATCAGGCGGTCGCCTTCCTCGATGTGCAGGGTAAAGTGGTCGGCATACATAGCGGGATCCGAGCCCAGCGCGCGGGTGATGACCGAGCGGTTGGGGTGGACGCGGGCCTCGTCGGCCGTAATCTCGCCGGCATCCACGAGCTCCTCCACGTAGGAATGGTCGCGGGTCACGCGGATGAGCGTACCCTCGTGGAGCAGGTAGGCGCGCGAGTCGCCCACGTGGGCGATGGCGAGCGTGTCGTTTTCGATGTAGGCGCAGGTGGCCGTGCATCCCATGCCGGGTTTGCCCAGGCCGTTGAGGGCGGCCTCGATCACGGCGGCGTTGGCGGCCTCGACGGCTGCGGCCAGGCGCGCGGCGTCGGCGGACTGCGGCGCCGTCTTGGCGATGGTTTCGACGGCGATGGAGGATGCCACCTCGCCGGCGGCGTGTCCTCCCATGCCGTCGCACACGCAAAAGAGCGGCGACTGCACCAGATAGGAGTCCTCATTGTGCGGGCGCACACATCCGACGTCGGAGCGGGCGCCCCACATAAGCTGTGTGGTGGTGCCGGCGTCGTAGGTCGAGTCGGTCTCGATGCGCTCGTCGGTCAGCGGCTCAAAGCTCATGGTCGAGCCGGGATCTTTGAGCTTTGCCTCCACGGCGGCGACATCGATCTCGGCGGTGTCGCCGGGGGAGACGGTGTCGGCATCGTTGCCCGACTCGGCGTCGGAGACGTCCGGAAGGTTGAGATCTTCGGTTGCGCGGTCGGCGGGATCGCCGTCCTGCTGCGGCTCGACAGCCGTCGGCTCGGGCGTCGCAAAGTGCGACGGCGCGGGCGTGCTCTGGGGTTGAGCGGAGGGCTCGGGAGCTGCGGCGGGCGCGGCAACGGGCTGCTCGACTTCGGCAGGCGTTGCAGATGCGGGTGCCGCCTCGCTTGCCGGGGCGACGGGGAATACCGGCGCGGCAGGCTCGGGGGCTGCAAACACGGCAGCGCTCTCGTTAATCGCCTCGGCGACGGGCTCGGCAAAGTGAGCCGGCGCGGGCGTTGCCTCCGGTTCCGCGGGCTGCTCGGCAGCGTGCGCGCCGATAGGGGCGTCGAGCTGCTCGGTGCCGGCGTCCTCGTCATCGACGAGTGCCGGATATTCTTGAGTTACATGCGAAAGAGGCAGGGAGAACACGGTGTCCTCGGGCTCCACGGTCGCAGGGCGCGCCGGAGCGGCATGAGCCGGCGCAGCTGCGGGGGCAGTTGGCGTCTCGGGCATGGTTGCGGACTTGTTCTCCTCGTCGATCATCGACGGTTCACCTTCATGACCACGTCGCCAATCTGGACCTCGTCACCCTCGCGCAGCGTTGCGGGCTCCACCAGCTGACGGCCGTTAACGAGCGTGCCGTTCAGCGAGTTGAGGTCTTCGATGATGAGTGCCGGGCCCTGCAGCGAAAAGCGTGCGTGCGAGGCCGAAACAAACGGTTCGTTGATGCAGATGTCCGAGGACGGCGAGCGGCCCACGATGACGGGGCCGAGCATGTCTACATGGATGCCACGGATGCCGCGCGGACCCTTGTCCACATCGATCGTCCAGATAGCGGAGTCGCGGCGCTGGCCGCGTACGAGTCCCACGCCGGTTTTCATGACGGCGAACAGGAAGATGTAGAGCAGGGCGACCAGGACGATGCGGCCTGCAAAAAGGACGATATCGATGTTCATAAGCGACTATCCCCTAAATTCAAAGGTGCTCAGGCCAAACGTCAGCAGATCGCCGTTGCGCAGCGGGCAGCGCGTGATGCGGCGGTTGTTGACGAGCGTGCCGTTGGTGGAATTGAGATCCTCGATCGACCAGTCCGAACCGGTAAAGGTGAGCTGGGCGTGACGGCGCGACACGTTGGGGTCGCGCAGGGCGATGTCCGAAACCGAACGCTCGCGACCGATGGTCACCTGCGCGGAAGTGATGCTGTGGCTCTCGCCGCTCACGACGTCGACGAGCTGGGCGAGCGGGCGCTGCGGGGCGCGGGTGCTCGCCATGTTGGAGGCAATACCGGCCGCGGCGCCAAGGCCCACGGCGGCGCCGGTCGCGGCGGCTCCGCCCATACCGGCGAGGGCGTCACGAGAGACGGTCTGCGGCACGGGGATGGGCGCGGCGGCGGGGTCGGGGACGTTGGGCGCAAAGGGATCGGCCACGGCGAGCGGGTCGGGAGCGACGGCGCAGGGCGTCGGCTGCTGGGGCATGGCGGCGGGGTGCTGTTGCTGCGGAGCGGCGAATTGCTGCTTGCCGGCGCGGGGAGCGCTGGCGGCGCGGCTTGCGGCCGAGTTGTTCTGGCCCAGGCCATTCTGGTAGGCGCGCTCTTCCTCGTACAGACGACCGAGCGTGGGGGCGTCGACGTTCTCGGCAAAGACCGAGAACTTACCGGCACGCAGCTGCGGGTCGATCATAAAGCGAACGAGGGGTTCGCCGACAAACACATAGCGGCGCTTTTCGGCCTGTGCCTTCACAAACTCGCGGACTTCGCGCGAAAGCTCGGGGTAGAACGGGGCGAGCATGGGATCGTCGTCGGCGGCGATCAGGATGGTATAGAGTGCCGGCGCGGTGTTGACGCCGTTGATCACCAGAGTCTGATCCTCCATGTCGCGAGCGGCCTGCTTGGCAAGCTTCTTAAAGGAGAACGGGGCACGGGTGGCACCGAAGATGCCGGCCACGTGGTCCTCGAAGATGTTCAGGAAGTTCACGAAAGATCACTCTCCGTATAGGTTCTTTGGTATCCGAGCAAATATAGGCATATCCCAACGATTATAGAGGATAGGGTTCCCGCAACCGCCGCCTTGACGACGACCGCGGCCGCAAGGCTGGCAATTTCCATATGGTGTGCAAGACAGAGCGACGCCGCGGAGCCTATTCCGCAGCCGGCGATGGCAGCGATTGCAGCCAGGTTCGAGCCCTGCTCGGCACGCTTGGCATGGACGTTGAGCAGCAGAGACGTCAGTGCAGCTGTCGCCGCGACAAGCACGACGGCAACCCAGAAGAGCATGTCTCCCAGCGCTGCGGCAACACTGCCGAGCCCCAGCACGCCTCCGGTGGAAAGCGCAACCGTAGCCAGGCGGCCAAAAAGCGCGCCCATCCCCGTGGCGGCCGCGGCGCTTGCCGGGCCGAGCCAAAAGGCCGCGATGCCGGCGGCGACCCCGGCGGCAAGGAGGACGTCGCCCGTTAGACAGCCAAGTGCCACCGCGCAGGTGAGCGCGGCGCTCGCGGCGGCCTCGGTGCGGCCCCAGGCGATCCACCAACCGGACATGCTGGCGGCAAAGAGCACCGCGACGGGCAGCATCGACAGGATGCCCTGCGCCTGCATGGTGGCGTTGGCCATAAGTACCAAAAAGCCCACGGCCGAGATAGCCGAGCCAATCTGCGGGGCCAGGCCGGCGGCCGCCCCAATCGCGATGGCCGCGGCAATAAGTCCGGGAAGCGCCGCGACGCCTGCCGTCTGCATGATCAGAAAGCTAAAGGCACCACACGTTAGCGCCGAGATGGCGCGCATCGTGTAATCGCGCGCGTGGCTCCAGCGCGTGCCGGCCCAGCCGAGCGCGGGGTCGACCTCGATGGTGTCATCCTCATAGGGCAACGATTCGATATCGTCTGCCGCGCGCTCGTCATCCGACAGCTCGCCCACCATCTGCTCCAGGCTGCGACGGCCCTCGCGCACGCTGCCCAAGCCGGCGAGCAGCTGGTCGCAAAATGCCTCGATGCTGCTGGGGCGGTCTTGCGGCATGGGGGAGAGGGCGCTCATGAGCGCAGCCTCGGCTCCTGGGGGAAAGTGCGGGATGAGCTCGCTAGGGTAGGTGGCACCGCCGATGATGCGGCCGAGCGAGTCGCCGGGCGTGGCGGCCATAAAGGGAGCGCTGCCGCACAGGCCCTCGTAGATCACGCAGGCGAGGGCAAAGACATCGGCGCGCTCGTCAACCGTGCCAGTCTCGATGTCGAGCTGCTCGGGTGGCATGTAGCCGATGGTGCCGCCGCGCGAGCCGCCAAAGCCGCCGGCAGACGACAGCCGCGCCATGCCAAAGTCGGTGAGCTTTACATTGCCCGAGTGGTCGATGAGCACGTTGGCGGGCTTAATATCCAGGTGGAGCACGCCGTTGCTATGGGCGAAGGTGAGCGCCTGGCCCAGCGCGTCGGCAATTGCCGCGGCCTCGTCAAAGGTGAGCGAATGGCCGTCCACGCGATGCAAAAAGTCGGCGAGCGACATGCCGTCGACATATTCCATGACGAGGTAGGCATAGGCGGTATCGTGCGTAAAGTCGATAACCTGCACGATATTGGGATGTTGAAGCATGGCGGCGGTGTGTGCCTCGCGCAGCACGTCCATGATGTCGCTGGCGGGCATGCCGGCGCCGCCTGTGAGGGGGATGCGCTTAATGGCCACGCGACGGCGCAGGTGCGTGTCGCGGCAAATCTCGATGGAGCCAAAACCGCCGGTCGCAAGCGTCTCGAGCGGCTGGAACCGCTTGAGCAGCTCGCGAGAGCTGGTGCCCTCCAAGGGAACGTCCGGCGAGAACCGGGCGGTATGTTGCGAGAAAAGCGGCATGGCCAACCCTCGTGCGTTTAAAGTTCGTTTGCGAGCGGCGGGCGCGGAGCCGAGCCGTTCGCGGTGGCATAGATGCTGCTAGTGTAGCACGCTCGGGCGGATGGCGAGGATAACGGGGACGGGGCGACATTCTTCTTTGGAGTGGGAAGGATAAACTGGACTTTCTTTTAAGGATCCTCAAGCGTATTGCCGCTCGTATTCCACTGGAGACATG
>UQIB01000030.1 GCA_900541015.1 uncultured Collinsella sp. | reverse complement strand
GCCTTTATCGACGACGACATTCAGGTGATGGTTGCCACCAACGCCTTTGGCATGGGCATCGACAAGCCCAACGTGCGCTACGTGATCCACAACAACGTGCCCGAGAGCATCGAGGCCTACTACCAGGAGGCGGGCCGCGCCGGCCGCGATGGCGATCCGGCCAGCTGTCACCTGCTGTGGAACGGCAACGATTTTCGCATGCGCCGCTTTTTGATCGACCGCGGCGATGCGGCCGACGAGGCGCTCGACGATGAGCAACGCGCGTGGGCGCTCCAGAATCGATATCGCCTGCTCAGCCAGATGGAGGGCTACTGCAATACCACCGGCTGCCTGCGCGAATACATGCTGCGCTACTTTGGTGACGAGGCCGCGGCCGAGCATGCGGCAGCCGCCGCGGGCGGCACGGCAGACGACGCCGAGGGCTGCGGCAACTGCAGCAACTGTCTCACGCAGTTCGAGGTCGAGGATGTCACCGATATGGCCCGCGCTGCCGTGCGCTATGTGGCCACGCGACCCATGCGCTTTGGCAAGTCGCTCATCGCCGATGTGCTTCACGGCGGCAACACCGAGCGCATTCGCCAGATGCATCTGGACGAGGACCGCGGCCACGGTGAGCTGTCGAGCGAATCGGTCGGGCGCATCAAGGACATCATCGGCCAGCTGTGCGGCCGCGGTTACTTGGCCACCTCGCAGGGGCAGTACCCGGTCGTGGGGCTGGGCCCGCGTGCTACCGAGGTCGAGGACGAGGCGTTCGCCTTTACCATTAAGCGTCGCGCGTCCAAGCGCAAGGCCTCGACCCGCGCCCGCCGCGCGGTGGATCTGCTGCGCGAGGAAGCCGAGCTGGATCAGCGCCCGCGCGTGGGTGACGATGCCGAGCTGTTCGAGCGCCTGCGTGCCCTGCGCAAGGAAATCTCGACGGAGCTGGAGATGGCGCCGTATATGGTCTTTTCCGACAAGGCCCTGCGCGGCCTGTGCCGCCTGCGCCCGCAGACGCGCGACGAGCTGATCCAGGTCAACGGCATCGGCGAGAAAAAGGCCGACGCCTTTGGCGAGCAGTTTATGGCGGCGATTGAAGAGTTTGAGTCCGAGCATGCGCGGGATGGAGCGTAACGATGGTAGCCGATAGCAAGACCGAACGTTCCGAGCGAGCCGAGGTGTCCGCCGTGCCGCTGTACCAGCAGGTCATGGACGACCTAAAGGGCGAGATCGCACGCGGCGTGTACGTGGCCGGTTCGCGCATTCCTGCCGAGATGGAGCTCGCGAAGTCCTACGGCGTGGGGCGCATCACCGTGCGCCGTGCCATCGAGGAGCTGTCGCGCGCGGGGTATCTCAACCGCCAGCAGGGGAGGGGTACCTTTGTGTGCGCTCCCAAGCTCAAGCGCAAGATTCGCCAGAAGGGTGACGTCCAAAGCTTTACTGAGGGTTGTGCTGCCAACGACATGGTGCCGGGTGCGCGTCTGGTGTCGCGCACGGTGGTCGCGGCGACGCACGAGGATGCGGCGTTCTTTGGCGTGGAGCCCGGCTGCGAGCTCATCGTGGTCGAGCGCGTGCGCACGGCAGATGGCGTGCCCGTTATGCTCGAGAACAACGCCTTTGTGCTCGCCGACCATCCCTACCTGCAGACGCTGGCCGACGAGGACCTCACCGATAACTCGATCTTTGCGCTCGTTGCCGAGCATTCGGGTCGCGCGCCGCTCAAGTCCGACCCCTGCACCGTGGAGATTGCGCTTGCCGATGCTCAAGCGGCCCCGCTGCTGGAGGTGCCGGTCGGCGAGCCGCTCTTCTATATGGAGGCTTACTTTACCGATGAGGACGAGCGGCCCTTGCTGCTCGGACGCCAAAAGATCGTGGGCTCGCGCTACGTCTTCGACATCTAACGTCCACAGATAGAACAACATAGAACAAATTTGCCGAGATAACTTCACGGGCGTTGTTGCACGTGTTATAAATAGGACAACATAGAACGACAGCAGGTACGAGCTGCCGTCGCTCAAAGCCGCCCCATAAGGAGGAACATCAGGATGAACGCACATGATCTGGTTCAGGAAATCATCGAGCGCAAGGACAAGATCGAGAATGTCTTTTGGATCGCTTGTGGCGGTTCGATGATCGACCTGATGCCGGCCAACGAGCTGCTCAAGCGCGAAGCCACCACGTTTACCTCGACGGTCTATACGGCACGCGAGTTTTGCCTGATGGCCCCCAAGAGCCTAGGGCCGAAGTCGCTCGTTATTGCCTGCAGCCACAGCGGCAACACGCAGGAGGTCGTCGACGGCTGCGAGATGGCGTTGGCTGCCGGCGCCGAGGTCGTCGCCATGACCGACTGCGAGGGCTCTAAGATCGACAACGGCAAGTGGACCACCTGGGTCTACCCCTGGGGCGAGGGCGTGCCGCAGGCCGAGGTGCCTCAGGGTATCGGCGCTCTGATCGCCGCCGAGCTGCTCGACCAGCAGGAAGGCTACGAGGCACTCGCTGACATGTATGCCGGTCTTAAGCAGATGGATGCCCTGTTGCCCGCTGCCCGCGAGAAGGTCAACGCCGAGCTGGGCGCCCGTTTTGCCGAGCTCTGCCAGCAGCATAAGTTCTTCTACATCCTGGGATCCGGCCCCAACTTTAGCCAGACCTACGCTATGGCCATCTGCTCGCTCATGGAGATGCAGTGGCAGCACTGCTGCTATATCCACTCCGGCGAGTATTTCCACGGCCCGTTTGAGGCCACCGAGCCCGGCGTGTTCTACTTTGTACAGCTCGGATCGGGCGAGTGCCGCCCCATGGAGGAGCGCGCTCTTGCGTTCCTCAACACGCACACCGATACGATTATGGTGCTCGACGCGCTTGAGTACGGCGTGGGCGAGGTGCCTGCCAGCGTGCGTTCGTTCCTGGAGCCGATCTTCTTCTACAACATGAGCTGCGAGCTGCGCGCCGCGCGCGGCAAGGTTTTCGACCACAGCCCCGAGGTTCGTCGCTACATGGGCATCGAGCAGTACTAGGTACCGGGAATTATCTTTTTTGACGGGGTCTGCGCTGCGCGTGGGCTCCGTTTTGCGTTGTGGCGGTCGGATTCGTGTCTGCGCGAAAACGAAGGTGAATACTTTTCCGCGAAGTGAACGACCTATTTTGGACCCCCGAAGCATCCACACTTTTTGACGCCAAAACTGCAGGAAAAACTCGGCGAAACCGCAGGAAACGGCGTCTGAAAAGTGCCGATGCTTCGGGGGCTCGTTTTTGCTCGTTCACTTCGCGGAAAAGTATTCAACTTCGATTCGCAAGGGCGCCGCGTGAGTCAAAAAAGCGGGCCGCGCCGGTACTATTCCGGTGCGCCCCGCTTAGTATCGCGCTTAGATTCGCAAGGTTGCGGCAGCCAGCGGCCTACTTTGCGTCGTAGGCCTCGGCGTCCCACCAGTCGAGCTGGGCGATGTTGTCGCGGATGTGCTGGCAGCTCTTGTGGAAGCCCTCGAGCTCGTACTCGGACAGGTCGAGCGTGTAGACCTCCTCGACGCCCTCGGCGCCGATCACGCACGGCAGGGATGTGAAGATGCCCTCCTCGCCATACTGGCCGGTCATGAGCGTGGAGGCGGAAAGCACGGCGTGCTCGTTGTGCAGAACGGCGGCGCAGACGCGCGCGGCGGAGTTGGCGACAGCGTACTCGGTGCACTGCTTGCCCTGGTAGGTTACATAGCCGCCCTTGCGCGCGAGCTCCTCGACCTCCATGTGGTCAAAGGCGTACTTGTCGGGGTTCTCGGCCTGGAGCTCGTTGAGGCTCTTGCCGGCGATGGTCGCGGCCTTAAAGGCAGCCAGCTGGCTAAAGCCGTGCTCGCCGATCATGTAGGCGTCGATGGACTTGGGGCTCACGCCGACCTTCTTGGAGATCTCGGTGCGCAGGCGGGCGGAGTCCAGGCCGCAGCCCGAGCCGATGATCTTCTTGGGATCGTAGTCGGTCAGGTGCCACAGCTCGGTGCACACGACGTCGCAGGGGTTGGAGATGCTTACGAAGATGCCGTCAAAGCCGGCGTCGACGATGCGTTTGGCAAAGGTGCGGGCGGCGTCGGTGGTAAAGAACAGCTCGCCGTCGCGGTTGCCGGCGGCCAGCGCGACCTTGCCGGCGGCGTTGACGATGACGTCGCAGCAGGCCAGCTCCTCGTAGTGGTCGTAGCAGTTGACGATCTTGGTGTTATACGGGACAAACGAAAGGGAGTCGCGCAGGTCCTGGACCTCGGACGTCACCTTGGCCTCGTTGATATCACACAGGTACAGCTCGTCGGCAATGCCCTGCATAAGCAGGCTGTTGGCGACATGTGCTCCTACGTGGCCCTGGCCGACCACACCGATCTTACGCGTCTGGTACATATATGTATCCTTTCGGCCGAGTTTTTCGCGTCGAACCATTGTAGCGTCCTGCCGTCACTTTGCTAGACTAAAGCGCCGTAGATTTTTGGGACATGCCTTAATCTCTACTTTTGGAGTGATTTGGGCCGCTGACGGCATCGCTGGGCGATGTGCTCGCGCGGATGGGGCTGCTCGTTGTACCATAGCTGCAACTGACTCGTAAGGAGCATCCATGCCCATTCGCATTCCCGACGCCCTCCCTGCCGCCGCGCAGCTCGAGAGCGAGAACATCTTTGTCATGACCGAGTACCGCGCGCTGCACCAGGACATCCGCCCGCTGCGCGTGCTCATCCTCAACCTCATGCCCACCAAGATCGCCACCGAGACGCAAATCATGCGCAAGCTCTCCAACACGCCGCTGCAGGTGGAGGTGGACCTGCTGCGCACCAAGACGCACGAGGCCACGCACGTAAGCGCCGGCCACCTGGAGACGTTCTACCGCACGTTCGACGACATCCGCGACATCCACTACGACGGTCTGATCATCACGGGCGCGCCTGTGGAGCAGATGCCGTTCGAAGAGGTCGACTACTGGCCCGAACTCTGCCAGATCATGGATTGGTCCACCACGCACGTGCACTCTACGCTGCACATTTGTTGGGGCGCACAGGCCGGCCTGTACCATCATTACGGTATCCAGAAGCACGATCTGCCGGCAAAGGCGAGTGGCGTGTTTGAGCATTATCTGGTGAAGCCGCAAAGCCCGCTGGTGCGCGGCTTTGACGACCGTTTCTATGCCGTGCATTCGCGCAACACCGATGTGCGCCGCGAGGACGTGGAGGCCGAGCCGCAGCTTGAGGTCGTGGCCGTGTCCGACGAGGTGGGCTTGTACATCGTCAAGTCGACCGACAGCCGCCGCTTCTTTGTCTTTGGCCATCCCGAGTACGACACCGACACGTTGCGCCTGGAGTACGAGCGCGACGTGAAGCGTGGGCTCAACCCCCAGGTGCCGGCGCATTACTTCCCAGGTGACGACCCCGCCGCCGAGCCGCGCAACGTCTGGCGCAGCCAGGCTCAGCTGCTCTACACCAACTGGCTCAACTACTACGTCTACCAGACCACGCCTTACGACCTGGCCCGCGCCGGCGAGGAGCACTAGGCTACGGCTGTTGCTGTGCCGGCGGCGTGACGAGCGTGGATATCCGGACGGACGAGCGTGGATTTTCGGACATTTACAAATCGAGCGTGGATAATCTCCCACTTTTGGCTTGAAACTAGGCTCAAAACAGGAGATTATCCACGCTCATTTTTTAGGCATGTAGATGCCGATGGCTCGGCTAAGCGACGGTGCGTGCAGAGGCAAAGTCGCATTTGGCGTAGTCTTGAATCTCGACGGGTTTTTCTTTCTGATAATCCGATGGACCAAGGCCTCAAAATGTGGAGACAGGGACCTCTCGACAACCGCCCTACCTGCAGATATAAGACATCAGCCTAAAACGCCCAAAACCGTCAAGCATTTGGTCAGCGCCTGGACGGTATTTGGTCAGACTTCGCATGAAACCGTCTGGTACGTTTGCGCCGTTCCAAGATTTGGGAGGCGACATGGGAAACATGACGGCGAATCAAAGGCTTGCAAGTCACATTAAAGCATGCGAACAGCAGATGAGCTGCGTGTACGCGCGCACGGCGGCGGAGGCAAAGCAGATTGAGCGGCGGGTGGAGGCGGGAAGTCTCGAAGCGGTCATGCCAGGGCTGTATGCGCGTCCGGAATACTGGTCCGAGCTCAAGTTTCGGCAGCGTTATCTGCATCGGGTGCGGGCGCTTGCGCAAAAGCACCCCGACTGGACATTTTGCTCCTATACGGCGGCTGTTATCTATGGCCTTTCGGTTTCGCATGCCAATTTGACGCACATCCATATCGCCGCGATGCCAGCCCAATCGACGACGCCGGGCTCTCAGGTCATTCGTCATCGCTATGCTCGTCAAACACGGGCCACCCAGATGGATATCGCCGTAACCGATATCGATCAAACGATTACGGATTGCTTGGTCGATGCATCGTTTGTCGAGGGACTGATCATCGCGGATTCGGCGCTCCATGAGCAACTTTTGTCGAAGGAGCATCTCGTTGAGACTGTCGACAAGCTTGGCCTGAATCGTCGCGGTGTTGTGACGGCGCGCAGGGTTGCACGATGTGCCGACGGGCTGTCGGAAAGCGGCGGCGAATCCAAGGCGCGTGCCCTGATGATCGAGCGCGGCTGGCAGACGCCGGAGCTGCAAGTTGAGCTGTTCGACCCGGTTGAGCCGGGACGACCGTATCGCGTCGACTACTTGTGGCGCGTGGGCGACCGGCTGATTATCGGGGAGTTCGACGGATTCGTTAAAAGCGAGAAGGCGGCGGAGGAGGGCAAGCTCGCGAAGGCGCAGTTCGATGAGCGCCAGCGCGAGTCGAGACTTTCGCTGCTTGATAACTGCAAGATTGTGCGCTTGTGCTGGGATGATCTAAGGGATCCGACAAAGCTCGATCGCAAGCTCAAGGTCGCCGGCGTGCCGCGTGCGCGCTGAGGCAGTTGCAGGGCGTTTGGCTGCACAAGCGTGGAAAATCGGACGGACGAGCGTGGATTTTCGGACGCTTGTTGAATGAGCGTGGATAATCTCCCGTTTTTGGCTCGTAAGGGGGCTCAAAGTGGGAGATTTTCCACGCTCATCTTGCGGGTGCGATACAGCGGCGATCAGGCGCTGACGATGTTGGGCAGCGGCAGATCGTGGGCGTCGGTGGGAACGTGGCCGACACGCTGTTCATCAAAGGCGATGCCGATGATTTGGCATGCGGGCGAGACCGTGGGCAGGTAGCGGTCGTAGCAGCCTCCGCCGTAGCCCAGGCGCGCGCCGGTGCGGTCGAAAGCCACGAGCGGCACGACAACCATGTCGAGCTCGGCGGCGGGCACGATGGGGAAGCGGACGCTGTCGACGTCCGTGGCTGCGAAGGTCCGCGTAGGGTGGGCGATAAACGGGGCCTCGGACGCATTGCAAGCAGAGACTGCCCGCATGCACATGCGCTGGCCATAAGCCATGGCGTCTGTTGCCGAGAGCATGCACGGATAGGCCACGCGCCAGCCACGCGCGACGGCTGCGGCGGCAAACGCGGCTGGGTCGACCTCGGAACCCATGGCGGCATAGACGGCAACGGTGCGCGGTGCCGCGGCACCCAAGCGATCCATCAGCTCAGCAAGCCGCGCGCATACAACAGCGGACTTTGCCGCCCGCACATCCAAATCAATAGCATTGCGCCGGGCAATCACCGCCCGCCGCAACTCGGCCCTATCCATCCCAGCCTCCTCTAGCAAACCTGCCAAAAAGGGATAGGTTTATTTTGGCAGGTTTTTCTGGGCAAACGCGATATGGGCAGTAAAGTCACCGCAAATATGCCTGTGAACTGCGCCCTTTGTGGTTGTTTGGGCCTATGCGTTAATGCTATAACGCCGCGGCGATTGCTTCAGTCACAAACTTATTGAGTGACTCACCCTTCTTTGCCGCCGCCAGCGCTGCTTGCTTGTGGAGCTCGGAGCCCGTTCTTACGTTGAACGAGCCCTTAAAAGCTCGCTCGGGTTCCTTGCCCTTCTCGGCGCAAAACTCAAGGTAATCGTCGACGGCGTCGTGGAAGCATTGCTCCACTTCTTCAACCGTGGAGCCTTCAAATACGATTGCGTCCCTAATGCCGGTGACCATACCTGTTAGCACATGCTGTTCGGCATCGAACTCGACGGGGGCGAAATAACCCTTGTATGCCAAAACGTTACTCATGACTACCTCCGACATCTTGCAGAAATCGTACGATGTTTCGAATGGTCCCCGCTGTCAATTCGTCAGATGGATGTGGCGCGTGCATTACGAACATCCTGCCATCTGATGGCCTGTAGAAGCGAACGCGCGATCCGGATGTCTTGCCTTTGTTGTCCATTTCAAAGCCATATGAAGCCATGACTTTTAAAAAATCGGTATACCGATACGTCGAAGGGCAGCTAAGCAGTTGGGCGATGAGTTTATCGGTCCGCATCATCCCGCCTCACATTCTGCAACTATATCCTAGTTGCAATTTAAGTCCGATGCAAGCATCCCTACTATAGAACATGTGTACGTATGAACAAGTGTTCGAATCAACACAAAGACACCTGTCCCCTTTGCGGTGGTTTTTGCTGAAGGGCGGATGTCTGCGGCGGTTTGTCTCGATCTGTAACAGTAACTCGACATAAATGGGCCTAGCTGTTACAGATCGAGACAAAGAGCCGTCGCCATTCGGAAACGTCTCGGTCTGTAACATCTGGAGCCGATATTGCCGCCTAGATGTTACAGATCGAGACAAAACCGGCGGGACGGGCTGAGCTGGCCCGCCCAAGCGGAAAAAGAAAAGGTAGATTTTTAGGCATGTCCCAAAAATCTACCTTTGTGCGTTAGGCCAGCAGGTCGACGATGTTAAAGCCGGCGTTGCTCTTGGCGATGACGTCGCGGCCGCCAAAGACGCAGGTGGGTGCGACGGCCGCGATACGCGTCACATCGGCGCCGAGCGAGCGAAGCTCAGCGGGCGTGGCCGCGAGCATCTGGGCGCGGCGCTCCTCGCGCGCGTGCGGATCGAGCCCAGCCAGGTAGGTCGTATTGCGGCGCTTGGTGAGCGCGTACGGCTTCACGGGCGCGTCCATGCCGCTCACGCAGCTCACGATAAAGCCCTCGAAGGCGGCCTCGTCGGGCTCAAAGCTGCCGAGCCATGCGCCCGCGCGTTCCATGCGCTCAATCGAAGGATCGACCGTCGGGTCGCGGTAGGTGTAGAACGCCGTCTGGCGCTCGCCGACCGCGCGGAATCCGCATCCGTACGCACCGCCCTTCACGCGGATCTCGTTCCACAGGTAGTCGTAGGAGAGCGCGTTGGCGGCAACCGCCCAGGCGCCCGTCACGTCAATGCCCAGACGGCGCGGGTCGCACGCGCGCGCAGCAAAGCAGATGTCGCTGGGGATGACGAAAGCCTCGTGACGGTCGCGCGGCTCCGGCACCACGAGCGCGTTGCGGCCGGCATCGGCGCCGTCACCCGCGTCAAGCCCCAGGTCGCCCGCGGCATCCCAGTACGCGTCAAAGTCCTCGTCGCTGCCGGTAAAGCTCGCCATGCAGCCATCGGCCACAAAGATGTGGTCTGCCAGCTCGGCAAGCTTGGCGCGCAGGCCGTCCAGTCGCTCGTCAAAGTGCTCGAGCAGATCGCGCAGGAACAGGTAGAAGTCCACGCCCGAAAGCTGCTCGCGCACCACGGCCGAAGGCGAGCTGTAGCTCATCGCGCGACCCAGCGCCGCCGAGTGGCCGTTGTTGATAAAGCCCTGCTCAAGCCCAATGCGAATCTGCGTGAGCACGTCGCGCACGCGGTCGGCGTCAGCATCGAGCAACAGCGTGCTCGACCACACCTCGCGCGGCAGGCTCGCCAGCGCATCGATCTTCTCGGACAGGGCACCGGCGCTCACCAGCAGGTAGGGGCGCACGCCGTCCACGTCGGGCTGCGTCATGACCTCGGTCGTAAAGCTCAGAAAGCCCAGCTTGCCGGCGAGCAGGTTGTCGAGTTCCTCGGCCGAATGCTCGCGCGTAGGCAGCTGCTTGAGTAGGCGGCAGAGCAGCGTTACGTAGGGCAGGTCCTCAAATGCGACGCAGCTCAGGTCGAAATACTGCATGGCGTAGGCCAGACGGTTGGTGGGGATGCCGTGGCGCAGGCAGGGGATAGGCGCAGTCGTATCCACGACCAGCGGCGGCTCGGAGCGCGCCTCGCCAATGTCGGAAACGTGCAGGCGCGGCAGCGTGGCCTTGGCCTCGGGCGTGTCCTCGGCCTCCTGCGCGGCACGCAGCACAGCCGTGCGCTCGACCACGTCCGCCAGCTCGGCATCGGTCATGGCGTCGCGCTTGGCTGCCAGCTCGGCGACCTCGGCACCCTCCGAACCCTCGGCGGCATCTACCGGTACCAGCTCGACCAGCGCCATGTGGTCGTTCTCCAGCACGAGCTCGCGCAGCAGGTCCTCAAAGTAGCTGCCGTCCAGCTCGCCACGCAGCTCCTCGTACACCGGGCCGTACTTGAGCGCCAGCGTCGCGGCGTCGTCATCGTAGAGCCACGTGCTCAGCGCATCGCACGCAATGGCCACGCCGTCGGCGATACCATAGTCGCGCTGGCGCAGGTCGTACTCGTTGCTGCTGATGATGGCCTCCAGGCGCTCACGCGGAACGCCGTGCTCACACAGGTCGCGGCAGGCGTCCTGGAACACGCGGCGCAGCTCGCGCGCTACGCCGGGCTGCGCATTTTGCAGCATGATGAGCTCGTAGGGCTGCAGGCTCTCGGCCGCGGTGTAGCTCACCACGTTGCCGCCCAGGCCCGCTGCCAGAATGGCCTTCTTAACCGGCGCCTCGTTGGAGCCCAGCAGCGCCTCGAACAGGATGTCCGCCGCGATCGTGCGCTTGCGGTCGAGCGCGCTGCCCAGCACCAGGCCCAGGCCAACCAGGGCGTTCTCGGGCGTAGTGGCCATCTCGATGCGCTTATACTCGCAGGTCACAGGCTCCTGCACGTCCAGCGGATTGGGCGCCAGCGTAGACGGGTCCTCGCCGGCGGCAACGGCAGCGTCCATGCGGCGGCTCGCGGCGCTCGACTGCGACAGATAGCGCTCGTCCAAAAAGGCCAGCGCGCGGTCCACGTCCAGGTCGCCGTAGAGCGTGATGTAGGAGTTGGAAGGATTGTAGTGGCGCGCGTGCGTGTCCAGGAACTGCTCGTAGGTGAGCGCGGGAATCGCGCGCGGGTCGCCGCCGCTCTCGTACGCATAGGCGGTGTCGGGATAGAGCGCGGCGTTGACGGCGTCGTCCAGCACGCTCATGGGGTCGGACAGCGCGCCCTTCATCTCGTTGAACACCACGCCGTTATAGCGCAGCGTGCCCTCGCGCAGGCTCGCGGAGCTGCCGTCGCCCTCGCCCTCGGCGCCCTCTGGCAGGTCCAACTCGTAGTGCCAGCCCTCCTGCTCAAAAATGGTGGGCTTAGTGTAGATGGCCGGGTTGAACACCGCGTCCAGGTACACGTCCATCAGGTTGTACAGGTCCTGCTCGTTGGTGGTGGCAACGGGGTAGATGGTTTTGTCGGGGTAGGTCATGGCGTTGAGGAACGTCTGCATGGAGCTCTTGATCAGGTCGACAAACGGCTCCTTGACGGGGAACTTGGCCGATCCGCACAGCACCGAGTGCTCAAGAATATGGAACACGCCGGTGGAATCGGCCGGCGGCGTCTTAAAGCCAATGGCAAAGGCCTTGTTTTCGTCGTCGCATGCCAGGTACAGCAGGCGAGCGCCCGAGGCGGTGTGGCGCAGCACGTAGGCGTCCGAGTCGAGCTCGGGCACGGTCTCGCAGCGCTCGACGGCAAAACCGTGGCAGGTGGTACCGGGTACCAGCAGCGCGGCAGCAGCGGCGCGCGGGTCGGTTGAGGTGGTGGGCATATGCAGTCTCCTTTGACGCCCCAACGGGGGCGAATCGAGTCGAATCCTCGAGAGTATACCCATATGGGGCCGCGGCTCTGCGGCGAACTGAAGACGATGCCAGCGGATTGGGCATAGGCCCCGCGTGCCCGCCGAATGAGCGTGGATTTTCGGATGAAAAAATCCGTCGCAGGCCCAAATGCCGTCCAATTATCCACTCCCGCACACCTTTCGTCTCCAACCGGGAGATGAGAGATAGACGAGAGACGTATACGAAAGATGGCTGTACAGCAAAGAGCCAAACAATTAATAGTGCTGTTTGGTTGGTGATTGTTTTTCAGTAAAAACACTTACGAATAAAGCAAGTTGCAAACAGCTGCCCCCTTATTTCGTGCTCATTTTTAAGGCGAGAAATTGCCGCCATATGATCGGACGAGTTTCAACGATTGCGATTTAGTATTTGGCGCGGATGCGGTCAATTCCGATGAAACGCTAGCTGACCACGCGGTAGATTGCGCTTTTTCCCAGATGCCCCGGCAATGCGCAATAAGCCAGATAACGAAGCGATTGCCGGTGCGTCTATCCATGGGGAATTCCGGGAAAGCTTCTGCGGACAGTCAAAAGATTCGTCGGCCCCAAGCGGATTAAAGGTATTTGCATAAGACGTCATTTAACTAGGGACGATGCATATTGAATCGTTCAATGAACTTGCACGCTGTGTCCAACAATGCCGATTGTTGTTTTAAGGGGCTTGATGAAAGAGCAGAATCAAAATAATACTTGCATAGTTAGTTATATAAAGTATTATAACGTTATGGGATGAATGAAGGGTTCATCTAAGTGAGTTAGGAGTAAGGGATGTTCAATTTCGATGAGCCTCGTTACGAGAAGGTTGTGAGCGATGCCCTCGCTCTCCGTCCTCAGATTGAGGCTGCCGTGGACGAGGTCTGCGAGCAGGGCTATTCCAACATCTTCTTCATCGGCTGCGGCGGCACCTGGGCCCACACGCTCCCGATGAAGTATTGGGTCGAGACCACCACGGCCGACGTCGACGTCCACTGCGAGATCGCCGCCGAGTTCCTCGCGTGCCCGCCCAAGGCCTTCAACAAGGACTCGGTCTGCGTCTTCTCCACCCGCACCGGCACCACCCCCGAGATCATCGAGGCCGCCAAGTTCTGCCAGGAGCAGGGCGCCCGCACGCTGATGTATGTCTCCAACGACAACACCCCGGCCACCGAGTACGCCGACTACAAGTTCTTCAGCTTCGCCGAGGACGACGTCCTGTGCGAGGCCATCTACACCTACCAGATCACGCTGGTCGCCCGCTTCCTCAAGAACGCCGGCGCCTTCCCCAAGTACGACACCTTCATGGAGGAGTTCGGCAACATCGCCCCGTACCTCATCAAGGCCAAGGACGCCCAGGACGAGCGCTGCGCCGCCATGGCCGAGGACTTCAAGGACACCGACTACCACATGGTGATCGGCTCCGGCATGCTCTGGGGCGAGGCCTACGACTACGCCATGTGCATCCTCGAGGAGATGCAGTGGATCAAGACCAAGTCCATCCACGCCGCCGAGTTCTTCCACGGCACCATCGAGCTGTGCGAGGAGGGCACGAGCCTCATCATGCTCTACGGCGAGGACGACACCCGCAAGCTCATGGACCGCGTGGACAACTTCACCCACATGCTCGCCGAGGAGAGGGGCGTCCATGTCCGCGTGAACAAGTTCGACACCGCCGAGGTCGAGCTGCCGTTCAGCGACCCCGAGTTCCGCAAGATCGTCTCCCCGATGGTCACCTATACCATCACCGAGCGTCTGAGCTGCCATCTCGAGCATGTCCGTAACCACCCGCTCACCACGCGTCGCTACTATCACCAGATGAACTACTAAAGCAGCTTTCAGCGGCCGTTATTTTGCTCGGAAATAATTCGTTATGCTGCGTTCGTAAAACAATGCAAACAAATGTCGCAGTCTCGTTCTAGGGAGCCATGCCGTAGCTGGCCGCTTGAGGTCGTATTTGCTTGGACTCGACCATGCGGCTCGTTGGCATTTCACGGTAGCGACTTCAAGGCGAAGAGGGGCATTTTTTGCCAAATGCCCCTCTTGTTTGCGCCACAAGTGGCATTCGACACCTTCATATGAAGTGTTTGATATTGTAGACGGTTCAAAAATAAGATTGAACCGTCTATTTCTTTCAAAATAATACGTAATAGGTTATCTTATAACGTATAGAAGTTTCATAGAATGTTGTACGGAGAACGTTATGATTAACCCGACTAGTGCTGTGCCGCTATATGTACAAGTAGCTGATGATTTGCGCCGCCGTATTGAGATGGGCGAGTTTTCCGAAAGTGGCGTGTTGCCTAGCGAAAATGGTTTTTGCGAAGAATACGAGGTTAGCCGTGCGACGATACGGAAGGCAATTCAAACTCTTGTGGATGACGACGTGCTTGATACGCGTCATGGCAAAGGCACATTTATCCGGCAGCCTAAAATCGTCTCGAGCTTGAGCACGTTTAAGGGTTTCACTTATTTTTGCCATGAAAATAATATCGAAACCTCGTCTCGTGTTCTCGCTCTTCAGGAGGTCGAGCCGCCCGTTGCCGTCCGTCGTCATTTGCGAATGGAAGAGAATGAATCTGCGGTTTACCTCAAACGCGTGAGGTCAATTAACCACATAAAAGCAATGATTGAACATATTTATCTTCCAGTAAAGAACTTCGGGTTTTTACTGGGTGTCGATATGGAGAACGCATCACTTTATGAAACGATTGAGAGAGAGACGGGGCTGCGACTAGAGGATAATTGTTTCCCGTCTATTGTGCTTGAAGCAGGGCTTGCTACGGATGAGGAGAAGCGCATCCTTAATATCGCAGGAGAAGCTGCGATGTTTATATTGAGTGAGACCGTTTATATGAGCACTGGTAAGCCAGTGCACTTTACTAAGCAGGTGATGTTGGGTGATTATTTCAAATACTTCTTTTCGATTAAGGCTAATCAACTCGGCATCAATTGGCGGGGACTTGAAGCCGTTGAGTGTAGAAAGCAATAGGTTGAATAATGGTTAAAGTGGAGAGCGCTGTTCCATTGTATAAGCAGATCGTTCACGATCTCGTGAGTCGAATAGAAAGTGGCGTATATAGCGAAGGGGATAAGCTTCCTACTGAGACGGAGCTTATGGAGGAATATGGCGTTAGTCGTATTACTGTTCGATCGGCAATCAAGGAACTAGAGGATGCCGATATCGTTGAGCGCACGCGAGGGAAAGGTACTTTTGTTACCACGACGCGCAATGCCTATGCAGCCGATGACCAGGAAAGCTTCACCCATTCCTGCATTCAAGAAAATAAAAAGCCTTCGACCGTAGTGCTCGAAGTAGCTTGGATTTATCCTACGCTGCGCGACGTGCGTTTTCTTCAGGTCCAGGAGGACGAGAATATTCTTCAGACTAGACGTTTGCGCTTAGTCGATGGCGTGCCAACGATGTTGGAAACCAATAGCTACACTCCTTCTCTTGCCTTTTTGGAACATGAAGATTTATCGGGTTCTCTACTTGAGGTGCTGGGAAGACGCCATATCGAACTTGGCAATAACGAGCGAACGTTGCAGGTGTGCTTTGCAAGTGCTTACGAGGCAGAACATTTGAATGTAAAGCCGGGATCTGCCCTTTTATTATTTGTAGATAAGCGTTGCAGCGCGCAGGGAGTGCCATTGTTTATTTCGCGGCAGGTGTACTGCACTGAGCGCTTAAAGTTTTATCTCTAGCGAAAGCCAAACCCCGGATCTTTCTTAACCGAATAACAAGAGATTGAAAACGCCCCGACAAAGGGGCGTTTTTTTGCCGTTTACGGGCGAATTATTACCGCTTAGGAAGCTTGATTGATCTGTCTTGACAAAGCGAAAGTTTCGAGGATACTGTAGATAACAATACAAAATATAACGTTCTATTAACAGATGATTGACTGAGATTGGGAGATAAATGAGGAAGTTGCTCTTGGCCAGCCATGGGCCACTTGCTAGAGCGATGCGTGAAACGCTCCAGCTATTTTGCGGTGAAGATCCTCGCGTTAAGGTGCTATGCGCATATGTCGATGAGGACACGATGGATGTAAACGAGTTGATAGATTTTTGGGACCGTTCTCGCGACCCAGCAGACCAGTGGATTGTCATCACTGATGTCTATGGTGGGTCAGTGAATAACGCTTTTATGGAAAGGTTGGGTGACGATTCTCTAAGGCTCATTGCCGGCATGTCGCTACCACTAGTGCTCGAAGTGTTTTCGAAATTGAGCACACTTGATGACGCCGAGCTCGCTGCATTGGTTTCAAGTGTCCGCCAAAAGGGCACATGCCTATGTTCGCTGCCAAATTCGGTAGAAGAAGACGAGGATTTTTGAGAAAGGAACAAAGATGATTAAGCTGCTGAGAGTTGACCATCGCTTGCTTCATGGTCAGGTTGCCATGACTTGGACGCAAGAGCTTGACACCAATTGCATTTTGATTGCCTGCGATGCGGTTGTGAAAGATGACGTGCGCAAGACGACGCTTAAGCTGGCACGTCCGGCAGGCGTCAAATTGGTTATCAAATCGGTCGATGATTCTATCGAGGCTCTTAGGAGCGGTGTGACCGATAAGTACCGTTTGTTCATTGTCGTTGAAAGCATCGAAGATGCTTACCGCTTGGCGAAGGGCTACAGCGAAATCAAGCATATCAACATTGGAGGAACGAAGCCGCGTGAGGGTGCAGATGTACGCCTATCTTCAACGGTTTTCGCTACCGATCGCGATGTGGAGCTTCTACATGAGCTCAGTGATGCCGGAATCGAGGTGGAGATCAGGCAGGTACCTAGAGACGAGAAGATTTTGATTTAAGCACATACAATAGAAAGGGGATCTCTCATGTTGACTCAAGCGATCCTTATCGGCCTCGTCGCAATGTGCGTGACATTTGAGTGGGCACTTGGCACTTGCCTTGCTTCTCGCCCGATTGTCACGGGCGTCCTCATCGGTCTTGTGATGGGTGATTTGCAGACGGGCATTATTGTCGGCGCCACGCTTGAAATGGTGTTCATTGGATCGGTTACCATCGGGGCGGCCGTTCCGCCTGACGTTATCACCGGTGGTATTTTGGGTACTGCCTTTGCAATTTCGACGGGTCAAGGCGCTGAAGTTGCGCTGACGCTCGCTTTCCCGATTGCGTCGCTTTATCTCATCATTGATAACGCGCTTACGCTGATCGTGATGCCGTTTTTCGTCCATAAAGCGGACGACTGTGTGGCAAAGGGCGACCTCAAAGGTATGGAGCGGATGCATCTGCTTGGTGGATTCATCGTCAAATCGCTTCCTCGCTTTTTCGTGTGCTCCCTTGCTTTCTATCTCGGAACGCCGGTTATGAACGCGGTGCTTAACGCAATTCCCGAGTTTGTAAGTAACGGCCTGGTTATTGCGGGTGGATTCATCCCTGCGCTCGGCATTGCACTGCTCGCTTCAATGATTGTCAACAAGCAGACTGCTATTTTCTTCGTGCTCGGGTTTGCGCTCTGTGCCTACATGAGCATTCCAATCCTTGGTATTGCCATCATTGGGCTTTGCCTCGCAGTAATCCTCGTGGTGGTCCAGCCAAACTTCATTGCTCAGACGCCACAGCTTAGTTCGGAAGGGAGCTTCGACGATGACGACTTCTAATGACACCAGTTCCAACAAGATTACAAAGCGTGATCTAAAATCGGTATTTTTCCGTTCGCTTACGATGGAGTACTCCTGGAACTACGAGCGCCAGCAGCACATGGGATACTGCTTCTCTATGCTTCCCATCATTCGTCGCGTGTATAAGAATAAGGATGACCAGGCTGCTGCTGCTAAGCGTCACATGGAGTTCTTCAACACCACTCCTTATGTCTCAACATTAATTCTGGGCATTTCGGCAGCGATGGAAGAGGCAAACGCTAACGAAGAGGATTTTGACGAATCCTCCATCAACAGCGTAAAGGCCGCTCTTATGAGCCCGCTGGCCGGCATCGGTGACTCTCTGTTCTGGGGAACGTTGCGTGTCATCGCCACTGGCTTGGGTGTGTCGCTTGCTATGCAGGGTAACATTCTCGGCCCGCTTCTCTTCCTTGTCGTATTCAATGTTCCGCATTATCTGATTCGTTGGTTCTGCCTTAAATGGGGCTATGGATTCGGAACCAGTTTCTTGAGCAAGATCGAGAAATCTGGTCTTATGCCAAAGCTCACTATGGGGGCTGCAATTCTCGGTCTTATGGTTATCGGCGCTATGGTGCCCAACCTTGTATCGGTCAGCGTGGCTGGTTCTCTCGGTACCGGCGACAGTGCGCAGACTATCCAAAGCATCATCGACGGTATCATGCCGAGCCTGCTGCCGCTGCTTGTGACACTTGGAGTCTACGAACTCGTCCAGCACAAGGTCAAGATTGCTTGGATTCTCGTTATTCTCATGGCGGTTGGTATCGTCGGCTCCTTCTTCGGAGTGTTTGCAATCTAAATAGTTGATTTCGCCGTCTGGCCCAATTGAATTAGAAAGGTATATCTCATGGTTTCATTTGATGAACAGGCAATTCTCGATAACGGTGCTTATATCTACAATCAACGTGCCGAAATTGAACGCATTGCTGACGAAATTTGCGAAAAGGGTTTCGATTCGATTTTCTTCACCTCGTCAGGTGGCTCGCTTGCGATGATGCAGCCGTTTGACTATATGGTTTCTGTTATGTCCGATATTCCCGTCCAGTCCCAAGTTTCGGCAGATTTCCTCACGGTTGGCAATCGGCGCATCGGTAAGGGGACCTTGGCGTTCATGGCGTCCAAGTCGGGCGACACCAAAGAGACGGTCGCGGCGGCAAAGGCGGCAAAAGACGCAGGCTGCACCATTGTCTCTACGCTTGGCGTGGACGGTTCACCGCTTGGTGAACTTTCCGATTATGGAGTGATTTATAAGCAGGGCCGTCCTATGGAGCTCGTGCTGTACCTTCTGATTGGAAAGATTCTCAAGAACAGGGGCTTTTTCGATGACTACGATCGCTTTGCTGATGAGCTTGTGAATCTCCCCGCTGCTCTCGTTTCCGTCGGCAAGAACGCTGACGAGATGGCTCGCGCATATGCTCTGAAGCACAAGGACGATCCGTATCAGATTTGGATTGGTTCTGGCAATCTGTGGGGCCCCACGTATTCGTTTGCCATGTGTGTGCTCGAGGAATCCCAATGGCTGCGCACCAAATCCGTTACATCGCCTGAGTTCTTCCATGGCACTATCGAACTTGTTGAGCCGGGCGTTTGTGTCGCGCTCGCAATGACGGAGGCGCAGACTAGGCCTCTTGATGAGCGCGTTGCACGCTTCTGTAAGCAATATGCGGATGATTTCACCGTATTCGATACACATGATTATGAGTTGCCGGGTATCAGTGATGAATTCCGCTGGATGCTTTCTCCGGTGGTGCTCAATGCCATTCTCTCGCGTGTGAGCAAGAATTTCGAGCAAATTCGTGACCATTCGCTCGACATCCGCCGTTATTACCGCAAGGTCGAGTACTAATAAAGACCGTATGTGATGGGAGGCGTTGAGGTGAAAATCGCAGCAATTGGTGACAACGTTATTGATCGCTATCTCAACAAAGACGTTATGTATCCTGGTGGCAATGCCGTAAACGTCGCTGCCCATGCAAGCATGCTTGGCGCACAGACAGCGTATATTGGGGAGATCGGCAACGACCTGGGAGGGCGAATAATCACCGATGCCCTTTCTTCGCTGAACGTTGACCTTTCGCAATCATCTATGCCTGAAAAAGCGACAACCAAGACTTGCGATGTAAATGTTTACAACGGTGAACGTGTCGAAGTTGGTTACGATACGGGGGCTTGCTGGGCGCACAAAACCCATATCACCGATTCTGATGTCAAGTTTCTTCAGGGATTCGATGCGGTTTTTACCAGCGTCAATGCAAAGCTGCAGGACGATGTGCACCTAGTTCAAGATCTTCCCGCTGTGGTGGTTTACGACTTTTCCGTTAAAGATAAGTATCGAACCGACGCATATTTCGATCTTGTTTGCCCTGCTACAACCCTTGGTCTGTTTTCCTGTTCCGGCGAGAGCGATCAACAGATTCAAGTTCTATTGAAGAGGGCCATAGAGCATGGTTGTCGCTACACGATTGCTACACGGGGATCTGCAGGGCCTGTGTTCTTTGACGGTTCCCGATGGTACCAGGGAAATATAAGACCCGTAGATGCGCTTGACACCATGGGCGCGGGAGATTCGTATATCACTGCGTTTGTTGTGAGCTGTCTCTCGCGTGGCTGGAGTAAAAAGCAACCGCTCGATGCGGAGATCATTCGGGATGCAATGGAATTCGCTGCTGACTATTCAGCTAAGAATTGCCTTAAACCCGGCGGCTTTGGATTCGAGCATAAACTCGCCGAGATGAAAGACGGCCAAGCTTCCATTTCCTAAAAAGGTATTTATTTAGGTCATTAAGTATTAATACGTAGTGAAATGACAAGTTGTCAATTGAAACGAATTTCACTCTATTAAACGAAGGGATATTAGATATGTTCAATTTCGATGAGCCTCGTTACGAGAAGGTTGTGAGCGATGCCCTCGCTCTCCGTCCTCAGATTGAGGCTGCCGTGGACGAGGTCTGCGAGCAGGGCTATTCCAACATCTTCTTCATCGGCTGCGGCGGCACCTGGGCCCACACGCTCCCGATGAAGTATTGGGTCGAGACCACCACGGCCGACGTCGACGTCCACTGCGAGATCGCCGCCGAGTTCCTCGCGTGCCCGCCCAAGGCCTTCAACAAGGACTCGGTCTGCGTCTTCTCCACCCGCACCGGCACCACCCCCGAGATCATCGAGGCCGCCAAGTTCTGCCAGGAGCAGGGCGCCCGCACGCTGATGTATGTCTCCAACGACAACACCCCGGCCACCGAGTACGCCGACTACAAGTTCTTCAGCTTCGCCGAGGACGACGTCCTGTGCGAGGCCATCTACACCTACCAGATCACGCTGGTCGCCCGCTTCCTCAAGAACGCCGGCGCCTTCCCCAAGTACGACACCTTCATGGAGGAGTTCGGCAACATCGCCCCGTACCTCATCAAGGCCAAGGACGCCCAGGACGAGCGCTGCGCCGCCATGGCCGAGGACTTCAAGGACACCGACTACCACATGGTGATCGGCTCCGGCATGCTCTGGGGCGAGGCCTACGACTACGCCATGTGCATCCTCGAGGAGATGCAGTGGATCAAGACCAAGTCCATCCACGCCGCCGAGTTCTTCCACGGCACCATCGAGCTGTGCGAGGAGGGCACGAGCCTCATCATGCTCTACGGCGAGGACGACACCCGCAAGCTCATGGACCGCGTGGACAACTTCACCCACATGCTCGCCGAGGAGAGGGGCGTCCATGTCCGCGTGAACAAGTTCGACACCGCCGAGGTCGAGCTGCCGTTCAGCGACCCCGAGTTCCGCAAGATCGTCTCCCCGATGGTCACCTATACCATCACCGAGCGTCTGAGCTGCCATCTCGAGCATGTCCGTAACCACCCGCTCACCACGCGTCGCTACTATCACCAGATGAACTACTAGTCCTTTCAAATTGCTGCTGTTGCCTGTAGGCGAGCTGTTCTGAACGTCTCGCCTGCAGGCTTATTTCTGGGGTTAATCAGAATAGTTGCGCAGTACCTCCTAGTTGCGCTGGTCGCATTATGGCGTCTATGGACGAGCAGGCATTTGGCATTACGATGCTTGGTCGTCCGCTGTTTACGAGCCTGTTTGTCGGCTTGATCTTTGGCGATGTCCAGCAGGGCGTTATCGTCGGCGCTGCTTTGGAGTCCATGTTCATGGGCGCCATCATGGTCGGCGCGGCGGTTCCTCCTGAGGTCTATGCCTTCGGCGTGCTTGGCTGCGCGTTTGCCGTCATTACGGGTACGGGCACGGCAACTGCCGTCGCGCTCGCCCTTCCCGTCTCCGTCTTCCTTCTCTACTCGGTGATTAACTTTGCAACGCGTATCGTCGCCGCCCATCTGGGATACGACCTGGGAACCAAGTTCCTGCAGCAGTCCGAAGAGAACAACCTTATGTCTCGCATGACGCATGCTGCCGGCGTTCTCGGAATGACCGTCATTGGCGCGATGATTGCGGCGCAGGTCTCGCTGTCCACGGCTTTGACCTTTGATGTGGGTGGTTCGGAGATTGTCCTGCAGGATCTGTTCGATTCGATCTTCCCCGGTCTGCTGCCCTTGCTGGCAACGTTCGCTTGCGTTGCCCTCTATAAAAAGGGTGTCAAGACCATTTGGATTATTATTGGCATCTTCGCGATCTGCATCATCGGAACGGGTTTGGGAGTGTTCGCGGCGGCGTAAAGTTGACTGCTATGCTCGCGCGTTGGATAACTAACTGACCGTTTGAAAACGGGGTTCGGCGTAAGGCCGGCCCCGTTTTTTGTTTGAGGGATTTTCCGACCGTCCAATAATCCACGCTCGTCCATCACTCACGTATCTCTCATCTCTCATTCGTCACTAATACGAGAGATAACAGAAAGACGAGAGATAAATACGAGAGATAACTGATCAGCAAAGAGACAAGCAATCATGGTATTGTCTCAATACTGATTGTTCTACCAGCAAAAACATGTTTAAATGAAACAAATGGCAGATATCTTATCTTTCATCTCTCACTTATCTCTAATATGAGAGATGGCAGAAAGATGAGAGATAATTACGAGAGATAACTGAGAGACGAAGGAAATCTATTCGCGGCATTCTCCGCCGGGCCGAGCGAAAGGACATGCAGATGAACGAAAACGAGCTGACCGGTCTGCTCGAGTCTTTAAGGCGCATGGGCTCGGACGATCTTAACGTCGAGGTCAAGGAGAGCGCCACGACGCTTTCCCGCGACGTATGGGAAACGGTTAGCGCATTCGCGAATACCGCTGGCGGAATTATCGTGCTCGGCGTGAGCGAGCGCGCGGGCTTTGTCCCGGTTGAGAACTTTGAGACCGAGAAGGTGCTCAACCAATTCGTAGCGGGCATGGGTGATGCCGGCGGGCGCGGAAAACTGGCCAATCCGCCCAAATACACCATTGAACGCGTGGAGCTCCAGGGCACCGTGGTTCTGGTCATCACGATTGAGGAGCTCGACCCGTCGAGCAAGCCTTGTTATGTCATAGAGCGGGGCGCTCAAGGCGGCAGCTACAAACGCATCGATGATAAAGATGTTCCGCTCTCGTCGACCGAGGTCCTGTCCTTGTCATCGTATGAACGGGCGAGCCCCAGTGATCGCGATGCAGTGCCCGGCGCGGTCGCAGGCGATCTTGACGAGACCCTGGTCGACCGCACGATAGAGCGTGCTTTCTCACTGACACCTCGTGCGATGCGCGGCGCGCCGGACAAGAAAACGAAGCTGGAGCGCCTGAATTTCCTCGACTCCCAGGGCAATGTCACTAAGGCCGGACTCCTGGCCGCGGGTGCCTATCCCCAGCAGTTCTATCCCAAGCTCTTTATCGATGTGGCGGTCTATGCCGGAACGCAGAAGGGCGCGGCGGGGTCGTTGAGGTTCATGGACCGTACGATCTGCGAGGGAACGTTGGGCGAAATGATCTCGGATGCCGTCGCGGCAATCGCCAAGAATTTGCGACGAACCTCGATGATCAAAGGCGTCTCGCGTGTCGACTCGCTGGAGATTCCCGAGGAGGTCCTGCGCGAGGCAATTGCCAACGCCGTAATCCACCGAGAATACGGAGACCGGTTCTGTGGGCAGTCGATCGCTGTTGACGTCTTTGATGACCGTATCGAAGTGACGAACCCCGGCGGCCTATACGGAGGAAAGACTCGCGAGAACCTGTTTGACGGCAGCTCCCGATGCCGTAACGCGACGCTCGTGAAACTCATGTCGATTGTCCCGCTGCCGGATGGCGCAGGTTCGCCGGCTGAGGGCAATGGCTCGGGCATCCCGATGATGATCGATGCCATGCGCGCGCATGGTCTGGCCGAGCCCCTGTTCTGCCCGGGGTTCGATCGGTTCAAGGTCGTACTTTACCGTTCAAAGATCGAGCCGGTCGATCATGGCGGGGGCTTAATTGTGACGGCACTCAAACACTACGGCGAGCTGGGGACGCGTGAGCTGGCAGAACGCACGGGGCTTACAATTTCCCAGGTTAGGTCGCGCGTCAACGCGCTCATTGCTCAAGGCGAGCTTGAGCCCACGGCGCCGGCGACGAGCCGCAACCGCAAGTATCGACTGTTGGAGCGCGTGGAATAAATGCGTTAGCGGACGAGGCGACCCAATAATCGACTCTCGATTGGCGCCCGCTAAGGTTAAGCGGTTGTTGCCCAGTTGACGGTGATGCTAAAGACTCGGCTTACGCCGGCATGGCCGCGAACCCGTCTATCAAGAACAGCCTAAGAACCAGCTTGATGACATATCCCGGTTTGACTTCAGCCGCGTCAAAGGCATGGCGCTCGGCGAGCTCGCTGCAGTATGCATAGATGTCGCGGATAAGGTCCGCGCCCGAAAGCGTAAACATGTAGCCTGCGTCCGAAAGCGCATTGGGCGCGGCGGGCAACTTGGCCATGTGGCAGAACGTTTGCAGGTCGGGCGCCATAACATTCTGGTAGTCGAGGTGGCCGTTGGCATCCTGTTCGGCAAGCTCCAATTGGCGCACAAAATCCAGCGCCGCTGCCAGCACAAAGCTCGGCGTAGGCGCGTTGACGTCCTGAGTGGTCGCCACGAGCCTGCCCGCCGCCTGCGTGACAAGCCAAGCGACCTCGCGCTGGCAACGCACGGCCTTGCGCGTAACCGGCTTGATGGACGAAGAAGAAACGCTCCCCTTAGGCGGATTCGAAGCAGCCATAAGACCCTCCCATGAAC
>UQIB01000029.1 GCA_900541015.1 uncultured Collinsella sp. | reverse complement strand
GTGCACTTTAAAAAGAAGAACCCATGATTAGAGAGGTCGCGCTCGTCTCTCTAAATGTCTCTATAAAGAGAAAGTCAGTTAAAGAGATAACATTGGGCAATCTAACAGTGAATTCGATACATCTCTCTAAATGTCTCTCTAAAATAAGGTGCTTATCTCTCTAAAGTTAGAGAGATATACTATACTTTAGAGAGATAAATCTATCGTTTTAGAGAGACGGAATGTCAATGCTGCTGGATGAACCCCTTGGCCTTATCGTTGAGCGCCTTCGCAGGCGAGGGACTGATGACGCATCGGTAGAAGTTAAAGCCTGCACGAATAAATTGAGCGCAGACGTATGGGAGACAGTGAGCGCTTTTGCGAACACTGCGGGTGGGCTCATTATTTTGGGCCTGAACGAAGCCGAAGGATTTGTTCCTTCGGCTAACTTTGCTATCGATAGGGTGCGCGATCAGTTTGTTTCGGGTATCGGAGACGGAGGCTCAGCGGCAGTGGTGACCCATGCGCCGCGGTACGAGCTTGATCGAGGCGAGGTCGACGGGCTCCAGGTGCTTCTGGTGCGCATCTTTGAACTTGAGCTTAAAGCGAAGCCTTGCTATATCGGCGCGCGCGGCGTGCAGAACGGTAGCTACAAGCGCGTGGATGATAAAGATATCAAGATGTCACCCGCTGAGCTATATGAGCTGCAGAGTGCGTTGCTTCCGAGCGATGCAGACGACACGGTGGTTTCGGAGGCAACGGTCGAGGATTTGGATCCAGATGTCGTGCGGTCTATTATCGCAAATCGCCGGCTGCAGACCCCGCGCGTTTTGCGCGGGGCCGATACGCTGGAAAAGCAGCTGGTCAGACTCAATATCACTACAAAGGATGGTGCCGTGAAGCTCGCGGGGCTTCTGTCGGCGGGAATTTACCCCCAGCAGTTCTATCCCAAACTGATGATCGATGTCGCCGTTCATTCCGATGTGGAAAAATCTGCACCCGGGCAACCCCGGTTTATTGACCGCCAGTTGTGCGATGGCCCGATTCCGGCTTGCATCGAAGATGCCCTTGCCGCGATTGGACGAAACTTGCGCAAAGCGGCGATAGTGCAAGGCGCTGGCAGAAGGGATGATTGGGAAGTTCCCCAGGAGGTTTTGCGCGAGGCCTTGGCAAATGCCTGCATCCATCGAGAATATTCGCCCATGTTTGTGGGGCAGGCCGTGAGTGTCGATATCTATCCAGACAGAATAGAGATCAAAAACCCTGGCGGGCTTTGGGGCGGAAAGACGGTGGACAATCTTGCAGACGGGGAATCGCGCTGCCGAAACTCAAAGCTCATGAGCCTAATGGGGGCGACGCCGTTAGAGCATGCCGAGGGGGCCGTTGCGGAAAGCCAGGGATCTGGTATCCCGGCTATGATTCGCGAGATGGAGTCTCGTTCGCTTGGCAGGCCGAAATTTATCGTTAAGGCCGATTCGTTTACGGTGCTGCTTTCCCGGCACGGGGCGGAGCTTGCTGAAAACCGCACGTGGATTCAGAGCCATGTGGGCACCGAGCTGACGGATCGCGAGGAAACACTGCTCATGTTTATGCGGGAGCATGGGTGCGTATGCGATGTTCAAAAAATACGAGAGGCCCTGAAGTGGGATTCGGATGACATTCGCCTGATCTGCGGGGACCTTGTGGATAAACATGTCCTGTCAAAATGCGGCAAAGACACGTATGAAATTATCGATATGAACAGAGAATCGTCAGCTTCGACGGCGGATAGGATCCTGGAGGCTCTCAGCGCCGAAGTGGATATGACGGCGCGAGAAATAGCGGTTGCATCGGGGGTCAGAATTTCGTCTGTCCGTTACCATCTGCCAAAAATGGCAGATAAAGGACTCATTGAGGTAATGGGTTCATCGACGAGCCACAATCGCCGATATCGGAAGAAGTAGATGCAGCCGGACCGCCCCTCTAGTGTCTCTCGAAGTTAGATGGGCGCTAGAGGGGCGACTGCCTCGCGATATTTCCCCAGATAAAACCTGCCAAAATAAACCTGTCCCTTTTTGGCAGGTTACTGATTCATGTTGCCGTGGATGTAGGGGGTGACCTCGGGGGAGATATGGTCGCAGCCCAGCTCGCGCAGCGCGGACTCGATAACGGCGGGCAGCGGGGTCTTGCCCTTGTCGTCGACGGCGGCACCGCCGAGGGTGGCAATCTTGGCAACATCTGCGGGTGCGGCCTCGATATGCATGCAGCCGCCGACCAAGCGCCCGCGTACCTGTGCCAGATCAAGATCGTGCAGGTAATCCTCGCAGGCGCGAATCAGGGAGACCTTCTCGCGCGTAAGCTCCTCGCCCGTGGGGACGCGGGTGGCAAGACATGCTCCCGCCGGCAGGTTCCAAACGGGATAGCCCCATGCGCGCAGCAGCTCGCGCTCTTCGTCCTTGGTAAAGCCGACCTCCATGAGAGGGGAGCGTACGCCGAGCTCTTTTGCCGCACGCATGCCGGGGCGGTAGTCACCGCGATCGCTTGCATTGCTGCCATCGATGACGGTGGGAAAGCCGAGCGACTTGGCGTGGTTGACGATGGCGGTAAAGCCGGCGTGCTTGCAGTGGTAGCAGCGATTGGCATCGTTGCAGGCTACCTGGGGGAGCTGCAGCTGATCCACCGAAAGATTGAGCACGGGGAGTTTAAAATGCGGTCCTTCATTGGCTTGTCCATCAACGGACCGCTCAAACGAAGCCTGCTCGGGCGTGCCGATGAGCGGCGTGGTGAGATGGACGAGGAGGGTATTGGTAGGCATGATGCGGGCGCATACGGCGGCCAAAAAGCTGCTGTCGACGCCACCGGAAAACCCGATAGCCACGCGCCCGTATGCCAAAAGCAGCTGTTCGAGCGCCGATAGCTTGTCTTGAAGCTCCTCTGCGGGTGCCGTGGTGTCTAAAATCATGAAACGATCCTTATCGTTGAGTACTCGATTGAAAACTATAATCCTAATGCGTTACTTGCCATAAGACTTCTATCTGTGTAACGAAAGTGCAATATGGTATATACGTTATATACAAGTTGTCAAATGCGGTAGAGTTGCGGCAATGCGACAGCGAGAGTCGATGGGGGACCGATATGATCAAGGCTGTTATTTTTGACATGGATGGAACGCTGGTCGATACCGAGCGTTTGGGGATTAGGGCCTGGAAGGCAGGCGCCGCTGAGCTGGGGCTCGCGATTGATGAAGCGCTGATCCATCAGTTTATCGGTCGCACGCTACCCGATGTCATGGACATCCTCGATAAGCATTACGGCAGCCACGAGACCGCCGAGGCGATCTATGTCCGCCACAAGGAGATTCGCGACGAGATGGTCAAGACCGATCTGGAGCTTAAGGCCGGCGCCGCCGAGTGTCTAGACGAGCTGCTGGCGGCGGGCTATCACGTGGGCCTTGCGACGTCGTCGCGCCACGTTACCGCCGAGCGCAACCTTAAATCATTCGGTCTCTTTGACAAGTTTGAAACGGTGACCTGCGGCGAGGACGTCGTGCACGGCAAGCCCGACCCCGAGATGTATCTGCTCGCCTGCGAGCGCGCGGGCTTTACTCCCGAGGAATGTGCCGTGGTCGAGGATTCGCGCAACGGCTGCGTCTCGGGCATTACGGCTAGCTGCCACGTCTTTGCCGTTCCTGATATCGTGCCGCTGCCGCAGGACGTGGTGGATGGCTGCGAGGCCGTGCTCGATACGCTGTTCGACCTGGCGGCGGCAGTCAAGGCCGTGCGCTAGACAATTGCGGTGTTGAAACGAGCGATTGCTCACGTTTGCGCTCAAGCAAAAGGGGCCCGGCAATGGTCGGGCCCCTTTTGCTTGAGCGGCGACTTAGCATACTTGCGTGCGTGCTATAGATACGCACCGAGGTTGATGGCCGTGGCGTCGGTCTGGCTGCTTGCCTGGGTGCTGGCGCGTTCCAGCAGGAACGGCCGCACGAGTTCTTGGCGGTTGATGTCCTCGATGGCCGTGACCGCGGTGACGGTGCGCGCGGCAGAGCCGATGTGGACGTGCTTGGTCTTTGCCGGGGCCTTGTTCTCGATTTGCTCCATGAGCAATTGAACGCCCTTGCGGCCAATCTCGTAGCCCGGGGGCGCTACCGTAGTGAGCGGGACCGATCCACTCCAAGCGAGCGGGTTGCCATCGCAGCCTGCTACGCGTACTTGCCCGGGGACAGAGATGCCCTTGTCGACCAGCGCCGAGATAACGCCCGAGGCCAACACGTCGGTCAGGCCGACGACAAAATCGGGGCGTTCGTTCGCGGGGCGCTCGGCGATTTGGGCACCGATGCCGTAGCCGTCGGCAGCGGTATTCCATTCGCCAGCGTCGATGACTTCGATCTTG
Source organism: uncultured Collinsella sp. (assembly GCA_900541015.1). GTDB lineage: Bacteria > Actinomycetota > Coriobacteriia > Coriobacteriales > Coriobacteriaceae > Collinsella. Next base: position 24,304 of record UQIB01000029.1, on the reverse strand, counting down.
ATATCGGGGTGCAGGGCGAGGGCCTTGTGAATGCCAAGCACGCGTAGGGTGAGCTGCATAAATGCTGCTCGGCCGACGACGACAATATGGTGTGCGCCGCGGGCGATGGCGAGCTCGGCAATGATGCGACCTTGGGCCTCGTTGTCGGCCGCTACGTAGTAGCCGGGCTCGGAACAGTGGATGTCCAGATGGACGATCGGCACGGGCATTTTAGTCATGGCCGGATGCCAGTCGGGGGACGCCATGGGCTGAACCATGACGCCGGACATCTGCGTGCCCATAAAGTAGCGCAGGTAATGGTCCTCGAGAATATCGTCGTTATCGGCGTTGGCGATGAGCAAGTCGTAGCCGTGCTTGCGGGCCTCGTTGTGGGCGCCGCTGGCGATTTGGAGCGAAAAGCCGTGATCGAGACGGGGGAGCACCAGGCCAAAGGACTTGGTGGCGCCGCCCGCGAGCTGACGGGCGCTTTGGTTGGGCAGGTAGCCAAGGCGATTGATGGTCTCGTTGATGAGCTTGAGGGTCTCGGGGCGCAGCTTTTCGGGGTGGTTGAGCGCGTTGGAAACCGTGCCCAACGAAACCCCGGCCTCGCGCGCGACGTCGCTGATTTTTACCTTTGCCATAGCGGCCCCTTTGATGCGTTTCAAGTACAAGCCAGATTGTAGCATCCCAAACCTACCAAAAAGGGACAGGTTTATTTTGGCAGGTTTTATCTGGGGAAACGCCGTTGCTAGCGCGACCACCACGAAGGTGCCTGTCCCCATTGTGGTGGTTTGGACCGGCTGGACGTGTGTGCATCGGGTGGTATCTAAGTTGAGATACCACTTCTGGTATATCAGCTTGCGTTTGCGTGAGTACAATACTCGAACGTTATACGTCTCAGCGCCCCCTGTGCGTGGACGTCTTGCAGTCACGCGAACGAAGGGATTTATCCTATGTGCGGAATCGTCGGCTACACCGGCTCTGATATTGCAAAGAACATCCTGGTCACGGGCCTCAAGCGCATGGAGTATCGCGGCTATGACTCCTCGGGCGTCGCGCTCGAGGTGGGCGAGGGCGCCGCGGCACACCTCGACGTCATCCGCCGCGTGGGCAAGGTCGCGGGCCTGGAGAGCGAGCTTTCCAACATCGACAGCGACGCTACCTGCGGTATCGGCCATACCCGTTGGGCCACCCACGGCAAGCCCTCCGTCGTTAACGCTCACCCCCACACCAGCTGCGACGGTCGTATCGCCATCGTCCACAACGGCATCATCGAGAACTTCGCCGAGCTGCGCGAAGAGCTGGAGGGCCGCGGCCATCACTTTAAGAGCGAGACCGATACCGAGGTCTTCGCGCATCTGATCGAAGAGGCTTATGCCGAGGCGCACGACCTGATGGCCTCCGTGCGCGAGGCGTGCACCCACGTGGTCGGTGCCTATGGTCTGGCCGCCGTGTGCGCTGACGAGCCCGGCGTGATCGCCGTGGCCCGCAAGGATTCCCCGATCGTAGTCGGCGTGGGCGAAACCGGCTCCTATGTTGCTTCCGATGTCATCGCGCTCATCGACGCCACCCGCGATGTCGTGGTGCTTGAGGACGGTCAGTTTGCCAAGCTTACGCCCGCAGGCGTCGAGTACACCGACGAGGCCGGCAACGTTATCGAGCCCAAGGTCACCCACATCGACTGGGACCTGGACATGGCAGAAAAGGGCGGTTATCCCGACTTTATGCTCAAGGAAATCCACGAGCAGCCGCGCGTCGTGCGCGACACGCTGGTCGGTCGTATGACGCCGGCCGGCGAGCTCGACATCGACGAGCTGGGCCTTTCGCTCGAGGAGCTCAACGACATCGACCGCGTCTACGTGATCGCTTGCGGCACCAGCTATCACGCTGGCCTCATTGCTAAGAATCTCATCGAGGGCTGGGCTCGCATCCCCACCGAGGTTGAGGCGGCCAGCGAGTTCCGTTACTGCAATCCCATCATCACGCCGACGACGCTCGTCGTTGCCGTGTCCCAGTCGGGCGAGACGGCCGATACCCTTGCCGCCATTCGCGACGCGCGCATCAAGGGTGCCAAGGTCTTCGGCATCACCAACGTGGTGGGCAGCCCCGTGGCGCGTGAGAGCGACGGCGTCATCTACACCAAGGCCAACAAGGAGATCGCGGTCGCCTCGACCAAGAGCTTCATCGGCCAGGTTGTGAGCCTGACGCTGCTGGCTCTGCTGCTGGCGCAGGTCAAGTACCGCCTGACCACCAAGCAGGCGCGCATGCTGTTCCGCGAGCTTTCCGATACGGCCGAGCAGATCCAGTGGATTTTGGATACCCAAACCGAGGCCGTTCATGAGGCCGCCCTGCTGTGCAAGGACGCGCAGTCGGCGCTGTTCGTGGGCCGTGGCATGGGTGCCGCTATTTCCTACGAGGGCGCGCTCAAGCTCAAGGAGGTCAGCTACCTGCACGCCGAGGCCTACGCCGCCGGTGAGATGAAGCACGGCCCCATCGCGCTGATCGATCCGGGCTTCCCTGTCATCGCCGTGGCCACCAAGAGTGCCACCTACGACAAGACCGTGTCGAACCTCATGGAGTGCAAGGCGCGCGGCGCCAAGGTTATCGTTGTTGCCACCGAGGGCGACGAGGAGATCAACAAGATCGCCGACTGCATCATTCGCGTGCCGGCAGTCCGCGACGTGTTCAGCCCCATCACGGCGAGTGTCCCGCTGCAGCTGCTCGCCCGCGAGGTCGCCATCCTGCGCGGCTGCGATGTTGACCAACCTCGTAACCTGGCGAAAAGTGTTACTGTCGAGTAATCGAGTTCCGTCATCCTAACGACTAAGGCCCGGCTCCGTTGCAGTGGAGCCGGGCCTTGTTTCATTTGCCCGGATAAAACCTGCCAAAATGAACCTGTCCCTTTTTGGCAGGTTAGCGGAGCTTGCTGGTCTCGAAGTACTCGGGGAACTGGTCCAGAACCTCGGTCTGGTTGCGGAACATCATATGCAGGTGCTTGCTGACCAAAAAGCTCGCTTCGATGGGGTCGCGACCGGCGATAGCGCGGCGAATCTGCTTGTGCTCGTTCACGATGTCCTGATTGTCGAGAACCTGCGTGGCGGCGCGCAGCCAGCGGAAGCGCTCCAGGTCGGCATTGGTCTCTTCGAGCCACGACCACACGGTGCTGCGACATGCGATGCTAAAAATCATGTGATGCATGAGGTTATCGCTCAAAAAGAAGCCGATGCGATCCTCCTCGGCCATGGCCTTTTCCTGCAGCACGATGGCGCGGTCGAGCTGCTCGATGCCGGCCGACGTGGCGCGCGCACAGCACTCCACAATCACCTGCTTTTCCAGATGCTCGCGGATGTAACAGGCACTCTCGGCAAGGGTGAGGTTGATGGGTGAGACGTAGGTGCCGCTCTGGGGCACGGTGCGCACCAGGCCTTCCTGCGCCAAGCGAACCAAAGCCTCGCGCACGGGCGTGCGACCCATATCTAGGTCGTCGCAAAGCTGCTTGACGCCCAGCTTTTCGCCCGGCTTGTAGTCCAGGTAGACGATTTTGCGTCGAATGGTGTGATAGGACTGGTCCTGTAGGCTCGTTTCCTGCTCGCCGACGTGCATCGATTCTTCCATAGCGCCTCGCAACTGTTCTATCAAACTCATATGTCAGTTGTTAATTATGCCGCGAATCAGCTCTCCGCGGTGGGTAATTCGGCTGTTGCCTGAGAACTATTGCGGCATCTTAGTCTGTGTTTGCGCAAGGCTGCGCTCAATGTTGCCGTATCATAAGCCGTCGCAAACGTGAAATAGAAAGAAGGAATCCCATATGCAACTGGCAAATTTCGTACGCGAGCGCTGGAAAGGCGTCTTGTTCTGCCTGATCATCGCCATTCCCGCGACGTTGCTCGGCAAACAAATTGAAGTGGTCGGCGGTCCGGTGTTTGCCATCCTCTTTGGCATGGTCCTGGCGCTCGTCTTTCCCAAGAATCGTCGCGAACAGCTCGCCGCCGGCGTCACCTATACGTCCAAAAAAGTCTTGCAGTACGCGGTTATCCTGCTTGGCTTTGGCATGAACCTCTCCCAGATTCTGTCCAAGGGCGCCCAGTCGCTACCGATTATCGTGGCGACAATCTCGACCTCGCTTGTCATCGCCTTTGTGCTCTGCCGCGTTATGAACGTGCCGGGTAAGATCGCGACGCTTGTGGGTGTGGGTTCGTCGATTTGCGGCGGTTCTGCTATCGCCGCGACCGCACCCGTCATCGACGCCGACGATCGCGAGATTGCCCAGGCCATTTCGGTCATCTTCCTGTTTAACGTTATCGCGGCGCTCGTGTTTCCGATGCTCGGCGGTATGCTCGGGCTGACCAACGAGGGCTTTGGCCTGTTTGCCGGCACCGCCATCAACGACACCTCGTCCGTAACGGCCGCGGCGAGTGCCTGGGACAGCATGCATCCCGGCGCCAATGTGCTCGAGAGCGCCACGGTGGTCAAGCTCACCAGGACGCTGGCCATTATCCCCATCACGTTGGTCCTCGCATGCTGGCAGATGCATCTGGCGCGCAAAGCCGGCGGCGACGCCAAAAGCACGTTCTCCCTTAAACGCGCGTTTCCCATGTTTGTGCTGTTCTTTGTGCTGGCGAGCGTGATCACCACGGTGTTTCAGCTTCCCGTGTCCATCACGGCGCCCATCAAGGAGCTGTCGAAGTTCTTTATTGTGATGGCCATGGCGGCTATTGGTTTTAATACCGATATCGTCGAGCTGGTCAAAAAGGGCGGCAAGCCCATCGCGCTGGGCTTTTGCTGCTGGATTGGCATTGCGTGCATGAGTTTGGGAATGCAACACGTACTGGGAATCTGGTAGAGAAGTAGCCTATTTGCGTGCTGCGTGCTGGTGAGCGCATTCTCACGGTGGAGCGATAGGAGCTCTTGCGGGTATGGCTTGTCCGCAGGTTTATAAGTCCCGAAGAGCTCTTATCGCCCCGCCAGGATGGCGATGCGGGGCAACACCTATACTCGCAGGACGACGCTTTCTGCCCTATAGTGTTTGGTGAGCAATATCGTTCAATTTTGAAACACTCGGTCGTGCAACCGTCGGCGGTTGCACGTCGCCGCGGACAGGGGCAAATCATGGATAGCGATGCCAAGCTGAACATCTTGACCGATGCCCTAGCTGCCGCCGGGGCCTCGGCATTGGCAATCGATGCGCATGGGGACGTCGCGATCTCGACCATGAATGACGCGGCGCTTGAGCGGGACGTGGCGGCTTTTGTCGCTGAGCGCCTCGACCGTATAGGAGACGGTGCGCGTCTGGTTATGGGGCGTGCGGGTGCGCGCCTGAGCCTGACCGTTCGCCCCACCGACAAAGAGGGCGGGGACCTTTGGGTCGTCGTGGTCCGTGAGGTGCGCGGTGCCGCGGCGCATGCGGGCATCGAGTGGTTCAACGCCGACGAGGTTGAGGCCCGCTACGAATCGAGCGCGTACGGCATCGTTGAGGGTGCCGCTGCGGTAGCTGCACCGGTTGTCGAGAGCTATGCGCGCGGCGTGCCCCTTATGCTCGAGGGCGAGTTGGGCGCGGGCCAGGTCGAGATTGCCATGCGCCTCTATCTGGATGGCCCTTTTGCCGATCAACCCTTTGTTTCCGTCGCGCTCGATGAGCTCACCGATCGCGGTTGGCGCCATGTGCTCAAAAGCGCCGAATCGCCGCTGTTCCAAACGGGGCTGACACTTTGCATTGAGGGCTGGAATGCGGTTGGCCCCCAGCGCCTCCGCGAGCTGGTCTCCACGATGGCCGACACCGCGTTGGCGACGCGCTGCCATGTGGTGCTGACGGCGAATGACATGCCGGGCGGTAGCGAAAGTGATCAAGCCGCCTTTGTGACCGAGCGCTTCGCCTGTGCGGTGAGCGTGGCGCCGGCAATCGTCGAGCAGGGGGCCGCGTCGACGAAGGTCGCGCGCTATTTGGAATATCTCGCTGATGCATTTGGGACGGCAGCGCCCACGCTGTCTGCCGCGGCGACGAAGGCGCTCGATGCTTACCGCTGGCCGCGCAATTATCTGCAGCTCCGCGAGGTCTCGGAACGACTGTATATATTGGTGGGGGCGGGCACGGTGGACCGCGCTGTGGCGGAGGAAGTGCTCGCCCAAGAGGACGTGATTAAGACCGCAACCTTTGGCGCCCCGACGCTCGAAAGCGACCTGTATATCCTGCGACCGCTGGCCGATACCGAGCGAGATATCGCGCATCTGGTTGTAGATCATCTCCACGGCAACCGAACCCGTGCGGCGGAGGTGCTGGGCATAAGCCGTACAACGCTGTGGCGCTTGCTGAAGGACGATGACCGTTGAGCGAGGCGCCCGTGACCGCGCGCGACGCGTGTGCTACAGTCCAAAGCGTTATTGTTTCGATTTGGTTACGGCGTACGAGGGCATATGGCTGAGACTTCAAAACCGAGCCGCAGAAGGCGGAGCGCCGCGCCGGTCAACCGTCGCACGACTTCGCGGACGTGGGGCAAACACGCCTCGGGGTTTGATGGCTCGTTCAAGCGCACTAAATACGGCTATCCTTCGGCAAGCGCCCGCTTGGCAATGCAGGCAGAGTCCTCGCTGTGGGGCCGCAAACGCGTGGTGGGCTCAAAGCTCAAGCACGACGGAACGCTCGGTTACATCAGCCGCGGGGCGGCTCGCCGCAGCGGGCTCAATCCGGCTGGTTGGCATCGTTATGTTCCGATCGCGGTCATCGTTGCAGTGATCATCATCGCACTCGCTGCGCTTGGCTACGCCGGTGGTGGCGCCAACTTGGACGCGGTGTTTAAATCGCCCGAGCTCGCGCATGCAGGCACAGAAGTTGTCGAGGGCGCTCAGACCCAGACGGGTGTCGCGCCCCAGCGCGGTATCGTTGCGGCGGCCTCCACCATCGCCGATGCGCAAAAGGACGAGGACGAACAAGGCAGCGAAGCCGAAACGGCCCAGACGAACGAAACGACGACAACTCAAATATCAACATAGCTTGCCGGCAGAAGGGGACGTTCCTTTTCTGCCGGCAGTTTGGGACACTCCTGCGCTACTTGACGTATACCACGTTGTCGCGGCGCGGCTTTGCCTCGGGAAGCGCGTCTTCGGCATAGCCCAGAATGCAGTTACCGACACCGCGCAGGCTGCCGTCGGCGGGCAGGCCCCAGCTGGCCAGCAACTCCAGGCCCTCGGGCGAGTCAAAGACCTCGTGCGCGCGGTGAATCCAGCACGAATCGACACCCAGCGCATAGGCGGCGTTGAGCAAGTTGCCCATGGCGAGCGAGCCGTCTTCCAGATGTGTGGGCACGCTGCGGTCAACCAACACCACAACAACGGTCTTGGCGCCATAGAAGGGGTCGCCGTTGCTGCCCATGACCTGGGCGTTGAGCTGTGAGAGACGCTCGACGGTCGCGGGGTCGGTGACGGCGACAAACGTCACCGGCTGGCGGCCCATGCCGCTCGGTGCATATTGGCCGGCTTCGATAATACGTGCAAGCTTTTCGGCCTCGACGGGACGATCGCTGTATTTGCGGCAGCTGCGACGGTGAATGAGTGCTTCGATAGTCTCCATGGTGTCTCCTTGCGGTGGCGTTGCAGATGCCACGTTCATACCCGTCGGGCTCAAACGATAGACGGTCAATTGCCCGGCCAAAAGGATAGATTCCAATTGGGAAAGTGGGTTTGCATAAAAGTACCTTCAGAATGTGATAATCAAATGGGATGGTTAAACGTTTTATCCCGTCTACCCTGCGGTTTTTTACCACTTGCCTAAATGACGAACGCATAACCTCTGATAAAGGTTTTACTAAAGGAGTACCAACGTTTATCAATGCGCCGTGGTGGCGCCGGGCCAGGAGGTAACATCATGTTCCAGGCTGGAGATGTCGTCGAGACCGATTTCGAAGGATTTCTGAAGCTGCTGCGTTCCAAGACGCGCGCTTTCGTGTCGATCAACGATCACGAGTACTACATCACGCACACCGATGGCTATTGGCGTGTTCAGGATTGCGAGGCCCTCAACGATAAGGGCCACTTTACTGACTGCTCCGAGCTGGTCAACACGGTCTGCGAGGTCGTCGAGCTGCCTTGGATCTGCGGCAAGAGCCTGCACGACAGCTTCTCGGGCGCCACGGTCTACGAGGCCGTCGCTGCTTAACAGCCAACAATCGATATTCTCTCGCAACCGCCGGCGCTGCCCCGCGCCGGCGGTCTTTTTTGTCGATATGTTATATAGGTCGCACGTCTTGCACGGCCGCCCTTGACGATAGTCAAAACTCGGACTAACCTGAAACTACAATTAGTCAAAACTCGGACTATCGAATGGTGGGAGAGATGGATTGCGCGGTTACGTTGGTCGATTTTGACCGGATGCTCAACGGGCTTGACCGTATCTATTCGGAGTTCGCGCGTGCCTGCGGTCTTTCGGACTGCGCCTACTGGATGCTCGTCGACACGAGTGCAGCGGGCGGAAGCGTTGCCGTGAGTAGGCTGACGAGTGAATGGTTCTACAGCAAACAGACCATCAATTCGGCGATCAAGACGCTTAGGGCGCGAGGGCTTGCGACGTTGGAGTTTGCCGAGGGCAGTCGTAAGAACAAGGTTGTGCGACTGACCGAAGAAGGTATGCAGTTTGCCAAGCGCTACGCGTTGCCGGCGCAAAAAGCCGAGCAACAGGCATTCGAGGCGCTCGAGCCGTGGGAACAGCGCGAGATCATGCGCTTGGTCGGTAAGTTCTCCCATGTTCTTAACGAAGAGTGCGAGGCATTTAAACGGCAAGTGGCCGCCGAGAACGAGGCTGACGATAAGGGCGAAGGGGAGACATGCGACTCTTAATGAGGTTTATGAGGCCGTATCGCGGGCTGATTGCGGTGACGCTGTTTGTGCTGCTGATAGATAACGTCGGCACGCTGCTGGTGCCTACAATGTTGGCGAATATGGTCAATACTGGTATCACGACGGGCGATATCGACTACATCTTGCGCAACGGCGTGTATATGCTCATCGCGACCGGCATGGCCAGTGGCGGCGCGGTGCTGGGCTGCTATCTTTCGGCCCGTCTGGCGGCCAATGTGGCCTGCGACATTCGCAACGCCGTCTACGATAAGTCACTCGAGCTGTCCGCCAGCGACTTTGAGCGCTTTGGTACGGGCTCGATGATCACGCGCTCGCTCAACGACATCAACGTGATCCAGCAAGCGATCCTGCAGACGATTCAGCTGGTGTTACCGGTACCGTTCTTGGCCGTGGCGGGCATCATCTTTGCCTGGTTTATCGATCCTGCCATGGGCACGCTGCTGGGCGTGGTCGTTGCGATCGTGCTGGTGGCGGCGGTCTTTACCGTTGCCAACGCCGCGCCGATCTTTATGCGCCTGCAGAGCTTTATCGACCGCATGAACGTGGTGCTGCGCGAGAACATCGTGGGCGTGCGCGTCATCCGCGCATTTAACAAGGAGCGCCACGAGGAGCAGCGCCTGGATGAGGTGTTTAGCGATTACGCAGCCAATGCCATCAAGGTCAACCACCTGTTTGTGGGTCTCGACAGCTCCAGCTTCTTTTTGATGAACATCGCCGAGGTGGCGGTGCTGTGGGTGGGCGGCAACCGCGTGGGCGTCCATGCCATGCAAATCGGCAGCATCTCGGCCGTGCTGGAGTACGCGATCCTGATCCTGTTCTTTGTGATGATGGCACAGATGGTGGTGCTGACGCTCCCGCGCGCCGCGGCGTGCCTCAACCGTGCGCAGCAGGTGCTCGAAATCGAGCCGAGCATTGTGGACGGCAAGGCTACGCTGGGCGACGGGGCGCCTGAGTCCTCAGACGGCGCCGACGCGGTGGCCGTGTTCGACCACATGTCGTTCCGTTTTGACGATGCTGACGAGGACACCCTGCGTGACCTGAGTTTTGCCTGCCGCCGCGGACAGACGACCGCGATCGTGGGCTCGACGGGCTCGGGCAAGTCAACGGTGGCCAAGCTCTTGCTTCGCTTCCACGATGCCACGAAGGGCACTATTCGCCTGAACGGCGTCGATCTGCGCGACCTTTCGCAAGACGATATCCGCGGGCGTATCGCCTATGTGCCGCAGAAGGCATGGCTGTTCTCGGGTACGGTGGCGAGTAACCTGCGCTTTGGCAACGAGGGCGCGACCGAGGCTGACATGCTCCATGCGCTGGAGGTTGCCCAGAGCACCTTTGTGCTCGACCAGCCCCGGGGTCTCGATGCGCCGGTGGCCCAGGGCGGCACGAACTTCTCGGGTGGTCAGCACCAGCGCCTGGCGATTGCCCGCGCACTCATGAAGCACGCTGATCTGTATATCTTCGACGATAGCTTTTCGGCCCTGGACTTTAAGACCGATGCGGCACTGCGCCATGCGCTACAGGACGAAACGCGCGATGCCGCGGTGCTCATCATCGCCCAGCGCATCTCGACTATTTTGCATGCCGATCAGATCGTGGTGCTCAAAGACGGCGAGGTCGTGGGCTTGGGCACGCACGATGAGCTCATGGAAACCTGCGAGGTGTACCGCGCTATCGCGGAATCGCAGATGAAGGGAGGTGAGTAGCATGACCGAGGAGCTCAAGAAGCGGAGCATCGCCGATGACGTCGCGGCTGCAGAGACAGTCGAGGAGGCGGGCGCCACGCCCGACCTGGACGAAAACGCCAAGGCAGTGGCGGAGCGTGAGGCTCGCCGCCAGGCGCTCTACGAGGAAAACGAGCGCGCCGAGGACGAGCGCGCCCGCGCCGAGGCGGAGCGCATGCGCGACGTTGACGACGAGGACGAGGACGAGACGCCCCGCGACACCTGGGCGACGGTGCGCCGCCTGTGGAGCGAGGCCGCCGGCGACCATTGGCGCTTCTATATCGTGTTCGCGAGTATCGTGTTCTATGCCATCTTTAACACCGCGGCGCCGGCTTACAGCGCCCGCGTGATCGATGAGCTGTGGGGGCACATGAAGCTGGCGTTTGCCAACAACACTACCTTCAGCATTACCTGGGAGAACTGCGGCAGGACCATCTTTATCTACTTTATGATCTGGACCGCCGCCGCCTCGTTCTACGCACTCCAGAGCTTTTTGATGTCGAGCGTTGCCGAGCGCCTCAACCTGCGCCTGCGCAACCGCATCGCACAAAAGCTCAACCGTCTGCCGCTTGCCTACTTTGACGCGCATCGTCCCGGCGAGGTCGTCAGCCGTGCGACCAACGACTTGGACAAGATGTCCGAGAGCATGCAGCGCGGCCTGCTGCAGCTTCTGGTGTCGATCGGTACCGTGGTGGGCGCCGTGAGTGTGATGTTCGTGTTTAGCGTGCCGCTCACGCTCGTCTTTTTGTTCTTTACGGCGCTTTCGCTGCTGGTGACGAAGGTCGTGTCGCGCCGCACGCATGATGTAACGGGCGAGCGCCAGGAGTGGGTGTCCAAGATTACGAGCGCGGTCGAGGAGGGCTACTCGGGCCGTCTGGTGATCCGTGCGTTTAACCGCGAGCGCAAGAGCTCTGCCGAGGTGCACGAGGCTTCGAAGGAGCTGGCGCGCGTGAGCACCAAGGCCGACTTTATGATTAACGCCGTCGGCCCCGCGGTGCGCTTTATCGGCCGTTTGGCGCAGATCGTGATCGCGCTGGTGGGCTGCAGCATGCTGGTTGCCGGGCATATGACCGTCGGCGTGTTCCAGGCGTTCTTCCAGTTTATCTACGAGGCGTCCGAGCCCATGACGCAGCTGTCGTTTACCTTTAACTCGCTGCAGAGCGCGCTGGCGAGCGCCGAGCGCGTGTTCGACCTGCTCGACGAGTCCGAGATGGAGGCCGATCCGTTGCCGGTGGCCGCCGCCAAGCTGCCGGGCAAGGTGGAGGGCCGTGTCGCTTTTGAGCATGTGCGCTTTGGCTATTCGCCCGACAAGCCGCTTATGCGCGACGTGTCGTTTACCGCCGAGCCGGGTCAGAAGATCGCCGTGGTGGGAACCACAGGCGCGGGTAAGACCACGCTCATCAACCTGCTCATGCGCTTTTACGAGATCGATGGCGGCCGCATTACCCTTGACGGCGTGGACACGAGCCGCATGGACCGCGGCGAGCTGCGCCAGCAGTTTGGCATGGTGTTGCAGGACGCTTGGCTATTTGATGGCACCATTGCCGAGAACATCGCCTACGGCTGTCCCGAGGCGACGCGCGAGGAGATTGTCACGGCCGCACGTGCCGCACGGGTCGACTTCTTTGTGCGCACTATGCCGCAGGGCTACGACACGCGTGTGGCTAACGATGCCGAGAGCATCAGCCAGGGCCAACGTCAGCTGCTGACCATCGCGCGCGTGCTGCTCAACAACCCGGCGATCCTCATCCTGGACGAGGCGACGTCGAGCGTGGACACGCGCACCGAGCTCGCCATCGGCCGCGCCATGGACGCGCTCATGCGCGGGCGCACGAGCTTTGTGATTGCGCACCGTCTGTCGACGATCGTCGATGCCGACCTCATCCTGGTCATGGATCACGGCAATATCATCGAGCAGGGTACGCACAAGGAGTTGCTGGCTGCCGAGGGCGCTTATGCCGACCTCTACCTAAGCCAATTCGCATAAGGTGACAAAGGGTCAGTCCCGCATGTCACATTGGAAACAAGGCGCGCCGGGGCGGATTCCCTGGCGCGCCTTTTGTGTTGGCGTTCATGATGTGGCGGTTGCCCGCGGCCCTAGCGCTCGTCCACGAACTTGGCGACGAGGGCCTTGAGCTCGGCCACCTCTTGCTCGAGTTCCTTGACGCGACGGGCGTTTTCGGTGATGCCCTGACGGTTGAGGGCGCTCTGCTCGGCGGCATCGTCGGGCATGTACTCGCGATGCTGCTTGGCGTCGAAGCTCTCCTCGAACACGCGGCAGCCGTTGCGCTTGATGATGCGCCCGGGCACGCCCACGACGGTGCAGTTGTCGGGCACGTCCTTGACGACGACCGAGTTGCCGCCAATCTTGACGTTGTTGCCGATGTGGATGTTGCCAAGCACCTTGGCGCCCGTGCCCACGGTGACATTATTGCCCAGGGTGGGGTGGCGTTTGCCGGTCTCGTTGCCGGTGCCGCCGAGCGTGACGCCCTGGTAGAGCACGCAGTTGTCGCCCACGATGGTAGTCTCGCCAATAACGACGCCCATGGCGTGGTCGATAAAGAAGTGCTTGCCGATCTGCGCGGCGGGATGAATCTCGACGCCGGTGATATGGCGGGTTAACTGCGAGAGCACACGGGCAAGCGATCGATGGCCGTGTTCCCACAGCCAGTGCTCGGGCACATGATTCCACTTGGCGTGCAGGCCGGGGTAGGACAGGAAGATGACCAGGCCATTTTGCGCGGCAGGGTCCTGCGCCTGGACAGTCTTGATATCCTCGCGAATGGTGTTGATAAAGCTCACCGGCCGCCCTCCCTTAGCGCCGCGATAATGCGATTCAATAAAGTATAGCGATTCGCTAGGGATTAGGAAGGGCAATCTTGCTTTGCTTTAGGCGACAGGTGTCAGTTATGCAAACTTGCTGGTAATGAAGTAAGACTTTTGAGGGGTTTGGCCCGTGCTCGCGCCGCAACCGTATACTGGTCAACTTGGACGTGTCCGCGCCCACAACTGAGAGGTTTTACTTCATGGGTTTCATCAATTTTATCGCCGAGCTGCTTAAGGATCCGCGCACTGCGATTGCCAGCTGGATCGCCGCCGGCCCGCTCATGGCCTACGGCTGCGTGTTCCTGATCATCTTTATCGAGACGGGCGTGGTGTTCTTCCCGTTCCTTCCCGGCGACTCACTGCTGTTTGCCTCAGGCTTCTTTGCCCATAACGGCGGCTTTAACATCGTGGCGCTTCTGGCCACCGCATGGGCCGCAGCCATCCTGGGCGATCAGTGCAACTTTATGATCGGCCACTTCTTTGGCCGCAAGATCATCGCCTCGGGCAAGGTAAAGGCCATGACGCCCGAGCGCATCAAAAAGTCCGAGGATTTCTTGGATAAGTGGGGCCATCTGGCCATCTTCCTCGGTCGCTTCTTCCCGTTCATCCGCACCTTTGTGCCTTTTATCGCCGGCATGGGCGGTATGCACTGGCGCAACTTTGTCATCTTTAACGTGCTGGGTGGCATTACCTGGTCGACGGTCTTTACGCTGCTGGGCTACTTCTTTGGCGGCATTCCCTTTGTGCAGGAGCACTTTGAGCTGCTGATTGTCGGCATCGTTGCCGTGTCGATCATCCCGACCGTGGTCGGTCTGGTTAAGGCCAAGCTGGGCAAAAAGAACGCGTAGCTCGAGCCAGCGCGCAGACCGTACAGTTGAGGCCCGTCACCGCTTACGGTGGCGGGCCTTTTTGCTTCGGTCAAATGAAAATACTTTACTTAGTTAAAGAAAAGCGTTTTATCAGACGCGCGAGCGGAGTACAATCTCGTGCATGCGAATCGACGTGCCATCGGCTTTGATGCTGCTCGCGTGTCCCGTCCGGCTCTACGCTCCGGGCGTGCGACGTTGCGACGCGGTCGGCCTCGGTCCTTGCGTGCGGGTTCGCGAGTATGCAACTGTGTATGTAAGGAGCGACATATGACTGTCGAGAAGAAGGATATCGATTGGGGTAGCCTCGGCTTTGGCTACATGAAGACCGATTACAGCTACGAGGCCCATTGGAAGGATGGCGAGTGGGACGAGGGCGGCCTGACCACCGACCACACCCTGCATGTCTCCGAGTGCGGCGGCATCTTCCATTACTGCCAGGAGGTCTTTGAGGGCCTGAAGGCCTACACCGCCGAGGACGGCAGCATCGTCTGCTTCCGCCCCGATATGAACGCCGAGCGCATGTACAACTCTGCGCAGCGCCTCGAGATGCCCCCGTTCCCCAAGGACAAGTTCGTTGAGGCTGTCAAGCGGGTCGTTTCTGCCAACGCCGCCTGGGTTCCGCCCTTCGGCTCCGGCGCGACCCTGTACGTGCGTCCGTTTATGATCGGCTCCGGTGACGTGATCGGCGTGGCTCCCGCTCCTGAGTACACGTTCCGCATTCTCGTGACCCCGGTCGGTCCGTACTTTAAGGGTGGCCTCAAGCCCGTCAAGCTGCGCGTTTCCGAGTATGACCGTGCCGCACCGCACGGCACCGGCAACATCAAGGCCGGCCTCAACTACGCCATGTCCCTTAAGCCCACGATGGAGGCCCATCGCGAGGGCTATGCCGAGAACCTGTATCTCGACTCCGAGTCCCGCACCTATGTCGAGGAGACCGGTGGCGCCAACGTCCTGTTCGTGAAGGAGGACGGCACCCTCGTCGTTCCTCAGTCGCACACCGACTCCATCCTGCCCTCTATCACCCGTCGTTCGCTCGTTCAGGTTGCTCAGGACCTGGGCATGACCGTCGACCAGCGTCCCGTCGAGTGGGCCGAGGTCAAGGCCGGCACCTTTGTGGAGTGCGGCCTGTGCGGCACCGCTGCCGTCATCTCCCCGGTTGGCGAGATCGACAACAAGGTTTACGGCGCCGACGAGACTGTGACCTTCCCGGCTGGCTACACCGAGATTGGCCCTGTGATGAAGAAGCTCCGCGAGACCCTGACTGGTATCCAGTCTGGTGCTGTCGAGGATAAGCACAACTGGGTTTACACCGTCGCGTAAGCTGTCTTAGCTGTCCGGCCCGAGGGCGACCTTCCTTTCCGGCGCGTCCTCGGACATGAAAGAACCTCCGCTGCGCACTTCGTGCGGCGGAGGTTCTTTCGTCCTGCGGAGTGCGCCGGAAAGGAAGGTCGCCCTTTTGTTTTGCTTCGCGCCATGTGGGGGCGGTGGCGACGTGCATTTTTGCGAGTATTCTGCAATCGAAGGCCCCTGCATACCGGCTTCGGGCAAAAAATCGGGAGTTCTCGATGTTTTCTACGAATGATGGGCGGGGTTATGGGCTGACAGCGTTTGATTTGCAGGGATATTCGCGGTCTTTGGCATTTATCATGGCGCCCGAAGCTCTTGATTATGTTGAATACTCCTAAAAATGCACGGCGCTTAGAGGGGGACCTTCGCGAAAAAGGAAACCGCCCCGTCGAAGTATGCATTCGACGGGGCGGTTTATGCATTTGGCCGATTAAGGATGCGCTGCCAAACTACTAGAACTTTACGGTCGGGGCCTGGCGGGCTGCTTCGGCGGCCTCGAAGCCCTGGCGCTCCTTAAACTGGAAGATGCCGGCAAAGATGACAGCCGGGAACGTCTGAATGGCGTTGTTGTAGCTGAGTACGCAGTCGTTGTAGCTCTGGCGTGCATAGCTAATCTTGTTCTCGGTATCCTCGAGCGATGCCTGCAGCTGCGTAAAGTTGGTGTTTGCCTTAAGATCGGGATAGGCCTCGGCTACGGCGAAGAGCTGGCGCAGCGCACCGGTCAGCACGTTGTCGGCTTCCATCTTGGCCTCGGGCGTGGTGGCCTTGACGGCGGTGTTACGCGCGCTGATCACGGCGGAGAGCGTCTCCTGCTCGTGCTTGGCGTAGCCCTTGACGGTCTCGACCAGGTTGGGGATCAGGTCGTTGCGGCGCTGCAGCTGCGTATCGATGTTCTGCCAGGCGTTATCGATGCGGTTGCGCTTGGTGACCATGTTGTTGTAGATGCCGGCGATGGCGCAGACAATCACAATGACAACAACGATGCCGATGATGACGGGAAGCATGATGTCTCCGTTTCGAATGGCCGCGGCGGCATGCGCCAGCTGCCGTTGGTATAACGCTACTAGTATACCCGCAACGTTTTGCCGTGCCGAACTTTCCGGTAAGCGTTGTGTTTTCGGCGGGGTCGGCACCGGGGCAAAGCGCGCGAGGTACAGGTGTAAGATATGCGACAGATTGACGAGTGTTGTCTTTGCCCTGAGGATGGCGATACCAGTGGACCTTCGCATCAAGAAAACCTACCGCGCCCTGTTCGATGCCTTTACCGAGCTTCTCGAGGAGCATCGTTTTGAGGACCTGACGGTTGCCATGCTGTGCGACCGCGCCATGATTCGCCGCACGACGTTCTACAAGCACTTTCGCGACAAGAACGATTACTTTGCCTTTTATATCGATGAGCTCATGTCGGGCTTGCCGCAAAAACAGCCCGATGAGGCCGGCGCAGTGTCTGCCGAGGACGTGCGCGCGCTTCGGCACGCGATTTTGGACGATGCCATGGATTTGATTCTGGCGCACGAGCAGCTCATGGATAACATTTTGGCAAGCAGCATGTCGGGTATGTTGACCAACGTTATTTGCGACCGCATTGCCCGCTCCATCCGCGAGCGTGTGATGAACGTGCTTGCCGAGGATGCCCTGGCCCCCGTGTCACTCGAGACGACGTCTGAGTTTGTCGCCGGCGGTATTATTCGACTTTTCACGATATGGTGGGAATCGGGCCACGATCTTGAACGTCGACCTGAGATAGCCGACGTGGTCGATGCGTTGTTTGAGCGGACCATGACACCGGTGCATCACTAGGAGTGGCGGAGAGAGGG
This sequence comes from uncultured Collinsella sp., assembly GCA_900541015.1. Lineage (GTDB taxonomy): Bacteria > Actinomycetota > Coriobacteriia > Coriobacteriales > Coriobacteriaceae > Collinsella. Next base: position 6,898 of record UQIB01000029.1, on the reverse strand, counting down.
GGATTCGAACCCCCGGAACGCTCTCGCGCTCAACGGTTTTCAAGACCGCCGCATTCAACCGCTCTGCCATCTCTCCGTGAGTCGTAATGATAGCATCGTTTTGAATTTGCAACAGGGAAGGCGAACGATGACGATCACCGAAATCGACGAGAAGTTCATGCGCGAGGCGCTGGCCGAGGCGCGCGCCGCCGCGGCAGTGGGCGAAGTCCCCATTGGTGCCGTGGTAGTGCGCGACGGTGAGATCGTCGCGAGGGCGCACAATCGGCGCGAGCTCGACCAGGATCCTTCGGCTCATGCCGAGTTTGCGGCTGTGTGCGCTGCTGCCCAGGCGCTCGGCCGCTGGCGCCTTTCCGATTGCACGGCCTATGTGACGTTGGAACCCTGCTGCATGTGTGCGGGGCTTATGGTCAACGCGCGCGTGGGTCGCTGCGTGTATGGCGCGGCTGATGCCAAGGCGGGCGCGCTGGGTTCGCTATATGACCTGAATGCCGATTCGCGCCTGAATCATCGGTTTAACGTGACGGCTGGGGTCCTGGCGGATGAATGCCGCGAGCTGCTGAATAGCTATTTTGGCGGTCTGCGCGGAGCGGGTGGCGCTGATTGCGGTTGCGGTGCCGATCTTGAAGCACACGCCGCTCACGCCGCAGCGCTTGCAGGTGCCGGTGAGGATGCTGGCACGGCGGTTGACTTTGGCCCTGCGTGCCGCCGGCCTCGCCGTGTGCTGTTGGCGATCGACTCCTTTAAGGGCAGCGTGTCGAGTGCGCAGGCGGAGGCGGCGGTTGCCGAAGGCGTGCGCCGCGTTTGGCCCGATGCCGAGGTGCGCGCATTGCCGCTGGCAGATGGTGGCGAGGGAACGCTCGATGCCATCGCCGCATGCGGTGGCGAGCTCTCAACCTGCGATGTCGCAGGCCCCTTGGGCGACCGCGTGTCTGCCCGGATGCTGGTGGACGGCGAGCACGAGTCGGCTGTAATTGAGATGGCCGAGGCGGCGGGTATTGGGTATTCGAGCTGTACGGAGTCGGCGGCGTTGGCGGCTTCGACCTATGGCGTGGGCGAGCTTATGCTTCGCGCAGTTCGCACGGGCGCATGGACACTCTATATTGGTCTGGGCGGCAGTGCCACCAACGACGGTGGCGCCGGCATGCTGCAGGCGCTGGGCGCGCGTGTGGTCGATGATCAGGGCTGCGATGTCGCCCCCGGTCTTGCGGGCCTTGAGCAGGTGGCGAGCGTTGATTTGGCGCCAGCGCTGCAGGCTTTGGATGACGCTCGTATCGTTGTGCTTTCGGATGTCGAGAATCCGCTCGTAGGGCGTCGCGGCGCGCTTGCGGTGTTCGGCGGACAGAAGGGTCTGCCGACGGATGATGCCGAGGCGATGAGCAGGTACGACAGCTGGATGGTCGGCTATGGTCGCTTGCTCGATGCGGCGATTGCCAGAGCTCGAGCCCAGGGGTTGTTGCGCACGCCCGAGGGCGCACGGACATTTGGCTCGGTGCTCGGCGTGCCCGGTGCCGGTGCCGCAGGCGGCCTGGGTGCCGCGCTGCTGGCGCTCGGGGCGGAGCTGCGTTCGGGCGTGGAGACGGTGCTCGATCTCGTGGGGTTTGACGAGCGCGTGCGCGATGCCGACCTGGTCATTACAGGCGAGGGCAATATGGATGAACAGTCCGCCGCCGGCAAGGCGCCGGTGGGTGTGGCACGTCGTGCTAAGCGCTATGGCAAGCCGGTGGTCGCCGTCGTGGGCGGTCGCGCTGACAACCTGGATGCGGTGTGTGAGCAGGGCATCGACTTGGTGCTTCCGATCTGTCGCAAGCCCATGTCCCTCGATCAGGCGCTCAGCCTCCAGGAAGCCACAACCAACCTCATCTGCGCCGGTGAGGCAGCCGCCCAATCCTACGACCTCGCCCGCCTCTAAAGCCTATCTCCCTATAAGTTGCGGTGGAATACGGAGTGTTTTTGCCTTTAAGGTGCCAATTCAGTCCGTATTCCACCGCAACTTCGAGAATGGCCATTCGAGGTTGGCTGCCTTGGGTCTTGGGTCGGACCGTTTGCCACGAAATGCGGCCATCTACTACGTTAAACCGGCCACCTTCGACCATCCCGGAATTTGCAAAAACAAAACCGCAGGTAGAAAGCTTGCCGATTTTCGAAAAGCCGGCTATGGTTGACCCCTGCGGCCTAAACGTAGTAGATGGGCCCTTTCTGTGGTGCGGCACCAAGCCGGTCATTTTGGGATCGGACTATTTTGACTACTCATTGGCTGCTCTGGCAATCGGGCTGCAAAAGTAGTCAAAAAAGCTCCGTCCCAAATTAGCTACCTTGCTCTGGCGGGCGGGAGCAGGTAAGATATACCGAGCGCCTAGCGCGTTCGATGGGTTCGGATGACGACATGTTCCGAATCTGGTCAGGTCCGGAAGGAAGCAGCCATAAGGAGCCTCTGTCGGGCATCCGAATCCATCGAGCGCACGGGCTTTCTTTTTGCGCGGTTTTACCAAACCGCGCAATGCTCGACGCTGCGCGACATCCAGAGCGACAATTTGTCATTCAAAAGGCAAGGCATGACCAGAAGGTCTATGCCTTGCCTTTTTCATGCCAACTTGTTCGCTCTGGATGTCGCTCGCTGACTGCGCCAAGACATCAATGGCTACGTGGTTCAAGAGACGGCGGCGTTGCCATCTGTTTTTACAAGTAAAGAGGTCCGTTTCCCTGGGTTGGGGAAACGGGCCTCGTTTTGTCTCTGGGCTTGTGGATTGGCGAAGACAATAACCGCTGGCAGCTATTTTGAGTTCTTGAGGCGGCGTGTGGCCGTGGCGGTTATTCCGAGGCCTGCGGCGGCGATTCCTGCGAGTGCGATTGCGCTCGGTGTTGTGTCGCCCGTGTTCGCGAGCTTGTCGGCGGTCGTATCTGCTTGTTTGCCGCTGCTTGTGTTCGCTTGCTTGGTGGAGCTTGGTAGGGCGTCTTTGCCGGTTGCAGGAGAGGTAACGGGCGGTGTCGCCTCGGCGGGTTGCGTTGAGCCGGAGGGAGGCGCTGTCTCGGTCGGTTTCGTTATCTCGGGCGAGGCGGCCTTGTCCGCCGCGGCCTTTGCCTCTTCGTATGCTTTGCAGGCATCGTCATAGGCTATTTGCGCTCTTTTCAAATCGTCGAGGAGCGCATCCCGCTTGGCTGTTTCTCCGTCGAGATGGGTTTTATTAAACTCTACTTCGCTTTCAAAGAAATAAATCAGGCTTTTATGACTTTCGAGGCGCATTCGGCAGTGCTCAAGCTTATCTTCACAGGAATTTTCTTGCATTATTGCCTCTGTGATCGCCTCTTGCAACTGCCGAATAGTTTCGGCAGGAGTCGTGTAGTCGATTTTATTTAATTCTGCCTCAAGGGCTCTTGTCCGGTTGTGGGCCTTATCGCATTCGGCTTGAGCTGCATCGACGTTCGCTTGCATGGTAGGAAGGGATTCCTTATATATGGCGGCTTGCGCCAAATTAGTGTCGTAGTTCTCGGTGACGCGCGCAGACGTGGTGTAAGAGCGTCCCGAGGTCCGTCGCTGCAAGTCCCGATGTTACTCCTTCTTGAGACCGCGCCTCTCGACTATCTCGTCCACTATCTCCCTGGCGCGCCGCCCGAGCGCGCGGCGCCTCCCCTCTGTCGGGGCCGGCCTGTCCGCGGGCTCGGCGAAGCCCTCGGCGGCCGAGGCCTCGGAGAACACGCGCTGCTGGGACCACTGTCCCTCGGTCTCCATGAGGCTCGCGCACGTCAGGCGCAGCATCGACTCCCTCGAGGGGAAGGACTGCACGACCCTGTAGCGGCGCTTGATCTCGCGGTTGGCGCGCTCCTGGACGTTGTTGGTGCGGAGCTTGGCCCAGTGCGCCCTGGGGAAGGCCGTGAACGCCAGCGCGGAGTCCTCGGTGTGCTCGAAGACCTCGCCGGCCCTGGCGGACACCGACGCCACCCAGGGCGCCGCCTCGGCCCACACGCAGCGCGCGAGGTCGGGGTCGTCCTGGTAGACCGCGGCGTGCACGAGGTCCCTGACGGCCGCCTTGGAGTCCTCGGGCCTGCCCGAGCAGGCGCTCTGGAGGTTGCGCTGCAGGTGCGTCACGCAGCGCTGCCAGGCGCAGCCCTGGAACAGGCGCGAGACGGCGGCCACGAGCCCGGCGTGGCTGTCGGAGACCACGAGGCGAACGCCGGCCAGCCCGCGCTCGCGCAGCCCGCCGAGGAATGCCGCCCAGGAGTCCTCGCTCTCGGTGTCGACCACGTCGCAGCCCAGGAAGTGCTTGCGCCCGTCGGCGCCCAGCCCGATCGCGGTCACGACGCCCTGCGAGACGACCGACGAGCCGACCCTGCAGCTCATGTAGGTGGCGTCGAGCCACAGGTAGCAGCACGGCGTGCCCGACAGGTCGCGGCGGCGGAACTCCGCCACCTCGGCGTCGAGGTCGGAGCAGAGGCTCGAGACCTCCGAGCTCGACAGCGAGGATATGCCCAGCTTGGACGCCACGCGCTCGACCTTGCGGGCGGACACGCCGCATACGTACATCTCCTGCACGATGGCGGCCACCGAGGTGTCGACGCGCGACCATCGCGCGAGCATGCCCTCGGGGTAGTAGGTGCCGTGCCTGAGCTTGGGTATCTCGAGCTCCACGTCGCCCACGGCGGTCTTGAGCGACCTGGGGCGGTAGCCGTTGCGGCTGTTCTCCCTGCCGTCGCTGCGCTCGTTGCGGCTCGCGCCGCACATCTGCTGGGCCTCGGAGTCCATCAGCGCGTTCATCACGCTGCCCAGCACCCTGCACGCGAACTCGCGCGCGTCGCCGCACTCCTGCCAAAGCCTCGGCCGCCTCGAGGGCCTCGTCGCGGCCGAGGCGCAGTACACTCTCTTCTTGGGGCATCGCCTTTCCTTCCATTCGTCACCTTCATTACTCCAACGACGAATTCTAGGCGGTGTCCCTTCCCTTTCAAGAAAGGGCGGAGGCGGGGCATGCCCCGCCTCTTACACCACATCTCTGCGCGCTACCTAGTTCTCTTGAAAAATGGCAATTTTAGTATCGATTTCCGCAATTTTCTCGGGACTTGCGGCGTCTTTTGCGGCCTCGAGGTTTTTGAGCGCTTCCTGCATGGCTGCATACGCTTTTTCTTTTGCGGCGGCCGCGTCTTCCGTCTGCAAGGCAACTGCACCGGTGGGGGCGCTGGTTTCTGCCGCGATCGCCGCTACGGGGGCGATTCCCGCGACAAGTGCCGCGGAAAGGGCGATGCCCACAGTTGCTCGTCTTGCTCTTCTTGCGAGAATGTCGTTCATCTCGGCACCTCATTTCAAGGGTCGGCGACTCACTTGGTAGCACTAATGTAAATATACCATGCTAGTTGACCCGACACTGGCTGGGTGTGCGCGTATGCCCCCCTTGAAAACTGAATCCCGTTAGAAATGACGAGTTGTTTACGCTTCTTTTGGGGTGGCGGTACTATCATGGTTCGAATTGAATGTGGATGATGATAGGGAGCGCCTATACATGATTGAGCTGCTCAGGCGTTTTGGTGGTAAGTTTCGCCGGTATATGGTGATCGGCCCGGCGTGCAAGCTGATCGAAGTGATCTTTGACCTGCTTACGCCGCTGGTGATTGCCCAGATGATCGATAAGGGCATTGGCTCGCACGACGTGAGTGCCGTCGTCCACTATGGCATGGTGCTCGCCGCCATGGCCGTGATCGGCATCTCGTTTACGCTCGTCTGCCAAAAGATGGCGGCGCTCACCTCGCAGGGCATGGGCACCGACATTCGTGGCGCGCTCTACCAGCACATCAACAAGCTGAGCTATGCCGAGCTCGATCGCTTTGGCACGCCGTCGCTCATCACGCGCATCACCAACGACGTCAACCAGGTGCAGCTGGCCGTGGCGCTGGGCGTGCGTATGCTCATCCGCTGGCCCTTCCTGGCGGTGGGCTCCATGGTCGCGGCCCTTGCCATCGACCTTAAGCTCGGCATCATCTTTTTGATTTGCACGCCCGCTATCGGCCTGGTGTTTTGGTTTGTCATGGCGCGCTGTATCCCGTATTACAGGCAGCTGCAGGCAAAGCTCGACCGCATCGCGCTTATCTGCCGCGAGGGGCTTTCGGGCGCCCGCGTTGTTCGCGCCTTTGTGCGTGAGGACCACGAGCGCGAGCGTTTTGCCCAAGCCGCCGATGACCAGGCCAATACTGCCATCGCGGTGGGAAAGCTCTCGTCGATCCTTAATCCCGTCACGTTTCTTGTGATGAACCTGGGCGTGTGCGCCATCCTGTGGGTGGGCGGCATCCAGGTCAACGTGGGCGAGCTCACGCAGGGTCAGGTCATGGCGTTTGTGAACTACATGACGCAGACGCTCACCTCCATCGTGTACGTCGCCAACCTGGTCGTGGTCTTTACCAAGGCGAGCGCCAGTGCGTCGCGTATCAACGAGGTGCTCAATTGCGTGCCGAGCATCACCGACGAGGACAACGAGCCGGTCGCGCTACCCGAGCCGGGCAATGTCGCTCCCGTTCCTGCGCTGAGCTTGAGCCATGCGAGCTTTTCGTTTGGCGTGGGCGCCGCAAATGCCGTGAGCGATGTGACCCTGGAGCTCCCGCTGGGCAAGACGCTTGGCATTATTGGCGGCACGGGCAGCGGCAAGTCCACGCTCGTCTCGCTCATCCCGCGCCTGTACGATGCGAGCACCGGCAGCGTGAGCGTGATGGGCTCCGACGTGCGTGCCTGGCAGCTCGACCAGCTGCGCCACGTGGTCGCGACCGTTCCGCAGCGAGCGTCGCTGGTGAGCGGCACCATCCGCAGCAACCTGACCTGGCGTGACGAGTCGGCAACCGACGAGGAGCTCTGGGCGGCGCTCGACATGGCGCAGGCGAGCGAGTTCGTGCGCAACAAGCCGCAGGGGCTCGATGCCCCGGTCGA
>UQIB01000028.1 GCA_900541015.1 uncultured Collinsella sp. | reverse complement strand
TCGGCGGCCCGTTCTGGGCGCGCCTCAATCGTAGCCCGAGACGGTCCCGGGCTGACAATTTCGACTGTAATGGACGTACTTAAACGAGCGGGCACTCATTGGGGGCAGACTTAAATGAGTGGCAGTTGGGGACACTCCTTGCCGAGCCAGCAGGCCGCGTGTGCCCCTTCTGGGACAATCGGCTCAAAAACTGGTGCACGCCGTGGGCTACTGGGGTCAAATTTGCAGCATCTCGAGCTCGGCTTCGATATTGGGACTGGTTCTCTATTAAAATTGTTTCAAGACATTTGAGTGCGGGGGGGGGTATTCATGAGAGATATGGGAGACACAACCTCATATTTGCGTCGGGGCATTCGGGAGATTATATGCCTGGCGCTGTTCTTCTTCACGTTTTTGGCGTGCGAGTGTCTCTTTGATGCGCGCATGGCCGAGTTCGTGTCTCCGAACGAGGTCGTTATTTATGAGAGCCTTGTCATCGGCGCGAGCGTGATTGGCTTCTTTGTGCGTCCCGTTCTGTACTATCGCCGTCCCCATGCCATCGACGCAACGAGCGATATCACGGGCGTTTTGCTGGTGGCGGCATTGCTGCTGTTGATTATGGCGGTTCAGGTTGAGATGGTAATTGTCGGCGGTTTGATGGCGTGCTGCGCACTGGGCTACTGTGGATCGACTGCCCATGCAAACTTTGCGCGTCGCTTTGCGCGGACGCCCTGCCTGGCGCGCGCCGCCGCGCTTTCCTACGCCATGGGCGTTCTGGTGCAGGCGCTCAACCACATGGTGATGCCCGTCGGCATTCCTCAGCAGGCCGTTTTGGTTGTCTGCGCGATCGCGCAGGTGGCGTTGCTCCACGGTGTCCGACGCGCCAAGCTGCGCGATGAGTCGGATCCCAACTTTGAACCCAGTGTTGCCGGGCTTTCGGTAGATGCTTTGGAATATGGTGCCAAGTGGCAAGACGATCCCAAGGCAAAGACGGCATTCCGCCGCGCCGTGGTCCGCTTGACCGTGGCGACAGCGTGTCTTTCCGGTGTATTCGCCGCTCTCAACGCGGGCCTCACGACCTTGCACGCTTTCGGAGCCGTCGATTTGGGCGATTGGCCGCGCTTGCTGCTTGTCGTGAGCTCGCTGGCCGCCGGCGCCCTATTTGACCTGCGTGACCGTTTGTATATGAATATCGGCATGACGTGCGCCGCCATACTGTCCACGCTTTCGTTCTTTGTGCTCATCATTGACGGCAATAGCGGCAACGAGCTTGCTGCCACGATCATCTTTTATCTGGGCTCGGGCTTCTTTGTGGTGTTCTTCACCACAAAATTCTCTGCCATCTCGCTCTATGCGCGCTGGTCATATTTTTGGCCGTGTATGGGTCGCGTCGTCAACAACGTGTGCTCGATGCTCGTGACGGTGCCGGCAGTGGCGATCATCTCGAGCCAAAACGTGCTGGCGGCAGTCGGCGCGGCGCTCGTGCTGTTTGTAGGCATTGCGATTTCGCTGTTGGGACAGTTTGGACAAGACGGTGAGGGCGAGGCGACGCACGGCGGGCTGGCGCTTGCCACCGACGATCTTGGCGTGAGCTGTGAGCCCGGTCAGGCCGACACGGTGCCCCTGGAGGCGCCGGAGCTTTCGTTTGGCGATCGGCTCGATGGCTTCGTTGCCACCTTTGGGCTCACCAAGCGCGAGCGCGATGTTCTGGAGGCACTGGTCGTTTCGGACGACAGCGTGCAAGACGTGGCGGCGGCACTCTTCCTTTCGCGCTCCACGCTCTATCGCCACATCGCTTCGATCAACAAAAAGACCGGTGCCTCCTCGCGCGTAGCCCTCATTAACTTCTTCTGGTCCTGGACACCCGAGGACTAGCAGGGTGGCTAATTTGGGACGGGAGATTTTTAGCTGTTTTGGGCCGCCGCGGTCAGCGGGAGCGGGTTGCGTCGGCCCAAACATCCTTGATGAAGGCGCCGCTGGAGCTAAAGCAGCTCGCCGTGGCGGGCGATGTAGCGGCGTTTTGCCAGCTGGGTGAGCGCGATGTAGGCGGTGACGATGCCGATGAGCAGCGCGAAAAAGCTCGTGGGCAGCGTTATGAGGCCGAGCGCATCGGCGATGGGGCTTGCCGGCAGCCAGGTGACGAGCGCCAGGCCCAGCACGGTGAGGGCGCACAGCGCGGGCGCGGCGTGGTCGCGCGGGCTCGGCAGGCGCGGGGAGCGCAGCATGTGGATCACGAGCGTCTGCGACCACATGGACTCGACAAACCAGCCACTCTGGAAGAGCGCCGCAAAGGCTGCCATGCCCGTGACATTGCCCGCGGCGGCAAGCTCGGACCAGCTTGCGCCCACGGCGGCGGGGCACACGACAAAGAAGAGCGCGGCGAAGGTCACGATGTCAAACAGCGAGCTCACGGGGCCCAGCTCGAGCATAAAGCCCTTGATGGACGCGGCGTCCCAGGCACGCGGGCGGGCAGTCCAGGCGTCATCGACGGTGTCCCACGGCAGTGCGATGCACACGATCTCGTAGACCAGCGACAGCAGTACCAGCTGCAGGGCGCTCATGGGCAAAAACGGCAAGAACAGGCTCGCGACGGTCACGGACAGCACATTGCCAAAGTTGGAGCTCACCGTGGTCTTGAGGTACTTGAGCAGGTTGCCGTAAGTGCGGCGGCCTTCGATGATGCCGCGCTCGAGCACGCCCAGGTCCTTCTGAAGCAAGATGATATCGGCGGATTCCTTGGCAATATCGACGGCCGAATCGACCGAGATGCCGCAATCGCTCGCACGCATGGCGGCGGCGTCGTTGATGCCGTCGCCCATAAAGCCCACGGTGTGGCCGAGCATCTCGCGCATGACACGTACCAGGCGCGCCTTCTGCAGCGGCGAGAGCTTGGCGAAGAGGTGGGTTTTCTCGGCGCGCTTGGCAAGTTCGGCGTCATCGAGCGCATCGATCTCGGAGCCGAGCAAGACGTTGCTCGCATCGATACCAATCTGCTCGCAGACGGTGGCGGCGACGCGGTCGTTGTCGCCGGTTAGGACCTTGACCGCCACGCCCTTGGCCTCGAGGGTGGCGACGGCGCCCGCGGCACTTGCTTTGGGCGGATCGAGGAAGGCCAAAAAGCCCATCAGCACCATGTCGCACTCGTCGGCGATGCCAAACTCGCCCACGCAGCGCGGATTGGTCTTCTGCGCCACGGCAATTACGCGTAGGCCCTCGGCGTTAAGTCCGGCGATCTGCTTGCGAATCTGGGCGAGCTTCTCGTCGGTGAGCGGCTGAGCGATGCCATCGATCTCGACAAAGGAGCAGATCTCGAGCATTTCCTCGGCAGCGCCCTTGGTAACCATCTGGGTTTTGCCTTGGGCGTCGGCGACAACTACGCTCAGGCGACGGCGCGAGAAATCGAAGGGAACCTCGTCGACCTTGGTGTAGCGGTCGCGCAGGCTCTGGCCCAGCATGGAATCGGGTGCGACGGTCGAGGGCGTCACATCGGCACGGTCGATTACGGCCAGGTCGATAAGATTTTTGAGGCCGGTCTGGAAGAAGCTGTTCAAAAACGCATGGCGCAGCACGCGCGCGTCCTCGTTGCCATCGGTGTTGAGGTAGCGCTCGAGCACGATGCGGTCTTCGGTGAGGGTGCCGGTCTTGTCGCAGCACAGGACGTCCATCGCTCCGAGGTTTTGAATCGCCGGCAGCTCCTTGACGATAACCTGGCGACGGGCGAGGTCCTTGGCGCCCTGCGACAGGCTCGTGGTCACGATGACGGGAAGCATCTGCGGCGTGATGCCCACGGCCACGCTCGTGGCGAACAGCAGCGCGTCGATGACGTTGCCCTTGGTGGCGGCGTTGATGGCAAAGACGGCCGGCGCCATAACGAGCATCAGGCGCACCAGCAGCATGGAGACGCTCGAGACGCCGCGGTCAAACGCGCTCTTTTCGCCGCGCCCGTTGAGCATCTTGGCGATGCCGCCCAGGTAGGTGTCCGAGCCGGTGGCAACGACAAGCGCCATGGCGGCGCCGTTTTGCACGGAGGTGCCGGTAAAGACGATGTTCTTGCAGGCAGAGAGTGGCAGTGCGGAGCCGTCGGCGCCCTCGACGATGGTGACGGCGGTGGTCTTCTCGACGGCCTCGCTCTCGCCGGTGAGTGCGGACTCGATCACAAACAGGTCGCGCGCGGTGATGATGCGGGCATCTGCCGGCACCATATCGCCGGCAGAGAGACGGATTACATCGCCGGGGACGAGCTCGTCGAAGGGGATCTCGATGCGCTCGCCGTCGCGCAGGGCGGTGCAAGTGTTGGAGACCAGGTCCTTGAGGGCCTCGGCCGCATTGCCGCTGCGGGCTTCCTGGATAAACTTCATGCCGCCCGATACCAGCAGCATGGTGCCGATGACGATGACCGTGGAGGGGTCGCGCTGCGGTTCGGGCACGGCGAGCACGTCGATGTAGAGCGAGACCAGTGCGAGCGCGGCGAGGATGCCGGCGAAGGGATCGATGAACGCGTCGGCGATGCGTCGGGCGAGCGTTTTGGTCGTTGCCTCGATGGTGTTGGGGCCGACGGCGTTCAGGCGCTCAGTTGCCTGCTCGACGGTGAGGCCGTTTGCCGTGGCGTCAAGCAGTACGAGGGCGTCCTCGGCACTATGGGTGGCGGCGAATATGGTGTTCTTGGACAGGCCGGTATGAGCGGCAGGGCGCGCCGTGCGGCGGCGCTTGGAGATGGCTTCGAGTACCGTGACGGTTTTGAGCATCAGCATAGGGTCCTCCTTGTTGAGGGGAGTTAGCGTACGTGTCGTATTTGCTTCAAAAAACCTAGATGTCGCTCACGTCAAGCTCTTGAGCCCACAAAGGGTGCAGCGCGCCTTTGCGGTGGTTTTGGCGATCTGCCGGTGGCGTTTATGCGTGTGCGGAGTCCTCGCGGCGTGCCGAGGGCGACATGCAGGTTTTTCGACTAGGACTGCCTTCCATGGCACACCTCCTAAAGGCTGAGCGCAGCGCGCTTTGGGTATCTCGTACCCCTTTTTAATCCGCCCGTATTCTTGATGAGGGGGTTTGACATGTCAACCCCATTGTTCGGAAAACCATTCCCCCTGACAAAGCCTTTACAGAATGCCGTGGCCCCAAAGCGCGCCCGCATCGACGCTTCGCCTGCGCTAAACTGGAAGGCACGTACGCGATTACGAGAGGAGCCCGCATGGAGGCTTACAAGCAAGAGTTCATCAAGTTTATGGTCGAGTCCGACGTCCTTAAGTTCGGCAGCTTTACGCTCAAGAGCGGCCGTCAGTCCCCGTTCTTTATGAACGCCGGCGCTTACGTGACGGGCTATCAGCTCAAGAAGCTGGGCGAGTATTACGCCCAGGCCATCCACGATAACTTTGGCGACGACTTTGATGTGCTGTTTGGACCGGCCTACAAGGGTATTCCGCTGGCCGTCGTGACCGCAATTGCCTACCACGAGCTGTACGGCAAGGAGGTCAAGTACTGCTGCGACCGCAAGGAGGCCAAGGACCACGGTGCCGATAAGGGCAACCTGCTGGGTTATGAGCCCAAGGACGGCGACCGTGTGGTCATGGTCGAGGACGTTACCACCAGCGGCAAGTCCATCGACGAGACCTATCCCAAGGTCAAGGCTGCTGCCGATGTCGAGATCAAGGGCCTGATCGTGTCCCTCAACCGCATGGAGGTCGGCAAGGGCGGTGTGACCACCGCGCAGAAGGAGATCGAGGCCAAGTACGGTTTCCCCGTCGCGAGCATCGTCTCCATGGCTGAGGTCGTCGAGACCCTCTACAACCACGAGATCGACGGCAAGGTTGTCATCGACGACGAGCTCAAGACCGCCATCGACGCCTACTACGAGCAGTACGGAGCACGTTAGTTACGGCGTTTTACCAAACGCCGTAACTGCTCGACGCTGCGCGGGCCGCATTTGGACAATCTGACGTTCAACTTCAAGGGCGCGACCAGAAGGTCAGCGCCCTTTCGTTTCACGTCACCTTGTCTCAAATGCGACCCGCTCGCTGTCCGTTCTCTACCTGCGGCGTCGTCTTGCTCCGAATGCGGCTCGCTCGCTGTCGTTGCCGAAACATCGGCGTTGCCGCGGTAGTCGTTGGGGACGTTCTTAAACGACTAGTCGTTGGGGACGTTCTTGTTTGACTAGTCGTTTAAGAACGTCCCCAATGACTAGGCAGAAATGAGCGTGGATAATCTCCCGGTTTTGGCCTGTGCGCGGGCTCAAAGTGGGAGATTATCCACGCTCGTTAGATGGGCGTCCAAAAATCCACGCTCGTCGCTACTTGAGCCCGGGCAGGCGGGTGTAGGGAAACGAGCGCTCCAGGAATTCGGAGCAGCGGACGTAATCTTTGGCGAAGTAACTGCTGTAGAGCGAATCGAGCACGTATTGCACGGCGATGTGACTCGCGAACTGTGTGATGCGATGCGTCATGCTCTCGTGGTCACTCACCGTAAGGTAGGCGGCAAAGCTAGGGTGAATGCGCGCGCAATGAGGCGTGCCGATGACGATGACCGGGGCATGTCGACTGCTGAGGATCGGCAAGATGTCCTTGAGGTTGGGGGCAAGGCCGCTGTAGGAGATGGCGATTGCCACATGGTCGGGGCCCGAGGCAAGCGTCGTGCGCACCTGGGCTTCGGAATTGTCGTGGCACGTTGCGCTTTTACCGGCGGAGAGCAGGCGATCGCGGAACATTCCCGCTGGATAGAGATTGTGCGAGCCTGTGTAGATGTCGACCTGTCGGGCGTTCGCGATGAGCTTGGCGGCGTGGTCAAGCTGCGTGGGGTCGAGCAGCTCCTGCGTTTCGGCCAGCGTGGTCTGGTAGAGCCCCTCCATGCGCTCCATAACCTGCGCGGGGGTGGACGTAGCATCGAAGGGGAAGTTGATGTCCACGTCGCGCCGGTTTCCCGCCTCGGTTGCTAAGCGAATAAGCTCGACCTTGAGATCTTTGAAGCCCTCGAGGCCGAGCTTTTTGCAAAAACGGTGCACGCTTGCGACCGAAACGTTGGTGCGTGCGGCAAATTCCTTAATAGAAAGCCCGCGGATGTCCTCGCCGATGGCAAGGGCTGCAATGCCGAGCTGCTGCTCGGTGGGGGTGAGGCCCTGCGCCTCGGAAATCTTGCGTTTGATATCCATGCGAACTCCCACACTCGCCAAGCCTGCCAAAAAGGGACAGGCTTATTTTGGTACGTTTCGGTCGGTATCAGGAAGTGTCAGGGGCGGGGCGGCGGTCCGTGGGCGCGAAAAGAAGTGTCGGGTTTGGCGCGCCCGCTTCTGTCCGTCCCGTGCGCAGGCGATACTCGGCTTATCGACCCGCGATGCAAAGGAGATGCTCATTCCACGAGCGCTACCGGGAAGGGCTCTCGATTCGCGCCCTCACCTTAGCAATTTGACCATTTGGCACTATAATCACCATAGGCATGCGCATAACGTTGCGCTTAATCAAGAGGAGAAAACGTATGGGTCTGTTTGATATGTTCAAGAAGAAGGCTGAACCCGCGGCTGCTGCTGCTCCGGCCTCCATCTCTGCTTCTGCCGGCGCCGACGTGCTGTGCTCGCCTGTCAAGGGCAAGGTCATCAAGATGGCTGACGTTCCCGATCCCGTCTTTGGTGGCGAGGTTCTGGGCAAGGGCTGCGCCGTGTGGCCCGAGGATGACCTGGTCTATGCTCCCTGCGACGGCAAGGTGACCGTCACCATGGGTCACGCCGTGGGCCTGCAGTCCGATAGCGGCATCGAGGTCCTGGTGCACGTTGGCGTCGATACCGTCAACATGAACGGCGACGGCTTCGAGGGCTTCGTCAAGGCCGACGATGTCGTCAAGGCTGGCCAGCCCATGCTCAAGATCGATCGCGCCAAGATCGCCGCTGCCGGTTACAAGGACTGCGTCGTCGTGGCCGTGTCCAACACCGCCGAGTTTGCCGATGTCGAGCTCGCCGTCGAGGCTGAGTCCGCCGTCGCCGCCGGCGATGCCATCGTCAAGGTCGTCCGCAAGTAAGTTGTAACGTCCAGAGGATGTTTTAGGGTGGTTGGATTGTCCGGCCACCCTTTTTATTAGACCGGGTGCATACGTTTTATTGCGCGTTGGGCAAGTCTACAGACCGTTCGGATGCTAAAACGAACCGACCGCGCCTTCGTACTGCCGAGGGTGTTCATTAGTTGATAGTATGGGCCTACCTTATTACAACGTGCGCCGTGTCCGGGAAGCGCGGTGCCGCTCATTGGGAGGAACAACATGAAAAAGAAGCTGCTGCTTGCGCCCCTCATGGCCGTCTTGGTTGCGTGCGTGGTCCTGCTTTCCGGCTGCGGAGGCCCTTCGGTCGAGGAGCTCATCACCAAGGACCTTACGACTCAGTTTGATGAGGTTAAGAATGGCGGAGACGATTTCCTCGCCGGTCTGGAAGAGGCTTCGGGCGACGAGTTCGAGCAGCTGGGCATCGATCCCAAGGAGTATGCCAAGAGCTATCTCGAGGGCTTTGACTACAAGATCGGCGACGTGACGGTCGACGAGGACAAGGGCACCGCAACTGCCGAGGTCACCATCACTTGTAAGTCCATGAACCAGATCGTTGAGGATTTTGCCACCCAGTACCAGGAGAAAGTCGCCGCGCTCGATTCGATGCCTTCCGATGACGAGTTGTACAAGATGGCCGGTCAGGTCATGGTTGATGTGACCAAGGCTGCTAAGACCAAGGACACCACGGTCACCTTCAAGTACACCGCCAATGACGATGGCGAGTGGTCTGCTGACGATTCCGCAACCAACGAGATGATGAATGCGATGATGAACTAGTTCGTTGCGGCGTTTTACCAAACGCCGCAACTGCTCGACGCTGCAAACGCCCCTAAGCGGCAATCTGACGTTCAATTTCAAGGGCGCGACCAGAAGGTCAGCGCCCTTTCATTTCACGTCACCTTGCTCGCTTAGGGGCGTTTTCGCTGTCCGTCCTCTACCTGCGACGTCGCCATTGCTGGAGTGGTCATTGGGAAGGCGGCACTTGGGAACGTTCCTTTTCTGCCGGCAGTTGGGGACACTCCTTGCGCCAGCGTTGCATCGAATGCTCGGGAAAATGCGAGCCGGTTTTTGGCCGAATTCCGGGTCGCGGTTTCCGGATGGGGTGGGTTGCGGAAAGTGCGACCCGGATTATTGCTCCAAAACGGGATGCAGCTTCCCCGACGCGCCTCAAACGGAAAGCGCATCCCATTCCGGAGCTCCAAAACGGGACGCGCTTTCCGCACGGAAGAATTGTCGCAGCTGCGTTAAGCAGTGTCGCTCGTTACTCTCCCAGAATCAGCGCCGCGAGCTCGTTCTGGGTGTCCACCACGTAGTCGGCGCCGGCGGCCTCCAGCTCTGCGCGGCCGCGGAAGCCCCAGCTGACGCCCGCACTCTTAAGGCCGGCGTTGTGGCCGGTCAGGATATCGACATTGGAATCGCCCACATAGAGCGTGGTTGCCGGATCGGCGCCCAGCTCCTCCATCACATGCAGCGTGACGGGTGCTTCGGGCTTAGGCGGAAACGCATCGACACGGCCCTGTACCAGTGCAAAGCGCTCGGAACCAAAATACTTTTCGATAAGCGGAGCCGCCGAGACGTGGTCCTTGTTGGTGAGCACGGCAAGCTGCACGCCCGCGGCACGCAGGCGGTCGAGCAGCTCGATCGTGCCGGCATAGGGAGCGGTGTGGTCCTCCTTGTGCTCGCCGTAGTAAGCCCTAAACTCGGCAAGCGTCTGCTCAAACATACGGCCGTCGCCCGCATACTCGGCAGGCATAAAGCGCTCAACCAGCTTGAGCATGCCGTTTCCCACCTTGTAGCGGTACTCGTCGACGGCAAACGTAGGCCAGCCGTGCGTCTCGCAGGCATGGTTGCCGGCGGCCGCCAGGTCTTCGAGCGTGTTGAGGATGGTGCCGTCCAGATCAAAAATCACATGGGAAAAAGCTGCTGCCATGAAAGCTCCCGTCATTGGGTTTCAAAACGCACCCCATGATACTGGGCATGCGTGCCGGGCATGTTTGGAATCTGAATATCTTTAATAGCCCTGAGCCTTTGTCGTTAGCAAATTCTCGGCAGCTGCTCTCCTACGAGCATGTCGAGGATGCGGGTCGAGCCCCAGCCGGTGCGCACGCGCACGGCGGGATGGGCGCCCTCGGCAAGTGGCAGCACGCGGCCGATGATGGCGGCATTCTCGCCGTAGCGGGCGGCGCGCATGGCGCTCAGCGCGGCATCGGCTTGCTCGGCCGGCACGACGGCAACCATCTTGCCCTCGTTTGCCACCTGCAGCACATCGTAGCCGAGCATCTCGCAGGCGGCCTGCACGTCGGGACGCACGGGCACGGCATCCTCGTCGATCTCCATGGCAACGCCGCCGGCCTGCGCAAACTCGTTGAGCGTCGAGGCCAGGCCACCGCGCGTGGGGTCGCGGAAGCAGCGTGTGTCGGGTGCTGCGGAAAGCACATCGGCAATCAGGTGGTTGAGCGGCGCGGCGTCGCTTTCGATGGTGCTCGAAAACGCCAGACCCTCGCGTTGGCTCATGATAGCGATGCCGTGGTCGCCCAGTGTACCCGAGACCAGGATGACATCGCCGGGCTGGCAGTTTGCGCCGCTGAGCGCCACGCCCGCAGGCACCTCGCCCACGCCGGCGGTATTGATATAGACGCCGTCGGCCCCGCCGCGCTCGACCACCTTGGTGTCGCCCGTGATTATGGACACGCCCGCCTCGTGCGCCGTCTCGGCCATCGTCTGCACAATCTGGCGGAGCCTATCCATGGGATAGCCCTCTTCGAGGATAAAGCCGCACGACAGGTAGCGCACGTTGGCGCCCGAGGTCGCGACGTCGTTGACGGTTCCGCACACGGCGAGGCGGCCGATGTTGCCACCGGGGAAGAACTGCGGCGAGACTACAAAGCTGTCGGTCGACATGGCGATGCGCCCGCTCGCGGGCAGCGCGGCGACGCCGGCATCGTTGCCTTCGAGCAGCTCGGGCGACCCAAAGGCATCCAAAAAGACCTCATCGATGATGCGTTTCATCATCTGGCCGCCGGAGCCGTGGCCCAGCAGGACGGTGCTATCGGTAACGCTATGGGACATATCGAAAACTCCAATCGTGGGTGGTGCCGGTGTGCGGGTGTGCCCGGGCTAGTCGCGGTAGCGGTAGTACGCCGCGCAGCTGCCCTCGGAGCTCACCATGCACGGGCCGACGGGGTGCTCGGGCGTGCAGGTGCGGCCAAAGAGCGGGCAGCTGCTCGGCGCAATGGCCCCGCGCAGCACGTCGCCGCAGCGGCACCCGCGCGGCTCGACCGTCGCCTCAACGGGCACGTCAAAGCGAGCGCGGGCATCAAAGCGCGAGAACTCGGGGCGGATGGAAAGGCCCGAGTTGGCAATCAGCCCCAGCCCGCGCCATGTGGTATCGCACGGCTCAAACACCTGCTCGACCAGCTGGCGCGCCACGGGATTGCCGTCTGCGTTGACGCCACGGCGGTAGGCGTTGTCAATCGCGGGCTGCCCCTCAACAACCATCTGGACCAGCATGCAGATACCCTGCAAGATGTCGACCGGCTCAAATCCCGTTACCACGCCTGGAGTCTTAAACTCGTCGACCAAAAAGCCAAAGGGGGCCAAGCCCGTGATGGTGGCGACGTGGCCCGGCAGGATAAAGCCGTCGATGGTGGTCTCGGGGTCGTTGGCGATGGCGCGCAACGCCGGCGGCGTGGCCTTGTGGGCGCAATAGACCGAGAAGTTCAAAAGCCCGCGCGCCTCGGCCTCCAAGATGGCGGCGGCGATGGTGGGCGTCGTAGTCTCAAAGCCCACGCCCATAAAAATGACCGGGCGATCAGGGTTTTGCTCGGCAATGTCGAGCGCGTCGAGCGGGGAATAGACGATACGGATATCGCGCCCCGCCGCCTTTTGCGCAGCGAGCGAGGTGGATGATCCGGGCACGCGCATCATGTCGCCAAAGGTGGTGATGATGGCGCCGTCTATGTTGGCGAGCGCGATTGCGTGGTCGATGTCGCGGTTGGCGGTGACGCAGACGGGGCAGCCCGGGCCGCTCAGCAGCTTGAGCCCGGCCGGCATAATGGAGCGAAAGCCATAGCGCCCGATGCTCACGGTATGCGTGCCGCAGACTTCCATAAGGTTGATGGTGCGGTCGCCGACAAGCTCATGAATGCGCTCGATGAGCTCGCGAGCCAGCTTGGGATCGCGGAATGCCGAGAAATCGATACCGGAGCGCGCCGGCTGCTCGGGCGCCACTAGTAAGCCTCCGCCGGGTTGGTGGTCAGCTGGTCTTCTTCGACCAGCTCGGACATGGCATTAACAAGCTCGAGCGTTTCCTGTGCTTCCTGCTCGTCGACAATCTGGATGCCAAAGCCGGCGTGTACGAGAATATAGTCGCCAACCTGCGCCGTCGGCACGAGTCGCAGCGACACGGGGCGCTCGATGCCCATCATGTCGACGGTGGCCTTGAGGTCGTCGTCGCGTTTGACTACTTTACCGGGAACGGCAAGGCACATATTGTTCCCCTTTTATACGCTTTGCGCTGGACGGGCGCTCAATAATCCATCAGTTGATGGTAGCGCTCGCGGGCGCTGCGGGCAAACGCGCTACACCTGTGAGACGGCGGCTTGCGGGCTGGCCGAACAGCCTATTGTGGCGCGACCTGTGCGAGGCGAGTGCGTGCGACTGCTGCCTGACCGTAGGCGATGCAGCCGTCATTGACGGGTACGGTGTGGGGGACAAGGACAGTAAAGCCTGCGCTTTTGAGCTCGCGGGTGAGAAGCTGAAGCAGAAGTCGGTTCATGAACACGCCGCCCGAGAGCGCGACGGTGTCGATGCCCTCGTGCACGCAGATATCGCTGGCGATGCGCGCCGAGGAGCGCGCGACGGCGACATGGAAATCGAGTGCGAGCCTGTCGGCGGGCGCTCCGGCTTCAATTCCTCCCAAAAGTGCCTCAAAGAGCGCTTTCTGGTCCAGAACATAGGGGCCGTCCAGCCACGATGGGCCAGATGCGAAATAGCCGGCGTTGTCGTCGGGAAAATGGGCGATTTCGTTGTCGAGCGCGCGCCAGGCGGCGGCTTCGAGTTCTATGGCGGGTTCGCCCTCGTAGGTTGCCTTGTCGCAGATGCCCAGAATTGCTGCCGCGGCATCAAAGAGACGCCCCATGCTGCTGGTACGCGGGCTGTTGATGCCGCGCTCGATCATGGTGGCTGTCACGCTGCGCGTTTGTTCGTCGAGGCTGTCCAAAAGCCGAGCGGCACCTGGGTGCTCGAGCAGGCCGAGCTCACTGAGCAGGGCAAAGGCGTTGCGGCGGGCGTCGCGCACGGAGGCCGCCCCGCCGGGGAGCGCCCAGGTGCGCAAATGCGCGGCGCGTTCAAAGCCGCCAAGGCTGGCAACAAGAAACTCGCCGCCCCAAATGGTCCCATCGGTGCCGGCGCCGGTGCCGTCAAAGGCGATGCCAAGGACGCGCGCGTCGGTTGTAAGCTGGCCCGCGGCGATGGCCTCGGCCATTACGCTCGCGATATGCGCATGATGGTGCTGCACCTCGACGAGCGGCAGATTGCATTTTCGCGCCTGCTCGCGCGCCCACTGGCCCGATAGATAGCTGGGGTGTACATCGCAGGCCAAGGCGGCGGGCGCCAAATCAAAGAGATCTTCCAAGCGCGTGCGCGCGGCGTTCCAGGCATCGAAGGTCCCGCCGTTTTCAACATCGCCGATATGCTGCGACACAAAACAGGGCGCCTCGCCGTTCGTCCCTTCACGTGTGAGCGCAATCGTGGCCTTTTGTTGTGGCCCGCAGGCGAGCACGCAGGACGGAGCGCCGTCGAGCGCCGGCAACGGCAGCGGCTGGGGTGCATATCCCCGAGCGCGGCGCACGGGCATAACGGCGCCGTCGACCATGCGCACCACGGAATCGTCATAGCGCGAGAGAATCGCGCGGTCGTTACCGAGCAACGCGTCGGCGATGCCGGCGGCAACGAGGTGTTCCCAGGCAAGGTCGTCGTCGGTCTCGATGGGTTCTTCGCTCAGGTTTCCGCTGGTCATGACGAGCGCGTGCATACCGCAGACTTCTGCCGCGGCAAGCAACAGATGTTGAAGCGGCGTATAGGGAAGCATGACGCCGAGCTCGGGCAGGTCGTGCGCGACAGATGGCGCGAGGGCGAGGATGTCGGGGGAACCGTCGTTGTCCTCGCTAACAGTGCGCCGGCGCAGCAGCACGATGGGGCGGATACTGCCGGCGAGCAGATCGCGTTCAGCATCGTCGATATGACACAGGCGCTCGGTATCAGCAAGACTACGTACCATGACGGCAAGTGGTTTGTTGCTGCGGCGTTTGCGACGGCGCAACTCGGCCACCGCCTGCTCGTTGGCAGCGTCACAGGCTAGATGGAATCCGCCCAGGCCCTTGATGGCGACGATGCCACCGCTGGCCAGCAGCTCAACGCAGCGCTCGATGATAGCGTCGCTGGCCTCGCGTGTGGTGCCGACGGCCGGTGTCGCGGACGAATTCCCGCACGCATTGCCGTTTACAGCCTCGCGCCACGTAATATGCGGCCCGCAATCAAAGCAGGCATCGGGCTGCGCGTGAAAACGCCGGTCGAGTGGGTCGACATACTCCGCAGCGCACTTGGGACACATGGGAAAACAATCCATCGACGTGGCCGCTCGGTCATAAGGCAGCGATCGGATGATGGTAAAGCGTGGGCCGCAGTTAGTGCAGTTGATAAAGGGGTAGTGATAGCGTCGGTCGGCGGGATCGAACAACTCGCGCAGGCAATCGTCACAGGTGGCGATATCGGGCGAGACGAGCGTCGTGTGCGCGGTCTGGTCCTGCGACGCCACAATGTGAAAGCCCTGCTCATCGGCAGCGCTCCAGCCGCCAGGCTCCAAATCCGCAATATCGACTCGCTCAACGCGAGCTGCCGCAGGCGCATGCTCAGAAAGCGCGGCAACAAAAGCATCGAGCGCATCGGCCAAAGCGTGCGCCTCGATATGCACGCCGTCGCCCGCATTGAGCACCCATCCACAAATGCCATGTGCCATGGCCTCGCGATACACAAACGGTCGCATGCCAACGCCCTGCACAATGCCCGTCACATGAATATGCACATGCCGCATGCGACACCCCTCATCAAAACCGACCAAAAAGGGACAGGTTTATTTTGGTAGGTAAAACTTCTAAACCTGCCAAAACAAACCTGTCCCTATTTGGCAGGTGCGCTGCGGGAAATCCCGCTACAGCCCCAGGCTCTGCTTGGTGGCGGCGCACGTGAGCTCGCCGTGCTTAACGCCGCGCAGGCCCAGCAGGCGGTCGGCTAGTTCGTAGACGCGCTCGCCGCGACCCTTGAGTGCCAGGATTTCCAAGCAGTTGTGGTGATCCAAATGCACGTGCATCGTCGATACGATCTCGTCGGTGTAGTCGTGCTGCACCTCGTCCAGGCGGCGCGTCAGATCGCCGGTGTGATGGTCGTAGATCATGGTGAGCGACCCGATAACGTGCTCATCGGGCGTGCGCATCTGCTCTTTGGCGATCGAGGCGCGAATCAAATCGCGCACGGCCTCGGAGCGGTTGGCCACGTCGCCGCGGCGCGCGATCTGCTCGTCAAAACGGCGCAGCAGGTCGTCGGGTGCGGTAACCGAAAAACGGACCAGCTCGGAGCCGGAGCCACTACAGTGGCAGCCCGCGTCACCGTCCGCCCCGTGCGGATGCTCGTGCTCGTACTCGCAACAGTGCTCGTGTTCGGCCACCTTACACCAGCTTCACGGAGCCGACGGAGTTGTGGTCGGCCTCGATGGCTTCCTCGTAGCCCTCGAGCGCGTCATGCGCCTCGTGGAGCGCGGCCATGGCGGCCTCGAGCTTGGCGCCGATGCGCTCCATGTCAAAATTCTCGGTCGCATGCAGCAGCTGATGGCTCCACTCGTGCGCGAGCTCGATGGTGTCGTCGACCTGCTTGACGCTCATGGCAAGCTGGCTCATGTTCATTCCAACATCATGCATGGGAAATCTCCTTTTGTATGGGGCAGTTCAGTGGTTCAGATTTTACTACGCCCGCTCTGCGCGCAGCTGCATAAGAAAACGGGTACGAGTCTGTGCGACCCGCACCCGTTCACTGGGGGCTGTTTGTGACTACCATACTATCCGTGGTTGCACTCGGTGCATTCAGAAGTCCGGCGAGCGGCGTAAAAGCGCTCATGGACGGCAGGCAGACGGCAACATGTAACAAGCGTATTACAGATGCTTCTCCAGCAGCGCCTGCAGCCTCGCCTTGGGCAGAGCGCCAACCGAGCGGTCAATCTCCTCGCCGTTCTTAAACACAATCAGCGTGGGGATGCTCATGACGCCATACTTCATGGCCAGGTCCTGGTTGTCGTCGACGTTGCATTTGGCAACGGCAAGCTTGCCCGCCAGCTCATCGGCAACCTCGTCAACGATGGGCGAGAGGGATCGACAGGGCCCGCACCACGGTGCCCAAAAATCGACCAGCACGGGCAGGCTGTCGTTAACGATGGAATCGAAGTTCTCGGGGGTAATCTGATTAATGTCAGCCATGGTGACCTCCATAATGCGACGCGGCTCGGCCGCGTAAAACTCAGTACGACCGTGCTTATACCCAGCCGCCCGCAAAGCAACCACTCGCGGGCGGCTCTTTTATATAATGGTGGGCACGCAAACGATTGGAGAGCGCATGCCCACGTCACAAAGCCAGAAAAAAGAAGCCATCGCCCAGGCGACCGAGCAGGAGCTCGCATCGCTCGCGGTCCGTGGCGTGCGTATTGCGGGCAACGCGTGCTCGCCGATCGTGCTGGTCAAAGGCGATTTGGACGAGGCCGAGCGTTCGGGTGGCGAGCTTGCCGCCGGCCCGGATGGCGCGGCGTTGCGCAAGGCGCTTGGGGCCATCGGCTACGCGCCCGAGGATTTTTGCGTGCTGGCAAGCGTCGCCGGCGTGGGTGACGGGGCGGTCGCGACAGGCGAGGGCCTACCGTGCGAGCTGTTCCGCGAGGCGCTCGAGGCCTTGGACCCCGAGGCGGTCTTGCTGCTGGACGATCGCGCGGCCGATACCATGCGCGAGACCTATGCCGACATGCTTGTGGCAATCGACGACTTCGATACCGCTATGCTCAAGCCCGGCTTGGTCGCCCATGTGCAGGGCCGCCGCGTGCTCGCGCTCGACGGCTTTGAGGCGGCACTCACTGACAAAGCCGCCAAGCAGCGCATGTGGGCATACATCAAGCAGCTGACCCCGGCAGCCGCTCCGCTGTAGCGAGGCTGGCGGCAGCCCCTACATCACGGCGCGCAGCTCAAACCGATCGCCGTTAATGCGGAACTGACAGTTGCCGTTCATGCGCTCCACGGCAAGTTTGATGCTCCTGGTGCCAAAGCCGTGGCCCGCATGCCGGGTCACGGGCATGCCGTCGACCATGCGCGGCGCGCGGTCAAACGTATTGGAAACTAACAGCAGCAGCTGGCCGTCCTCTAATCGCAGGTCAAGGTCGACGAATCGCTTTCCTTGGGGTGCGGCGCTTGCGGCGGTGATAGCGTTTTCCAAGGCATTTGAGAGCACGCTAAACAGGTCGGCGTCACCTACGTGGATGGTTTCGGGTACGGCGGCGCGCAGGTTGGCGGTAATGCCGTTTCTATTGATATCCGAGTTAAATGACGAAAGCGCGATGTTTGCGGTCTCGTTGGCGCAGAAGCGGCGTACGGCGGTGCGGTCGCCGGCTTCGCAGAGTTCGTCGATGCGATCGAGCGCCTCGTCGGTGTGGCCCTCCTCAATTAAAGCGGCCAGGCCGCGTAGGAAGTGGCGCATGTCGTGGCGCAGAATCGACAGCTCGCGCCCAGATTGACGCCAAGCCTCGAGCTCTTTGATGGCGGCGCTGTCGCGGGTTTCGAGCATTCAGCGCTCTCGCTCGGCGGTTTCCTTTTCTTCGTATTCGCGCAGGTAAACGGCAAGAAACATAAGATAGAAGGCACAGAGCGCAAATGCCAAAAACTCAACCGTCACCACCGAGCCCGAGTGGAACAGCGTGGTGTAGACGTTGGTGGCATAGTCAAAGACGTAATAGACGAGCGGTAGGATTAAAAGGATGCCCAGCTCGGTGGTGCTTTTAATCGCCAAGCGCGGACCGATGTCTCCGGCCCAATGCAACAGGACGGCAAAGACGGCGAGCGTGGTCGCGATGCGCGCCAGATAGTACGCGATCTGAGAATCGGTTGCGGCAAATGCGGCGATGCCCATCCAATTGCTGAACTGGCAGCTCAGATAGGCACTCGTAATGCCGAGCACGGCAAGCAGCGGGCTCAGGCGGTAGCGCGCGCACAAATAGATGACGAGCGGCAGATGCACGACGAGCGGATATACCTGGCGGGCGAAAAGCTCGCCGCCGACGGCATTGGCAATCGAAAAGGCAGCGCCGGTTGCGGCTCCGACCCCCACCAACTCGAGCGCATGGCGTCGATTGATTTCGATACCGCACAGCGCCGCCGAGGCAAAGACGCCAAAGAGTAGCGTTGTGGCGTGGTGGATTGCCCAAAGGATCATTTCGACCGAGGAGACCATCAGTGTCTTCCACCCTCAAAGCGCACCGCAAAGTAGGCGTCTTGGAATCCCTGCTTGCAACTGCGCGACAGCGGAATGCACGCGCCGGAGCGCATGACGATGTCCGTGCGATCGAAGTGGTCGATGTTGCGCAAGTTGACCTGGTAGCTACGGTGGCATTTAAAGAAGGTGGCATTTTGCGCCAAACGGTCCTCGACGCTGCGGAACGATTCGAGTGCCTCGATATCGCGTCCGTCGCGCAGGTGGAAGACCACGTGCTTGTTGCGCGCCTCGGCATATTCGATGTCGGACAGGCGCAGGGCGTGGTAGCCAAAGGACGTTTTGATCACGAGCTCGTCGGTTGCCGCCGGGCGCATGCTCGAAAGCTCGTTAAGTAACTGCGCCAGGCGTTCGTAAGTCACGGGCTTGAGCAGGTAGTCGAAGGCGCGGACCTCGTAGGACTCCAGTGCAAACTCGGGCGATGAGGTGAGAAACACCAGGCGCACGGCGGTGTCGGCCTGGCGCAGTTCGCGTGCGGTGTCCATGCCGTTGACGAGCGGCATGATCATGTCGAGCAGAATGATGTCGGCGCGCGATGCGGCATGGCGGGCCAGCAGGTCCTCGCCGCGCGTGACGAGCGCAACATCGACCGCCGTGCCCGTCTCGGTCGACCAACGGTCGATCATCCGGTGCAGTCTATCTAGAAAAGCGACATCATCGTCGCAGGCAATAATCTTGAGCATTCGGCCCCCTTTAGTAGTTCGATTTTGCCACATCGGGTACGCGCCGCTTGCGGGGGTGCGGACCGTTTGCGCCCCACGGCGTGCAACTCGCGCCAAGCGGTATTGCGGTGGCGAAAGATGCCTCCTGCGCTATCGAGAGCTCGACTATCCTCAGCTTGCCAGCTCGAAAATGGACCCGCCCCAAGATTGAATCTTTATTCCAACTTTACACCTAGGTTTACAGCTGTCTTGTCAGCTGTAAACCTAGGTGTCATACTAAAGCCCCAAGATTCGCCAAAAGAGAGGGGCCTTGATGGCACAGAGCGCGAACATGGATGCGTCGGAGCTTGCGCGCGATATCGCGGCCGGCCTGGCATCGGCAACGACGGCAACGGAGCGCGCGGCATTGGTGCCCGCAGAGCTCGTCGAGGCCATTCAGCAACTAAAAATCCAACGTGACGCGGTGATCTTGGCGCACTACTATGTGGCGCCCGAGGTCCAAGCCGTTGCCGATTACGTCGGCGACAGCTTCTACCTGGCAAAGCTTGCCAAGAGCCTGCCGCAGCAGACTATCGTTCTGTGCGGCGTGGAGTTTATGGGCGAGAGCGCCAAGCTGCTCAACCCCACCAAGACCGTGCTGCTGCCCGAGCCGGGCGCGGACTGCCCCATGGCTCATATGGTCAAGCGCGAGACGGTCGACGCGGCGCGCGCCGAGTACGGCGACGACCTTGCCGTGGTCTGCTACGTCAACTCCACGGTTGAGATCAAGAGCTGGAGCGATGTGTGCGTTACCAGCTCCAACGCCGTCAAGATCGTGTCCGAGCTGCCGCAGCAGCACGTCCTGTTCATTCCCGACCAAAACTTGGGCCGCTTCGTAGCCGAGCAGGTGCCGCAAAAGCACGTCATCCTCAACAATGGCTACTGCCCGCGCCACCACATCATCACCGTCGAGCAGATCGTTGACGCGCAGGAAGCGCATCCCGACGCGCTCGTACTGGCGCACCCAGAGTGCAAGGCCGACGTCCTTGCCGAGGCCGACTACATCGGCTCCACCGCCGGCATCATCAAGTACGCCGAGGAGTCGGACGCGAGTGAGTTCATCATCGTGACGGTCCGCGGCGTGCTCTACGAGCTCGAGCGCCGCTGCCAGGGCACCGGCAAGAAGTTCTACTTCCCTGCGGTGCAGCCCACCTGCGTCAACATGGATCTCATCACGCTCGAAAAGCTCGTGCGCTGCCTGGAGACGGGTGAGGGCGAGGTGCAGATCGGCGTGTCGGACGAGGCCGCCGACCAGGCCAAACTTACGCTCGACCGCATGCTCGAGTACGCGGCGCGCTAAAACAACGTGACATGAGGGGCGGCCCCTTATGTCACATTACAAGGGAGAGGATTCCTGTGGAAACCAAGCAATACTCCGACATGGAGTGCGACGTCGTCATTGCCGGCTGCGGCGTGGCGGGCCTGTACGCTGCCCTCAATCTGCCGACGAGCACGCGCGTGATCATGCTTTCCAAGGGCGCTGTCGACGAGTGCGATTCGATGCTCGCGCAGGGCGGCATTTGCGTGCTGCCCGAGGGCTCGGACTACGATGCCTTCTTTGAGGACACCATGCACGCCGGCCACTACGAGAACCGCCGCGAGAGCGTCGATATCATGATCCGCTCGAGCCGTTCGGTCATCAACGACCTGCTAGCGATGGGCGTGGATTTTGAGCGCAAGGCCGACGGCAGCCTCGACTTTACCCGCGAGGGCGCGCACAGCCGTCCGCGCATTGCCTTCCATGCCGATATCACCGGCAAGGAGATTACGACCAAGCTGCTTCAGGCTGTCCGCAAGCTGGATAACGTGCAGATTTTGGAGCACGTGGCCATGACCGACATCCTGACGGGCGAGCGTGACGGCGCCACGGTGTGCACCGGTATCGCCGCCGTTCCCGTGGACGAGAACAACTCGGTTCGTCCCGCCGACGAGCTGGTAAATGCCGCCGAGGGCGCGCATGCCGGCGAGCCGTTTAAGATCCATGCCCGTCACACGCTGTGGGCAACGGGCGGCATCGGCGGCGTATACGACCATTCGACCAACTACCCGCAACTCACGGGCGATGCCTGCTACATCGCTCAGGAGCATGGCATTAAGATGGAGCATCTGGACTACGTGCAGATTCACCCCACGGGACTGTTCTCGCCGCAGCCGGGCCGCACCTTCCTGATCAGCGAGAGCTGCCGCGGCGAGGGCGCGATTTTGCTCAACGCCGCCGGTGAGCGCTTTACCGACGAGCTTCAGCCGCGCGATGTGGTCGCCGCCGCCATCCGCGAGCAGATGAAGCAGGACGGTATCGAGCACGAGTGGCTGAGTTTTGCCCCCGTTGAGCGCGATGTGGTGACCGGGCACTTTGCCAACATTCGCGCGCGCTGCCTGGAGGACGGCCGCGACATCTTGGACGAGCCCATTCCCGTTACGCCGACGCAGCACTACTTTATGGGCGGTGTGTGGGTCGACAAGGACGGCCGCACCTCGATGCTCGAGCTCTACGCCGCGGGCGAGACGGCTTGCAACGGCGTTCACGGCAAGAACCGCCTTGCATCAAACAGCCTGCTCGAGGCGCTGGTTTGGGGTCGTCGCGCCGCGTGGTATATGCGTACCGGCGAGTCGCTGGCCGTGGAGCAGGCGGGCGAGCCCGCGCTCGATGGCCGTCATCGCGCCCTGGGCGCCGACACCCTGGCAATCGATGATTTGGCCCGTGCCGCCGGCACACAGGCCGTGGAGGAGTAGACCATGAATCCCATTACCATGAAGCTTGTCGTCGATGATCTGATTTTGCAGGCCCTGCGCGAGGACATTACCTTTGAGGACGTTAGCACGGCGAGCGTGTGCCCCACGGCGCGCCCCGCCACGGTGGAGCTCATCGCCAAGGCCGACGGCATCATCGCCGGCCTGGATGTGTTCGCTCGCACCTTTGAGCTGCTGGATTCGCAGAGCTCGGTGCTGTTTGATGTCGTCGACGGTGACGAGGTGCACGCCGGCGACCACGTGGGCCAGGTGCGCGGCGACGCGCGCGTGCTGCTTTCGGGCGAGCGCGTGGCGCTCAACTATCTGCAGCGTATGAGCGGTATCGCCACCTACACGCACAACATGGCGGCGGCGCTCGAGGGTACCAAGACCGTGCTTGTCGACACGCGCAAGACCACGCCGGGCATGCGCGTGTTTGAGAAGGCGGCGGTCGAGATCGGCGGCGGCAGCAACCACCGCTACAACCTGTCGACGGCTGTCATGCTCAAGGACAACCACATCGATGCCGCCGGCGGCGTGACGCGTGCGATCGAGATGGCGCGCGCCCATGCGTCGTTTACCACGACGGTCGAGATTGAGTGCGAGAACCTGGACATGGTGCGCGAGGCTGTGGAGGCCGGCGCCGACATCATCATGTTCGACAACATGACCCACGACGATATGGCTGCCGCGATTGAGCTTATCGCCGGCCGCGCCAAGACCGAGTGCTCGGGCAACGTGGACGCCAGCAATATCCGCGCGCTCGCCGACCTGGGCGTTGACTTTATTAGCTCGGGGGCGCTGACTCACTCTGCGCCGATTCTCGACCTCTCGCTCAAGCACCTGCGTCTGTTGGACGGTAAATAATGGACGCCCGCGAGCGTCGCCGTGCCATCATGGCCGTGCTCGAGGGAGCCAAGGGACCCGTTTCGGGCAGCGCACTTGCCCGCGAGGTGGGTGTGAGCCGCCAGATTGTCGTGCAAGACATCGCTCTGCTGCGCGCCGACGGGCACGATATCGTGGCGACCAACCGTGGTTATGTGCTGCAGGAGGCCCCCAGCAGCCCCGCTGTGCCCACGCGCTTGGTCAAGGTTCGCCACAGCGTGGAGCAGGCGGGCGATGAGCTCACGAGTATCGTCGACGCCGGCGGCTCCGTGCTCAATGTGATCGTCAATCACCGCGTATACGGTAAGATCACGGCTGATCTGGACATCCGCAATCGCCGCGATGTCGAGCGCTATCTGCGCGATATCGAGAGCGGCAAGAGCTTTCCGCTGCTAACGGTGACGAGCGGCTATCACTTCCATCGCATTGCGGCGGAGGACGAACAGACCCTCGACGAAATTGAGGCGATGCTCAAGGAGAAAGGCTACCTAGCCGATTTAATGCCCTACGAGGATGATTTGTCCTAGCCCGACACCGTCCCCAATTAGCTGCCCACGAATGCAAAAGGAGGCCTCCGCGGCGATGCGGAGGCCTCCTTTTTTGTGCACGGTGTACTTTTGAGTGTGCAGGTGGGGGAGTTGTTACTCCTCGACGATCTCGCTGATCGCGCCAGCGGGGCAAGCGTCCTGGCAAGCGCCACAGGCGACGCAGGAGTCCTCGTCGGCGACGGTAGCGACGTCCTGGAGCTCCAGAACGCCAGCGGGGCAGGAGTCGACGCAAACGCCACAAGCGATGCACTCGTCGGCATCAATTACGGGATGAGCCATGGTAGTTTCCTCTCTGTTGACCGACGCTACAGGCGATGCGCGCCGGTTTGATTCGGGCAAAAACATACCACGGGAGCGACCGTTTGCAATACCCTCTGGCCGGCATCTTCATACCGTTCGCCGAGTATGCCAGGGTTTACTAAAAAACGCGCAGGTGGGGCCGTTGAGCTGCGCAAATGTTAGCTAAAGGTGACTTGAAATATTGAGCTATTGAGCGCGCCTGCGGAAAGGGCATCCCGTTATTTGGCCGAAAACCGGGTCGCAGTTTCCGGTTGGGCCCGCTAGTGGAAACTGCGACCCGGTATCAGCTCTCAAAACGGGATGCGGTTTCCGGTTGAGTCTTCAGACGGAAACTGCGACCCGGAATCCACGCTCAAACCGGGATGAGCTTTCCGCAAGACGGCCCCCAGGCACCCCCGGACGCAAGCCTCAGCCATCTCTACATAGATCTCAATAGATTTGCCGAGAACTCATTCAGCGCATCTACCTGCGCATTTAAGAACCTAAACTCTCAGCAATAAGAAATCTTATATGAATTGACTTAGATTTTGTATATTCCGGCCCATAAGGGGATACACTACATCCTGAAAGACAAGCCGAAACACCGCGCGGCAGACCGCCGAGTCGGTGCAAACGCAAAAGAGAGAGGGAATTTCTAATGAGTAAGATTCTTGGTATCGACCTTGGTACTACTAACTCCGCAATGGCCGTTCTCGAGGGCGGTTCTCCGACCATTATCGTGAACGCCGAGGGCGACCGCACCACCCCGTCCGTCGTGGGCTTCCGTGCCGACGGCGACCGCGTCGTGGGTAAGGCCGCTAAGAACCAGGCTGTCACCAACCCCAAGAACACCGTGTTCTCCATCAAGCGCTTCATGGGCCGCAAGTACTCCGAGTGCACCTCCGAGATCAAGACCGTGCCGTATGAGGTCAAGGAGGGCCAGGGTGGCCGTGCCGTCGTCGACATCGAGGGCAAGGATTACACCGCTGAGCAGGTGAGCGCCATGACGCTCGCCAAGATGAAGGCCGACGCCGAGAAGTATCTGGGCGAGACCGTCACCGACGCCGTCATCACCGTCCCGGCCTACTTTAACGACGCCCAGCGTCAGGCCACCAAGGACGCCGGTAAGATCGCCGGCCTCAACGTCAAGCGTATCGTCAACGAGCCGACCGCCGCTGCTCTGGCCTATGGCCTGGACAAGCAGGGCACCGACCAGCGTATTCTGGTCTTTGACCTGGGCGGCGGTACCTTCGACGTCTCCATCCTCGACCTCGCCGACGGCGTGTTTGAGGTTCTGTCCACCTCGGGCGATAACCACCTGGGCGGCGACGACTGGGATCAGCGCGTCATCGACTGGATGGCCGATAAGTTCCAGCAGGAGAACGGTGTCGACCTGCGTCAGGACCCCATGGCTCTGCAGCGTCTGAAGGAGGCCGCCGAGAACGCAAAGAAGGAGCTCTCCGCCGCCCAGCAGACCACCATCAACCTGCCGTTCATTACCATGAACCAGTCCGGCCCGCTGCACCTCAACTACACGCTGACCCGCGCCGAGTTCGAGAAGATCACCCGCGACCTGCTCGAGCGCTGCAAGCAGCCTGTCACCAACGCCCTGCGCGACGCCAAGCTTAAGCTCTCCGATCTGACCGAGGTCATCCTCGTCGGCGGTTCCACCCGTATGCCCGCCGTCCAGGAGCTCGTCAAGACCATGACCGGCAAGCAGCCCAACATGTCCGTGAACCCCGACGAGGTCGTTGCCGACGGCGCTGCCGTCCAGGGCGGCGTGCTCACCGGCGACGTCGAGGGCATCCTGCTGCTCGACGTTACCCCGCTGTCGCTGGGCGTCGAGACCATGGGCGGCATCATGACCAAGATGATCGACCGCAACACCACGATCCCGACCTCCAAGACCGAGGTCTACTCCACCGCTGCCGACAACCAGACCAGCGTCGAGATCAACGTGCTCCAGGGCGAGCGCGAGCTTGCCCGCGACAACAAGTCGCTCGGTAAGTTCCAGCTGACCGGCATCCCGGCTGCCCGCCGCGGCGTGCCGCAGATCGAGGTCACCTTCGACATCGACGCCAACGGTATCGTCAAGGTCTCCGCTAAGGACAAGGGCACCGGCAAGGAGCAGCAGATCACCATCTCCGGCTCCACCGCGCTTTCCGACGACGAAGTCGATCGTATGGTCAAGGACGCCGAGGCTCATGCCGAGGAGGACAAGAAGCAGAAGGAAGAGGTCGAGGTCCGCAACCAGACCGACAGCCTGTGCTACTCCACCGAGCAGACTCTCAACGAGCTGGGCGACAAGGTTTCCGCCGACGTGAAGTCCAAGGCCGAGGCCGCTATCGCCGACGCCAAGAAGGCGCTCGAGGGCTCTGACGTCGAGGCCATCAAGGCCGCCGGCGAGTCCCTGCAGTCTGTGGCCTACGAGCTGGCTCAGGTTGTCTACGCCGACGCTCAGCAGCAGACCGACGGTGCCGCCGGTGCCCAGCCTGCCGACGATGACGTCGTTGACGCCGACTACGAGGTTGTGGACGACGAGGACAAGTAATCATGTCCGCCCGTAAAGCTCGCACGGAGGCGGCTGCCGCTGGCGCCGCCCCCGTTGACTCTGAGGAGAAGGACGTGAAGATTCCCGTAGAGGCCGCAGACGATACCGAGGCCAACGAGGCCGAGGCCGCCGAGGCTGCCGAGAACCAGGTAGAGGATTCCAACAAGGAGGCGACGATGACCGAGGACGAGATGGTGGAAGCCGCTATCCGCGCCGGTGAGGAAGCCGCCGACAACGACTTTAAGCTCAAGTTCGAGCAGGCTCAGAAGGAGCTTACCGACGTGCGCAACGAGCTTGATGCTGCGGCAGAGGCTCAGAAGGCCGCCGAGGACAAGGCAAAGGACGCCACCGAGCGCACCGCCCGTCTGCAGGCCGACTGGGAGAACTTCCGTCGCCGCACCGCAAACGAGCGTATCGCCGAGCGCGAGCGCGCGACCGAGAAGCTCGTCACCGCGCTGCTGCCGGTGGTTGACGATATCGAGCGTGCGATCGACCATGCCCGCAGCCAGGAGCTTGCCGACGACTTTAAGCAGTTCGTCGACGGCGTCGACGCGGTGCATGCCAAGCTGCTCGATGTGTTTGCGCACGAGGGCGTTGAGCCCATCGACCCCAAGGGCGAGGCGTTCGATCCGCTCGAGCACCAGGCCGTGGGTCGCGTTGAGGACGCGTCGCAGTACGACGAGACCGTCAACGACGTGTACCAGAAGGGCTACCGCATGGCGGATCGCATCCTGCGTTCCGCGATGGTGACGGTGACCTACGGTGGCGAGAAGCGCCCCGCACCGGAGCCCGAAGCGGCGCCCGAGGATGCTGCGGCCGATACGGCTGAGAGCACCGAGGAGTAATTGAGAAGGGCCCCGGGGCAACACCCGGGGCCCTTTCTGGCCTAGTGCCATATGAAAGCATGAGCCGTCGTCTGCATGGGCGGCGGACGTAACAGGAGAGGAGCTACGATGGCTGCAGGCAAAACCTTCTATGACATCCTGGGCGTATCCAAGAGCGCCTCCGACAAAGAGATCAAGAGCGCGTTTCGCAAGCTCGCGCAAAAATATCACCCCGATGCCGGCGGCGACGAGGCCAAGTTTAAGGAGATTAGCGAGGCCTACGAGACGCTTTCGGACGAGAAAAAGCGCAAAGAGTACGACCAGATGCTCATGTTCGGCGGCATGCCGGGCGCGGGCGGCGCGTATAGCGGTGGCTACGGCGCCGGTGCCGGCGCGAGCGGCTGGGGCGATATCTTCGACAGTATCTTTAGCGGCAACGGCGCCTGGGGCAGCGATTGGGGCTCGGGCTTTGCCGGGGCCGCGGGCGCTGCCGGTGCGGGCGCGGGCCGCAACCGCGCGCGCAAGGGCGGCGACCTGTCGCTGACTGTCGACGTAACGGCCGAGGACGCGTTTCGCGGTGTGACGCACAAGGTCACCTACCGCATTCCCTCGACGGGCGAGCAGCAGACCATTACGGTCTCGGTCCCTGCGGGCGCGGTCGACGGCGGCAAATTGCGTTACAAGCGCCGTGGCGAGTACGGCGTTGCCGGAGGCGAACGCGGCGACCTGGTCGTGACCACGCACGTGGAGGAGCATCCGCTGTTTAAGCGCAAGGGTGCCGATGTGACCATGGAGGTGCCGATCTCGGTCTACGAGGCGGCGCTCGGCTGCACGGTGGATGTGCCCACGCCCGGCGGCGCGACGGTTCGTCTGAAGGTGCCCGCTGGCACCCAGACGGGCAAGAAGTTCCGCTTTAAGGAGATGGGTGCGCCCGACGTTAAGCATCGCGGCCGCACGGGTGCGCTGCTCGTCGAGATTAAGGTGCAGGTTCCCACGAGCCTGTCCGACGATGAGCGCGATGCCATGACCAGGCTGCGCGAGGCCGACACGCGCGATTATCGCGAGAAGGTCAACCGTTACAAGGCGACGTTCTAGGGCGGTCGTGGCGCGCGCCCGCGCCCGCGGGCTTATGATGGACGATAACGAGACGGAAAGGGGTCAGGTAGCATGGCCGAGGACAATAGGAATAAACCGCTGTACATGATCAGCGTGGCGGCCGAGTTGACCGGCATGCATCCGCAGACTCTGCGCGTCTACGAGTCCAAGGGCCTGGTGAACCCCCAGCGCTCGGGCGGCAACACGCGCCTGTATTCGCGTGCCGATATCGAGCGCCTGGAGCTCATCAACCAGCTGACCGACGAGGGCATCAACCTTGCCGGCGTGGTGCGCATCCTCGATATGAAGGAGCGTGCCGAGGAGCGCGAGCGCGAGAACGAAAAGCTCCGCGCCCGCGTGCGCCAGCTCGAGGAAGAGCTACACGAGTACAAGATGCAGAAGAAGATCACCGCCCTGGCCCCGCGTGACGGCTCGGTTAACCCCGAGCAAGTCATGCGCAAACTTTTGGGCGCAGGCGGAGATTTGTAGTTACGCGGTTTTGCCAAACCGCGTAACGGCTCGACGCTGCAAGCCCGCCAGAGCGGCAATCTGCCTTTCAACTTCGGCGGCATGACCAGAAGGTCAATGCCGCCTTGTTTCAAGGCACCTTGCTCGCTC
>UQIB01000027.1 GCA_900541015.1 uncultured Collinsella sp. | reverse complement strand
CTTAATGTGCTTTCCGTCTTGCGCAGGACTGTAGAGCAGCAAACTTAACCCGCGCCCGCCGGCCCCGGAGACCCTCCCGGAGGGACCGAAAAATTTTTTCAAAAAAGTTGTTGCGCGCCGGACAGACTTCTGTGTATACTAATCCCCGCAGCGCACGCGAGCGGAAACAAACGCGAACGTCTGCCTGGGGAGTTAGCTCAGTTTGGTTAGAGCGCCGGCCTGTCACGTCGGAGGTCGCGGGTTCGAGCCCCGTACTTCCCGCCAACGCAATTAAAGCCACGTCTTCGGACGTGGCTTTTTGCGTTTGATAGGACCTTGATCCCATCGGCCCCTTTCGCCCAAAACCAAATCCTTCCAATTCCCGGACAAGCTCCGTTTGAGACATGTGTTTAAACAAGGCGTTTGTTGCACAACACCAGTTCAACGAAGCAGGGGGTTAGGTTATACTAAATTGCACTATGGACCGTTTTTGATGCAAGAGGCTTCAAACACGGCATTCAGTGGGCACCCGTTTTGCTATTTGGGCGTCCATACGGTCATTGGTGTCTCGACGTAAGCTCGGCTCCGGAGCTCGTTCGAGCTGTTCCTATTCCTTGAAAGGGGAAAAATGGACATATCGAGGAAGACTGATTACGCCCTTCGCATGCTCGCGATGCTTGCCGAGGACCCGGAGCGTCTGCTTTCTGTTCGCACCGCCGCCGAAGAGGTCAATGTCCCGTATTCGTTTGCCCGTTCGATCCAGCATGGTTTGGTTCAGGCCGGTATTGTGGAGAGCCTACGTGGCGTCCATGGCGGCATGCGTCTTAAGGTCAGCCCCGACGATGTCACCATCCGCCAGGTCGTTGAGGCCGTTCAGGGCCCCATGGTCATGAACGATTGCACCGCGCCCGATGGCGACTGTGCACGCATGGGCACGTGCTGTTATCATCCCCTGTGGGCCGGAGCTCAAGCGCTGATGCGCGACTATCTCGATTCCGTTTCGCTGGGCGATATCGTCGCTCACCGCCAGTTCCCGGCCGTCGATTCCAAGTTCGCCGACCGCGATGCGTTTCCCGAGTATGCCACCTGTGCGTGCGCTTGCCGGGAGGAATAGCGCCGCATAAGGAGCATAGCTATGATTCAGGACCCCTTTCGTTCGATGATTCGTTCGGAAGGGGTCCTGCGTTATCGCGACCTTCCGTGGCGCCGTACGCGCGACCCGTACATTATTTGGCTTTCCGAGGTTATGCTGCAGCAAACGCAGGTGCCGCGCGTGGAGACGCGTATGCCCGCGTGGCTCGATCGCTTTCCAACCGTGCAGGCACTTGCCCAGGCCGCGCCTTCCGATGTTTTGGACGCTTGGCAAGGGATGGGCTACAACCGACGCGCTCTGGCACTCCACAAGGCCGCTCGGCGCGTTGTAGAGGACTGGGACGGGGAGTTTCCACGTGAGACGCGCGACTTGGTCGCCCTGCCCGGTATTGGCCCGGCGACGGCGCAGGGCATCCGGTCGTTTGCGTTCGATCTTCCGGGGGTGTATCTGGAGACCAACGTGCGCACGGTTTTTCTGCATCATTTCTTTCCCGATGTGCCCGCCGTTCCCGATCGCGAGCTGGTGCCGTTGATTCAGGCCGCCTGTCCGGCAGCTCCTGGTGCGGCGGCGGATGAGATCGCGCCCTTTGCCGCGCCTCAAGACGATGCCGACACGCCGCGCGCGTGGTATTACGCGTTGCTGGATTACGGCGCGTATCTTAAGAAGACGCTGCCCAATCCGTCGAGGCGCTCGGCGAGCTATAGTCGTCAGTCCAAGTTTGAGGGCTCGCGCCGTCAAAAGCGCGCCCATATTGTGCGCATGCTGCTGGCGGCGCGCGATGGGCAGCCGGCGGGCATTACACTCGCCGAGGCCGTGGCGGGTGTCAACGAAATGGAGGCGGCAGCAGGCCGCGAGCCGGTCGATCACGATCTTGTCGCAGACATTTTGGCCGACTTGGAGCGTGAGGGCTTTTGCCGCGTGGAGGGTGACCGCTGGCTAAGCGTGTAGCCCACCCGAATCTGAAAAACAGGATTGTAAGGTTTAGATTTTCGACATGAGGGCATCCTAAAAACAAGGCCGCTCGAAGCCTACGGGCGGCATGTGTTGAAGGGAAGTACACCTATGGATTTTGAGAACTCTCAGACCAAGAAGAACCTCGAGACCGCTTTCGCCGGTGAGTCCCAGGCGCACACCAAGTATCGCTACTACGCATCCAAGGCCAAGAAGGATGGTTACGTTCAGATCTCGAATATCTTTGCCGAGACCGCAGGCAACGAGTCAGAGCACGCCAAGCTGTGGTTTAAGTATCTGCACGACGGCGCCGTTCCCGACACCCTGGACAACTTGCGTGATGCCGCTGCGGGCGAGAACTACGAGTGGACCACGATGTACGACGAGTTCGCCAAGACCGCCGAGGAGGAGGGCTTTACCGAGATCGCCGCAAAGTTCCGTGGCGTCGGCGCTGTCGAGAAGGCCCACGAGGAGCGCTACAACAAGCTCGTCGAGCGCATTGAGTCGGGCGAGGTGTTTGAACGAGAGGGCGTGAAGGTGTGGAAGTGCCTGAACTGCGGGCACCTGCATGTTGGTGCCGAGGCGCCCGAGGTGTGCCCGGTGTGCAACCACCCGAAGGCGTACTTTGAGGAGCAGGTGGTGAACTACTAGCGCGTGGCGCTGGCTGCTGCGGAGCGCAGGGCGGGAGGCCGGATTGCCTTCCCTCCCCGCTCACGGCTCCGCAGGGTCGCGTTGAGGGAAGGCAATCCGGCCTCCCGCCCCGCGCTCCGGCGTTGGGTCGTCGCGTGCTCGATACTGAAAAGCTGATTAGAAGTTTGCGTGCCGCCCCTTATGGGGCGGCACGTTTTTGTGTGGGGGCCGGTTGGGGCGGCATCGTTCATGGGTGGGGTACACTTGGTAGCGACTTTTAGTTTATCTACTACCTGGCGGGGTGTTTTTTATGGGTAAGAAATCTCGGGCTCGGGTTGCTGCGGCGGGGACTCGCAAGGATCCTGGTCGTCGGGTTGCCGAGGGCAAAAAGGCCGATCGTGCCGAGAAGGACAAGAAGGTCGGTGCACATGCTCATCCTGAGTGGGCGCCTCACCTCAATACGGCTAGCGAGGATCTGACTGCTAAGTTGTTTACTCTGGTCGAGGTTATCTTGGGCGTGGTGCCCGTGGTGGTCATTGGCTTGTTCTTGGCTTCGAAAGATGCTACGAGCGCGGATAAGCTCACCGATGTCTTTTCTCAAGACCCCTCGATGGTGGTTACGTTTATCTCGGCGTGTCTGCAGCCGTTTGTGGCGTACATGCTGTACATGATTTATCGCAAATACTGCGAGGGCGATGCGGGCTTTGCCGCCGGCAACCTGATCGGCCTCTTGTGCTCCGAGATTTTGTTGCTCAATATCCCGGGCGTTATCGGCATGGGCATCTTGCTGTGGCGTGTTTGGCGCAATGTCGCCCCGCACTTTGAGAGCTGGCTGTTTGAGCGTCGTCTTACGGGCGTGGTGGCCGACATTGCCGGTTCGCTCGTGATTCTAGTCTTGGCGTTTTTGTGTGCCACCGCTGCTCGCGGTCTTTCGGGCATGTAATCTGCCCCCACCGACCACGGAGCGCAGGGCGGGGAAACCTTTCCCTCTCGCTCACGGCTCCGCAGGGTCGCGCGAGGCAAAGGTTTCCCCGCCCCGCGCTCCGGCGTTGAGTCGTCGCATGCTCGTTACAGAAAAGCTGATAATAAGTTTGTGTGCCGACCCTTTGGGGCGGCACTTTTTGTGTGGGGTCCCGGTCTTCACAATTTTCGTCAAGCTTTTGGTCAGCTTTTGGTTAGTTGGCGGGTTGGTGGAAGGGCAAAAGATCATTCGATAAAAAAGCTCAGAGAAAGTGCTGGTAGGGGAGTTGTTGAGGTTTTCGACAGCTTTTGTCAACAAGAAACTTTGCGGCTATTGCTACGGATTGCGTTGCCGTGGCCTTGGCGGTGCGGGATGCTGGGCGTAAGCGTCGAATGCTCCGATTTTGGAGGCCAGCATGGATCTGTTTCTTGAGACCCCGCAGCGACAAGCTGAGCGCATGCTGCGTCAGCAGCAACGACTCATGGAGATGCAAATGCAAGGGGTAGCCGCTCAGCCC
Organism: uncultured Collinsella sp.; assembly: GCA_900541015.1. GTDB lineage: Bacteria > Actinomycetota > Coriobacteriia > Coriobacteriales > Coriobacteriaceae > Collinsella. The sequence goes on along the minus strand of UQIB01000027.1, from coordinate 26,602 downwards.
CCTGCGCAAAATGCCGTGCCCACTGCTGTACCTGCAGCTGTGCCCGGGTGTGAATCGGCGCCAGAGGCCTATTCCGTACAACAAGATTCATATGCGCAGGAGCTCGCGTTCGACAAGCGCCGCACGCGTCACCGCCGCGTGGGCCAGCGCCTGCGCACGTTAGCGATGATCGTGCTGATCCCGTTGGGACTCGCGGCAATCTTTCTGGCCTCATATGCCCTCACGTGCATTCTCAACGGCGCCTCGCCCAGCGAGGTGCTTCAGCACTTGGCAGCTCTCGGCCAGCGTCTAGGTGATGTCGTAATAACCGTTCGCGCCGGCTGGGAGAGTTAGCGTTTGTCACATTGGGACTTCTAGGGTGTAGGGATTATCGCGACGAGCGGAATCCTTGCATCCTTTAGGCCCTGTCGTGCGACTGAATAGTATTATTGAAGATGAATAATAATAGGATATGCCATGTATAAGCAGGATTTAGAGCAGACTCTTTTGGGCATTGACGAAGAAGCGGAGCTGGAAATAGGTCCAAAAGACGATAGGCCGAGCGTTGTATTGGTAGGAGGAAGCGCCTTCATACTAAATGATGTGACGAATCGGTCGGTTACACATGATATTGATGTGTTTGAGGCGGACAGGTGCCTCCGCGAGATCATAGCTCGATACCCCGAGGTGAATGGTATGGCGGTGGCATATTGTAATCAGATGCCATTCAATTACGAAGATCGTTTGATTCCCTTGAAGATTGGGGCGCGTTTTATCAGGTACTTTACGCCATCTTTGGAGGACCTGGCGGTGATGAAGCTTTATGCCTATCGTCCGAACGACATCGTCGATCTTCATAGTCAGGCATTCGTTGACCGACTTGATTGGGATCTGCTCGAGCGGCTTATATTCGACGAGGGAGAGGCTCTGGCGTCGTCGCCCTCGGAGCGGAGTTATCAAGAGATGGTCTGCGCATACAGGCAATACAAAAAGGAGGTGCTCGGTTGAATCTGACTTTTGAGGGATTTTTGAAAGGCTATTGCCGAGAACTATCCGGACAGCAGTCGCTGAGTTTTAGAAAGCTGGTTGAGCAGGCGACGACGGTTGCGCCGCGCGTGGCGGAGCCTCTGTTTTTGCTCGCTTTGGCGCAGGGAAAAGCCGAATACGTTCTGGGTTTATCCGAGGGCTCGTGGATGGAAGAGAGCTATCGAGGTGTTTTGTCTCTGTATGGCCAAGCGGGTAGCCTGGCATCTCTATGCACCGAGGATAAGCTCCCCAATCGTTATGCCAACGTTTGGCACGCGTATAGAGGGGTGAAAGAAAAGCCAGCGGCCGACAGAAGGGTGAACGCCCTGATGAGAAAGAGAACACTGGAAGCATTGGAGGAATCGGGTGTAACGCGCTATGGCATCTGCCGTGCTCTGCACCTGAATAAAGGAAACGTATACGCATACTTGGCCGGCGATGACTCAAAGGTGAGCAGGAAAACGGCGCGCCGCATTATGGAATATGCGGAGGAGAGGGGCACCCAAGAAGGGGCCGGGCGCCCGGTGCGTGTGGCGGGGTAAGATTGATCGCGGTTTTGATTGGTGATCGATTGAGTTTGTTGGGCGGAATCTATGTCTGCTATTGATATTGCGCTTGTTGTGATTGCCTTGGTGGCGGTGGGAGTTGCTGTGGTTTGCGCCCTGCAGCTTAAAGGCCTTCGTGCCGAGTTGCGAGAGCGTGGCGGCAGCGACGCGGAGACGCTCGCGGCGCTCGAGCAGGCCAACAACGCGCTCGACACTCTGAACGTCGCGCTGGCAGAAACCCGTCGCACGGCAAACGCCATCGCGCAGCAGCAGACGACCGACGCCGCCGTAGAGCAGCAGCGCTACCTGACCATCGCGCGTGAGTTCTCGCAGGCTGGCGACCGTATGGATGACCTGCGCCGTGAGACGGCCCAACAGCTCGGCGCCAACCGCGAGGGCATCGAGCACCGCTTGGACAAGGTGCGCGAGACGGTCGATGCACAGCTGGGCGCCATCCGCAAGGACAACAACGTGCAGCTCGATCAGATGCGCGCGACGGTGGACGAAAAGCTTTCCCGTACGCTCAACGACCGTCTGTCTGCATCGTTTAAGCAAGTGAGTGACCAGCTCGAGGCCGTGTACAAGGGCCTGGGCGATATGCAATCCATCGCCACCGGCGTGGGCGACCTTAAGCGCGTGCTGGGTAATGTCAAGGCGCGTGGCATTTTGGGCGAGGTGCAGCTGGGCGCGATCCTGGCGGACATCCTTACGCCCGACCAGTATCTGGAAAACGTTGCCACCAAGCCTGGCGCCTCGGAGCGTGTTGAGTTTGCCGTCAAGCTGCCGGTAGACGAGGGCGATCCCGTGCTGCTGCCGATTGACTCCAAATTTCCGGGTGATGCGTACGAGCATCTGCTCGACGCCCAGGAGTTGGGCGACGCGGAGGCCGTCGCCGCCGCGCGCAAGACGCTCGACACCATGGTGAAGCGCGAGGCAAAGGACATCTGCGATAAGTACCTGAGCGTGCCCGCGACCACCAACTTTGGCATTCTGTTCGTTCCGTTTGAGGGCCTGTACGCCGAGATCGTCAGCCGCCCCGGGCTTATTGAGACCCTGGGCCGCGACTATCACGTCAACGTTGCCGGCCCCAGCACCATGGCGGCCATCCTCAACAGCCTGCAGATGAGCTACCAGACGTTTAAGCTGCAAAAGCGCACCGACGACGTGCTGCGCGTGCTTTCCGCCGTCAAGGCCGAACTGCCGCGCTATCAGGCGGCGCTGCGCCGTGCCCAGCAGCAGATCGAGACCGCTGGCAAAACGGTCGAGGGCATCATCACCACGCGCACCAACGTTATGGAGCGTAAGCTCAAGGATATCGACGCGCTGGAGGATGTGCGGGAGGCCGACGAGGTCTTGGGGCTCACGTCCGCGGGCCTGCTTGCAGGGCAAGAAGACGAGGGCTAACTGCGCCTGGCGGCGGGGCGTCTGCGCAGGCGCGGGGCGCGGCGCTTTCGCGTCGCACTTGCCTGAAGCGCGCTTCAATGTGCAACAATGGCGTTTCACCCTATCAGATGCGAAAGGAAGCCCATGTCTCAGAGAAGCACCAGTCCGCTCAAACGCTCCACCGTGCGCCGCACGCTGCAGCGTTTTTGGGACGTCACGCGCACGCAGCCGCTGATCGTCTTTCTCTCGGTGTTCTCGTCGGCGGGCTACATCTTTTTGCTCACGTTTGCCAACACCTATGTGATGGCCCTCATCGTCGACCGTGTCCAGGCCGGCCCCGTGTCAGCCGACCAGGTGTTTGAGGTCTTTGGCCCTTACATTCTGGCGCTCGTGCTCGTTAATCTGGTGGGCCAGATCCTCTCCAAGCTGCAGGACTACACCGTCTACAAGCTCGAGATTGCGGGCAACTATCACCTAGCGCGCCTGTGCTTTGACACGCTTTCCAATCAATCCATGACATTCCACACCAGCCGCTTTGGTGGATCGCTCGTGAGCCAGACGAGCCGTTTTATGAGCGGCTACACGGGTCTGGTCGACGTGACGGTGTATTCGCTCATCCCCACCATCACCTCGGTCGTCTGCACCGTGGCCGCGCTTGCCCCGGTGGTGCCGACGTTTACCGTGATCCTGGTGTGCATCATGGTCGTCTACATCGCGTTTGTCTGGCTTATGTATAAGCGCATCATGCCGCTTTCGGCCGCGACGTCCGCCGCGCAAAACAAGCTCTCGGGCGTGCTGTCCGACGCGGTCACGAACATCCTGGTCGTCAAGACCTGCGGGCGCGAGGACTTTGAGCGCGACCTATTCGATACCGCCGACCGTGCCGCGCGCGACGCCGAGACGGTCTCGATGCACGCCATGATGCAGCGCAACTTTACGACCTCGGGCCTTATCGTCATCACCATGGCCGTGGTGAGTGTGTTCGTGGCGGGCGGCAACGCGTGGTTTGGCATCTCGGCCGGCGCGCTCGTCATGATCTTTACCTATACGTACAACCTCACCATGCGTCTCAACTACGTGAGCTCCATGATGCAGCGCATCAACCGCGCGCTGGGTGACGCCGCCGAGATGACGCGCGTGCTGGACGAGCCGCGCCTGGTGGCAGACGACGAGCATGCTCCCGAGCTCAAGGTGGGCGAGGGCGCGATTGATTTTGAGCACCTGAGCTTTGCGTACCGTGACGCTGCGGCGGGTGAGAGCGTGTTCGATGACCTGACGCTTCATGTGGCGGCGGGCCAGCGCGTGGGCCTGGTGGGCAAATCGGGCTCGGGTAAGACGACGCTCACCAAGCTGCTGCTGCGCCTGGACGATGTGCAGGGCGGCCGCGTACTCGTGGACGGTCAGGATGTCTCGCGCTGCACGCAGCAGAGCCTGCGCCGCCAGGTTGCCTACGTGCCGCAGGAGGCGCTGCTGTTCCACCGCTCCATTCGCGAAAACATTGCCTACGGTCGTCCCAACGCCACTGATGAGCAGATTCGCGAGGCCGCGCGCCTGGCCAATGCCCTGGAGTTTATCGACCGTCTACCCCATGGCTTTGACACCATGGTGGGCGAGCGCGGCGTTAAGCTTTCGGGCGGCCAACGCCAGCGCGTGGCCATCGCCCGTGCGATTCTTACCGACGCGCCGATCCTGGTGCTCGACGAGGCGACCTCTGCCCTGGACAGTGAGTCCGAGGCGCTGGTGCAGGAGGCGCTCGAGAACCTGATGCGCGGCCGCACCTCCATTGTGGTGGCGCATCGCCTGTCCACCGTGGCGGCGCTCGACCGCATCGTGGTGCTGGCGGACGGCGAGATTGTCGAGGACGGTACGCATGCGCAGCTTGTCGAGGCGGGCGGCGAGTATGCAAGCCTGTGGGGTCGCCAGACTGGCGCATTTTTGGAGGCTTAAAGCCCCCTGTACGTGGGACAATCGTTTCCGTGAAGTTATGTTTCTGCCGAGCCGGGGAGTCGTTATGCCACGCGAGACCAATGCCGCCAAACGCGAGCGCGCCATCGAGGTGTGTGAGCGCCTTAACCGTCGCTATGGCCCGGTCGAGTGCTTCTTGGACCACGAGAATCCCTTTAGGCTGCTCATCGCGGTACTGCTCTCGGCTCAGACGACCGACGCGCAGGTCAACAAGGTGACACCCCAACTGTTTGCCCAGTGGCCAACGCCCGAGGTCATGGCCGGGGCAAGTGTGACCGACGTGGCGGACACCATTAAGTCACTCGGCTTTTATAAGAGTAAGGCCAAGCACGCCGTGGAGGCCGCGCAGATGATCGTTGCCGACTACGGCGGCGAGGTGCCGGCCGACATGAAGGAGCTTGTAAAGCTGCCGGGCGTGGGGCGCAAGACGGCGAACATCGTGCTCAACGTGGGGTTTGGCATTGTCGAGGGCATCGCGGTCGATACGCATGTCAACCGCATCGCACACCGCCTGATGTTGAGCCCCAAGACGCACGCCAAAGAGCCGCTCAAGACCGAGCAGGATCTGCTCAAGATCTTGCCGCACGAGTATTGGGAGTCGGTCAATCACCAGTGGATCACCTTCGGTCGCGAGATCTGCGACGCCCGCAAACCCAAGTGCGACGAGTGCCCGCTGGCAGACCTTTGCCCCAGCGTGCGCGCGACGGGGTAGGGCCCGGCACGTTTTGCCGGCGTCCGAAGGCTTTGGACAATGTTGCGCAACACATTTGGGTCGCGAGGGCTCAATATGATGACGGCAGATGCCGTTTGTTGTAAGGGGATGCCCGAATATGTTTTGCACCAAGTGTGGCTCCGAGATGCCCGACGGAACCGATTTTTGCACGAACTGCGGGGCGCGCATGGGCGCTGCCTCTCCGGCGGCCGCGCCTGCTGAGCCCGCATCGATGCCGGCGGCAGGGATGCCTCCCGTGCAGAAGAAGTCACATAAGCGCGCGGTGATTGTCGGCATGTGCGTGGTGGGCGTGCTCGTTGCCGGCAGTGCCGCTCTGGCGCTGACCGGCGTGCTGGGTCCGCTTGGGCAGGGCAATTCATCGCAGATTACGGTACTTGGGTCCGACGAGGGCTCGGCCGAGCACAAGGACGAGGGAAGCGCCAAGGAGAAGCCTGCCGCCGACGAGGATGAGGCGGATGAGCCTGAGCAGACCGGCAGCAGCGTAAAAGTCGACCTCAATGACCAGGCAACCTATGCCGCCGCGAATCTGTTCCTGTCGAACTTTACGGAGGAACACTTCGATCTGGACTGGTATCAGGCGGGCGGCTTCGATTCGACTGACGGCCTTTCGGATGACGAGAAATACAAGCTGGTTAAGTTTATCTGGTGCCATTTTATTGACAACGCGCCGTATCGAATCGAGAAGGGTGACTATGACAACGGCAATCGCCAGCGTGTGGCGACTGATGCGGTCAATAGGGAACTCAACCGCTTGACGGGCCTGACGCTTTCCGATGCCGATATGACTTATGACAGAACGCCGGAGGGGCAAGCGATTCCTGATTCAGCCGAAGCGCATGACGGGTATTTGTATCTCAAGCAAGAATACGGCCAGGGAAATTACAACCCACCATGTGCCATCGTTACGGGCGCGACTGACCTTGGCGACAACACCTACGAGCTTACCTATGAGGTCTACAGTGCTGGCGGTATGTTACTTCCTTCCGACATCCCCGAGAGCACCTACGGCCTGCCGAAGGACCAGTTCATCGCCGCAATTCAAGCGGACGCATCCATGGGCCGTACCGAGACTTGTACGGTCCGCGTCGCGCAGGGTGACGGCGCCCCGACATTCATGCTGCTTAAAATGGGCGTCTACGACTAGACTCGGCGTATAGCTCACTCTGATAGCGCCAGGCGGCTTGTCCGTCTGGCGTTTTTTGCGGGGCTGGGCATGCGCTTGAACAGGAGTATATGTTGCCGCCTGCCGCCCCATGCAAAAATGTGTTGCTAATTTAGAAGCCAATTCAAGCGCGCCGAAGTCGTGGCGTGCTGGCGTAGCATGAGCAAAAAATCAAGCAATGGAGGGTAACGTGGCAACATCGAAGACGCGAGAGCTCGAGGATGACTTTGAGCGCATCGTGCGCACGCGCGAAGGCGACCTACCTGGTCGGCGTAAAGGCGACGAATACTTGTCTCAAACCCACGCGCTCTACCATGGCGACCCTGCGCCCTGGGCTCTGACGCCAAAGATATTCGACAAGGATATGACGGCGATTCTTAAGGAGGCCGCCGAGCGCATGTACGGCATTATGGACAAGGTGACGCGGGCGTTTTGTTCCGATACCTCCGTGCGTGCGTGGTTTCGCATGGATCCGGCTTTTGCTGACCTGTGCGCTATGGATGCCGGCTATGATTGCCAGATTCCCCTTGCGCGCGTTGATATCTTTCTTGACGAGGACACCGGTTCGTATACGTTTTGCGAGCTCAATACCGACGGCAGTGCCGGAATGGTAGTGACCGATGCGGTCTGCCAGGCAGTGCGAATGACGCCTTCCTTTGAGGAGTTTGCATCAGACCACCCCGGCTTTCGGCAGTACGATTTGTGCGGTAGCTGGATAGATGCATTGTTTGAGACCTATGCAGAGTGGAAACTGGCCCATCCTCGCCGCACCGAGGATAGTGCGCGATCGGACGACGGGGCCCACGTTGACGAGGGGTTTTATGCACCGCAATCAAAGATATATCCCGCTTCGGTGGCAATCGTCGACTATTCGGAAAGCATCGACTTGGAAGATGCGGCTCATTTTGTCGACCTTATGAGACGGCGGGGTGTAGTCGCACGCTTTGCGGATGTGCGCGACCTGCGGATTGGCGAAGGCGAGGGCGGTGCTAGGCGGCTGTGCGATGCCGTCGGCCCTATTGATTGCGTTTGGCGGCGCGCGGTGACTGGCGAGTTGTGGGATAAGCCGTGCGATGGACGCTCGGCCTTAATTGAGGCGGTTCAAGAAGGGATCGCGTGCATCGTCGGGGGATTTAGAACGTGGCCGTGTGCGACTAAGACCGTATTTGCATTTCTATGGTCTCGAGCCGGGCAGTCCTTGTTGAGCCCGGAGGAGCAATCGTTTGTACGGGAGCATGTGCCCTATACCGAGATTTTGGACGAAAGCACCCAGTTGTCGAGATTTGCCGAAAAGGACCGATGGATCGTCAAGCCGTGCGGCGGCTACAATGCGGTTGGCGTTGTCGCTGGTTTGGATGCCACGGAACAGGAATGGTCCCAGGTGCTTGCTCGTGCTGCGGCCGCTGGGGCGATTGTGCAGGAGTATGCTCAGCAGTATCAGACTCCCTGCTTGCGCGGAACGCTTGTCGATGGGCCGCATCGAGGAGGGGCGCCCAAAGGACTTGTGGATGATCTTGGTTTTGCGCCCGCTTCTAATATGGAAGGCCTGTACCTGTATCGCGGCCGTTTTGCGGGCGTGTACACACGCGTCGGCTTTGCCAACACCATAGGAGAGTGGACGAGCCGTTTGAACGTTGCGAGCTTTTTTGAGGAATAGCCGTTTCTTGGGGAGCTTTCCGTGGTTGCGGCGTTCGACGTGACGGGGAGATTTTGGCGAAGCCGGCGAGTCCAGTTCTATCTGGCGTTTTTGTTGCGGGGCTGGGGGTACGCCTGAGCTGGAGTCCTCTTCATGCGCTACCATGACAGACAACGAATTTGACGGACGACCCGCCGAGCTTGCCTCGGCGGGCTTTTGGCGTTGCAATGCCGGAGGAACAGCATGCTCATTCACCGTATAGCCGCGCAGCTCTACACTGCCGAGGCGCTGCAGACCGTCGAGGCCGGGCTCGATTCTGGCGAGGACGTGACGCTGGCCGTGTCTCAGTCGGGCCGAACGCTTATGGCCGCCGCCCAGTTTGCGCGTCGTCCGCGCCCGACGGTCTATATCGTGAGCGGCGAGGACGCGGCCGATCGCGCCGCACGCAGTCTGGCCGCCTATGTGGGCCTGGCGCACGTGTGCCGCTTTCCCGAGCGCAAGGACTACCCTTGGCGCGAACAGGCGCCCGACGATGCCGTGGTGGCCCAGCGCTGCGAGGCGCTCGGGCGCATCGTGCGCGGGGACAACTGCATCATGGTCGCCTCGGCCCGCGCGCTGCTGCGCTGCGTGCCGCCGGTCGAGAGCCGTTACTGGGAGTCCACGACCTTTGCGGTGGGCGAGGAGATTCCCTTTGACGAGGTGCCACAGCGCTTGGTGGGCATGGGCTACACCAATGCCGGCGCCGCCGACGCGCCCGGCCTGTTCCGCGTGCACGGCGACACCGTCGAGGTGTTCCCCGCGCAGGAAAAGGCGCCCGTGCGCATCGAGTTCTTCGGCGACGAGATCGACCGCATCCGCCGCATGGTGAGCTCAACGGGCCAGACCATCGGCAACGAGGACAGCATCGAGATCTTCCCCTGTCGCGAGCTTGCACTCACCGACGAGGCAGTCCACAACATGCATGTGGCGCTCTACCGCGCCAGCCAGGACGACAGCAAGTTGGCAGCGCTGCTCGAGATGGTGGATGCGCGCATCGTCACGCCTGAGCTCGACCGCTTTTTGCCGGTGATGTACGGCCAGACCGTGAGCCCGCTGTCGCATGTGAGCGGAAAGGCGCTCGTGGTGCTGTCCGAGCCGCGCTCGCTGTTCGACGATTGCCTGCGCGCCTACGAGGATATCGAGGCACGTGCCGGCGAGGCGGGGGTCGACCGTCTGGACGGCCTGTACGTGCGTGCCCAGCAACTCGACTTTGGTGCTCAACAGCGCCTGAACTACGTGAGCCTCATCCGTGCCGGCGGTGCGGTGACGGCCGAGCTCAAGATTGAGCAGCCTGCCATTGCAGGCTCGGACAACCGTTTCATGACGCGCATCCAGGAGGTCGTGGGCAAGCGCTATGCCTGCGTGTTTGCCATCCCCGACCGCGGTGCGCGCGAGTCGATGGAGCTCACCTTTGGCGACGAGGGCATTACCTTTGAGGAATCGCTGACCGCGGCGCCCGAAAACGCCGGCGCTATCGGCGACCGCGTGCGCGTGGCGGCGGCGGATTCCGCCGACCGTGCCGCACGCCAGGAGGCCCATGCTTCCATTCGCGAGCGTCGCGCCGATGCGCTCAACGCCCGCTCGCTCGAGGCGGGCGCCGCGCAGGCTGCCGCCGGCGCCGCCGTGCCCACCATCTCGCGCGGGCGCGTGACCTTTGTGGACGCTGCCCTGCCGCAGGGCGTGGTGGTGCCCGATGCCAACCTGGCCGTGTTCTCGATCGCCGACCTCAACGCCCGCATGGATGCCAACCGCGCGCGCAGCCGCCGCAAGGTTGACATTACGCAGATCACCTTCCCGTTTAAGCCGGGCGACTACGTGGTGCACGCTACCCACGGCATCGCGCTCTTTAGCGAGATTGCGCGCCAGGAAGTGGGCGGCAAGGAACGCGACTACTTTTTGCTGGAATACGCCGATGGCGACAAGCTCTACGTGCCGTTGGAGCAGGTCGACCGCATCACGCGCTACGTTGGCCCCGACGGTGACAAGCCGCGCCTGACCAGGCTCAACACCGCCGACTGGACGCGGGCTACCAACAAGGCGCGCAAGAATGCCAAAAAGCTGGCGTTTGACCTGGTCGACCTGTATACGCGCCGCTCGTCGATTACCGGTATCGCCTGTCCGCCCGATACGCCCGAGCAGATCGAGATGGAGGAGAGCTTCCCCTACGACGAGACGCGTGACCAGCTGGAGGCTATCGCCGACATCAAGGCCGACATGGAGGCGCCCAAGCCCATGGACCGCCTACTGTGCGGCGACGTGGGCTTTGGCAAGACCGAGGTCGCCCTGCGCGCGGCCTTTAAGTGCGTGGACTCCGGCCGCCAGGTCATGGTGCTCTGCCCCACGACCATTCTGGCCCAACAGCACTACGAGACATTCTTTGAGCGCTTTGCCCCGTTTGGCCTGGAGGTCGAGGTGCTCAGCCGCTTCCGCACGCCGGCGCAGCAAAAGCGCGCGCTCAAGGCGTTTGCCGAGGGCACGATTGATGTGCTCATCGGCACGCACCGTCTGCTTTCGGCCGATGTGAACCCCAAGAACCTGGGCCTGGTGATCATCGACGAGGAGCAGCGCTTTGGCGTGCAGCACAAGGAGCAGCTCAAGAATCTGCGCGAGCAAATCGACGTGCTCACGCTCTCGGCAACGCCGATTCCGCGAACCATGCAGATGGCCACGAGCGGCGTGCGCGACATGAGCCTGATTACCACGCCGCCGACCGGGCGTCGTCCCGTGATCGTGCACGTGGGGGAGTACGACCCCGACGTGGTGAGTGCGGCGATTCGCCTGGAGGTGGGCCGCGGCGGTCAGGTGTATTACGTGTCCAACCGCGTCAAGACCATCGATGACGCTGTGGCGCGCGTGCACGAGGCCGCGCCCGAGGCGCGCGTGGGTGTGGCACACGGCAAGATGAGCCCGCGCGAGGTCGAGGACGTGATGATTGAGTTCGCGACCAAGAAGATTGACGTGCTTATCGCCACGACCATCGTGGAGAGCGGCATCGACAACGCAACGGCCAACACGCTCATCATCGAGGACTCGCAGCGTTTGGGCCTGGCGCAGCTCTACCAGCTCAAGGGCCGCGTGGGCCGCTCGGCCACGCAGGCATACGCGTACTTTATGTTCCCGGGTGAGCTGCCGCTCACCGAGGAGGCCACGGCGCGCCTGACCGCGCTTTCCGAGTTCCAAGACCTGGGCAGCGGCATGCGCATCGCCATGCGCGACCTGGAGATCCGCGGTGCCGGTTCGCTCATGGGTGCCGAGCAGCACGGCAACCTGTCGAGCGTGGGCTTTGACCTGTTTACGCAGATGCTGGGACAGGCCGTGGCCGAGGCGCGCGGCGACGACGATGCCGGCGTGGAGGCGGCGAGCGTGGGCATCAACCTGCCGGCCGACTACTTCTTGTCCGAGGAGTACATGCCGGCGGTGGACCAGCGCGTGCTCGTGTACCGCAAGCTCGCGGCGGCTGAGGACCTGGAGAGTATCGACGAGGTGCAGGAGGAGACCGAGGCTGCGCACGGTGAGCTTCCGTTGGCGGGGCTCAACTTGTTCAACCGCGCTCGCATTCGTATTCGCGGCGAGCGCCTGGGGCTCGAGAGCGTCACGCTCAGCGGTGGTCGCATCACGTTTTTGGGTGTCGACGTGCCCAAGAAGGTGGCCTTTGAGCTTAAGACCCGCTATGGCGCGGTGAACTTTCCCAAGAGCCGCAAGCTGTCGGTGCCCTACAAGGCGGGCGCCGGCGCGGGCAGCGGCCTGGGCCGCGGCCTCGACGCCAACGACGGCACCGGCCCGGTGGCCGCGGCACTCATGCTGCTGCAGCAGCTGGGCGCCAGTGATGATGACTAGCGAGTCGACGCTGCAAACACCCCATTTGGACACTCTGGTTCCATCGAAAGGAAAGCATGTTCGGATACATCTATAAAAAAGATGTCGCCATTATCGCGGTTGTCCTGTGTCTTTGTCTGGGCGTGGGCAGCTTCTTCGATTATCAGATCTCGAGTGCGCTGTTCAACATCGGCAGCATGTACGGCCGCTTTGTCGAGGCGGCTGGCGAGCTGCCGTTTGAGCTGACGGCGAGCGTCGCGGGCGTTATGCTCGTGCGCTCGGCACGCCCCGATTCCAAGACGAGCAAGTGGCTCGCCGTGCTGGGCGTTCTGATCAACGTGGGCCTGGTCGGCTACGAGATTATCGGATCGCTGCGCGTCGGTGGCAAGCTTATTGCGTTTCAGCTGGTTCTGACGTTTGTGCTGGTCATCGCCGCCAACCTTATCGTCTATCGCCTCACGCGCACGACCAAGCCCGACGAGCTCACACGCTGGGCGTTGATGGTGCTTGCCGTGTGGATCGCTCAGGCTATTATTCTCAACGTGATCGTCAAGCCGTTGTGGTCGCGCCCGCGCATGCGCGTGATCGAGGTCACGCCGGGGCTCAATTTTCAGCCGTGGTGGGTGATCGGCAATCCCGACAAGTGGAGCTACATCACCGCCGGCGTGATCAAGGACGGGTTCAAGTCGTTTGCGAGCGGACACACGGCGCATGCGGCGATCGGCCTTATGCTCGCCGGGCTTCCCGCGGCAGCCTTTAAGGAAAAACCTTCGCGCCGTCGTGTGGTCTTTTGGACGGCGGCTGTGGTTGCAGCGCTCGTCGCGTTTGGCCGCATCGTGATCGGAGCACACTTTTTGAGCGACGTGAGCTGCGGTTTTGCCCTGGTACTGGCACTTGAGTGCCTTGCCGCGCGCATTGCCTATCCCAACGGCGTACAATAGCTCCGTTTGAATCATCTGGCCGATACCCGGTAAGAGAGGATTGCCATGCTCGCGTTTAACAACGACTATTCCCACGGCGCACATCCGGCAGTGCTGCAGGCGCTCGTCGATACCAACATGGAGCCGCAGCCTGGCTACGGTACCGATGCACACACCGAGCGTGCCAAGCAGCTTATCCGCGAGGCCTGCCAGGCCCCCGATGCCGACGTGTTTTTTCTGGTGGGCGGCACGCAGGCCAACGCGACGGTGATCGACATGCTGCTCGCGCCGTACGAGGGCGTCGTTGCTGCCGAGACTGGCCACGTCGCCTGCCATGAGGCGGGCGCCATTGAGTTTGGCGGCCACAAGGTGCTCACCATCCCCGGCTACGAGGGCAAGATGCACGCCGAGGACCTCGAGAACTATATCCAGGTGTTCTACGAAAACGAGAGCTACGAGCACACGGTGTTCCCGGGTGCCGTGTACGTGAGCCTATCGACCGAGTACGGCACGCTGTACTCCAAGGCTGAGCTCGCGGCGATTCACGCAGTGTGCCAGAAGCGCGAGATTCCGCTGTTTGTGGACGGTGCTCGCCTGGCCTATGCGCTGGCGGCCGATGAGTGCGACATTACCCTGCCCGAGCTGGCGCAGCTGTGTGACGTGTTCTACATCGGCGGCACCAAGTGCGGCGCTCTGTGCGGCGAGGCCGTGGTGTTTTGCGGCATGCACGCCCCGGCGCACCCCATTCCGCGCATTAAGCAACACGGTGCGTTGCTGGCCAAGGGCCGCCTGACGGGCGTGCAGTTTGAGGCGCTCTTTACCGACGGCCTGTATTTTGAGATTGGTCGCCAGGCGATTGAGACCGCTCAGGCGCTGCGTCGCGTGCTGCACGAGCACGGCTACCAGTTCTTCTTGGAGACGCCGACCAACCAGCAGTTCGTGATTCTGCCCAACGAGGACATGGCCCGCATTCGCGAGCATGCGGCGATCGAGTACTGGGAAAAGTACGACGATACCCACACGGTGGTGCGTTTTTGCACCAGCTGGGCCACGACGCAGGAGGATATCGACGCGTTGGCGGCGGTTCTGTAGCCTGATGTAATGACGAGGGGCCGCCTTGCGCTGGGTTTGGCGCAAGGCGGCCTTTGTTTTTGAGGGAGAAGGGTTGTATGACCGAGATGTCCGAGCCAACGATCCGCCTGGCGACGCCCGAAGACGCACCGGCGTTGCTTGCCATCTATGAGCCGTATGTGCGCCAGACGGCGATTACCTGCGAATACGAGGTGCCGAGCGTTGAGGAGTTTGCCGGGCGCATCGAGCGTACGCTCAAGCGCTATCCGTATTTGGTGATGGAGCTGGACGGGCGCCCAGTGGGCTATGCCTATGTGAGCGCGCTCAACAGCCGCGAGGCATACGACTGGTCGGTCGAGACATCGATCTACCTGGCGCGCGATGTACGCCACGGCGGGCTGGGCCGCAATCTGCACGATGCGCTCAAGCAATGCCTGGTCGCGATGGGCATCACCAACATGTGCGCCCTCATCGCCGTGCCGCACGACAAGGACGACGAGTACCTGACGCACAACAGCCAGGATTTCCATGCCCATATGGGATATCGCCTGGTGGGCACCTTCGACCGCTGCGCCCAAAAGTTCGGTCGCTGGTACGACATGTGCTGGATGGAGTTGGTCCTGGCCGAGCGCACGCCCAACCAACCCAAGCCAACCTGGTTCCCCGACCTCCCCAAACCTACCATTTAGGGACAGGTTTATTTTGGCGGGTTAGCCGATGGGCTCGGTGTATTTAGCGCGGTCGGTGCGTTGGATGCGCTTGGAGACATGGAGCGGGCGGCCGTCGGTGTCGTAGACGTAGTCGGTGATCAGGATCAGTGCCTGTCCGCGCTCGACGTTGAGCAAAAACGCCTCGTTTTGCGAGGCATAGCACACCTCAAAGGTCTTGTGCCCCTGTGCCGGCGCGCGATGGAATTCTTGACGCAGCGTGGCGTAGAGCGAACCGTTGATATCGCGATCGATGAGCGACCCAAAGCTTGGCGGCAGATAGGTGGTCTCCAGGCACAGTGGCGCATCGTCCAGATAACGCAGGCGGACAAGTTTGACGAGCTTGCTGCCCACGGCGGCATCAAAGAACTTAGCTATGCTGCCGCCCGCCTTGGTAAAGCCCGAGTCCACTGTGCGCGTGGTGGGCTTCATGCCCTGACCTTCGACCTGCTTGGTATAGCTCGAAAACACTAGGTTGTTCTCGTGGAGCGCGGGCGTGTCGGCCACAAAGGCGCCACGCCCGCGCTCGGTGCGCACCAGGCCCTCATCAACGAGAACCTTAAGGGCGTGGCGCACGGTGCTGCGCGACAGCCCCGATTCGTCCATGAGTTCCATCTCGGACGGCAGCTTGTCTCCGCGTGCGTAGATGCCGGCGGCGATGCGGTCACGCAACATGCCCGCCAAGCGCTCGTATTGGTTCAGTTTCTTTTTAGACGGAGCGTTCATGTGATCAACCTGTATCTAACTTGTATGCCTATCTAAGCAAGCATGTATTCAATACAACAACAAAACCGCTGGTAGCCAGTTGTCGAAAACCACAGCGGCAAAATATCTAAGTCAAATATAGCATACAACTAGTCGACATAACCAAAACATGTATGTAACTTGTATGCCTGTGATGAGCATCAAATGAGAAGAAAGGCTGATGCACGATGACTACTCAGGAACAGGTTAAGGATGTCGTCTCCCAGGTTTTGGCCGACAAGGCAGACAAGGGTGGCATCAAGCGCGTCGTGTGGATTGGCGCCGGCGGATCCAACGGCGGCAACTATCCTGCCCAGTACTTTATGGAGCACGAGGCCACGCAGGTCGTGAGCTCCAGCTACACCAGCAACGAGTTCGTGCACGCCACGCCCGCCTATGTCAACGAGAACACCCTGGCCGTCGTCGTGTCCATGCGCGGCACCAAGGAGACCATCGTCGCCGCCCAGGTCGCCAAGGACCACGGCGCCAGCACCATCGCCATCTATGTTGACGAGTCCGGCCTCACCGAGGTCTGCGACTACAAGATCCAGTACGACAGCTTGGCCGTCGACGAGTCCTGCATGGGCCGCACCAACTCCGCCGTCGTGACCATGATCGCCATGGAGCTTACGCAGCAGACCGAGGGCTATGCCGAGTACGAGACCGCTATGGCCGCGTTCGACTTGGTCGACCCCATCTATCGCAAGGCCGTCGAGTACACCCGTCCGCTTGCTGCCAAGTGGGCCGAGCAGAACGCCGACAAGCCCTGCATCAACGTCATGGCTCAGGGTCCGCTCTTTGGTGCCGCCTACGTCTTTAGCATCTGCAACGTGCAGGAGATGCTGCAGATTGACTCCTGCACCATCAACACCTGCGACTTCTTCCACGGTCCCTTCGAGATCCTGGACAAGCGTACCTCGCTGTTCCAGCTCATCAGCGTCGGCCGCAGCCGCTGCAACGACGAGCGCGGCATCCGCTTCGTCAACCAGTACGGTGGCGAGCGCGTCTATCAGCTTGACGCCAAGGAGCTCGGCCTCAACGACATCAAGGACAGCGTGAGCGAGTACTTCAACCACCTGATCTTTGCCCCGATCCTCAACAACGTGTATATGCGTGCACTCTCTGCCATTACTCACAAGGACTACATGACGCGCCGCTACATGTGGAAGCTGGACTACTAGGGGATAGAGCGGCCTAACAGCTCGATGTCCTCATAAGTTGCGGTGGAATAGTTCCTGTTTGGGGGTCTGAAGCCTCTATTCAGGAACTATTTCACCGCAACTGAATTCATGGCAGCGCTTGGGGACGTTCCTTTTCTGCCGGCAGTTGGGTAGTCGTTGGTGACGTTCTTAAATGACTAGTCATTCAGGAACGTCCCCAACGACTAGTCATTTAAGTACGTCCCCAATGACTACCCAATGAGTATGTGGGGAAGCGGATTTTTCCGTTTGGCGATTTGTGTCTTGAAAAATGTATATAACGACTATAACGTAGTGTGAAACATATTGGAAACAATACCGAGGAGGCTGCGTTGAAGAAAAGCAATCTGGGCTATGTGCTGGTGCTAATCGCCGCGCTTATGTGGGGCAGCATCGGAATCTTTGTAAACGGAATATCGGCCCTGGGTGTTTCGTCTCAGAGCATGGCGGCCTTTCGCCTGTTGTCGGGTGCCGTCTTAATGGCTCCGGTCTTGGCGTTCATGGGTTGCCAGCGAGGTGCTCGTGAGGGAAAAGCATCGGGTCCCCTGGCACTGTTCAAGGCAAGCCCTAAAGAGCTTGTTCCCTGTGCGCTTGTCGGTATCGTCGGTTTGGCCGCCGCCAACACTTGCTATTACGAGTGCATGGGCGAGGTGGGCATGTCCACGGCCTCGGTGCTGCTCTACACCTCGCCGGTGTTTGGCGTCATGCTCGGCCGCGTGCTTTATCGCGAGGACGTGACCCCCAACAAGCTCGTTGCCATTGTCTTTAACATCGTTGGCTGCGTGCTTGCGGTGACCAATGGCGACCTTTCCGGTTTTCATTTTTCGGTTTGGGGCGTCACGTCGGGCGTGATTGCAGGCCTTTGTGGTGCGTCGCTCGCGGTGTTTAGCCGGATAGCAACCAAGACGGTCCACCCGCTGGCTGTCACGTTTTGGGGCTTTGTTTTTGGCGGTGCGGTTATGGCGGCTATCGCGGCTCCGTGGCCGGATGTCGCCGCGGCAATGTCGCCACAGCTGCTGCTGCTGTTCCTTGGCTTTGGACTCATCCCCACAGCCGTGGCTTACATCTTATATATGCAGGGTCTGTCCATGGGGCTCGAGACATCGAAAGTTCCCGTCGTAATGTCTTTCGAGACGGTCGTCACCGTACTGGTGGGCATTGGTGTCTATGCCGAGCCCGCCGGCGCGATCAAGGTCCTGGGCATCGTGCTGGTGCTCGCGTCCATCCTGATCATGAACACCGACTTCTCCAAGCTGCGCAACAGTATGTTTGTCGGTCATGTCATTGAGAGCATGACCTTTAAGCCCAACGCGTGGTGGACCGAAAAATCTCAGGACATGGATTTGTTTAAGGAACGCACCGGCATCGCGTTGGAACCCACCGTGCAGGAAAGCCCCTGGTACTTCGTGCGATAGAGGATTGCGCGCAGGGTCTGACCTGGGGTTATCCAGCCGGCGCCGGCCTACCCGGCCCCAACGTTTCAAGTACGTTAAACCCGTCAACGGTCGATTTTCACCCGCGAACGGTCTTTATACTAATTAGCAATATAGGCAACGTATAAGACGTTATAATGACCATAACGAAAAGGAGGAGGCAAGATGAATCAGATCATTCTCGCATCTCATGGCGGCCTGGCCGCAGGCGCCAAAGACACGCTCGAGATGGTTCTCGGCGACGTGTCGAACGTCCACGTCGTGTCGCTTGCTCGTGACGACAAGGAGCCCATCACCAATAAGGTTGAGGCTCTGATCGCCACGTTCAACGCGGACGACACCGTCTATGTGCTGACCGATATGCTCGGCAGCTCGGTCAACAACAACATGGTCGAGCTTTCCAAGAACGGCACGAAGTTCACGGTTGTCAGCGGTTTCAACATCCCGCTGGCGCTCACGCTCGCTATGAGCCCCGTCCCCGTCAAGGGCGCCGAGCTCGCAGCCCTCATCAACGAGGCCCGCACCGGTCTGACCAACCCCAACGCACCGGTCGAGGCTGCCGCGGCTCCCGCCAAGAAGGCCAAGGCGCCCCGTCACAGCTCCGGTCCCGCCAAGATCGTCCTCGCACGTCTTGACTACCGTCTGCTGCACGGCCAGGTCGTCTTTACCTGGACCACCAAGGTTCAGGCCGAGCGCATCATCGTCGTCGACAACGCTGCTGCCAACGATGACATCAAGAAGGGCGCTCTTAAGCTGGCCAAGCCCCAGGGCGTGCGTCTGAACGTCTTCACCGTCGAGCGTGCCCTCGCCAAGATGGACAAGCTCAACACCCTCGGCGAGCGCGTCATGTTCGTCTTTGGCAACACGGCCGAGATGCTGCAGTTCTGCCAGGGCTACAAGCTCGACGCCATCAACCTGGGCGCCACCGCCAACCACGACGGTGCCGATCAGGTCGGAGGCAAGGACAGCTCCGTCTTCCTCGACGCCAACCAGAAGGCCGACGTCAACCAGCTGCTCGACATGGGCATCAAGCTCTATGTTCAGCAGACCCCTACGTATCAGAGCGTCGACATCGACGCCAAGCTGTAATCAACCAGGCTTTTGCCTGACTGAAAGGAGAAGGGTATGAATACGTTCATCAGTGCGGTGCTCGTCGGCCTCGTCGGCGTGTTCTGCATGTGGGACTCCCGCCTGCTCGGTCGTCTTAACTTCGAGCAGCCCCTCGTTGGCGCTACGCTCGTCGGTCTGCTGCTGGGCGATGTGCCCACCGGCCTTGCCGTCGGTGCCGCCGTCGAGCTCGTGTCCATGGGCCTGGTGCAGGTCGGCGCCGCCGTTCCGCCCGATATGGTCCTGGGTGGCATCGTGGCCGCTGCCTTTGCGTGCCTGACCGATGCTTCCGCCGAGACCGCCATGACGATCGCCATCCCGGTCGCCGTCCTGGGTCAGCTCCTCGGCATCGTGTTCCGTTCCATCATCGCCGCCCTCACCCATGTGGCCGATAGCGCGATCGATAACGGAAAGTTCAAGACCGCCTACCGTATGCACATCTGCGCCGGCTCCGGTCTGTACGCCGTCATGTACTTCCTGCCGATCTTCCTCGCCGTCTTTGTTGGCACCGACCTGGTTCAGGCCATCGTCAACATGGTTCCCGAGTGGCTGTCCACTGGTCTGAACGTTTCGACCAAGATCATGACCGCCTACGGCTTGGCCCTGCTGCTCACCATGATGATCAAGAAGGGTATGACTCCGTTCCTGTTCATCGGTTTCCTGCTCGCCGCTTACCTCAACCTGTCCGTCATCGCGGTCGCTCTGATCGGTGTGTGCCTGGCTGTCGTCTTCATGGGCTTCAAGTTCAACGGTTCCCATGCAGCCGCCGGTGTCGATTCCGACTACGATCCGCTCGAAGACGACGAAGACTAAGGAGGAACACACTATGGCAACCGCAACCAAGGACGTGTCCCTGAACAAGAAGGTCAGCCAGTTCTTCTGGCGCTCCTGGGCCATCCAGGCCTCTTGGAACTACGAGCGTCAGATGAACATGGGCTTCCTCTACGGCATGGTTCCCACGCTCGATCGCCTCTATCCGGATGAGTCCGATCCCAAGCAGCTCGCTGCTAAGAAAGAGGCTTACCACCGTCACATGGCGTTCTACAACTGCACCCCGCAGACGAGCGCTTTCATCCTGGGTCTCACTGCCTCCATGGAGGAGGAGTACGCCAAGGATCCCGAGAACTTCGATCCCGATTCGATCAACGCGGTCAAGACCTCCCTCATGGGCCCGCTTTCCGGCATCGGTGACTCCTTCTTCCAGGGCACCATCCGCGTTATCGCCTTTGGCCTGGGCGTTCAGCTGGCTCAGCAGGGCTCCATCATGGGCCCGATCCTGGCCATGCTCATCTCTATCGTCCCCTCTGTGCTGATCACCTGGTTCGCAGCCAAGATGGGCTATCAGGGCGGCCACGAGTACCTGAGCAAGCTTCAGGGCGGCGACCTCATGGAGAAGCTCATGTATGTCTGCGGCATCGTGGGCCTTATGTCCGTGGGCGGCATGATCGCTACGCTGATCGGCGCCACCACCCCGCTGCAGTTCGCTGAGGGCACCGTCGTTATCCAGGACATCCTGGACGGCATGATGCCCCAGATGATTTCCCTTGGCCTCACCGGCCTTATGTACTGGCTCATCAAGAAGAACGTCAACACCGGTTGGCTTCTCGTGATCGCCATCGTGGGCGGCATCGCCCTCTCCGCGGCCGGCATCCTGGCCTAGTCGCGACCAAGCGTCTAACCGCTTTCCCCCGGGGGCCTGCCTGGCATCCCATACCCCAGGCAGGCTTCCATCCCTAAAATGCGACAATGGGACAGTCCCTTTGTCGCATCCTTAACGGGCCGGCGACTCGGCCCAAACCACGGTAACCCTGCGAGCGCCCGGCAATGTGGCGCCGCAAAAATCGAAAGGAATGTGTCAGATGTACGAGATCGACCTTAACCTCCCTAAGCAGATCGTCGCTGACGTCCTGTCCAACCACGAGATCCACAGCGTCGCTTTCGTCGGCTGCGGTGCTTCCATGTCCGACCTTTACCCCGCCAAGTACTTCCTGGCCAACAACACGGACAAGCTGAACGTTCAGATCTTCACCGCTAACGAGTTCAACTACGACACGCCTTCCTGGGTCAACGAGCACACCTTCGTGATCACCTGCTCCCTCGGTGGGTCCACGCCCGAGACCGTCGAGGCCAACAAGACCGCCAAGAAGCACAACTGCCCGGTCGTCTCCCTCACCAACAAGGCTGGCTCCGCTCTGACCGTCGACGCTGACTACGTCATCGTTCACGGCTTCCACGCCAACTTCGCTGCCAAGTGCGAGAAGCCTGGCTATGCCATCGCTCTTGCTGTCGAGATCCTTCAGCAGACCGAGGGCTATGACCACTACGAGGACATGATCACCGGCCTCACCAACGTCTTCGAGCTCTGCGAGAACGCCGCTCAGCACTGCAAGAAGCTCGCCAAGAAGTTCGCCAAGGACTTCAAGGACGACAAGATGATCTACTTCATGGCTTCCGGTGCCTCCGAGAAGATGGCTTATTCTCACGCCGCCTTCCTGTTCACCGAGATGCAGTGGATCGACGCCGCCGCCTACAACACCGGCGAGTACTTCCACGGCCCGTTCGAGGTTTCCACCGAGGGTAAGCCCTATGTCTTCTTCATGTCCGATGGCGCTACCCGTCCGATGGACGCCCGCGCCCTCACCTTCCTTAAGCGCATGGGCGCCAAGGTCGCTCTGATCGACTCCAAGGACTACGGCCTGGCTGACGCTGTGCCCGCGAGCGTCGTCACCTACTTCAACCCGCTGCTGCACCTCGCCGTTATGCGCGAGTACGGCAACCAGATCGCCGAGGCCCGTCAGCATCCGCTGACCATGCGTCGCTACATGTGGAAGCTTTCCTACTAATCACAAGTAAGTAGACCTTACGGGTTGATTGAGAGGGGATGGGGTTTGCGCCCCGTCCCCTTTTTTGTTCTTGAGAGGAGATGCGTATGATCAAGGCAGTGCTGTTTGACATGGACGGCGTGCTGGTCGATACCGAGTGGTTCTACAACCGTCGCCGCGTGGCGTTTATGGAAGAGAAGGGGTTCCACTTTGACGAGATTCCCGATCTTTCGGGGTCTAACGAGCCCGCCATTTGGGAGGCGCTGGTGCCCGACGATATTGAGCTGCGCGAGCGTCTGCGCGTGGAGTACAAGCAAGTCTACAGCCCGGATCACCCCGTTCCGTATGCCGAGCTGCTCAACGAGCAAACGGAGCCGGTGATGCGTGAGCTGCACGAGCGCGGCGTGAAGTGTGCCATCGCGAGCTCGTCCTATCGCGAGTTGATTGATGAGCTGGTGGGGATCGCCGGCATCGCCGACGTGCTGGACTACACCATCAGCGGTCACGAGTGCAGCGCGTTTAAGCCCGACCCCGAGATCTACCTGCGCGCCATGGAGGCGCTGGGGGTGGAGCCTGCCGAGTGCCTGGTTATCGAGGATTCGCCTTTAGGCATCGAGGCCGGCAAACGCTCCGGCGCCCGCGTCCTGGCACTGCGTCCGCACGAGGGCGTCAACCTCGATCAATCGCGAGCCGATGCCGTTATCGATAATCTGACCGACATTTTGGCCGCTTTGTAGCGTCAATCCGCCGCGAGAAGCACTGATTCACGCGTCTTTTGCTGCGGATTGGCTTAATTTGCCATCTATTTGGATCCGTTTGGCTTCGATTCGGATTAAGTGAGTAGACTTTTTGGTGCAGGACGAGCACAAAGCGCATCTGCTCTAGTAAAACCGCAGGTCACAGGGGTGGCGGTTTTGGGTGTGCTCTGCAGGTCGCGTAAAGTCTACTCACTTGTAATTTGGGCCTTTGGTCGTGGGGTTGCTGGTCCCGCTTTGGTTGTCGAGAGAGGGTGAATTGAAGCGCCCCCGCACGCTCCATGCTACAATCGCGGACATACCCCACAACTACATCTGCCTTCGAAAGGAGCCTGCGTGGCGAACGCCATCGATCAGCTCACGGACCGAGTGCTCGTACTCGGCCGCCTCACCATCGTCCGCCGCGCTATTACTGCCGTGGCGGTCACGATTTCCGCCGTTCTCCAGACATTCCTGATCCAGGCGTTCATTCAGCCCGCCGACTTGCTTCCGAGCGGCCTCACCGGCGTTGCGGTCCTGCTCGATCGCGTTACCTCGCTGGGCGGCGTTCACATCGACATCTCGCTCGGTATGCTCGCGCTCAACATCCCCGTGGCGCTCCTATGCTGGAGCGGCATCAGCAAGCGCTTCGTCATCTTCTCGATGATGCAGGTCGTGCTCTCGTCGCTGTTCCTCAACGTCTTTCACTTCGCGCCGTTTTTGGGCGACAAGATCATGCTCATCATTTTTGGCGGCGTGGTCTCGGGTCTGGGCGCTGCCATCGCGCTTAAATCCGGCGCATCCACTGGCGGCACCGACTTTATCGCGCTGTGGGTTTCCAACCACACGGGCAAGACCATCTGGGGCGTCATCTTTGGTTTCAACTGCTTTATCCTGGCGATCTTTGGCTTTATGTTTGGCTGGGACAATGCGGCGTACTCCATCGTGTTTCAGTTTATTTCAACCAAGACCATCGACAGTTTCTATCGTCGCTACGACCGCGTGACGCTGCAGATCACGACGCGCAAGGCGGACGAGGTCATGACCGCCTATGTTGACCATTTTCAGCATGGCATTAGCTGCGCTGAGGTCATCGGCGGATACAGCCGTGAAAAGATGTACCTGCTGCACGCCGTTGTTTCGACCTACGAGAGTCAGGACATTATCAAGCTGGTGTGTGACATTGATCCCGGCGCCGTGATCAACGTGTTCCACACGCTCAACTTTGTGGGCGGCTGGTGGGGCGGGCATGTCGACGAGCCCATGCCCACGGCCGTACCCGATCCCGACAAGCCCGCGCGCATGGCCAGCAGGCAGGCGCGCCTCAGCGAGCAGGACAGCCTACAGCAGGACGACGGCAAGTAGGGTTTTGGCATTTTGCCGGCCTGAGGTAACCCATCAGCATGAGCCCCTCGAAAGCCCCGTTGCTTTTTAGAGGCTCTCGTTTACCCAGATAAAACCTACCAAAATGAAGCTGTCGCTTTTTGGTAGGGAGGGTGTATCGTTTTATCAATATGAGGTAACATGAAACTAGACGTTATATACGTATTAGTTATTTCGATATTCCAATAAGAGTGATTAGATATGCCTACGCCCAAAAATGCACCGCTTTACCAGCAGATTTATGACGA
Source organism: uncultured Collinsella sp. (assembly GCA_900541015.1). GTDB lineage: Bacteria > Actinomycetota > Coriobacteriia > Coriobacteriales > Coriobacteriaceae > Collinsella. The sequence goes on along the minus strand of UQIB01000027.1, from coordinate 1,950 downwards.
AATCAAGGACGCGATCGAGAAAGGTGTTTATGCACCCAAGGAGCGTATTCCGTCCGAGCTTGAGCTAGCCGAGCAGTACGACGTGAGCCGCATTACGGTGCGCCGCGCCGTCGAGGAGCTGTGCTCCGATGGCTACCTGGTTAAGCAGCAGGGCCGTGGCACCTTTGTCTCCACGCCGCACATCAACCGCCAGTTCCACGCTTCGACGCTGCAGACGTTTACCGCGCTGTGTGCCGATAATGACATGAAGGCGGGCGCGCATGTGGTCGATCGCCAGATTGTGCCGGCACGTCAAAACGAGATGGAGTTCTTTGGCCTGCAGAAGGACGCGCTGCTGCTGCACATCAAGCGCGTGCGTACGGCCGACGGCGAGCCCATTTTTGAGGAGAACATCTTTGTGCCGTTTGACGCCTACCGTGAGCTGTTGACGGCCGATCTTGAGGACAAGTCGATTTTTTCCGAGGTCGAGCGTGTTGGCGGAACGCCGATTGTCTCGGTTGGCTACCGCACGGTCGAGGCCGTTCGCGCCAATACCGAGCAGGCGGCCGAGCTGGGCATCGCTCCGCACGATCCACTGCTCAACCTGCGTGCCGGCTTTATCGGCCCCAATGGCGAGCCGGTCCTGATGGGTAAGCAGTACTACGTGGGATCGCGCTACGTTATGGTGATGTAAGTTACGCGGTTTTACTAAACCGCGTAACTGGTCGACGCTGCAAACGCCCCTAAGCGGCAATCTGACGTTCAATCGTCGGTCGCGTACCGAAGTACGCTTCCCTCCTCTTTCACGTCACCTTGCTCGCTTAGGGGCGTTTTCGCTGACTTATGCTCAACCAGCGACGTTTCCGCGCTTGTCAAGAGACTAGTCATTGGGGACGTTCTTAAACGACTGGTCATTCAAGAACGTCCCCAATGACTACCCGCAGAATGAGCGTGGCTGATAGCCGTGCGGCACCGGTCCGCGTGGCGGCGTATAATCGGCGGCAGATGATTCTGACGTTAGGAAACCATGACCGATAGCATGCAGCAGATGGCGCTCGACACGCTCGGCGCCTATTTTGGCTACACCTCGTTTCGCCCGGGACAGGATCGCATGGTGGATGCGATTCTTGCCGGCCGCGATGCGCTCGGCGTTATGCCCACAGGCGCCGGCAAGTCCATTTGCTACCAGGTGCCTGCGCTTATGCTGCCCGGCATCACCTTTGTGGTGAGCCCGTTGCTGTCGCTTATGGAGGACCAGACCCGTGCGTTGCTCGCGGCGGGTGCGCGGCCCAGCTATCTCAACTCCAGCCTTACGCCGGCTCAGCAAAATACCGTGCTCAAGCGGGCGCGCGAGGGCCGCTATCAGCTTATGTATGTGGCACCCGAGCGCCTGCTCGAGCCGCGCTTTCTGGCCTTTGCGCAGGAGGCCGCGGCCGAAGGCGGCATCGGCGTGCCTCTCGTGGCCATTGACGAGGCCCACTGCGTGAGCCAGTGGGGCCAGGATTTCCGTCCCGCTTACCTGCAGATTCGCGAGTTTATCGATTCGCTGCCGCGGCGCCCGATCGTGGCGGCGTTTACCGCTACGGCGACCGAGCGCGTGCGCGCCGATATCCAGCAAATGCTCGGCCTGCAAAACCCGGCGACCGTGGTGACGGGTTTTGATCGCAAGAACCTCTACTTTGGCTGCGAGGAGATGGGAGACAAGGCCAAGGCAGCGTGGGTGCGCGACTATGTGATCGCGCATTCGGGCGAGAGCGGTATCGTGTATTGCTCGACCCGCAAGACGGTCGATGCGCTGGCAGGCGAGCTTGCCGAGGCGCTGGGTCCCAGCGGCATTCGCGTTGGCCGCTACCATGCCGGCATGGGCAACGACGCCCGCCGCCAGAGCCAGCGTGCCTTTATCGACGACGACATTCAGGTGATGGTTGCCACCAACGCCTTTGGCATGGGCATCGACAAGCCCAACGTGCG
>UQIB01000026.1 GCA_900541015.1 uncultured Collinsella sp. | reverse complement strand
CGCGAGCACGTGCATGTGCTGGAGCTGCTGGGCGTTACGCATATGGTGGTCGCGCTGACGATGTGCGACCTGGCCGATAGCGAGATGGTTGATCTGGCCGAGCTCGATGTCGATGACTTTTTGTCGGGTACTGTGTTTGCGGGCGCGCCAATTGTGCCCGTGTCGTCTAAGACGGGCGAGGGGATTGACGGGCTGCTTGCGGTGCTCGACGAGCAGGTGGGTGTCTGCTGGGATACCTGTCGCGAGCGTGCCGAGCGAAGCGATGCCGCGCCGCGCCTGCCGATTGACCGCTGCTTTACGATCAAGGGCGCCGGCACCGTCGTGTCGGGAACGCTGCACGATGCGCCGGTTGCGGTGGGCGACGAGCTGATGGCTTTGCCGTCGCGTACGGTCTGCCGTGTCCGCGGGATTCAGGTGCATGGCGATACGCCGCGCGCGCTGCCTGGGCAACGCGTGGCGCTCAACCTGGTTGGTGACGGTGTCGCGGCGCTTGACCGTGGCGAGATGCTGGGCGTGGCGGACCGCTTTGGTCAGACGTTGCGCTTTATGATGACGTTCACCTACCTGGGTCGCGAGGGTGCCAAGCCGCGCGTGCTCGAGTCGGGCGCGCGTGTGCACGTGATGGCGGGTACAGCCGAGGTTGTCGGCCGCATCATGTTCATGGAGGGCGAGGCCCCCATGGCGGTGGGCGAGACCCGTAATGTTCAGGTGCGCTTGGAAAACTCGCTGCCGCTACGTGCCGGGGATCATGTCGTGGTGCTGTCCTATTCGCCCGTGATGCTTATTGGCGGCGGGCGCGTGCTGCTTTCTCGCTGCCGCCGCTCTCGCGAGCTTGCCGAAGGGGAGCGTGCGCTGTATGCGGCGCTCGAGGCCGGAGATATTGAGGGCGCTGTGGATGCGTGGCTGGCGCTGCAAGCGCTGCCAGTTGCGGCTGCCGATGTTACCGCGGCGCTCGATCTTGTTGCCGGTGAGGCTGAGGCGGCGCTGCGCGGGCTGGTGGCGCAGGGCGCTGCTTGCGCGCTTGCTGGCTCGGGTGGCTCGCTGTATGCAGATTCTTCCGCGCTCGACGCCGCGATGGATGCACTGGCGGCGACCCTGTCAGCCATGCACGCGGCGGCTCCCAAGGAGACGGGCTTTACGCCCGGCGCCGTTGCCCATGCTGCGTGGCCTGCCGCTGATGAAGGCGTTGCCGCGGCTCTGATTGCCGAGGGCTGCTCGCGTGGCGTGTGCGCCGCCGAGGGCGCCGAGGTGTTCGACCCGCACTCCGCTGCCGCCGCGGCGCGTGTGGTGCGCGAGGCCTGCGAACGTATCGTTGCCTTGCTGGACGAAGCCGGCCTGGATGCACCGACGTTGCCCGAGGTGGGCGAACAGCTGCAGCTCGGCCGCGACACCATGACGCGTGCCCTGCGCGAGCTTTCGCTTAAACGCGCGATCGTTAAGGTCGAGCGCGACGTTGCCCTGTCCGCTGCCGCCGAGGCCCATGCGCGTGAGCTCGTCGCCGCCGCCGTTGAGGCAGCCGGCGGCGCTGCCACCACGAGCGTGCTGCGCGAGGCCCTGGGCGTGTCGCGTAAACGTGCCATCAGTATCTTGGAGCACCTGGATGCCGTGCGCTTTACGGTGCTCGACAAGGATGCCGGCGGCCTGAGGTCCCTGCGCTAGATTGGCTGCTCGGTTTGGTAAAATACCGCCGCACTTGGGAACGGATGGGCTCCGGTGGGCTCCGCGGTCCTCAAAACCGTTGCGAGGCGTGCAAAACGTCTTGGATGTGTTCGATTCACATACGTTCCCGCCATACGCTACCAGCGCTTTTGTGCTCGCGGTCTTGCTGCGTGCCGCAAAGGCGCTGTTTTGTTTTTGTACGGGTCCGCCGTGTCGCCTGTCATGTCGTCTACGGTAACTGATCCCGTGTGTCGGGTTTCGAGCATGCCGATGGAGGTGTTTTGCCGTATGACTACCGTAAGACGGGCCGATCTTTCTTGCGTCGTTCAAGCGGGCGGGATGTCCTCGCGCATGGGCTGTGATAAGGCTCGCATGGCGTTTTGCGGCGAGCCGCTCATCGAACGTGTGCTGGGTCGGCTGGCGCCAGTTGCCGGCGAGTTGGTCGTGACGACGTCGCGTCCCAGCGAGCTTGCCTTTCTTGAGGAGTGCGCGTTTGGCGGCTTGGTGCCGCGTGTGGTGGCGGACCTAGAAGGGTCGGCGGGCGCCATGCGCGGCATCGCGAGTTCGCTGACTGCGGCCCGGCTGCCTCTCGTTGCTATCGTCGCCTGTGATATGCCGTTTGTCTCTTCGGAACTAATCGGTGCCCTTGCTGGCTGTGTCGAGGCCGAGGCGCTCGACGTGTGCGTGCCGCGCGAGGAGCGGGGGATTGAGCCGCTTTGCGCCGTCTGGCGCCGTGACGCGTGTGCGCCGGTTGCCCAAGAGCTGCTCGCCGATGACCGTCAGCGAATCCGCTGCCTGATCGACCGGGTGAATGCCGGGTATTTGGACGAGCCTCAGATTGTCGCGGTCGCCGGCTCGACGCTCTGCTTCGAGAACGTCAATACGCCCGAGGAGTTTGCGGCGGCCGAGTTACTCGCCTAGACGATTGGAGTTGCCATGTCTCACGATATTTGTCCCGACACGGGAGAGCCTTGCACTTGCGATGGTTCCGAGCCCTGTACCTGCGGCTGCGGTGGCTGTGGACATACTGCGGAAGAGGAAGCGGCCGCCGCGGCGTATCGTGAGGCACACCGCGAAGGCCCGTCCGGTGATGCCCTCGACCACGAGCGCAAGATTATCGTGTCGTTTGACAGCACCTTCGATGTGATGGAATGCGAGCAGCTGTGCCTGGATGCCGGTGTGCCCGGGCGCATTATGCCTTTGCCCGGCTCCATTACCGCAGGTTGCGGCCTGTGCTGGGCCATGCCGTTCTCGGGCGATGCCCTCGCCGCCTTCCGCGCTGCCACCGAAGGCCGCATAACCCCTGCCGACTACCACCAGCTCGTCCTCTAACCACCACACCACCACATTGGGGACAGGCACCTTTGTTGTGGTTTGGAACACGTGGACGAAACAGGTTTGAAACACAGGTTTTGCACGTCAGGCACTCAAAAACGCTTCTACCTGCATCGTAATCAAAACGAAACATCTGCCCGTCTGCTTATGCGAAACTTTCCCGCAACAGTGCGATATTATCCATACTCGATAAAGTTCGCGGCGCATAGGGTGCCGCGATCAACATTTTTCGTTTCCCATCATTGGAGGAAGCATGAGCTACACGCAGAAAGTTCTCGAAGAGCTCAAGGCCCGCTATCCCGAGCAGCCTGAGTTCATCCAGGCCGCGACCGAGATCCTCGGCACCATCCAGCCGGCGCTCGACGCCCACCCCGAGTACGAGGAGGCCGCCCTGCTGGAGCGCCTCGTCGAGCCCGAGCGCATCGTTATGTTCCGTGTTCCCTGGGTCGACGACCAGGGCAAGGTTCAGGTCAACCGCGGCTATCGCGTCGAGTTCAACTCTGCCATTGGACCCTACAAGGGCGGTCTGCGCTTTAACCCGACGGTCACCCTGGGTATGCTCAAGTTCCTGGGCCTGGAGCAGATCCTCAAGAACAGCCTGACCACCCTTCCCATGGGCGGCGGCAAGGGCGGCTCCGACTTTGACCCCAAGGGCAAGTCCAACAACGAGATCATGCACTTCTGCCAGTCCTTCATGACCGAGCTCTATCGCCACATCGGCCCCAACACCGACGTTCCCGCCGGCGACCTGGGCGTTGGCGGCCGCGAGGTTGCCTACCTGTTCGGTCAGTACAAGCGCCTGACCAACGAGTGGACCGGCGTCCTCACCGGCAAGGGCCTCTCCTTTGGCGGCTCGCTCGCCCGTACCGAGGCCACCGGCTACGGCCTCGCCTACTTTGTGGACGAGTACCTCAAGAGCCGCGGCGACTCCTTCGAGGGCAAGAACGTCGTCGTGCACGGCTCCGGCAACGTCGCTATCTACGCCGTCCAGAAGGTCTCCCAGCTCGGCGGCAAGGTGCTGGCCTGCTCCGATACTCACGGCTGGGTCGAGGATCCCGACGGCATCGACTACACTGTGCTCGAGCACGTCTACAACAAGAAGCGCTCCGGCCACGACAAGGGCGTTACGCTCGCTATGTACGTTGACGAGAAGCCCAACGCCGTGTGGCACGAGGGCGACGGCCGTGGCGTTTGGCAGCTGCCCTGCGACATCGCGCTGCCCTGTGCTCGCGAGAACACGCTGCTGCTCGAGGACGCCCAGGCGCTCGTCGCCAACGGCTGCAAGGTGGTCGGCGAGGGCGCGAACATGCCCACGACCATCGAGGCAACGACCTACTTCCAGGAGAACGGCGTCGCCTTTATGCCCGGTAAGGCTGCCAACGCCGGTGGCGTGCTCGTGTCCGGCCTGGAAATGAGCCAGAACGCCGAGCACCTGTCCTGGACCTTCGAGGAGGTCGACGGCAAGCTCGAGCAGCTCATGCGCGGCATGTTCCACAACGTGGACGACACCGCCAAGGAGTACGGCCAGGAGGGCAACTTTGTCATGGGCGCCAACATCGCCGGCTTCCTGAAGGTTGCCGACGCCATGCTCGCCCAGGGCGTCTGCTAGGTCTTCGCTCGACATAGCATGTGATAAGGCTCCCAGCTATCTGGCTGGGAGCCTTTTCTATCCCGGAGGACTCCTCATAACTTGCGGTGATATACGGACTGTTTTGCGTTCCAGAACGACTAATCAGTCCGTATATCACCGCAAGTTATGTATGGGTGGGTGGATTTTGTCCTAAAACAGTGTGCGGCCCCTCGTTTGGTACACTTAAAAGTACTGGACAAGTGAAGAGATGGGGGAGAACGTGCTCAAGTTCGGTACCTACGTCCGTGTTGGAAACGCGGCCGAAGCCTATGAGCTCTTACAGAAGAACCGCAACAACAAGATTGTGGGCGGCGGCATCTGGATGCGCCTTGGTTCGCGTCGCGTGGCGACGGCGATTGACCTTTCGGCCTGCGGACTCGATCAGATCGAGGAGACCGAGACTGAGTTTCGCATCGGTGCCATGTGCACCCTGCGCCAGCTCGAGCGTCATGCCGGGCTCAACGCGCTTGTCAACAATGTCTTTGAGTTCGCCGTCCACGACATCGTGGGCGTGCAGCTGCGCAATACCGCCACGGTGGGCGGCAGCATCTACGGCCGCTTTGGCTTCTCGGACGTGCTCTCGGCCTTTTTGGCGCTCGATTCGTACGTTGAGCTGACGGGCGCCGGTCGCGTGCCGCTCGCCGAGTTCGTGGACATGGGCTATGTGCGCGACGTGATTGAGCACGTCGTGGTCGTTAAACACGACTACCGCGCGAGCTACGAGGCCGTGCGCAAGGCCGCGACCGACTTCCCCTCGCTCAACGTCACCGCCGCCTGGTGGGACGGCTCCTGGCACGTCACCGTGGGCGCCCGCCCGCTGCGCGCGACCCTGCTGCAGGGCGAGGCGTGCGGCCTTACCAACGAGCATCCTTCCGAGGACGAGCTGCGCGCCCTGGCCGCATCCGTGCGCTCGCTGGGCTACGGCACCAACCTGTGGGGCTCGGCCGACTACCGCCGCCGCATCTCGGCCCCGCTCGCCATCCAGGCCGTGCGCCGCGCCGCCGGCATCGAGCTTTCGGCCGCGCTTGCCCGCGAGCTCGAGGGCGTGCAGATTCCTAAGTTCGCCACGGACGAGTATTCCTGCCGCCGCGTGCCCGGCGTCGATTCTAGTGAGGTGCGCTAATGGCTGCCAAACTCATCGATCTTTCCTTTACGCTCAACGGCCGCAAGGTCAAGGTTCAGATTGCCCCCGACACCATGCTCTTTGCGCTACTGCGCAAGCAGGGCTGCGCGTCGGTGCGCTGCGCCTGTGAGACCACCAACTGCGGCCTGTGCACGGTGTGGCTCGACGGCGACCCGGTGCTGAGCTGCTCGGTTCCCGCCGCTCGCGTCGAGGGCCACACCATCACCACGCTCGAGGGTCTCAAAGCCGAGTCTGAGGCGCTGGCCCGCGCGATGGCTGCCGAAGGCGCCGAGCAGTGCGGTTTTTGCGCCCCCGGCCTCATCATGAACGTGCTGGCGCTTGCCCGCGCCGCTAAGGAGGACCCGAGCCTCGTCGCCACGCGTGAGGAGCTCTCGCGTCAGCTTGCCGGTAACCTCTGCCGCTGCAGCGGCTACGAGAGCCAGCTGCGCGCTATCGTGCGCTTCCTCGACGAGTCTGGCGTGCAGGTGGGCTTCGAGATGCCCGAGCTGCCCGTCAACGATACGAGCTCCGACGGCGTCTCTTACAAGCAGATCACCCACAAGCAGCCCAAGAAGGACTCGAAGGCCCTGCTCGAGGGTCGCCCCGTCTACACCGGCGACATGGTGCCCGCCGGCGCGCTCATCGTTAAGCTCAAGCGCAGCCCGTATGCCCGCGCTAGGATCCGCTCCATCGATACGTCGCGCGCCCTGAAGGTGCCCGGCGTGGTGGGCGTCTACACCTACGAGGACGTGCCCAAGCGCCGCTTTACCATCGCCGGCCAGAGCTATCCGCAGCCGAGTCCCTACGACCGCCTGATTCTCGAGAACCTCGTCCGTTACCAAAACGAGGAAGTGGCGATCGTCGCCGCCGAGACCGAGGAGGCTGCCGACAAGGCGCTCAAACTCATTAAGGTCGACTATGAGGTGCTCGAGCCGCTGCTCGACTTTACCCAGGCACTCGATAACGACATCGTTGTCCACCCCGAGGGCGACGTGACCTTTATGTTCCCGCAGGGCGGCGACGTTGCTCGTAACCTGGTGTGCAGCGGTACCAGCGATTTTGGCGACTTGGACGAGGCCTTCGCCCAGAGCGACATCGTCTTTGAGCGCACCTACACCAGCCAGGCCACCCAGACCGCGCCCATGGAGACCTTCCGTGCCTTCGCGACGACCGACGCCTTCGGCCGCATTTCGGTGACCACCTCCACGCAGGTGCCCTTCCACGTGCGCCGCATGGTCGCGCAGTCGCTCGACATTCCGCAGTCGCAGGTGCAGGTCATTAAGCCGCGCATCGGCGGCGGCTTTGGCTCCAAGCAGACGGGCTGCTGTGAGATCTTCGTGGCATTCGTTACCCAGCAGACCGGCCGTCCGAGCTACTGCTGCTACACCCGCGAGGAGACCATCACCGCGGGCAACTCGCGCCACCAGATGCAGATGACCGTTAAGATGGGCGCCATGAACGACGGCACCATCACGGCCATCGACCTGCATACGCTGTCCAACGCCGGCGCGTACGGCGAGCACGCCACCACGACGATCGGCCTTTCGGGTCATAAGAGCCTGCCCATCTACAACCACGTAAAGGCGAGCCGCTTTAGGTGGGACGCCGTCTACACCAACACCAACCGCGGCGGCGCGTATCGCGGCTATGGTGCCACCCAGGGCCAGTTTGCCGTGGAGAGCGCCGTCAACGAGCTCGCCGACATGCTGCACATGGACCCCGCCGACCTGCGCCTTAAGAACATCGTGCGCGAGGGCGAGATCATGCCGCAGTACTACAACGAGAAGCTCAACGCCTGCGCACTCGACCGCTGCCTGCTGCGCGCGATGGACATGATCGGCTGGCGCGACAAGCCGCTGGCCGTGGACCTGGGCGACCGCGTGCGCGCCCTTGGCTGCGCGCTTACCATGCAGGGCTCGGGTATTTCCAACGTGGATATCGCCGGCATCGACATGCGCCTGGAAGAGGACGGCTTTATTACCATCGGCACCGGCGCTACCGATAACGGCATGGGCGTCGACACGATCCTGGCGCAGATTGCCGCCGAGGAGCTGGGCGTGGAGAGCTCGCTGATCGTGGTGCGCGGCGTGGACACCGATGTGTCGCCGTTTGACGCCGGCTCGTACGCGAGTTCGGGCACGTACGTGACGGGCCTGGCAGTCAAGAACGCCGCGACGGAGCTTCGCGAGAAGATCTGCGCCAAGGCCGCCCAGATGTGGGACGTGGACGCCGCCGACGTTGTCTTCGACGGCCAGTACGTGCGCCTGTCCGACGAGCGTGCCGCCCGCGAGCAGAACCGCTACCTCACGCTGCGCGACTTTGCCAACCTGTGCGTCAAGAACATCGCGGGCGGCGACGCGCTCACCTCGCATGCCTCTGCCTGCCTGCCCGTTTCGCCTCCGCCGTTTATGGCCGGCATTGCCGAGGTCGAGGTCGACAAGGCCACCGGCAAGGTGACCGTGGTGGACTACGCGGCGGCCGTCGACTGCGGCACCGTGATCAACGAGGCGCTTGCGCGCGTCCAGGCCGAGGGCGGCATTGCCCAGGGTATCGGCCACGCGCTCTACGAGATCGTCGAGCACGACGACCGCGGACGCCTGCGTACCGGCAACTTTATGAGCTATAAGCTGCCCACGCGCCTGGATATCGGCAGCATTCGCGTGGCCTTTGAGCCGAGCTACGAGCCGACGGGTCCGTTTGGCGCCAAGTCGATCGGCGAGGTCGTCATCAATACGCCGCTCGCCGCCGTTGCCTCGGCCGTGGCGCACGCCACCGGCCACCAGGTACGCTCGCTGCCGATCACGCCCGAGAAGGCCCTGCTGGGGGAGTAGCGGGTCAGCGAACAAGTCGTAATTGGCGGGGCGGGACAACTCGCCCCGCCTTTTGCACTCGTGGTGAGGTCGTGAGCCTGTAAAAGGTGCGCGTGCGCTTGCCGTTCGTATCTGCTATCATTCCTAGTCTGTGCGCTCATGCGGGCGTGGCGGAATTGGTAGACGCGCCAGATTTAGGTTCTGGTGGGATTCCCGTGAAGGTTCGAGTCCTTTCGCCCGCACCATCGCACCTGCGTCGGCCCTGGCCGTCGCGACACTTTGTTGCATATAGGTACCAGCACCTCAGATAAGCTGGGCAGTATGAGGAGGAACGTGTTGAACATCACCGCTTCTGACGTCAAGGACGCCAAGCTCACCGCTACGGTCACCATCCCGGCCGCCGACGTCGACGCCGCGATCAAGAAGGCCTACAAGGACACCGCCAAGAAGTACCGCTTCCCGGGCTTCCGTGCCGGCAAGGCCCCCCGTCCGGTCATCGACTCCGCTCTTGGCGCCGAGGCTACCCTCGCTCAGGCCACCAACGACCTGATCGCCGCCAACGAGCCCGCCGTCCTCAACGAGCTGGACATCGTCCCCACCAAGAACGGTGACTACAAGGAGCTCGACCTCGCCAAGGATCACGAGGACTACACCTACACCGTCGAGTTCTCCCTGCGTCCCGCCGCTGAACTCTCCTCCTTCGACGCTGTCGAGATCGAGATGCCCCCTGCGGAGGTCACCGAGTCTGAGATTAACAACCAGGTCGAGATGCTCCTCAACTACCGTGCCACCTTCGAGGACGTCGAGGGTCGCGCCGTCGAGGCCGAGGATTACGTCACTGTCGACCTCAAGGCCGTCGAGAACGCCGACAACTTTGCCGCCGAGGGCCGTATGCTCATCGCCGGTAGCGACAGCAACCCCAAGGAGTTCAACGAGGCCCTGATCGGCGCTAACGTTGACGACGTCAAGACCGTCACCTGGACCGACGAGGTCGAGGAGGGCGAGGAGGCCGAGACCCACACCGTCGAGGTCACCGTCAAGGGCATCAAGGTCCGCAACACCCCCGAGCTCACCGACGAGCTCGTCAAGTCCGACTTTGGCTTCGACAGCATCGACGCTATGCGCGACGCCATCAAGATCGAGATCGAGCAGGACAAGGCTTCCCGCCTGCCGGCCGAGAAGGAGAACCGTTGCGTCTCCGCTCTCGCCGAGCGTCTGCAGCTCGACGAGATGGACGCCGACTACGAGCAGTCCGTCTTTGAGGAGCTTGGCCAGAACTTCCTGTCCAATCTCGCTGCCCGCGGCATGACTCTGGACACCTGGCTGCCCGCTTCCGGTCTGACCATGGAGCAGTTCATCGGCGACCTGCACAAGCAGGCCAACGACGTTGCCCGTGAGTCCCTGGCTCTGGACGCCCTCGCCCGTGAGCTCAAGATTGAGGTTACCGAGGACGACATCAACGCCGAGTTCGAGAAGGCCGGCGTCAAGGACGTCGAGGCTTCCAAGGCCGAGTTCATTGCCGATGGCCGCATGCCTGCCGTCCGCGAGTCCATCCGTCGCTCCAAGGCCGTCGACCACCTGGTCGAGAACGCCAAGGTGACCGAGGTCGACGAGACCGCCAAGGACGCCGAGTAATTCTCGCCACCTTGCCCGCGAGCGCATGCGTGCGCCCGTGATGGGGTAAAGTTATACACCGGTTATCCGGTTGCTTCGTACGGTGCCAGCCAATGCATAGCATGCGGGCACCGTACGTTTATCTAGAACCAATTTGGTCCGCAAGAGAGAAATGGAGATGCGTATGATCGCTAAGTTCGATTCCGCCCTCGTGCCATACGTTATCGAGCAGACGCCGCGCGGCGAGCGCAGCTACGATATCTATTCGCGCCTGCTCAACGACCGCATCATCTTCTTGGGCGAGGAGATTAACTCCGTCAGCGCCAACCTGGTCGTTGCCCAGCTGCTGCATCTTGAGAGCCAGGATGCCGAGAAGGATATCTCGCTCTACATCAATTCGCCCGGTGGCGAGGTCTACTCCGGCCTGGCGATTCTGGACACCATGAACTTCATTAAGCCGCAGGTCTCCACCATCTGCGTCGGTATGGCTGCGTCCATGGCCGCCGTGCTGCTTTCGGCCGGCGCTAAGGGCAAGCGCTTCTGCCTGCCGCACTCTAAGGTCATGATTCACCAGCCCAGCGGCGGTGCCCAGGGTCAGCAAACCGAGATTGAGATCGTTGCCGAGGAAATCAAGAAGACTCGCCGCGAGCTCAACCAGATCCTGTCCGACGCCTCGGGCCAGCCCATCGAGAAGGTCCAGGCCGACACCGAGCGCGACAACTACCTGACCGCTGCTGAGGCCCTTGACTACGGCCTGATCGACCGTATCGTCACCTCGCGCGACCTCGCCGCGAAGGACGCCTAGGATGGCCGGTAACATGCAGGACAACTTTGACGAGAACGGCAACCCCATCCGCTGCTCCTTCTGCGGAAAAGAGCAGGGCCAGGTCCGTCGCCTCGTAAAGGGCCCGACCAACATCTTTATCTGTGACGAGTGCGTCGCCGCCTGTTCCGAGATTCTGGAGGAGTCGCTGGCTTCGGACTTTATGGACGCTGCCCGCAACGGCAAGCTGCCGGGCTTCCTCAACGACCATGGTCAGGCTGCATCCCAGCCCGCCGTGGACCCCGAGACCGAGGGCTTTGAGCTCGAGGACGACCGCCAGGTCATCACGCACGTGCCGACGCCGCACGAGATCTATGACGAGCTTTCGGCCTATGTTATGGGCCAGGAGGACGCCAAGCGCGCCATGTCGGTTGCCGTGTACAACCACTATCGCCGCGTGATTGAGGGCGGCGCCGCGGTGTCTGCCTTTGACGACGACATGGGCTCGCAGTTCGACGACGATATGGACGAGGTAGAGCTCGCCAAGTCTAACATCCTGCTGCTCGGTCCCACCGGCACCGGCAAGACCCTGCTCGCCCAGACGCTTGCGCGCATCCTCGAGGTGCCGTTTGCCATCGCCGATGCCACCGCGCTTACTGAGGCAGGTTACGTTGGCGAGGACGTGGAGAACATCCTGCTCAAGCTCATTAATGCTGCCGATGGCGATATCGAGCGCGCGCAGGTTGGCATTATCTACGTGGACGAGATCGATAAGATCGCCCGCAAGGCCGAGAACCTCTCCATCACCCGTGACGTTTCGGGCGAGGGCGTTCAGCAGGCACTGCTTAAGATTCTTGAGGGCACGGTGGCAAGCGTTCCGCCCACCGGCGGCCGCAAGCATCCCCAGCAGGAGCTGCTGCAGATCGACACGACCAACATCCTGTTTATCTGCGGCGGTGCCTTTGTGGGCCTGGACAAGATCATCGCCGACCGCGTGGGCAACAAGGGCGTGGGCTTTAACTCCGAGATCGCCGGTCCCACCTCGGTCGACGAGAACGACCTGCTGCGTCAGGTGCTCCCGCAGGACCTTAATGCTTTTGGCATGATTCCCGAGTTCGTGGGCCGTACGCCCGTCGTCACCCAGACGCAGGCGCTCGACGAGGACGACCTGGTGTCGATCCTGACCGAGCCCAAGAACGCCGTGGTGCGCCAGTACCGTAAGATGTTCCAGCTCGAGGACGTCGATCTTGAGTTTGAGGACGCCGCCCTGCACGAGATCGCCCGCATGGCGCTTGCCCGCAAGACCGGTGCTCGCGGCCTGCGCTCCATCTGCGAGGACGTGCTGCAGCAGACGATGTTCGACCTCCCCAGCGAGGAAGGCGTTGCCAAGGTAGTCGTAACCGAAGCCTCCGTAAAGGGCGAAGAACAGCCCCAACGCATCTACGGGTAAATAGCTTGAATCCAGGTCCCGCGGCAACCACCGCGGGACCTGCCATTTAGGGACAGGTTTATTTTGGTCGGTTTTATATGGGCAAATGTCGTTTCCCCTGATAAAACCTACCAAAATAAACCTGTCCCTTTTCGGCAGGTATGCCTGTGCTATTCTGTGAGATTGTCAAGTTAGTACCTTCAGACTGAAGTAATCGATACCTAAGGCGTGTCCGCCTGCTTGGTTTTCGTAGATTCCGCACGAGCCGAAGAGCACTTAATGTGCTCTTCGTGCGAGCCAGGACCTGACCGAGCGAAAACCAAGCAGGCGGACACGCCGGCGGGACAGGGAGAGATATATGGAAGAAATGCCCAAGAACTACGATCCGTCGACCAACGAGCCGGCGATCCTGCAGAAGTGGCTCGACGGCGGCTACTACAAGCGCCGTGAGGGCGTGGGCGACTGCACCGTCACCATTCCGCCTCCCAACGTGACCGGCAAGCTCCACATGGGCCATGCCACCGACGACTCCATCCAGGACGCCATCGTCCGTATGGCCCGCATGCGCGGCAAGTCCACGCGCTGGGTGCTGGGCACCGATCACGCCGGTATCGCCACGCAGACAAAGGTCGACAAGAAGCTCAAGAGCGAGGGTATCAGCCGCCTGGAGATCGGTCGCGACAAGTTTGTCGACGCCTGCTGGGATTGGACCCACGAGTACGGCGGCATCATCGTCGAGCAGATCAAGCGTATGGGCTGCTCCGTCGACTTCGACAACGAGCGCTTCACCATGGACGAGGACTACGCGCAGGCCGTGCGCAAGGTCTTTTGCGACTGGTACCACGACGGTCTGATCTACCGCGGCAAGCGCATCGTCAACTGGTGCCCCAACTGCACCACCGCCATCTCGGACGACGAGGCCGAGTATAAGGACGAAAAGGGCCACCTGTGGCACCTGCGCTACCCGCTGACCGAGCCGGTTAACGGCCAGGACTACATCGTCGTCGCCACCACGCGCCCCGAGACCATGCTCGGCGATACGGGTGTCGCTGTCTCCCCGAAGGACCCCGAGAAGGCCGCCTTTGTGGGTAAGACCGTTAAGCTTCCCATCGTCGACCGCGAGATTCCCATCTTTGAGGATTGGCATGTCGACGCCAACTTTGGCTCCGGCTTCGTCAAGGTTACCCCGGCTCACGACCCCAACGATTACGCCATGGGTCAGGCCCACGACCTGCCGCAGATCAACATTTTCGACGAGCACGCGGTGGTCGTCGAGGGCTATGGCGAGTTTACCGGCATGACCCGCGAGGAGTGCCGCGAGGCCGTTATTAAGTGGTTCGAGGAGCATGACCTTCTCGATCACGTCGAGGATCACGACCACTCCGTCATGCACTGCTACCGCTGCGACGCTGCGCTTGAGCCGTGGCTGTCCGAGCAGTGGTTCGTCGCCGTCGACAAACTCAAGGGGCCGGCACTCGACGCCGTCAACTCCGGCAAGGTCACCTTCCATCCCGCGCGCTGGACGCAGACCTACACCACCTGGATGGAGAACCTTAAGGACTGGTGTATCAGCCGCCAGCTGTGGTGGGGCCACCGCATCCCCGTGTTCTACTGCGAGGACTGCGGCTGGGAGGACGCCCTGACCGAGGACACCGACGTGTGCCCCAAGTGCGGCGGTCATCACGTGCATCAGGACGAGAACGTGCTGGACACGTGGTTTAGCTCGCAGCTGTGGACCTTCGCCACGCAGGGCTGGCCGCAAAAGCCGGAGCTGCTCGAGGGACATCACCCCACGACGGCGCTCGTCACCGCGCGCGACATCATCGCGCTGTGGGTCGCCCGCATGGTCATGAGCTCGCTGTACTTCCTGGACGAGGTGCCGTTTAAGGACGTCGTCATCTACCCGACGATCCTTGCCAAGGACGGCAGCCGCATGTCCAAGTCCAAGGGCAACGGCGTTGACCCCATGGACCTCATCGGCATGTACGGCGCCGATGCTATGCGCTACAACTTGCTCACACTGTGCACCAACAACCAGGACGTCAAGTTCGACGCGAACATCGATAAGAAGACCAAGAAGCTTATCGACAGCCCGCGTACCGACCAGGCCAAGTCGTTTGTGACCAAGATCTGGAACGCCAGCCGCTTCCTACTCATGAACATGGAGGGTTACACGCCCGGCGAGCCCGTCGTGGAGACGCCGGCCGACGCCTGGATGTTCAGCCGCCTGGCAAAGGCCGTGAAGATGGTCACTGAGGGTATCGAGCAGTACACCTTTGGCGACATGGCCCGCGGTGTGCAGCAGTTCTTCTGGAACGAGGTCTGCGACTGGTACGTCGAGGTCACCAAGGCCCGCCTGAAGGGCGAGGGCCGTCTGCAGGCTCAGCGCAACCTGATCTTTGTGCTCGACACCTCCATTCGCCTGATGCACCCGCTTATGCCGTTTGTCACCGAGGAGATCTGGGACAACATGCCGGCGAGCGTGCTCGACCTGGATGCCGAGGGCAACGTGGACCGCGCCGAGGCGCTCATGATTGCCAAGTGGCCGGAGCCTGCCGACTACGCCAAGTATGTCGACGAGGAAGCCGAGCGCGCGTTTGAGCTGTGCCGCACCGTCGTTTCCGCAGCGCGCGCCACGCGTTCGCGTTACCGCTTGAGCCCCAAGGCCGAGCTCGACGTGGTCGTGCGTGCCGGTGCCGAGGACATCGAGAAGCTCGAGAGCCTGCGTTCGACCATCGAGCCGCTGGCGAACACCGCTTCGCTGGTCATGGGTACCGACGTTGAGAAGCCGGCTGCGAGCATCGCCGTGGTCGATAGCGGCGTCGAGGTCTTTGTGGTGCTCGAGGGCAAGGTTGACCTTTCGGCCGAGAAGGCACGCCTGGAGAAGGAGATCGCCGCGGCGCAGAAGGAGCTCACCGGCTGCGAGAAGACGCTCGCCAACGAGGGCTTTGTGGCTAAGGCCGCGCCCGCGGTGGTCCAGAAGAAGAGGGACCGTGCAGCTGAGCTCAAGGAGATCCTGGCGGCGCTGACCTCGCAGGTTGCTGACTTCTCGTAGGTCTTACTGAGGGGCGCGTCCCGACGCTTTGCTCGCTACTGCGGACAGTCCTGCGCAAGACGGACAGCACATTAAGTGCTGTCCTTTGCGTGCGGAACTTGTATCGAGCAAAGCGTCGGGCCGCTCCTAGTGCGGTTACGTGGTTGTTTGCAACTGGTAGGTTAGGGCCACTGGGTTGTGGCCTTGATCTTGCTGCAATCGGGTAAAGGCTGAAATTGTCAACGCGAGGGGCTCATTCTTTTTGATGAGCCTCTTTTTCTGTTATGGGGGACTTTGGGTTATGGCTAAGCGTTCTGGGTCGTATGTCGTTCCTTTCTCGTTTGAGTTGCTTTCGTTTGATGAGGCTGTTGGGCTGGCTGCTGATACGGGGCGGATTTCGGGGGATGCTGGTCCTCTGCTCGAGACGGTTGTCGATATGCTCAATGAGCTGGGGCGTCCGGACGAGTACTTTGATTGCATTCAGGTTGCCGGTACCAATGGCAAGACTTCGACTACGCGTTTTTCGGCTGCTATCCTTCGCGGCGAGGGGCTCAAGACCGCGCTGTATACTTCGCCGCAGCTGGTGCGCTATCCCGAGCGCATGGAGGTCGATGGGTGCGTTGTGAGCGACGAGGCGTTTGCCCGTGGCGTTTCGGCAGCTGTCGAGGCGGGGCGCCGCGTGAATGCGCACCGTGTGGCGGCGGGGGAGCGCGCTTATACCATCACGCCGTTTGACCTGCTGACGGCTGCCGCACTTGTAGTGTTTGCCGAGGCCGCGGTGGATGTTGCCGTACTCGAGGTCGGCATGGGCGGTCGTTGGGACGCCACGAGTGCGACCGATCCCGTCGCCGTTGCCATTACGGGCATTGGGCTCGATCACACGCGCATCCTGGGCGACACGCTTGAGGCCATTGCGGGTGAGAAGGCGGCGGTTATCAAGCCCGGACGTCTGGTTGTGCTGGGCGAGGGCACGCATGAGGCGAGTGTTCAACGCGTGATGGATGCTCGTTGTCGCGAGTGCGGTGTCGTGCCGCTCGTGGTAAGCCACGCCACGACTAAGGTGCCGGAGCACGTGGGCGATACGGTTGAGTTTAGCTGCACCACGCCGCGTGCGATCTATACGTCGAGCATGGTCAAGCCGGCGTATCAGCCGCAGAATGCTGCGTGCGCGATTATGCTCTGCGAGGGGTATCTGGGTCGCGAACTCGATCATGACAAGCTCGATGCGTCGCTTATGGGCTGCCCCACGCCGGGTCGTTTTGACGTGCTGGGGACCGATCCGCTCAAGCTGATTGACGCCTGTCATAACCCTCAGAGCTGCGAGAACTTTGTGAGCGCACTGGACGAGATCGATCCGTGTGTTGAAAATCGCCCCACGCTGCTGTGCGCCGCGCTGGCAGACAAGGACGTGGCGGGTATCGTTGACGTGCTGATCCCGGCTTTCCCGCGCGTGGTCGTGACGCAGACCGATTCCGATCGCGCCCTGCCGGCAGAGGAGCTCGCCGCCCTCGTTGATGCCGATAAGCTCGCGGGCGTATACCCCAGCGTTTCCGAGGCCCTCGCAGCTTTCGAGGCTGCGGGCGAGCCCTTCGTAGCAGCCGGCACCATCACCCTAGCCGGCGAAGTAGCCGGCCTGCTCCGCTAACCCATCCCCTCAGCAGTTGCGGTGAAATACGGACTGTTTTACAAGCCAGAAGCCTCAAACAGTCCGTATATCACCGCAACTCAAAAGCAGTCTATTTGGGACGGGGCTTTTTTAGCTGCCCTGTGCTCCGAGTTGACTCGCTTGCCACGAAATGGGGCTATCTACTACGTTTTGGCGACTACCCTCGACCATGCCGAGAATCGCGAAATTAAAACCGCAGGTAGACGGCTTGCAGATTTTGCGAAAAACTAGTTATGGTCGACCCATGCGGGTTAAACGTAGTAGATAGGCCGTTTTTGTGGCGCGGTATTGGTGGGATGCGGCAAAGGGACAGCCCCTTTGCCGCATTGCCTAGTCTAGGCGGACTGGATCGTGGGGGTAGGCGTTGAGAATCTCGACGCCCTTCTCGGTCACCAGGGCCAAGTCCTCGATGCGGACGCCGGTGCGGCCGGGGAGGTAGATGCCCGGCTCGATGGAGAACGTCATGCCCGGCTCCACGACCTGCTCGTTGACTAGTGAAACGTCGCCCGGCTCGTGGTCCTGCAAGCCGATCGAGTGTCCCAGGCGATGCGTAAAGTACTGCCCATAGCCCGCATCCTCAATCACGTCGCGTGCGGCGCGGTCCAGGTCACACATGCGCACGCCCGGTGCGATGAGCGCCTCGGCGGCCTCGTTGGCACGGCGCACGATGTCGTAGATGCGCGTCGTCTCCTCGTCCGGCTCGCCCCAAAAGAACGTGCGCGTCATGTCCGAGCAGTAGTTGCAGCGGCGTCCGCCAATGTCGAACAGCACCACGTCGCCACGCTTGAGCACGGTCTCGTCTGGTTCGTGGTGCGGGTCGCCGGCGTTGGCGCCAAAGCTCACGATAGGCGGAAAGCTAAAGCCCTCGCAGCCGTGCTTGCGATACAAGCCGAGCATCTGGTCGGCAATCTCGCGTTCCGTTACGCCCTCGTGGACGAGCTTGATAGCCTCGGCCATCACAGCGTCGTTAGCGGCCGAGGACGCGCGCATGAGTTCCTGCTCGGCGGCATCCTTGTGGGTGCGCGCGGCGGTGACGGCAAAGTCGCCCAGGAAAAACTCGCTGGCGGCGTGGCGCTCCATAAGCGGCATTAAAAAGCCGGAGCGCATGACGGTGTCGATGCCAAGTGGTTTGGTCGGATCGATCTCATTCGCGATGGCGTCGGCCACGACATCGGTATCGGTGTGGTAGGACACGCGGGCATTGTCATACTCGGGCAGCTGATGCAGCGCGTTGACCAAGATCACGGGCTTGGCATTGCGCGCGAGCAGCACGCCGCAAAAACGCTCGAACATATCGGCATAAAAGCCGGTCAGGTAATAGATTGACCATGGGTCGTTTACGAGCAGCTGTGCGCCGGGGTGCTGAGCCTCGAGCGCATCGAGCACGCGCGCCACACGCTGGTCATCGACATGTGCCATACATCGTCCTTTCGCTAGGGTGCCACCATGGTATCCCATGCCCGGCAGATAGGGAATTTCCTTTTATGCCGGCACTTCGGGACACTCCTTTGCATCCCATGCGGCCCTCATAAGTTGCGGTGAAATACGGACTGTTTAGCGGCCTGAAGCCATTAAACAGTCCGTATTTCACCGCAACTGCGGAGGAGGGCGGGGTGGATGGCGGGGTAGCTAAAAGAGCCCCGTCCCAAATTAGCTACTCGATGTCCATGCTGGCGATGAGGTTGATGTTGGTGTCTAGGAGGTTCTCCAGCACGACGTCGCCCATGCGGATGGGGGCGTTGACGACTAGGCCTCGGATGAGGTTCATGGCTTGGGCGTGGAGTTCAAGCGGGATGGCTTCGGCGGTGCGCACGGGGAGCAGAGCTTCGTCGCCGCCGGAGACTGCCACGGTCGTCGTGAGCACGCGCATGGGGCAGGTGAGCTCCTGATGTGCGAATTTATCGCCGCGCGGGCAGTTGTTGCCGGTCACGGAGCGCACCTCTACCACGGCGCCGTTTGCGTCACGCTCAACCTCTACGGTCAGAAGGCATTCGGATGGGCAGGTGGTGCAGTTGAACTGCAGCGTTTCGATCACGTTATCGCTCATAGTCTATGCCTCCTCGACGGGATCGACGGAAAGGACAATCTCGCTGGCACCCAGATCGAGCGCTTGTTTGATGACCTTTGCCGGCAGTGGGAAGCTTTCCATAACGCTTGGCTTAAACGCGCGGACTTTTCCGGCGAACAGTTCCTCGCCGTCGGCCAAGACCCTCACGCGGGCAGCGTCGACGGGTCGGCGCACGCGGAAGTTCAGCTTGGTGAGCGCCACGGCCGTAATGCGTCCCGGCAGCGCGTAGCCCGCAATGCCGGCAGGGGAGACGGTGAGCTCGCAGTTCGGAACGGTGTCCGCGTCGGTCCCCAGCGCGTACGTCGCTGCAGCTGCGCCAGCCCTCTCGGACTCGGTCGTTACGTTGTCGGCCAGGTCGTGCACGTGCAGCACGTTGCCGCAGGCAAAGATGCCCGGCACGCCCGTCTGCAGGCTCTGGTCCACCACGGCGCCGCGCGTGCGCGGGTCAAGCTTCACGCCTGCGGCAACCGAAAGCTCGTTCTCGGGAATCAAGCCCACCGAAAGCAGCAGCGTGTCGCACGGAACAATGCGCTCGGTCCCCGGAATGGGCGCCAGAC
Source organism: uncultured Collinsella sp. (assembly GCA_900541015.1). Taxonomy (GTDB): domain Bacteria; phylum Actinomycetota; class Coriobacteriia; order Coriobacteriales; family Coriobacteriaceae; genus Collinsella. Next base: position 21,924 of record UQIB01000026.1, on the reverse strand, counting down.
GCTCGTCGACCTGGCTCACCTCGACGGCCTCCACGCGATCGTGCCCGATCACGCGCGTGACCGTGGTAGACAGATGCAGCGGAATGTCAAAGTCGTTCAGGCAGTTTTTCACATTGCGGCGCAGGCCGTTGGCGTACGGCATGAGCTCGTACACGCCCTCGACCGAAATCCCCTCGAGCGTGCAGCGGCGCGCCATGATCAGCCCGATGTCGCCCGAGCCCAAAATGACGGCGCGCGAGCCGGGTTTGAGGTTCTCGATATTGATGTATCGCTGCGCCAAACCGGCCGTAAATACGCCGGCGGGACGACTGCCGGGAATCTTGATCTCGCTGCGGGTGCGCTCACGGCAGCCCATGGCAAGGACGACCGCGCGCCCGGTGAGCTGCAGCATGCCGGCAGGGCTCATGAGCGTGACGGTATGGACCGCGGTGTCTTCCGTAGGCTCGCCCGAATCAATCCCAATCACCATGCTGTCCAGGAACAGCGCGATGTCGGTCGCGCGCACCTGGTCGATAAAGCGCTGCGCGTACTCGGGACCGGTGAGCTCCTGCTTAAAGTGCGACAGGCCAAAACCGGGGTGGATGCACTGGCGCAGGATACCGCCCAGATGCTGCTCGCGCTCCACGATGGCCACGTGGGCGCCGGCATTATGTGCGGCAAGCGCAGCCGCCATGCCAGCAGGTCCGCCGCCGATGACGACCACGTCGAAGGCCTGCGTTGCCACGGCCTCAACGATGCCGCAATCAATCGCGTTCGATTTGAACTCCGCCATCCTAGCGCACCCCCTTCAAAGGTCCCTCGACAAGCCAGGAGCCATCGTCCTCCAGTAAAACCTCGCTGGGGTTGCAGTTCAGCTCTCGGGCAAGAATCGCCACCACGCGGCTCTGGCAAAAGCCGCTTTGGCACCGACCCATGCCGGCACGGCAGCGGCGCTTGACACCCTCGACCGAAACCGCGCCCGGGCGGCGTCGGATCGCGGCCACAATCTCGGCCTCGGGCACCGTCTCGCAGCGGCAGACGATCTGCCCCCATGCAGGGTCGGACTCGATGAGCTCCTCCTTGCGCGCAAGCGGCGCACGGTCGAAGTCGTCCGGCGCGCGGCGAATTGGGTTCCAGTCCGCCCGCTCGTGTAACTCCACGCCCGCCTCACGCATCGCAAGCTCCATGCGCTCGGCAATGGCCGGCGCGCTCGCCACGCCCGGAGACTGAATACCCGCTGCTTGGAACAGCCCCGGCACCACGGTCGACTGCCCAATAAAGAAGTCGTTCGTACCCTGAATGACCGGACGCCCGCCGGCAAACGCCCGCACCACGCGGCGCGTATCCAGATCGGGCACCAGCTTGCGTGCGCCGGTCAACAGCGCGTTTACATCGCTCGCATAGGTCTGTGTGTCGCCCGGCTCGCGCACGGCAGCCGTGGCGGTGATCACGGTGTTGCCATGAACGGTCCCCGTCACGATAACGCCCTTCGACACCGGCGTCGGCATGGGGTAGAGCGGCATGAGCGTGCGCGGCTCCTTGTCCAGCACCACGATGTTACCCTGGCGCCAGACCATCTGGAACTCCTCGGCGCCCGCCATATGCGAGATGTCGGCGGCGCCGTTGCCCGCAGCGTTGATCAGGTAGCGGCAGCGCACGTTGCCAGCGGGGGTCGCCAGCGTAAAGCGCGCGTCGTCGCCCGAGCCCGCGACTTCAATTGCCTCCACTGGCGCGGACCGCATAAACGTCACCCCGTTGGCCACGGCGTTCTCCAGCGCGGCGATGGCAACCTCAAACGGGTCGACAAATCCGGTCGAGGGGCACCACAACGCGCACGTTGCATCGGCACTGGCGCGCGGCTCTAATTCGTGGATGCGGTCGGGTCCGACGATTGACAGCTCGGGCACGCCGTTGGCAAGGCCGTTGCGCCGCAGCTGTTCGAGCTGCACGCGATCCTCGTCGTTAAAGCCCAGCACCATCGACCCGGTGCGGCAGAACAAAAAGCCGAGCTCCTGGGCCCATGTGCCATATAGCTCGCAACCACGGGCGTTGACCTGCGCCTTTACGGTGCCCGGCGCCGGATCGTAGCCGGCGTGCACCAGACCGCCGTTGGCCTTCGAAGCCCCCAGCGCGATATCGTTCGCCGCCTCGACAACGCAAATGGAAAGGTCAAACCTCGCGAGCTGCCGCGCGATGGCGCACCCGGTAATGCCCGCGCCCACAATCGCGATATCAAACGTTTCTGCCACAGTGCCTCCCAGACGAGTTGACAGGCTGTCAATAGGACTATCCTACGGTCTGCACACCCCCAGTGCAGCGGCAATGCGGCGAACAGCCCCGCAGCACCCGCCAACGGCAGGCGAGGGGAGACCCGGCACAGATGCCGACCTCGTCTGCTGGCTCTAACGTTGAAGTTTTGTCTCGATCTGTAACAGTAAGAAGGTTTTTGAGGTCCAAGATGTTACAGATTGAGATTGAAGCCGGGGAGAGATTCTTCTGTCTCGATCTGTAACATCTGGGGACTGTTTTGGGGTCTAGTTGTGGCGGTACTGACCAGTAAGAACGACAAAATCGAACACACTGCTTACCTGTGGGTTTAAGTATGGCAACAACGGCGCAAGCGCGTAAAAACGGGTTAGCACACGCACTTGGGATAATTTGGGGATACGAAAGTCACGCGGACGTGCACCCCAAATATCCGTGTTTGTTAACACAAAGATCACCATGCCGCCCAGGATCGTGATGTCGTCGGGCAGCTCGTAGCTCCTCCCAGTCATTCCTCTTCCTCCATCCCTATGCGGCCTCGTCCGTGTTCCAGCCCATCAGGTCGTTGGGCGGACAACCAAGAACCTGCGAGATAGCCAAGAGCTTGTCGGCTCCAGGAATGTAATCGCCACTCTCGTACTTCGCGAAAGTGCTGACGTTTACTCCGACCTTGGAAGCGACCTCAGTCTGAGAAAGGTCAGCTCGGGCGCGTGCGGCGCGGATATCCCCGCCAGCTCCTTGCTGAAATCCACTCGTTCCTCCTTAGAGACGTTCTTCTGTCTGTCGAATTTCAATATGAATAGTTATATGTCCCTGTCAATCAAATAAGCAACATTTTTTTGCGTAAAGACATTATTTTGTTTACTATTCAATTAACGTAAAGAAAGGAGTGAGGATGAACCTTCGTCTAAGAGAGCGCCGAGAAGCCCTGGGGCTAAACCAAAAGGAGCTTGCACAAAAAGTCGGCAAGTCATTCCGAACTATTCAGTCTTGGGAGCGCGAGGAGAGCTATCCGAACGCAGAGCTCGTAGGTGCGCTCTGCGAAGTATTCAAAACCGACCCCAACGACCTGCTCGGATGGTACGAGGAACATCCCGAGGGCAAACCGACGGCGCCGGTAGGCGCGGAGGGCGAGCTGATCACTTGCTACCGGCAGAGCACCGAGAAGAGGCGCTCGAAGATCCTGGAGACGGCACGCGACCAGGCCGAGTTGTCCAAAGCTCAGGTTGCGGCGCCTGAAGGCGAAGGGCTGGAAGCGGATTAAGTAAGGTCCGCGTAGGCATTCAAAGGAACCACCTGCGAGATTGGCAGATAGCATGGGAATGTACGAATCAACTCGCCGACCTGTGGTTCGCCGCCGAGGAAAAGACGAGGGAGGCTTCGCCGGGAAGGCCAAGGACGCGCTCGACCTCGCATCCAAGGCCGCGGGACTCGTCCCCACAGTCACCAGCGCCATCGGCACGCTCGCAAAGCTGTTCGGAGCCTAGGCAGGCTGCCACGAATAAAATCGTTGGCAAACTCAAAGCTTTATCTGTCATTTGACTAGGCGCAAGAGGTCGAATTCACAGAATCACCTCGATTTCTTCACCATCATTGTAACTAATTGATTACACTTCTAGCTAAGGAGAGGGATGGACAACATAGGGCTCTTCCTTCATTTGATGAAGGAAATCGTGGACAAAAATAGCTTCATCCTCGTGGAACGCGAGGCAAGTCTGGAGTTCATGGCGAACATGGGAATTACCATGGACGAGCTCAAAAACGTGATCTTATCGCTCACGCCAAAAGACTGTTTTGATGGACCCGAGGCGGACCGCGACTCGCGATACCCGGGATGGACAGTTGCCGAATTCTCGCCCAAGGCATTCGGCAAGACGCTGTACCTAAAGATGTCCATAAAACACGAGGCCGAGCGATGCAAATGCCTCTCTGTCAAGTTGTACCGGGATAGAACGGAGGTCCCGAGATGAGCGAGATGAAGAGCACTTTCAGCACCTATTGCATTGAATGCGACCAGGAAGTCGAGGCACGCGTAGAGCGTCGTACCGAGACGATGCGCATCAGAAAACAGGATATTACCTATGAGGCCACGGTCGCGGTATGCCCCGTCTGTGGGGCGGCTATTGCGGACGCACGCATAGAAAGCGATAACCTCGCAGCCGCCTATGCCGCCTATCGCGCCACGAATCACTTACTTTCCCCCGAGGAAATCAAGGCCGTCCGCGAACGCTACGGCCTGTCGTTGAGAGATTTCAGCCGCTTCCTTGGCTTCGGTGAGCAAACTGTGGCTCGATATGAGTCCGGCGCGCTGCAGGACGAGGCTCACGATGGAATGATCAGGCTGGCAGCAAGTCCCGCTGGCGCCCTGTCACTTTTAAACGTAAAGAGAGACCAGCTGTCTGAGAAGATCATCAGCGCCGTCGAGAACTTTGTCGACTCCCAGGCTCCGGATCGCTTCAGCACTTTAGATTTTAGTTGGCCGCCACTTGAGGCATACTCGCCGTCGAGGACGAACGGATACCGACCGTTCGACTGGTCGCGCGTGTGTGGCGCCGTTGTCATTCTTGCCCACCGCTGCAAGAGCCTCTATAAGACCAAACTGCAGAAGGCCATGTTCTTCCTCGATTACTACTGCTATGGCATGACGAGCACCTCCCTCACGGGAATCGAATACGCACATGCCGACTATGGCCCCGTCATAAACGATAAGGACACCTTGCTCTATGCCCTGCAGCAACAGGGCAAGATAGAGCTTGTCCCCAACGGCTGGGGCGAAATCGTAAAACCACTCGTCGAACCAGAGGAAACGTTTGACGAAAAGGAACTCGAGTACATCGATCTTGTAGCCAGATTCGTCGACACGTTTGACACCGCAAGCGAGATATCAGAGTTCTCCCATGAGCTATCGGCATGGAAGGAAACGGGGAGTGGCAAGGTCATCGACTATCCAAAATATGCAGCGGAGGTCGTAGACGCTGTTGACACCAGGATGGCAGTCTAAAGGGCCCCTGAAGGAACAGGGCAGGTCCCAGCAAAAGGCCAGTTGTTGCAGATGACGCAACAACTGCTCCAGACATAAAGAAACCCCACCGCGCACGGCTGGAACCTTGGCGCGGCGGGGTGATAGCAAGGATGCCGGAGTAATACGGAGATAGCTCCGGGCAACCTAGGGACATTATATGACACGCAAGCAGAGGCGCCGCGCGTGGGGCTCAATGCCGGTCGACCAGTTGCGCCCCGTGCACCTGCAGGAATGGCTCCTGACTCTCCCCGCAGCGACGACGGACCCTGCCCTACTCACCCTGCGCAAGATTTACGGAACCGTGTCGGGCTTTGTCGTGCTGCCCATCGACCCATTTGCCGCAACTGTGAAATACACCATGCCCACGCGCAAGACGCGCGAGCGCTCCAAGCGCCTGTACACGCTCGACGAGGCAAAGGACATCCTGGGGCGCCTGCACGGGACCTCGCCCGAGGTGCCGTTCACCATGGCGTGCTTTGGATCATGCCGCTCGGGTGAGTCGCTGGGCATCCGCACCGATGAAGTCATGCCGTTTGCGATGGAATCCACAACGCTCGCGACGGTCGACCTCGTGCGCCAGACGGAGCAAGCGGGCATCGGGCCCACGGCGGACGGCGTACTCAAGACGCGGAAGTCCATACGCACAGTCGTGGTGCCGCCGGATGCCGTCGGGCGCCTGTTCGAAATTGCAGACGAGCGCCGCGCGGCAGGCTCCAAGTGGCTAGCAGATCGCGGGGACGGGCTGCCCATGAACCGAGGGATGTGCAATCATAGATGGAAGAAGTGGTGCGCAGCCGAGGGCATCGAGCACATCCCGTGGTCGAACCTCCGCAACTCATGGCGTACCATCTGCGAGATGGAGCTGCACATGCCCTGGGACCTCATGGAGATGCTCATGGGCCACTCCCTGCCGGGCGTGTCCGGGCGGCATTATATTCGCCCCTCCCGCGAGCGGGTGGCGCGTTCCGTTTGCGACGCACTTGGGATAAATTGGGATATTTCCCAACAAACCAGCAGGTAAAACGGGCGCGGTTAATAGTGGCAGATTTAGATGAACCAATCAGTCGGTTTCGAATGTCTAAATCTGTAACAGTAAGAGGGGAATTTCGGTCATAGACGTTACAGATCGAGATTGAAGTCGAGGAGGGACACCTGTGTCTCAATCTGTAACAGTTAGAAGAGAATTCCGCTCCCACCTGTTACAGATTGAGATGTTTGTGTCCGCGCCAGCCCCGCCCCTAGCCGTAGTCCCATATAAACAAACCCCGTGGTAAACTTGACCGGACTGTAATTATTCCGAAAGGTACACCCCAATGTCCAAGTACATCTCTGAGCTCATGTCGCCGCAGCTTATGGGCGTCGTCTATGCCTTTGTTGGCTTTATCATTGCCCTGTATGTGCTGTCGGTCGTCTATGTGTTCATCGATGCTCGCCGCCGCGGCGCCAGCGCCTACGTGGCATGGGGCATCATCGCCCTCATCCCGTTTGTGGGCCTCATTGCCTACCTGGTCCTGCGCCCGCATTCCTACGCGGCCGACCGTGAAGAGCAGGAGCTGGACATGGCCCTGCGCGAGCGCCAGCTTGCCCAGTACGGCACCTGCCCGCAGTGCGGCGCTCCCATCGAGAAGGACTTTGTGGTCTGCCCCGTGTGCGATACCCAGGTTCGCAACGTGTGCCCCAGCTGCCATCGCCCGCTCGACGCGCACTGGAAGGTCTGCCCCTACTGCCGAACTCGCATCCAGTAACGCATCCATCGCCGGGCCGGCCGTAAGCCATGGGCACCGCGCGCCACGCGCAAACGCCCCACATCCCGCCCCCACACGATGAAGCATGCGTAGAAAATCGCCCGCCGTGCCATTAAGGTGCGGCGGGCGCTTGTATACCAAGGCAACCTGCCTATAATGATGCAAGTCAAAAACGCCGAGCGCATCGCACGCACTTGCATCAGGCATCCGAGAGGAGAAAACATACCCATGAAGGCACTCTACAATGACGGTTCGGTGGCCGAGCTCCCGCAGGACGAGGTTACGCACGTCATCCGCCACTCTGCCGCGCACATCATGGCGCAGGCCATCAAGCGCCTCTATCCCGAGGCCGACTTTGCCTACGGTCCCGCGACCGACAACGGTTTTTACTACGACGTCGACCTGCCCGAGGGCGTCAAGATCAGCGAGGACGACTTCCCCGCGATCGAGGCCGAGATGAAGAAGATCGTCAAGGAGAACCTCAAGTTTTCCGTGTACGAGAAGCCCCGCGCCGAGGCCATCGCCCTTATGGAGGAGCGCGGCGAGAAGTACAAGGTCGAGCACATCGGCGACCTGGACGACGACGCCCGCATCACCTTCTACCAGCAGGGCGACTACATCGACATGTGCGTCGGCCCCCACATCTGCTACACCAAGGCCCTCAAGGCCTTTAAGCTCACCGGCGTCTCGGGTGCCTACTGGAAGGGCGACAAGGACAACAAGATGCTCACCCGCATCAACGGCGTCGCCTTTGCCACCAAGGAAGAGCTCGACGAGCACATGCACATGCTGGAGGAGGCCAAGAAGCGCGACCACCGCAAGATCGGCCGCGAGATGGACCTCTTTATGATGCGTGACGAGGCCCCTGGCTTCCCGTTCTTCCTGCCCAACGGCATGATCCTTAAGAACACGCTGCTGGACTACTGGCGCGAGATCCACCACAAGGCCGGCTACGTGGAGATCTCCACGCCGCTCATCATGAACAAGCAGCTGTGGAAGACCTCGGGCCACTGGGACCACTACAAGGACAACATGTACTCCACCGTCATCGACGACGAAGAGTACTGCATTAAGCCCATGAACTGCCCGGGCGGCGTGCTGGTGTACGCCTCCAAGCCGCACTCCTACCGCGAGCTGCCCATCCGCGCCGGCGAGATTGGTCTGGTGCACCGCCACGAGCTGCGCGGCGCCCTGCACGGCCTGTTCCGCGTGCGCTGCTTTAACCAGGACGACGCCCACCTGTTTGTTCGTCCCGACCAGCTGACCGACGAGATCGTGGGCGTGGTCAACCTCATCGACTCCGTGTACAAGAAGTTTGGCTTTAAGTACCACGTTGAGCTTTCCACCCGCCCCGAGGACTCCATGGGTTCGGACGAGGACTGGGCTCGCGCCGAGGAAGGTCTGCGCACCGCTCTGGAGAAGCTGGGCATGGACTACGAGGTCAACGAGGGCGACGGCGCCTTCTACGGCCCCAAGATCGACTTCCACCTGGAGGACTCGCTCGGCCGTACCTGGCAGTGCGGTACTGTCCAGCTCGACTTCCAGATGCCGCTCAACTTTGATCTGGAGTACGTGGACGCTGACGGCACCAAGAAGCGCCCCATCATGCTGCATCGCGTGTGCTTTGGCTCCATCGAGCGCTTCATCGGTATTCTGATTGAGCACTTTGCGGGTAAGTTCCCCACCTGGCTGGCTCCTGTACAGGTCAAGGCGCTTCCCGTCTCTGAGAAGAGCCGCGACTACGCCCACGAGGTGTGCGCCAAGCTGGAGGAGGCTGGCATTCGCGTGGTCTGCGACGACCGCGACGAGAAGATCGGCTACAAGATCCGCGAGGCCCGCAGCATCGACCGCGTGCCCTACATGCTCATCCTGGGCGAGAAGGAGGTCGAGGCCGGCAACATTTCCGTCCGTGATCGTTCCAACGAGACCGTTCAGATGAGCGTCGACGAGTTTGTTGCGAAGGTACTCGAGGAGATCAAGACTCGCGCCTAAGGCAAACTTCACAACAATTAACAAAGGCGACCGTCCACAAAGGACAGTCGCCTTTTTTCATGCCCAATTGAGAAAAAGCCGCTGCTAGAGCGGCTTTTTTTGTTGTGCAAAAATGTACAGGTTTTTATATCTTTCGACGAAGCTCATTATACGAGTAATTTCAAGCCGTTTTCCCTGATTGCACAAATTGCGGCGCGAGCGGATACATCTCCATACCCCTCTACAAAAACCTGTACTTTTGCGACTGCGCCTAGCTGCGAGCGAGAAGCCTGTTCTTAACGCCCCTGCATCCGTGTGCGTCGCGGAGACAAGAAAAGGGGGCGAGAGATGGAACAGACAATGAGGCGTCAAGAGCAGCTGCCCGGTGCCTTTAGTGGCGCTACTACCAACAGCCAGTGCGGCCGCGTCCGCTGGTATCTGGTCCACACCCCCAACGGTAAAGAGCGCGAGACCTGCGAAAAGGTCCGTCGCATTATCCCGCATGAGTTGATGCTGGACGCTTTTGTGATGCAAAAGGAGTTCTGGTTTAAGCGGGATGGCGCTTGGTCGCTCCAAACCAAACCCATGTACAAGGAATATTTCTTCGTCGCCACGCACGATGCCGCCGCTCTCGACAGGGCTTTGGCCCAGTTGAGCTTTGGCTGTCGCATCGCCGGCAGTAGGGAGCGGGCGTACATGCCCATGCCGGACGATGCGCAGGATTGGTACCGCAGCGTTCTGGACGATGACGGCGTGGTACGCAACAGCGTCGCGCGCATAGAAGACGGCGTGTTGCACATAGAGCAGGGTCCCTTGGTGGGGCAAGAGGCCCGTGTAAAGAAGATTGACCGTCATAAGCGCTGGTGCCTGGTGGATGTGGGTGATGGCGACTCCGCTTTTAGGGAGCTGCTTGCGCTGGACGTTCCCAGCAAGACGTAAGGGAGACGTTGCACCAGCTATTCGTTCGCATTTTTGAATTTACCGATTGGGGGATCCCTGGGGAACGGGGACGTAAGTTTGACTGTGGCTGCTAAAGAAGTAACAGAGAGCAATGTGCCCGCGGGGGCGGCGCTCATTGCTCAGGCCATGGACCGGCGCGAGGGCGCCGGTCGGTACAAGGCCATGCAATCCATCATGGACTGGGACCGCTCGCGACTGGCATATCGTGCCGTGAAGCGCACGTTTGACATCGTGTTCAGCGGTGCCGTCCTCATTGTTATCGCAATCCCCAGCTTGGTGCTGGCGGCGGCCATCCGCATGGAGAGTGAGGGCAGCCCCTTCTACAGCCAGATCCGCGTTGGTCAGACCCGCCCCGACGGCAGCCTTTCCACCTTCCGCATGTGGAAGTTCCGATCCATGTACAAGGATGCCGACGAGCGTCTCGCCGAGCTCAAGGAGCAAAACGAGATCGCCGGCGCCATGTTCAAGATGAAGGAGGACCCCCGCGTCACCAAAATCGGTAGGTTCATCCGCAAGCATTCCATCGACGAGTTTCCGCAGTTTCTGAACGTGTTCTATGGTCAGATGTCGGTGGTGGGTCCGCGCCCGCCGCTTCCGAATGAAGTGGCCGAGTACACCGAGTTTGACCTGCAGCGCCTTGCTGTGAAGCCGGGCATAACCGGCTGGTGGCAGGTTACTGATCGCAACTCGACTGGCTTCGACGGCATGGTCCAGCGCGACCTGGAGTACATCGCCAACCGCGGCCCCATCACGGACATCAAGATCGTCATCCTCACGGTGATCGAGGTCATCACCGGCAAGGGTGCGTGCTAGATGCGCATCGCGATGATCGGACATAAGAGATACGGCTCCCGTGAGGGGGGCGTGGAGGTCGTCGTGACTGAGCTCGCCCGCCGCATGGCGGCGCTGGGCCACGAGGTCACCTGCTACGACCGTTCGGGCAGCGATGTCATGACCGGCGACGCCGTGGACGGCCGTGCGCGCATGGTCGACGGCGTGCGCGTCGTGCCGGTTAAGACAATCGACAAGAAGGGCCTCGCCGCCCTCTCGTCATCATATTTTGCCACCAAGGCGGCTATCAAGGACAGGCCCGACGTGATCCACTACCACGCCGAGGGGCCCTGCGTGCCGCTCGCGCTGGCCAAGCGCGCCGGCATTCGCACCGTCGCCACCATCCACGGCCTGGACTGGCAGCGCGCCAAGTGGGGAAAGCTCGCCAGCACGTACATCAAGATGGGGGAGAAGACCGCCGCCACCAAGGCCGACGGCCTCGTCGTCCTGTCCAAATCGGCCCAGTCCTACTTTCAGAATGTCTATGGCCGCACGGCGACGTTCATCCCCAACGGTATCGAGCCAAAGCGGCCGAGGCCGGTCAACCAGATAAAGGATAAATGGGGGCTCGATGCGGGCTCATACCTGCTGTACTTGGGCAGGCTCGTCCCCGAGAAGCGCCCCGAGCTCCTGATCGAGGCGTTCAAGAAGCTCGACACGGACAAGAGGCTCGTCATCGCCGGCGGCGGTTCTGACACCTCCGAGTACGAGGCGTCCCTTCGTGAAGCTGCACAGGGAGACCCCCGCATCCTCTTCACCGGCTTCGTAAGCGGGCAGCCCCTTGAGGAGCTGTACTCCAACTGCTATGCGTACGTTCTCCCGTCCGACGTGGAAGGCATGCCCATGAGCCTGCTAGAGGCCATGGCCCACGGCCGCTGTTGCGTAACGAGCGATATCCCCGAGTGCGCGGATGTCCTCACCGGCAACGGCGTGACGTTCGAGAAAGGGAACGTCGCATCTTTGCAGTCCACGTTGCAAGACGTGCTCGCCGATAGCGACCGCGCGAGTGCCCTTGGCGCCTCCGCCAGGGCTCATGTCGAGAAAACCTATAACTGGGACTCCGTCGTCGTGCAGACTCTGAATCTCTACGGAGTTGCTTAAAGTGAGTATCAAACAGACGATAAAGTACTTGCTCGGATGGGTGCAATGCGTGCGCTTTGGCGTTGCCGATTGCGGTAAGGGCGTTTATGTTGGCCTTGGGGTGAAGGTTGACGGCGGTCGTCGCGTTCATCTTAGTGACAATAGCTGCCTTATGCCTTCTTCGATGGTCGTTGCACATGCGGGCGGACATGTTTATCTGGGGTCTCATTCCGAGATTGGTATGTACTCTCGAGTTGCGTCTGTTGGCGAGGTCCATATCGGTGATGACGTTATTACTGGTCCGCACGTTTTTATCGCTGACTATAACCATGAATACGCTGATCCCGAGCTTCCTATCAGGTTGCAGGGCAACAGGATCGTGAAAACCAGCGATTTCCCCAGGGGGGTATCCATTGGTGATGGGTCGTGGATTGGCACCAATGCGGTCATTGCCGGAAGTGTCAAGGTTGGAAAACATTGCGTCATTGGTGCAAATAGCGCCGTTACAAAGGATATTCCTGATTACTCCGCTGCTGTTGGGTCTCCGGCTCGAGTCGTCAAATGTTACGACAGCGAGCTTTGCCAATGGGTGGATGCTGCCGCGAGAGGTAGGTGATGTTGCGTGAAAATTCTTCTCGTCAATAAATTCTTGATTCCCCGCGGTGGCGTGGAAACTTATGTCTTCGATCTTGGTAAAGCTTTAACGAACGCTGGTCACGAGGTTCAGTATTTCGGTATGGACGAGCCAGGCAGAATCGTTGGAAACGAATGGGGAATTTACGCCAAGCCTATGGACCTTCACGGTTCTCAGGGATTATCCAAGGTCTTTGATGTTGCGCGGACCATCGATTCGAAGGATAACGCTGCCAAAATTGCTGAGCTGCTGGAAGCTTTTCGCCCAGATATCATCCATTTCAATAATATTCACTATCACCTGACTCCCTCCGTTGTTGCGGAGTCAGTTAAGTATAAAAAGCGTACGGGGAAAGTCGGGATCGTTCTAACGGCTCACGACTACCATTACGTTGTTCCCTGCGATGGATGCATGGACAATACGAGTTACGAGATTTGCGATTCTTGTCTTGACGGCAAGTATTCGCGTTGTATTCGTAGAAGGTGTGCAAGAGGCGGTCTTGCGAAAAATATTGTTGCTGCTGCCGAATCTTATTATTGGCATGGTAAGAGCATTTATAAACAGCTCGATCGTGTTATTTGCCCCTGCTCGGTGCTCAAGGATAAATATGACTCCTTGGATGAATTCCGTGGTCGAACCGTTCATATTCCGAATTTCACCAATCTTGAACGTTGTAGCTTCCCGAAGGATAGGTATGTCCTTTATTTTGGCGGTTATTACAAAAACAAGGGCGTCGGCACGTTGCTCGATATTGCTGAAAAGCATCCCGAGATTGAGTTTCGTTTTGCTGGAAGAGGAGATTACTCCGAGCGGATTGATTCGTTGCCCAATGTTGTCGATTTAGGTTTTAAGACCGGTGAAGACCTTAAGGAGATCATAGGAAGAGCCACTCTGTCGGTTTTGCCGACAGAGTGGCTCGAGAACTCGCCGTTTGCAGTTCTGGAGGCGCTGTGCTGTGGGACTCCGGTGCTCGCCGCGAATATCGGTGGCATTCCGGAGCTTCTGGCTGATGGTGTTACAGGCGAGCTGTTTGCCTTTAGGGATGCCGAAGACCTCGAAAGAAGACTCGTCTCTCTTTGGAATGACCCAGAGAGATGTGCACGATATGCCCAGGGTTGTGCCGATTTCGAGCCTATGTCTGTAGAAACATATCTAGATCTTTTAGCTAAGACTTATGAGGAGGCGATTTTGCGTGTTCAATAACTTGAAAATCACTGCAGTTGTCGTCGTATATAACAAATCAATTGATGGCTCTCTGACTTGCGCTGGAATCGCGGCCTGCGCCAGGGATATAGATGTCGTTGTTGTTGATAACTCTGATAGAGACTTTGGCAACAGAGAAGTTTGTTCGCGGCTTGGTTACCGGTATATCTCGATGGGCGGTAACGCTGGCTTATCTAAGGCGTATAACGCGGCAATCGATGCTAGTCCGGATTCTGACGTGTTCGTTCTACTGGATGATGATACCGAGGTGGATAGCGACTATTTTGATGCCTTGGTTACGGCGGCTAACTCTAATTCAGAAGTTGATATTTTCGCACCTGTGATGGTTGGCCAAGACGGAGTTATTTATTCTCCGAACAACTCTAGCTTCATGCGTAACGAGTTTATGGCTTCGGCTAACGAAGAGCCCGTGCAATCTAGATTTAATGCGATTGCGAGCTGCCTTGCTTTGAGGTCTAGGGTCTTTAGCGAATACCGTTTCAACGAAAAGCTCTTTGTTGATCAGATTGATCAAAACCTTTGCGATGACTTGCGAGAGCAGGGGCGGAGGTTCATGAAGCTCAATGTCGTGATTAAACAGAACTTTTATCAGCGTGGCGAGGGCCTGACTGCCGAACAGGGATGGCGTCGTCTTAGTTTGAGGATCGTTGACCTTATGCGCTACTCACGAATGAAGGGTGGCAAGTATGTACTACTGGGATATGCAAAATGCTGCGGACTCGGACTTCAGATTTCAAAAAAGACAGGAAGTCCTGCAGTTTTCGGCAAAGCGTTTGTACTTTCCACCTCATTACTCGTTAAACCGCGTTAATTGATAATTGGAGCTAAATATGGCCGAAAAGAAACTCAACGGTACCGTCATCGTCACCTACCGCTGCAACGCGCGCTGCACCATGTGCAACCGCTACAAGGCACCGAGCCGCCCGGAGGAGGAGCTCTCCATTGAGACGATCAAGAAGCTCCCCAAGATGTACTTCACCAACATCACTGGCGGCGAGCCCTTCATCCGCCAGGACCTCAAGGACATCGTGCGCGAGCTCTACAAGAAGTCCGACCGCATCGTCATCTCCACCAACGGCTTCTTCACCGACCGCATCATCGATCTGTGCGAGGAGTTCCCCAACGTCGGCATCCGCATCTCCATCGAGGGCCTGCAGCAGACCAACGACAAGATCCGCGGCCTGGAGAACGGCTACAACCGCGGCTATGCCACGCTCAAGAAGCTCGTCGAGCTCAAGCACCCCGACGTGGGCTTCGGCATGACGGTGCAGGACCTCAACGCGCCTGACCTGGTGCCCCTCTACAAGATCTCGGACGAGCTGGGCATGGAGTTCGCCACGGCGTCGCTGCATAACAGCTTCTACTTCGTCGAGGCCAAGAACATCATCCACGACCGACCTATGGTGGCCAAGAACTTCGAGGACCTGGTCAACGAGCTGCTCAAGTCCAACAGCCCCAAGAAGTGGTTCCGCGCCTACTTCAACCACGGCCTCATCAACTACATCTATGGCCAGCCGCGCCTGCTGCCCTGCGACATGGCGTTCGACACCTTCTTCATCGACCCCTACGGCGACGTGATGCCCTGCAACGGCACCAAGGACAAGGAGGTCATGGGCAACCTCAACGAAAGCTCCTGGGATGGACTCTGGAACTCCGACCAAGCCGAGAGGGTCCGCGCGAAGGTCCGCCACTGCGACCGCAACTGCTGGATGATCGGCTCGGTGAGCCCGGCCATGCACAAGTACATCTGGAAGCCCGGCTGGTGGGTGCTCAAGCACAAGGTTAAGGCGCTCTTTACCAAGAAGCCCTACGACATGCACGAGCTCAAGGTGGTTCGCGACTACGAGGAGGGCCGTGTGACCAAGGAGCAGCTCGACGCCTGCTCGACCTGCGACCTGTGCGCAAAGATCAACGACGGCCTGTCCGAGGCGTCCAAGGCCGATGCGCACGTGTACGAGACTCATGAGGCACTTTAGATAAATGGGAGTTAAGAAGTTTATCAAGAGGACGCTGGGAGCAATACGGTGCTTCCTTGCTGGGGTTAGAGCCGGGAAAGACGTCTATGTGGGCTCGCGTGTTCATTTCGTAAACGGCAAGAACGTTAAGTTGTCTGACGGTGTTCAAATTCATCCCGATTGTGATTTGTTTGCGGGGGGGGGTGGCATCTTGTTAGGCGCTAGAACTGATATTGGAGAACGAAATCGTATCGATGGGGATGTGGTGGTAGGCGAGGCTGTCCTTTTCGGTCCGGATAGCTACATCAGCTCGGTGGATCATTGCTTCGATGATGTTTCCATTCCAGTCTTGGATCAAGGCTGCTTTACCTCAAAAAAGAATGGACACGGTTATTTGCATATTGGAGACGGCTCCTTGATTGGGTGTCACTGCGCCATTGCCGGTGATGTCCATATTGGGAGGCATTGCGTGGTGGGCGCGAACTCAGTTGTTTCGCGCGATGTTCCAGACTTTTGTTTAGTGGCCGGTGCCCCGACTCGGATAGTCAAACGATTCGATCTTGAATCTGGTGAATGGATGCGTGAGGTCCTGTGACGAAAGTGCTCATGCTTGTGAACTGGAAGGTTCGCTTTTGCACTAAAAAGCCTGCAGACTTGCAACCGCCTGATTATTACGCGGAAGAAGAGCCATATTGGTTCTACCGCTACTTCAAGGATGATTGGGACGTGGACGTAATCGACGTCCGATCGCTGCCTGCCATCGAATCCTTTGAAAAGAATAAACTGCGCTTCTACGTTCTGCAGACCCTAAGAGCAATTCCCAGGCTTGGGCAGTATGATCTGATTGTGTCGCATGGCATGCAGTCTGGTGTAGTCCTTAGTTTATGGCGAAGGCTCTTCATGACTAAGGCAAAGCATATTGTCTTCGATATCGGCTCCTTTGCAAGTGCTTCGGAGCAGGGCGCTGCTCTTAAGCTTATGCAGGTGGCAAGCAAGTCGATCGACGGCCTTATATACCATACGAGTAGCCAAATTGAATACTACAGCGAATTCTTTCCTTGGTTGGTTGATAAGTCGAAGTTTATTCCGTTTGGCACTGATCTTGAGTTCTTTCAATCTAACGATGTCGAGGCATATGAAGATGGCACGCCTTACTTTACTTGCATTGGTGCCGGGAAGCGTGATTGGGATACCCTCGTTGAGGCATATAAGGGACTTGATACTGACGTTCGGTTAAAGATCATCGGCCATGTAGATGAGAAGTATGCGGATGTGTCTGGTGTCGATATGATTCCTCAAGTTCCCGTTAAGGTCATGAAGAGCTATATCAAAGGAGCGCTGTTCTGTGCGCTCCCGCTCGAGGTCTACAACTATTCGTACGGACAGATGACGTTCATGCAGCAGATGGCTATGGGCAAATGCGTAGTTGCCGCGAAGGCTCCGAGTTTAGTCGACTATGCTGCGGATCGCGTCTCTGCCTTGTTTTACGAGCCTAAAAATGTCTGTGATTGTAGGGCGAAAATTGCTGAGGCTATCAATGACCACTGTCTTCGCAGTTACATCGCTTCGGAAGCCCCCGTTTATCTTTCCGAATATAGGAACGAGGCGGTTATGGCGCGTCAGGTTGAGTCCTATTTCAATGTGGTCTTGGAGGGGGCGTGTTCCTTCAATGTTGGAAAATAAAACAATCCACTATTGTTGGTTTGGGGGTAGTCCCCTAAGCGCAACTGCCGTGCGCGATATTGAGAGCTGGAAGCGATTTGCCCCCGGTTATGAAATAAAGCAATGGGACGAAACTAATTTCGATGTTGACTCTTGCGCATTTGCATCTGCTGCATACAAAGCGGGTAAGTGGGCATTCGTCTCAGATTACGCTCGGTATAAAATTCTAATTGAGCAGGGCGGTGTTTACTTTGATGTCGGCACTGAGCTTATTAAGCCCCTTCAGCCTCTCGAAAATAGGGTCCCCTTTTCCGCCGTGGAGTATTTTTCACGAACTGTAAGCTCCGGGCTTGTACTTGCTGCTAATGCTGGAGATCCATGGATTCAGGAAGTTCTCGACCGTTATTACGATATGGAATTCAGAAATGATTCCGATTATCTATCTAGCCATACTGTCAACGAGACGATGACAAATGTGTTCGAACGCCATGGCTATGTGCGTGAGAGCCGTGAGCAGACCGTGGGAAAGTGGACAATTCTGGGGCCTGATGTATTCGGCCCAGTATATGGCTTCGGAGGCTTTCACATAAAGAATGAGACTATCAGTATTCATCATTATTCAGGGTCTTGGGGGGACGAGTCCAGCAAGTTCCGTTCTCGCGTTGAAATGAGGCTGACGCCTTTTGTGGGTAGGCGGATTGCGCAGATAACTAGTCGAGCTGTCGCGGAGCTGCGATTTCGAGGTTTCAAAGAAGGCATGAAAAAGATATTCCAACTTGCAAAGGCGTAGGATTTTTACTCTGATAAGTACCGATCTGGAAGATGGGCATGACAATTAACTTCAAAAGTAAATTAACCCGATCAAAAGAGGCAGCTGCCAACGACCGCTGGAAAATCAGCGATATCTTTTTCCTCATAGCAATGTTTGCTTTCGAGGATTTTGCTTGTTTGGTTGATTCCAATGCTACGATTATCTCTGGTGTACGTTATACAGATGTAGCCGTCATTTTGTCGCTTGCATTGGCGTTCTATGTTTTCCTAAAAACATGGAAGATGCCTAAAAATAAATTTCGTTTTCTTGTACCGTTCTGCGTTTTCGGCATATCTACTGTTATTTCTGCTTTGCAGGGCTATTTTCTGCTTGGCCAACCGGTGTTACTTGGCGTCCTTCCATTCCGAAGGCTTTATGCCGCGATGCTGTTCTCCCTCGTTGTCGCTCGGGCAGTCCAAACCGATGTCATCTCAAAGCGTCGACTCCTTCGCATGCTGTACGTAATCTCTCTTATCGAGCTGTCTCTCTTCACTGCTCAGGCTGTCTTTGCGGGATCTTTTCAGTTCTTGGCGATTGAGACGGGTGAGTTTAGGTTTGGGCTCGTTCGGTTACGCGTTCCTTTTCTCCTTCCTCTTTTTTGCGGAATCCTATCCTTCAACCACTATCTGAATTCAGAAACCAAAGATAAATTATCTGAGATTTGCCATCTGCTCTTTTCCTTGTGGTCAATTATTTTGATCGCGTTTATTTGTCAGCACAGGGCCCCGACGATTATTCTGCTCCTAAGCTACTTTGCCGCCCTGCTTCTTTGGAAAGGAAACGGAGGCGTAAAGAGCTTGGCGATAATGACCGCTGTTGTTATTTTTGCCGGGGCTTTGTTTACTCCTCAGATGCAGACCGCTTTTCAGGTCATCTCTGGCGATAACGTTACCGCGTCAAGTGAGAATTCTCTCGGTATTCGCAAGAGTGGTCATGATTATTATCTGATAAGGCTGCAGGAATCTCCTTTGTTTGGGTTTGGTTGGCCCAACTCAAATTACGCACCTGCACTCTCGGCAGCAGGGGAAGGTTACCTCTACTATGCGGCTGATAACGGTATCTATGGCCTGGCGTATATCCTTGGCGCATTCGGTTGTGTGTGTGTCGTCACCCTGTGCATTTTTGCTTTAAGACGCTCTTGGGTTGTCGGAAAAAGAAAAGGATACGGGCTTCTTCAATACTTTCTTTTTGAGTCAGGCAATCTGTATATGGGGCTTCACTGGTTCTATTACTATCCAATGCCTTTCATGATCGCTTTCGCCCTACTGGAGGTTGAAGATGCAAGTTGAGAATAATGCGGTGCATTGCACCGTCTGTGCTCTAGTGGTTACTTATAACCGTTCTGAGTATCTGAACGTTCTTCTGGATGGTCTTTTTGGCCAGACTCATCGGTTGGATAAGCTGGTGATTTTTGACAACTGCAGCACCGATGATACCCAGAGCCTTTTGTCTCTGCGTGGGCTGATTTCTTCCCCGCTTGCGGATGGGGGCAGGTCTGTTCTTCTCCAAGGAGGGATCGAAGTCCACTGTATCCGCAATGCGGTCAACTCCGGCGGATCGGGCGGTTTTCATGATGGTCTGGACTATGCATTAAAACTAGGATGCAGCTATGTCTGGACCATGGATGATGATGTGGTCCCCGACGCGGATTGTCTTCTCAAGTTAATCTCGCAGATGGCAGATGGCAGGAGGATATGCATCCCCAATCGAACGGGTAACGGATTTGTTGACAATGCTATTACCGAAGTTAATATGTCAAATCCTTTCCGCTATTCCGTCGGAATGAGAAAAACAGCGATTTCAGCGGATGACCTTTCCGATGAGGTCACTCTAGTTAAGGATATGCCCTTCGAAGGACCTTTGATCGACGTTTCGCTTATTAAGGAGATCGGCCTGCCAAACTCCGAACTTTTCATTATTTTTGATGACACGGAGTATTGCCACAGAGCGCTTAAAAAGACGACTGTCGGATTCGTTCGGTCTGCTCATTTGAGAAAGCAGATTGTGCCCAAGGCCGAGCATGATCGTCTTATGGGCTGGAAGGACTATTACGGTTACCGTAACCAGTATTGGTTTGATGCTACGTACGGATGTAATGTATTCGTACAAAAGATAAGGCCGGTATTGAGTGTCTGTGACCTGATTTTAAGGGCAATTGTGCGCAGAAAATGGTCAAACATCAGGGTTCTGAAGCGTGCTTACGCTGACGGAACAAGTGGACTATTGGGAAAACGTGTTAATCCTGGCGAGAGCATGTAGCCATGGCGAGCATTAAGAAGAACTTTGCGCTTAGTTCCGCATATCAGATATTGAGCGTCATCACACCAATCATAACAACACCCTTTCTCTCAAGAGTCATAGGCGCTGATGGCAATGGCACATTTGCCTTCACGCAGTCTGTTTCAAATTACTTTGTTCTTTTCGCTGTGCTGGGAATGTCCAGCTATGGCGTGAGGACCGTTGCCGAGTGCGGCGACGATAGGGAGAGAAGGTCCCGAGCTTTTTGGAATGCTTTCTCTATGAACGCGGCAGTCGGTATCATTGTCCTTATCTGCTACGCTGCTTATATCGTAATTTTCTCTGACGGCTATGCCTTTCTCTACTGCATTTGGGGGCTATGGGTTGTTGGCTCTGTTTTCGATGTCTCATGGCTGCTTTTCGGCCTCGAAGAATTCGGTATTCCTACAGCGCGTAATTTCATCACGAAAATAGGATCTGTCTTAGTTATTCTGCTGTTCGTGAAAGGGCCCGGCGATGTATGGGTCTACGTGTTGGCGATTGCCGGCTCAAATTTTGCGAACTCCGTGCTTGTTTGGCCTTTTGTCTCTCGTTACGTTGATTTTGTTGTTCCTACGAAGGGGGAGATGATTGACCATCTAAAACCGAATTTGATTCTGTTTGTACCTGTTATCGCTATCAGCCTCTATAGTGTCCTCGATAAAATTATGCTTGGTGCCATGGCGCCAATTGAGCAGACGGGGTATTTTGACTACTCGGAGAAGATCAGTAAGCTTCCGATGGCCATAATAACTGCACTTGGCTCGGCGGTCCTTCCCCGAATGACTGCGATTATTTCCGCGGGCAAGACCGATGAGGGGAAATCTCTTGTAGAGACGACGCTCTGGTTTATGCTGGTCTGCGCTTTTGCTCTCTGTTTTGGAATCATTGGTGTCGCGCCCTCTTTCTGTCCGTTCTTTTTTGGCGAAGGATTTGATGTCTGCGTTGGATTGATGAGTCTGCTCGCTCTCGTAATCCCCACAGTCTGCGCGACCAATGTAATTGGCAATCAGTATCTGCTTCCCTGCCACCGTGATTTGGAATATACGGTATCCGTTGCGGCTGGCGCGGCCGTGAATCTGTTTTTAAACGTCTTGCTGATCTCTCGATTTGGCGCGCTCGGAGCGGCAATTGGATCCGTCGCGTGCGAGGCGACTGTCCTTGTTGTTCAGATATTATTGACAAAATCTGATTTCAACATGCGTGCACTATTTTGCCCCTGCTTTCCCTACCTTGTTGCGGGCGTTTTGATGTCGCTCTTGATCCGTTTTATTGATTTGCTCGTTAGACCTCGAATCGGTGCTGGCCCCAGCTTGTTCGTTGAGTTCGCTTGCGGTGCGGCATTCTATGGAATTGCCGTATTTGTTTGGGCGTCGAACCATGACGGGCAGCGCCTCTGTGCGATTTTTCCAAGTTTAAGAAAGAAGTTATCATGAAAGGCATCATCCTCGCCGGCGGGTCCGGCACGCGCCTGTACCCGCTCACGCTCGTGACCTCCAAGCAGCTGC
>UQIB01000025.1 GCA_900541015.1 uncultured Collinsella sp. | reverse complement strand
ACTGGCCTGACTGCCGAGCACCCGCGCGTGGGCGAGGCCCCGTTCGACTCGGGCCGCAAGATGATGTCCGTGGTCGTCGAGACCCTGGACGGCGAGTATGAGCAGTACACCAAGGGCGCGCCCGACGTGGTGATCGGCCTGTGCACCCATATCTACGACGGCGACAGGGTCGTTCCGCTGACCGAGGAGCGTCGCGCCGAACTCGTGGCCGCCAACAAGGCCATGGCCGACGAGGCCCTGCGCGTGCTGGCGCTGGCAAGCCGCACCTACACCGAAGTCCCGAGCGACTGCAGCCCCGCTGCGCTCGAGCACGACCTGGTCTTCTGCGGCCTGTCCGGCATGATTGACCCTGTCCGCCCCGAGGTCGCCGACGCCATCCGCGAGGCCCACGACGCCGGTATCCGCACCGTCATGATCACGGGCGACCATATCGACACCGCCGTGGCCATTGCCAAGCAGCTGGGAATCGTCACCGATCGCAGCCATGCCATTACCGGCGCCGACCTCGACCGCATGAGCGACGAGGAACTCGACGCGCACATCGAGGACTACGGCGTGTACGCCCGCGTCCAGCCCGAGCACAAGACCCGCATCGTCGAGGCCTGGAAGTCGCGCGACCAGATCGTCGCCATGACGGGCGACGGCGTCAACGACGCCCCGTCCATCAAGCGCGCCGACATCGGCGTTGGCATGGGCATCACCGGTACCGATGTCACCAAGAACGTCGCCGACATGGTGCTTGCCGACGACAACTTCGCCACCATCATCGGTGCCTGCGAAGAGGGCCGTCGCATCTACGACAACATCCGCAAGGTCATCCAGTTCCTGCTTTCGGCCAACCTTGCCGAGGTCTTCTCGGTGTTTATCGCCACGCTCATCGGCTTTACCATCTTTCAGCCGGTGCAGCTGCTGTGGGTGAACCTGGTCACCGACTGTTTCCCCGCGCTCGCGCTGGGCATGGAGGATGCCGAGGGCGACATCATGAAGCGCAAGCCGCGCAACGCCAAGGACGGTGTCTTTGCCGGACATATGGGTCTGGACTGCGTGGTCCAGGGCCTAATCATCACCGTGCTGGTGCTGGCGAGCTTCTTTGTGGGCGTGTACTTTGACATGGGCTACATCCACATCGCCGATATGATCGCCGGCAATGCCGACGAGGAAGGCGTGATGATGGCGTTCATCACGCTCAACATGGTCGAGATTTTCCACTGCTTCAATATGCGCAGCCGTCGTGCGTCGCTGTTCACCATGAAGAAGCAGAACAAGTGGCTGTGGGCTTCCGCCGCGCTGGCACTGGTGCTGACGGTGATCGTGACCGTGCAGCCGACGCTTGCCGAGATGTTCTTTGGCCCTGTGACGCTTGAGCTCAAGGGCGTTCTTGCCGCGCTGGGTCTGGCCTTCCTGATCATTCCGCTGATGGAGATCTACAAGGCGATCATGCGCGCGGTCGAGAAGGAGTAAGTTAACCTGTCCGGGCCCGCCCCTGCGTGTTTTCTTCTTCGCTGGTCCTCGCGCTGCGGGATCGCTCAGAAGAAAACACTCCCGGGGTGGGCCCTACGGTATCCTTGCTGGCTTTACTCCCGCGCGGATGAAAAAGGGCTGAGGGAAAGAAGGTGAGCGGCCGAGCAATTGCTCGGCCGCTCGTTTTGAATAAAGGATGTGTCCTTAGGAAACCCCTCCCGGCGGGCGGGCCCTGCGGTATCCTTGCTGGCTTTTCTCCCGTGCGGATGAAAAGGGCTGAGGGAAAGTTTGTGAGCTGGTCGGGCTTTGCCCGGCCAGCTCTTTTTGATTTAAAATACCTGCTCAGTTGTGATTTATGGTGCTGGGAGGCGCTTGTGGGCAAGGCTAAGGCTAAGGCGAAGAAAAAGACGACGGGGGCGCGGGCTAAGCGCGATCGTCGTCGGAAGCTTGCGACCGAGGCTCCCGCATCTGCCGAGGAGCTGCTGGCAAGCGTGCCGGGACTCGACGCGCTGCAGGACGTTCCGGCGTTTGATGACCTGCCGGTCGATGAAGCCCAGCAGGCGGCATTTGACGACTTTTGCGCACATGGCGAGGAGCCCGAGCAGATGCAGCTTGGCGCCGTGGTGCGCTTGGATCGCGGGTTTCCGCTGGTGGCGACTGCCGACGACACCTTTCGTGCCGAGCATGCCGTGGGGTTTGCCAAGTCGCGCGGCGAGGACGAGGTCCTGCTGCCTGCCGTGGGCGACCGTGTGGCGGTGCGCCGCGCTCCCGGGCACGATATGGGCGTGATTGAGTGCGTTCTGCCGCGTCGTACGAGCTTTGAGCGTTGGCGCGGCCGTGCCCGCGGAGAGCGCCAGGTGCTCTGCTCCAACGTGGATAGCGTGCTAATCGTGCAGGCGCTCGGTGCCGGTGAGGTGCTGCTCGACCGCGTGGCGCGCTCGCTGGTGTTGGCACTCGACTGCGATGCCGCGCCGGTGGTGGTGCTCACCAAAGCTGACCGCTGCGATGCCGAGGAGCTCGAGCGCGATCTGGACCGCGTGCGCCGCCTGGTGGGTCCGGACGTGCGCGTGATCGTGACGTCCTCTGCCGAGGGGCGCGGCCTGGACGAGGTTCGTTCCTGCGTGCCTGCCGGGAGCTGCGCCATGATTCTGGGCGAGTCGGGTGCCGGCAAGTCGACACTGCTCAATGCACTGCTGGGCCACGATACGTTGGCGACTGGCGGTGTGCGCGAACGCGACGACCAGGGCCGTCACACTACCGTCGCGCGCGTGATGGTGGCACTGCCGGGCGACGCCGGCGTGATCGCCGATGCCCCGGGCCTGCGCAGCCTACCGCTCGTGGGTCACGAGCGGGGTCTGGCGCGCGCCTTCCCCGAGATTGTCGAGGCATCGCGCGCGTGCCGGTTTGGTGATTGCACGCATACCCATGAGCCGGGTTGCGCCGTTCGCGAGGCCGAGGACGCCGGGCAGATCGACAGCCTGCGTTTGGAAACGTTCCAAAACCTGGCGTCATCCATGCGCGTGAGTGCTCAAATGCTCGATCCCGATGTCCATCTGTAATTGATTTTTCCTATGACAGCCGTCTCCCAACTGTTCGGGAGACGGCTTTTTTGCTGCGGAAAAGCCTCGAAATATGCAGTTTGCTGACGTGCTGACCAAAACCTTGCCACGAGCTTGACGGGCTGGCCAGCTTTTGGTCAGCGATTGGTTTGACATCGAAAACCAAGATTGCGATTGCGCCGCTTTGCACCCTGACCGCCCAGACAATGGTGGTACGGGCATTCGCCCGGCACTGCCATGAGAGGAGCGGCCGTGAACAAGAGCAAGCGCATCGCCATCAGTCTGGTCGCGGGCGTGCTCGCTGCTCTGCTCTGCATGGTTTACGGCTCGTTGATTCGCTCGCAAGCCGAACAGGTCCAGGCTGAGACTTTGGCCAAGTACGGGGGCGATCGCGTCGAGGTATGCGTTGCGGCGCGCGATATCGATGTGGGCGAGACCCTCGATGAGACCAATGTCATAACCCAGGAATGGCTGACGAGCCTGCTGCCGCGTGACGCGGCGACCGAGCTGCGCCAGGTGCGCGGTGACGTGACGACTTCGCGTATTCCCAAAAACGCCGTGATCTGCAATGTCTACACCAAGGCCGAGAGCCACAAGCTCGAGGTGCCTAAGGGCAAGGTCGCCGTTTCGGTGGCGGTCGATGCCGAGCACTCGGTCGGCGGTGCTACGGGCGTGGGCAGCTACGTGGATGTGTATGTGCAAAAAGACGGCGTAACCGATCGGTTGTGCGGCGCGTACGTGATCGATACCAGTGAAGATTCCGGTGCCACGCGCGAGGGCAAGATCGAATGGGTGACGCTGGCGGCTGACCCCGAAGACGTCAAGGAACTGCTGGGGGCATCGGGCAAGGGAACGGTCAGCTTGACGATTCCCGCCACGGCGCGCGGCAAAAAGAGCGGAGGCGACGAGTGATGAAGGCGATCTGGCTTGCGTGCTGCGCGTGCGGCGATTACGGGCTGTTGCAGCGGGAAGTCGAGGGCCGTGATACGGGTGCACAGGTGCTTCGCGTGGGTGACCTGGACGGGCTGGTTTCCATGGCGCGGGCGTTTCCGTCGCGCCGCGGAGCTGCCATCATCGCGGCGTCT
Source organism: uncultured Collinsella sp. (assembly GCA_900541015.1). GTDB lineage: Bacteria > Actinomycetota > Coriobacteriia > Coriobacteriales > Coriobacteriaceae > Collinsella. The sequence continues at coordinate 38,605 of UQIB01000025.1, read as the reverse complement.
CTGTTCGATACCGAAGACGTGCGCAAGACTGTTGCGCGCCTGACGGCCGAAGGCCGCGTGAGTCGCGTGGTCGTGTTGATAGAAGCACTCGATCCGTCGGATATCGAGGGGCTGTTTCGCGCAGGGGCGACCGAGGTCATCGCTGCGCACAGTATATGCGGCAACGGGCGCGCGGGCGAGGGAGCGGTTGATTCCGATCGGCGCATGACGATTGAGCCCGATGCTTTTGTTGATAGGGAACCCGGGGCGCCTCGCGCTACAAGAGGCCCGCGTGTTGATGATTATGGAAAAGCGGAAGCCGAGCATGGTCGGCGCCCCCGGAACCCCCTTGTATACGATGATGCTGAAGGGCCGGCGCAGCATGCTGGCGACTCCCCGGCTGTAGATATGGGATACGTGCACGGCGTGAATCTGGCGGATGAACTCGACGAAGTTGAGGGCTTTGCCGGGTGCGGCGAGTTGTCGCTGATGCAGCATGAGCAGATTGCGCAGAACGAGCCTGCCTCGCAGACCGAACAAGCTGCCATGCCGGCCTGGACGCAGCGTGTAGTTGCGGCGGAGGAGACGGGGACGCTGTCACCGACGCCCGCCCCGCCGCCTCCGATGCCGCCGGCAGACGCTGCCGCTCCGCCGCATCGAGCTCCGGTCGTCTGCGCCATTTCGGGTTCGGGCGGTTGCGGCAAGTCGACGATCGTTGCCACCATGGCACACGCATCGTCGCTGTTGGGCTTGCGTGCCGCCGTGCTCGACCTGGACCTGATGTTTGGAAACCTTTACGACTTGTTAGGCGTCGATGCTCCGCGCGATATGGCGGCACTTATCGAGCCGTCGGCGGCGGGCACGCTCACCGAGCCGGATATCGTAGCCGCATCGATGCGCGTGGCGCCGGGCGTTACGCTCTGGGGTCCCGTCGCGGCGCCCGAGCAAGCCGAGCTCATGGCACGTCCGGTGGAGCTACTGCTTGATGTCCTGCGTCGCGAATCCGACGTGGTCTTTATCGATACCTCGGTCTTTTGGGGCGACGCCGTGGCGGCTGCGGTGGCGGCGAGCGACCGTTGCCTGATCGTTGGCGATGCTGCGGTGTCGTCCGCGACATCGGCGTCGCGCGTCATTGAACTGGCAAGTCGAGTAGGTGTGCCGCGCACGCGCATGAGCGCCGTGTTCAACCGGTTCGGTGCGCGCGGGGCAGACGAGGACGTCGCCATGCGCTTTGAGATTGCCTGTGCGTTGAGCTCCAAGATTCGTATCGCCGATGGCGGGCAGGATCTCGCCGCGCTCATGGCGTTTGGGCGCGCTGACGAGGCAGTGGGGCAGACCAGCGCTTTTGCGACCGGCGTACGCGAGGCCACGCGCGAGATGCTCGTGGAACTGGGGTGTGCCGTCGGCCCTTGGAGCGATATGGTCGCCGACCGTGCAACGCGCACCGAACGCCCGCGTATCCGCCTTCCCTGGTCGCGCGAGGGTGATCAGCGATGAGCCTGCAAACGAGGATTAAGGCTGCCGGCGCTGCAGCGGCGGCAGCGCCTGTAGATGCGGGGCGTCGCCGCGCGGTGAAACGACGCACCAAGCGCGCCGTGATGGACCGCATGGGTTACGACGAAGTGGCGCGTATCAGCTCCTATGTCGACCCGGCACTTGCCCGCTCGGAATTGCGTCCCGCGGTGGAGGCGGCGCTCAATGTTGAGGAGCCGACCGATCTCGCGACGACCGAGCGCGAGACCATCATCGACGAGATTTTGGATGACGTGGTGGGCTTGGGGCCGTTGCAGCCGCTCATCGAGGACGACACCGTTACCGAAATCATGATCAACGGCTGCCGCTCGGCTTTCTTTGAACGCGGCGGCGTCTTGTATCCCATCGAGCATGCGTTTGAGGATGATGAGCAGATCCGGGTGCTTATCGACCGCATCATCTCGCCACTTGGCCGCCGTATCGACGAGCGCAGCCCCATCGTCAACGCCCGCCTCAAAACGGGCTATCGCGTCAACGCGGTGATTCCGCCTGTGGCGATTGACGGACCGATTCTCACCATCCGAAAGTTCTCGGACCGTATCTGCTCGCTGGACGAGCTTGTGGGGCTGGGGTCGCTGCCGCTTTGGTATGCGCAGCTGCTGTCGTGCGCGGTGTCGCTGCGACAGGACCTGGCGGTTGCGGGAGGCACGGGATCTGGTAAGACCACTCTGCTCAACGCGTTGTCATGCGAGATCTCCACCGGCGAGCGCATCGTGACGATCGAGGACTCTGCCGAGCTCAAGTTTGCGCATCATCCGCACGTGGTGCGCCTAGAGGCGCGCGAGGCTTCAATTGAGGGCGAGGGCGCGGTGACGATCCGCGACCTGGTGACCAATGCCCTGCGCATGCGCCCCGACCGCATCGTGGTGGGCGAGGTGCGCGGTGCCGAGTGCTGCGACATGTTGCAGGCCATGAACACGGGCCACGACGGGTCGCTCACCACGCTTCATGCGGGTTCCGAGCAGGAGACCGTGGTGCGTCTGACGTTGCTTGCACGTTATGGCATCGATCTGCCGAGCGAGCTCATCGAGGAGCAGATTGCCATGGCGCTCGACGGCATCGTGATGTCCGAGCGCCACGCCGATGGCAGGCGTTTCGTCTCCTCGTATTCGGGGGTGCGTCGCGCCGCGTCGGGCGGCGTAGAGCTCGAGCGCTATGTGACTTTCGATGCCGCCGAGCGCACCTGGACGCTTGACCGCGAGCCGCCGTTTATTGCAGAAGCCCTGCGGTCGGGGACGCTCACACAAGAGGAGGTGGACGAATGGAGGTCGCTGTGCCCCTCGTCGTAGGGGGTTTGGCAGGGTTTTCTGTTGCGACGGCGTGCGGGGCGGAACCTCGTGTGCCGCAGGTGCCGCCGGCGGAGCTGGCGCGTCAGGCGCTCGAGACGGCGGCAGAGAAGCTGCCGCGTGAGCTGGTGGAAAACGATCTGCTGAAAAAGATCGCCCGTTCGTGGGCATCGCTGGCTCCGGCGCATCGCCTTGGCCTCGTGATCGAAGATGCTTCGGGGCGTTTGGCGTTTCTGCTGCTATCGAGCGGTGTCTGCTGCGTTTTACTAACGATGGTGTCGTTATCGCCCCTCGGATTTGCCTTGGGACTTGTTGCTCCGATTGCCGCTGGCGCCGCTCGGGATGGCTTTGAGAGCCGGCGCGAGCAACACGATGCAGAAGAGGCCATGCCCGAGGCGTTTACCGCACTTTCCATGTCGCTTGCCTCGGGACATTCGCTGGCCCAGGGCATGCGCTTTGTGGGCGCTCATGCGCAAGAGCCGGTGCGTACCGAGTTTTTGCGGGTGGCGGCGGCGATCGATTGCGGCATCTCGGCGACCGATGCGCTCGATGACTTGCTCGTGCGCATCGACGCCCCCGGTCTTTCGCTTGTGACCTTGGCGCTTAAGGTGTCTCAGCGCACCGGTGCTCCGCTTGCCGACTTACTGTCCGAGGCGTCGAGCATGGTGGGGGAGCGCATTGAGCTCAAGCGCCGCCTGGATGTCAAGACGTCGCAGGCTCGCATGTCTGCGCATATGGTCGCGGCGATGCCGGCGGGCATGTGCGCGGTGTTGGCGCTGCTTTCGGCAGATTTTCGTCGCGGTCTTGCGACGCCTGCCGGCGCGGGCGCTGTGGCGCTGGGTCTTGCCCTCAACGCCGTTGCCCTGGTGGTTATCAGGCGCATTATGCGGGTGGAGCTGTGAGCGCCCTGGTTGCAGTTGCGGCTTGCCTGTGCGCTCTGAGTGCATTTGTCGCGACGGGTTTGGATCGGGCGGATGCACGCAAGATCGCAGAGGCCTGCAAGCGCGAGGCGGTGCTGGTCGCTGCCGCGGGTCGCTCGGTGGTCGATGCTCTGACCGCGCGAATGAAGGGCGCGGTTGGAGCGGGCGGCCCGGCGCGAGTATCGCTCGGCGAAGTGTCCGAGATGATCGATGTTGTGCGCTTGGGTCTTTCGGCCGGTCTTTCGTTTGATGCGGCGCTTGAGATTTTCTGCGCCAACCGCCGGTCAGTGCTGGCTCTTCGACTTGAGCGGGCCTGCATGGCATGGCAGGTGGGCGTGGGCACGCGTGAGGACGAGTTGTTGGCCGCCGCACGCGACCTGGACGTGCGAGCGCTCGAGACCTTTGCCATCACGGTGGGGCAGGCGCTCGCTCTGGGTGCCCCACTTGCCGAGACACTGGCCGCTCAAAGTCGCGAGATCCGTGCGGCTCATCGCGCCGCGGTCGAGCGCGAGATCGAGCGTGCGCCCGTCAAGCTGCTGATTCCCACCGGCACACTCATCTTGCCGGCGTTGCTTCTGTCCATATTGGGCCCGCTGTTGGGAGCAGGCGGGATGATGTAGGGAGGAATACATGAACACGATGACTGACGTTGCTGGCAAGGTCTGGAGCTGGGCTGTTTGCCAGTCAATTCGCGCTCGCCAGCATGCCGGGGAGCTGCTGCAGGAGGAGAGTGCGCAGGGCACCACCGAATACGCCATCTTGGTCGGCGTGCTCGTGGTGATCGCCATCATTGCCATTGTCGCATTTAAGGGCAAGGTCCAAGATCTATGGAACGCTATCAGCGAGGGCATCAACAGCCTGTAGAGGGCGAGCGCCCCATCGGGGTGCTGCTGGTGTTTGCTTGCCTGACCGTGGCGATAGCGGCGGTGCTTTGGGGGCTTAACGCCGCGCGGCAGCAGCGTCCTGGGGCCGCCTTCGATTCGGGCTCAGATTCGGCGGTGGCGTCTCAAAAAGATGAGATGCGAGATGCGGACGATTCGGATGTCGCTGTCACGGCGCAAACCTTTCTGCGGACGCTCGACAAGCGGTCTGGCACTGCGACGGATTCGCCTGAGGACAACGCGATTGCGGTCCGGCTTGCATGGTCCGAGGACCGACCGATGACCGAGGCAGCGGCGGATATGCTGCGTGCCTATCGCGAGGTGCCCACGGCGCAACTTGCTCTGAGCGGCTATCTCGACATCAAGGGCAACGTGTGGGGCGCTATCGTGCGTGACGGACGCGGCTGGGTCGATATGGTGACAATTGCCGCGGATGCTGGCGATGCTTCGTGTCGTCTGCGCGCCGTGCGCCTGGTCCCGCAAACAATAAGCTCAAAGGAGGGATCGTGAAATGCATGGCGTTCTGCGTGAAGAGGTTGCCCAAGCGACTGTGGAATACGCCATCGTCACGGTGGCGCTGTTATCGATCGTGCTGGCGATTGTGGGACTTTGGCGTGCTGGCACCGATGGACGCTTGGCGGCGCTGGTTGAGCGGGCGGCATCCCATGGCGTTGCCTCGACGTCGGTTATCGACGCCGCTGCGGGCGCTAAGGACATCGCGTTGTATTGATATCGCGCGCGAGGACCGGGCGCAGTCTACGGTCGAGGCCGCTTTTTTGCTGCCGACGTTTCTGACGCTCATCCTTCTCGCACTGCAACCGGTGTGCCTGCTCTATACGCGCGCGGTCATGGAGTCTGCCGCCGCCGAGACCGCGCGGCTCATGACCACGACGACGGCGGAGGACGACGATCTTAAGGAGTTCACCCGCCGCCGGCTTGCCGCAGTGCCCAACGTTTCGATCTTTCATGCCGGCGGGCCGTTGTCGTGGGATATCGAGCTTAGCCGGGCCGATGCGGGTGGCGTCTCGTCCGTGTCCGTTTCCGGCGAGGTCAAGCCGTTGCCTGTGATCGGTGCGTTTGCGCAGGCTATGGGTGGTACCGCCGAGGGCGGCTACGTTGAGCTCAAGGTCGATGTCTCGTATCAATCACGTCCCGAATGGCTGGAGGGAGATTATGATTCGTGGATTGCTACATGGGATTAAGCGTTTCTGGTCTAGATGCGTTTTGACGCGCCGTCCGAGCTGCCATCGCAAGCGAGGCGGCTTTATGGGCCGCGCCGGTATCGACCTGTTTATCGAAGACGGTGCCTACACCACGCTTTCTTCTGCCGTGGTCATCCTAGTGGTGCTCACGTTGTTGTTTTCGTCGACCGCGGCGATATGGAGCATGTCACGTGCCGGGGATACTCAGGTGGCGGCCGATAGCGGCGCGCTGGCGGGTGCCAACGTAGTGTCGTCCTATCACACGGCTGCCACGGTGGTTGATGCGAGCATCTTGAGTCTGGGCCTGGCGGGGTTTGCCACGATCGGGACGGGCCTGGTCGCCATCCTCATCCCGGGTGCCGAACCAGTTGCCGGCAATATGGTCGACACCGGGATTGAGATCATTAAAACGCGCAACAAGTTTGCCAAAAGCGCATCGGAAGGCTTACAGAAAATCGAGACGGCTCTGCCGTATCTGATCGCCGCGCGTGCCACGCGGGCGGTGTCGGCGCAGGATACCGATAGTGTGACCTATACCGGTACGGCGCTTGCCGTGCCCAGGACATCCGAGTCGGACTTCGCTGCGCTCGAGGGGTCCGAGATCTCGACCGATGCCATTAAAGATGCGTCGGAAGATCTGGAGCGCGCGGCCGAGGAGCTACAAAAAGCATCGGAGGAGACGGCGAAGGCAAAGGAGCGTGCCTGGCTAGCGGATTGCGGTGGATCGGATAAAGGTTCGGTCGGCAGCTGTTCGTGTATGTGGGAGCGCGCGAAAAGCCTAACGGATCTCTCCGGTGTTCAAAATCCGCATTACGCTTCGAGCGTTACGTGGGAGCCTCAAGTTGCCCTTGATCGCGCGAAGGACTACTACCATTGGCGTCTGACAAATGAGAAGCCCCACGGCTCGAGTGTCGAGATGAGGGCAGAGTCTGCGGCGCGTAAGGCGTTTTATACCTATGCGAGTGCGGAGGTCGATCGGGCATATATAACCGAGAACGGAGACAGGGTTTCCTCCTATATTCCACTGTTGCCGCGCAACTCTGATGAGGTTCGGGCGACGGAGCTCTATACCGATGCGGTGTGGCCGACGAGCGTGAACGATGACAAGGCGTATCTGCATTACGGGACGACCTGCCCTAACTATAAGAAAGGGACGCCGAGCGGATTTGCTTCGGTTGCCGATTACGATGGACAGGATAAATGCAGCAAATGCCATTTTGGCGTTTCGTCGCTTGGTGCTGTTGCGGCGCCTTCAACCTCTATCGAAAACGGCTTCGAGTATCACTTTGACAAGTTTAAAGACGCCCTGGAAGACTACGTCGAATGCCGCAACAAAGAGCTCGAGCTCGAACGTCAGACCGAAGACGAGACCGACCGTGCGAGCAATGCGTTTGACCAGGCCATCAAAGCGCTTTCGGGCGAGCGTCCGCGTATCGCTCCGCCCGGTCGCAACGGCGTAGTTGCCCTTGCGGTTTCGGGTGCCATCTCGAGCCCCGATGAGCTCAACTCTTCGTTTAGCACGGCAGTCAGGCTCGGCGATCGCGGTGCTATCTCTGCCGCGGTGTTGGCACCCGATGAGGCGACGGCGCAAAACAACGTGCTTTCGCGATTTTTCTCGACATTGAAGGAACGCTCGGGCGGCGTTGCCGGCGTGCTCGACGGCGTCATGGATGTTTGGGGACGGCTGCTCGTAGGATACGGTGATATCCAAGGTTCGGCCGACGAACTTATGGACGAGATGATTAAAGGCCTAGGAGGGGGCAGCGGCGCGTTGGGTTCCATCGCATCGTGGCTCGGCGATACCGTTTCGGCGTCCATGGCGGCGTTGGGTCTGGAACCGTGCGACTTGCGCCTGCGAAAGCCAGTGCTGACCGATTCCGCCAACGTCATTAAGAGCCCGGGGTCTGACATTGCTGGTCTCTCTCAAGCGCAAGACAAGCTGCGAAGTATTCCGTTGGGCGTGACCGATCCCAAGGCGCTTTGCGAGGCGTTGGAATATCAAGTCGAACGCACCATTAGCGGTACGGTGTTCACGCTTGCGGAGATTCCTCTGCCCGGCGGCGGCTCCATCCCACTCACCGTCGATGTTGCCACGCTGGTTGGCGCTCTGGGCGGTGGGTCGTAATGAGTATCCGCATGCGTCTGCGCGAGGAGCGCGCCCAAGCGACGGTGGAGATGGCGGTGGTTACGCCCGTTTTGCTGGTGCTGGCACTCATCGTGTACAACGTCATGATCTTTGCCAGCGCTGTCGCGCGCTTCGACCGCGTGGTACCCGACATCGTGTTGGCGCACGCCGTGGCGTCGGAGGGGGAGGGCGACGAAAGCTCTGCCGATGCCTCGGCGACGGTTCAGACTCAAATTCTGAATGCCATGGAAGGCTATGACTTGCGGATCGAAGTGTCGAGCGAGCAAGGCGCGAAGGCATCGGATGGTGGCCTGCTCTCCCTATCCGGTACGTTTAGGACCTACACCTGCACCATGCACTATGAGCCGTGGCCGACTTCTCTCAGCATCGCTGGCGTTTCGCTGGGGGCGCCGACAACGTTGTCGCACGAGCGCGCGGTGACGGTCGATCCATGGCGTCCGGGGGTGGTCATGTGACCGCGGTCTCGTCCTACATCGCCTACGCGCGGGCACTCAACAGGCTGGGTTGGACGCCGGCCGAGTTTGCGGTGGCGGAGTCGTTTGTCGTGCGCCTGCGCGGCATGCTGGGACGGCGTCCGGTTGCCGCCAACGGCCTGCCGCTCGTCATGGCGTTTCCACGCTGCTCTTCGGTCCATACGTGTTTTATGGCCTATCCCATCGACATCGCCTTCATCGATGCGCGCGGCTATGTCCTCGTATGCTACGAAAACGTACGTCCCTGGCGTATGTGCTCCTGCCCCGGCGCCTGGGCCGTACTAGAGCGCCCTTCAATCATTGTTTCGACCCCTGCTCTCCAACGCGTGCCGGCTTAAGAATTGGCGACAGTGGACTTTCGTCATACGAAATTGGGTAAGATGGAGGAGAAGATGCATGGATGTTGAGATCCATCCCAACGCTAAAAAGCACCTGACGGAAAAGCAGGTGCTTAGCGCTTGGCTTGCGGTTACTGAGTGCATTCGTCGCGAGTCGAAGGACGAGCCGCCGAGATGGCTTGCGATTGGATGGCTCCCAGACGGACGAAGCGTGGAGCTTGTCGCGGTCGAGCTTGTCCGTGGGTGGCTTATCATTCATGCCTTGTCTCCAGTCCAGAAGAAATTTTGGCAGGAGATTGAACAGGCTCGGCAAAGGGGTCGATGATGGGCAAGACGTATACGGCCGCTAATGGTCAGGTTGTAACGGATGAAATGATTGACGCGTGGTGCGAGTCGTACGAGCGCGGAGAGTTTCCGGATGGCGAACACACCGTTGGTGGGATCGTGCATGGACGGCCCCCGCTCTCAGGTGAGGGGACGGCAACGCTGTCGGTCAAGATTCCTCTGGGAATGAAGGAGGCCATTCGTCGACGGGCGGCTGCCGAGGGGATGACGCCAAGTGAGTTTGCCCGTGCGGCTCTGAGTGAAAAACTTCTTGCTGCCGGCTGATGCCTCTGACGTGCCGATTTATAGAACCGAGGCTGTGCTCAAAAACTTTTTTAAAATTCTCGGTTGACCGGAACGCGTCCTTGGTTATACTAATCAAGCCTTGAAACAAGGCACACCTCAAATGGCTGGGTAGCTCAGTTGGTAGAGCAGAGGACTGAAAATCCTCGTGTCAGGGGTTCGATTCCCTTCCCCGCCACCTTGAATTGACTAGGACCTCTGCAAAGGGGTCCTTTTCTTTTATTGAGGGCTCTGCGGAAATTGCGTCCCGGAATTTGGCTTCAGAGTGGGATGCGCTTTCCGCTTTGAGGCCGCTTGGGAAAGCGCGACCCGGAATCCGGCGTCAGAATGGGATGTGCTTTCCTTTTGCGGTCTTTGGCGGAAACTGCGTCCCAGATCCCGCGCTCAGAACGGGATGCATTTTCCGGTTGAGGCCTCGAACGGAAAATGCATCCCAGTCTTTTGCGAAAAACGGGATGCGCTTTCCGGCCGCCTACTTCCGGCGCATATGTACATCTCGGCGCGCCATCTCGGGCCCGCCCGGACATTCCTCCCGCTTTTGCGCCACTTTGCAGACCGCTCGGTCGTCTGTCCGCACGCGCGGGTATACTCAAAACGATACTTTTCCTATGCAATACGATGCAGGCTCGGCCTGCACGATCCGAAGGGGGCAGTGATGGAGAGGATACTCGGCGTTAATCTCTCTGGCTGGTTTATTCCCGAGCCTTGGGTGACCCCGTCGCTATACGCGGCGACCGGTGCATCCAACGCGGCCGAGCTGCAGGAGGCCATGGGTACCGCCGCCTATAACGAGCGCATGCGCCGTCATTACGAGACGTTTGTGAGCGAGGACGATTTCCGTCGCATGGCGCAGATCGGCCTCAACGCCGTGCGTCTGCCGGTGCCCTGGTATGCCTTTGGCTCGCAGGAGTCCGACGCTTCCTACATCTCGGTCGTCGATTATATCGATCGCGCTATTGAGTGGGCCGCCAAGTACAACATCCGCGTACTGCTCGATCTGGCGACTGTACCCGGCGGTCAGGGCGATTCCAACGATTCGCCCACCACTCCGGAGGCTGTTGCCGAGTGGCATTCGTCCACCAACGGCCGTCACGTTGCGCTCGATGTGCTCGAGCGCCTGGCCGATCGCTATGGTGAGGCCGAGAGCCTGCTGGGCATTGAGCTGCTGGATACGCCACAGATGAGCGTCCGCAAGAGTCTCTTTACCATGACGGATGGCATTCCGGCCCACTACCTGCGCAATTTCTATCGCGATGCCTACGAGCTCGTCCGTTCGTATATGCCCGAGGATAAGATCGTCGTCTTCTCGTCGTCGGGGCATCCCAGCGAGTGGAAGCATTTTATGCGCGGCGCCAAGTACAAGAACGTCTACATGGACCTTCACCTGTACCATTACCGTGACGAGTATGCGCTCGACATCACGAGTCCCCGCGGGCTGACGACGGCGATTTCGCGTAACAAGCGCGAGCTTAAAGAAGCGATCTCGACTGGGTTCCCCGTGCTGGTGGGCGAATGGTCGGGTGCGGCGATCTTTGCCAACTCGTCGGTTACGCCCGAGGGGCGCAATGCCTACGAGCGCGTGTTTATCGCCAACCAGCTGGCTTCGTTTGCGCCGGCTGCCGGTTGGTTCTTCCAAACGTGGAAGACCGAGAAGCGTATTGCAGCATGGGACGCCCGCGCGGCGCTCGGCACGCTCGAGCGCGGCATGATTGAATAGGTTGATATGACGCAAAACAGCGCCCATACGGGCAAACTCTATGTGGTCGGCACACCCATCGGCAACCTGGGCGACCTGTCCCCGCGCGTTGGCGAGGCGTTTGCCGCCGCCGATGCCATTTGCTGCGAAGACACGCGTGTGACGTCAAAGCTGCTGATGCACCTGGGCATTTCCAAGCCGCTTGTCCGTTGCGACGAGAATGTGATCGCGAGCCGCGCCGCCGGCCTGGTCGACCGTCTGCTGGCGGGGGAGACTCTCGCTTTTGCCTCGGATGCCGGCATGCCGAGTGTGTCCGATCCCGGCCAGGCGCTGGTCGAGGCAGCACGTGAGGCCGATGTGCCCGTCGAAGTTATCCCCGGGCCCTCTGCTTGCGTCACGGCGCTCGTTTCGTCCGGCATTCCCTGCGAGCATTTTTTCTTCGAGGGCTTTTTGGGCCGAAAGCACGGCGACCGCGTGCGCCGTTTACAGCGCCTTGCCGTAGTGCCCGGCGCGCTCATCTTCTACGAGTCTCCACATCGCATCGTGGCGACGCTCGAGGCCGTGGCGGAGGTCTTTCCCCAGCGTGAGGTTGCCGTCTGCCGCGAACTCACCAAGCTGCACGAGGAGGTCTTGCGCGGGCCCGCTGCCCAACTCGTCGAGGAGCTGCGTGCTCGTGGCGAGGTAAAGGGCGAGATTGCGCTGGTCATCGCGCCACCGAGCGAGGACGAGGAGGCCGGCATCGTGCCGGTTGGCGCTGCGGCAGTGGATCCCGATGAGGCCCTGCGCGAGGATATCCGCGTCGCGCTCGAGGAGGGGGAGCCCGCCTCTGCGGTGGCCAAGCGCCTGTCTCAGAAGTATTCGCGCCGCAAGCGCGATGTCTATGCCATGGTGCTCGATATGCAATAGATGGAGGATATCCAGCCCTTGCGCTAGAATCATCCCCTGTATGCAACGTTTTTCTGGAGGACAAACCCCATGGATCAAAGCAAGCCTTCGTTCTTTATCACGACGCCCATCTACTACGTCAACGCCGATCCGCACCTGGGCACGGCTTATTCCACCATCATCGCCGACGTTCAGGCTCGCTATCGCCGCTCCGCCGGCTACAACGTCAAGTTCCTGACCGGTATGGACGAGCACGGCGAGAAGGTCGCCGAGGCCGCAGCCAAGCATGGCATGACGCCGCAGGAGTGGACCGACAGCCAGGCTCCGCACTTCAAGGAGCTTTGGAGCAAGCTCGAGATTTCCAACGACGACTTCATCCGCACCACCGAGCCGCGCCAGCATCATGCCGTGCAGTACCTATGGGAGCGCATGAAGGAGTCCGGTTACCTGTATAAGGGCAGCTACGACGGCTGGTATTGCGTGCCTGACGAGACCTACTTCACCGATACGCAGGTCCAGAAGGGCGACGAGGAGTACGGCAGCGTCGGCCAGCACCTGTGCCCCGACTGCCACCGTCCGCTTGAGCGCGTGCAGGAGGAGTCCTACTTCTTTAAGCTTTCCGCCTTCCAGGACAAGCTGCTCAAGCTCTATGACGAGCACCCCGACTTTGTCGAGCCTGCGTTCCGCATGAACGAGGTGCGCAGTTTTGTCGAGGGCGGCCTTAACGACCTTTCCGTGAGCCGCACGAGCTTTGACTGGGGCATTCAGGTCCCGTTTGACGAGGGTCACGTGACCTACGTGTGGTTCGATGCGCTGCTCAACTATATGACGGCCGTCGGTTACGGTGTCGACACCGACGAGGCGCGTGCCGAGCTGGCCTATCGCTGGCCCGCGCAGTTCCACATCGTGGGTAAGGACATCATCCGCTTCCACTGCGTCATTTGGCCCGCCATGCTTATGGCCATCGGCGAGGCCCTGCCCGAGCACGTCTTTGCCCACGGTTTCCTGACCGTGCGCAATGCCGAGACCGGCAAGGCCGAGAAGATGTCCAAGAGCCGCGGCAATGCCATTGCTCCGCAGGACGTTATCGACATGCTGGGCGTTGAGGGCTATCGCTACTACTTTATGACCGACGTCGTCCCCGGCACCGACGGTGCCATCAGCTTTGACCGCATGGAGCAGGTCTACAACGCCGACCTGGCCAACAGCTGGGGCAATCTGATCTCGCGTTCGCTCAACATGAGCGCAAAGTACTTTGACGGCTGCGCCCCGGCTAAACCGGCGTCTGCCGACGCGTTTGACAACCCGCTGGCAAAGATCGCCGATGGCCTGGTCGAGCGCTACATGGCCAAGATGGACGTGCTCGATTACGGCGGAGCCAAGGATGAGGTCATGGAGCTCATCCATGCCGCCAACCACTACATCGAGGACTCCGAGCCCTGGGCGCTTGCCAAGGACGAGGCCAAGGCTGACGAGCTGGCGTTCGTGATCTACAACCTGCTCGAGGCCATCCGCATTGCCGCTCACCTGCTAATGCCGCTCATGCCCCAGACTTCTGCCGAGGCCCTGCGCCGTCTGTCCTGTGAGGGCGAGGCCGCGAGCGACGACCTCAAGGGCATTTGCACTTGGGGCCTGCTTGCCGGCGGTCAGCCCGTCGAGAAGGGCGATCCGCTGTTCCCGCGTCTGGCGTAGAGACCGCGCGAGCGCCATATCGGCAATTTGCTGTTTAGCTGTAAGGGCATGGCCGCCACGGTCCATGCCCTTTTGTTTCAAGACGCCGCCATCATGCTAAGGAGGCAACCATGACAACTTCGCCTTTGGCAAACCCCACGGCCACCAGGGAGCTGCTGGAGGAGTTTGGCCTTGCGACCAAGCATCGCCTGGGCCAGAACTTTCTAATCGACAATCATGTGATCGAGCGTATCTGCGAGCTTTCCGAGCTCACGGGCGATGAGCGCGTGCTCGAGGTTGGCCCGGGCGTTGGTACGCTCACGCTTGCGCTGCTGCAGGAGGCGGCGTGCGTCACGTCAATCGAGGCCGACCCCGAGCTCGAGCCGGTGCTCGACGCCCATGCCGCCGACTATGCCAACTTCCGCTTTATCATGGGCGACGCGCTCAAGGTGGGTCCGGAGCAGATTGAGCAGGCTGCGGGCGGTGAGCCGACGGTGTTTGTCGCGAACCTGCCCTATAACGTGGCGGCGACGATCATCCTGCAGTTTTTCCAGACAATGCCGGCGCTCAAGCGTGCCGTCGTCATGGTGCAAAAGGAGGTTGCCGATCGCATTGCCGCAGTGCCGGGTAACAAGACCTATGGCGGCTATACGGCAAAGCTCGGCCTGTATGCGCAGGTGACGGGTCGCTTTGAGGTGCCGCCGCGCTGCTTTATGCCGGCGCCGCACGTGGACTCGGCCGTCGTGCGTATCGACCGTGTTGACGGCGTGGTGCCCGAAGGACTCGATCGCGAATTTGTGGCCCGCGTGATTGATGCTGCATTTGCTCAGCGTCGCAAGACCATCCGCAATTCCATGAGCGCCAACGGCTTTGCCAAGGACGTGCTCGATGCCGCCTTTGAGGCTTGCGGTATCGCACCCACCACGCGCGCCGAGACGCTTGATGTTGCCGACTTTGTCCGTCTGGCCCGGGAGCTAATCCATGATGCCTAATGCCGCACGCGTGACGTTTACCAAGAAAAAGAAGACGGTCGCCTGCCCCGTGCCCTTGGCACCGCTTGCCGACACGCATGCGCATCTGCTTTCGTTTTGGGGCAAAGAAGTGCCCGAGACGCTCGTGCGCGCCAAAGCCGCGGGCGTCGACCTGTTGGTGACGATGTTCGACCCCATCGCTGACAAACGCAGCGTGACGGACTATAGCGACTGGCTCGTGCGCGAAATTCTGCCGATGCAGGATATCCCGCAGATCAAGTATCTTGCCGGCGTGCATCCGTATGGCGCGCCGGACTATACCGACGACGTTCACGCACAGGTCGTTGCCGCACTCGATGACCCCTTATGCGCCGGTATTGGCGAAATCGGCCTGGACTATCACATGGACTATGACGACGATATCGCGCCGGCACCCCATAACGTGCAGATTGACTGCATGGCGCGCCAGCTCGAGCTTGCCGTGTGCCGTAACGTGCCGGTGGAGCTACATCTGCGTCACGAGGACGCGGACCAGGAGCGCACCTCGCACGTGGACGCCTACAACGTGCTTCGTGAGGTGAGCGTGCCCCAGGCCGGTTGTGTGCTGCACTGCTTTGGCGAGGACCGCGCCACGATGGAGCGCTTTGTGGAGCTGGGCTGCTATATCGCCTATGGTGGTGCGGCCACCTTTAAGCGTAACGACGACGTGCGCGAGGCATTTGCGGCAACCCCACTCGATCGAATTTTGTTCGAGACGGATTGCCCGTATATGGCTCCGGAGCCCATCCGCGGTCTTGAATGCGAGCCCGCAATGATCTCCATTACGGCAAACGCGCTGGTTAACGACCGTGTCGATCGCACTGGTGAGGACGCCGAAACAATCGCGCAAGCCGCTTGGGAAAATGCCTGCAAACTTTTTCAAAAATAGTTCTTGCGTTCGTGGTGGCGCTCCGTTATTCTAATTCCTGCACGCGGGCGTGGCGGAATTGGCAGACGCGTACGGTTCAGGTCCGTATGGGGGCAACCCCATGAAGGTTCAAGTCCTTTCGCCCGCACCATTAAATGAAAGAGCTCCCAGCGATGGGAGCTTTTTTTGTTATGGGCCCATCGCAGGGACTTGAACCTGCGAAGGAGCGAGCGTAAAGAAAACGCGGAGCGTTTTTAGCGAGCTGGCGAGGACGCCGGCAGGCGGCCGAAGCCGGTGCGGATCCGCGAAGCGGATACGCGGACGTCCTTTCGCCCGCACCATTAAATGGAAGAGCTCCCAGCGATGGGAGCTTTTTTGTTATGGGCCTCTTGTTGATGTCACGTTGCTGCTTCGTGCGGGTATCCTAGTGCCAACGTGTGCCTATCAGAGGAGAGACCATGCTGTTGTCCGGTATCATTGCCGCCCTTACGAGCCTTTTGATTCCCATCATCATTTTGTTGCTGCTGCTTCCCAACGCCTGCTATGTCGTTGAACAACAGCATGCCGTGATCATCGAGCGTCTGGGCAAGTTTAACCGCATCGTCAACGCGGGCTTCCACATGAAGGTGCCCGTGATCGACCGCAAGGCTGCCACGGTGAGTCTGCGCACCATGAAAAACGGTTTTGGCATCGACGTTAAGACCCAGGACAACGTGACCATCGGCCTTGAGGTCTCTGCTCAGTACCACGTGAGCTATGACATGGGCGCCGGCCCGGCAGATTCGGGTATCTACAAGAGCTACTACATGCTGCAGGAGCCCGTCGACCAGATGCGTGACTTCATCACCGACGCCCTGCGCTCTTCGATTCCCGTCTACACACTCGATGAGGTCTTTGCCAAGAAGGATGACATCGCCAAGGATGTCAACGCTACCGTTTCCGAGCAGATGGCCGCCTACGGCTTCACCCTCGTGTCGACGCTCATCACCAAAATCGCACTGCCGACCGAGGTCGAGAACTCCATGAACGACATCAACGCCGCCCAGCGCAAGCGCGCTGCGGCACAGGAGCTCGCTGAGGCAGACCGCATCAAGCGCGTCACCGAGGCGACCGCCGAGGCTGAGGCTATGGAAAAGGCGGGCGAGGGCATCGCCAACCAGCGCAAGGCCATCGCGCTGGGTATCAAAGATTCGCTCGAGATCATCCAGGAGACGGGTGTCGGCAATGACGAGGCCAACCAACTGTTCATGTTTACGCAGTGGTCCGAGATGATGACGGAGTTTGCTCGCACGGGTAAAACCTCGACGGTCGTGCTGCCGAGCGACTTCTCGCAGTCGGCCTCGATGTTCGAACAGATGCTGACCGCCGGCAAAGTTCAAAACGATTCGAAGGAGTAGACGCGCGTGAAATACACCGTCGTTTGCGTCGGTAAGCTCAAGGAGCGCTTTTGGAAGGACGCGTGCGCTGAGTACACCAAGCGTCTGGGCGCCTATGCCAAGGTTGATATCCGCGAGGTGGCCGATATCGACCCGGCTAAGGTGGGCGGCGTGGATGCCGCGCGCGACAAGGAGGGGGCGGCGATTCTTGCTGCCTTGCCGTCTCGAGCGCATGTGATCCTGCTGGCCATTGAGGGCAAAGAGCGCTCGAGCGAGGAGTTTTCGGCGAGGCTCGACGATCTTATGCTGCGAGGCAGCAGCGACATCGCCTTTGTGATTGGCGGATCGGACGGCGTGAGCGATGACGTGCGCGCCCGCGCCGACGAGATGCTCAGCTTTGGACGCATTACCTTGCCGCATAACCTGGCGCGTGTGGTGCTGCTAGAGCAGATTTACCGTGCCTGCAAGATCAGCCGTGGCGAGCCGTATCACAAATAGGTCGGCAATACGAAACAATGGCGTGGGACAATACCTTTCGTTTTGAGGAATGTGTCTGAAAGGACTATGAGATATGAAGATTGGATTTGTCGGTTTTGGCAATATGGCGAGCGCTATGGCCGATGGCTGGATCGCTGCCGGTGTAGCTGCGAGCGACATGTGCGCCTGCGCGGGTCGCTACGACGCACTGGTTGAGCGCTGCGAGGCGCGCGGCATGGTCGCCTGCCACGATGCCGCCGAGGTTGTCGCCGCATCCGATATCGTGGTCGCTGCGGTCAAACCGTATATGATCGAGAAGATATTCGCCCCGCTCAAGGATGCTCTTGCCAAAAAGGTCGTTCTGTCGGTTGCCTGGACCTGGGACAGTGCCAAGTGGGAGCAGGTCCTGCCGGGCGTCGCGCATATCTCGACGGTGCCCAACACACCGGTTTCGGTGGGCGAGGGCGTCATCGCTTGCGAGAAGGCTTCCACGCTTAGTGATGAGCAGTGCGCAGTGGTGCTTGATCTGCTTGGCAAGCTCGGTGCGGTGGTCGAGCTCGATACGAGCCTGCTGTTTGTGGGCGGCACGGTGGGTGGTTGCGCTCCGGCATTTGTCGCCATGGCAATCGAGGCTCTGGGCGATGCGGCGGTCAAGCACGGTATTCCGCGTGCCGATGCCTATCGCATTGTGAGCCAGATGGTGCTGGGTACGGCAAAGCTGCAGCTTGCAACTGGCCAGCATCCTGCGGCGATGAAGGATGCCGTATGCTCGCCCGGTGGCGCCACCATCAAGGGCGTCGTTGCGCTCGAGGACGCCGGCATGCGCAGCGCCCTGGTCAAGGCAATCGACGCAACTCTCCAGTAAAACCTGCCATTTAGGGACAGGTTTATTTTGGCAGGTTTTTCTGCGGTTTTGTCCTTTTAGCGAAAAGCGCCCCGCAACTGGCTCAATTCCAGTTGCGGGGCGCTTGCATTTGCCCAGATAAAACCGACCAAAATAAACCTGTCCCTTTTTGGCAGGTTAGTCCCAGAAGCTGTCTTCCTCATCCTCGGACTTGGGTCCGCGGTCGACGTACATCTTATGGGTGCGTTTCTCCATTACAAAGGCAAGAATCGCAAATAACAGGATGCCGCCGGCGAAAAGGATGGCAAAACCGGTGCGGGTGCCAAACAAAAAGGAAAAAACTGCGTCCATTGGGTGCCTTCTTGCGTAGTTGAGTTGGGTCGTAAACGCTCATAAGTATATACTTGCCCATACATGTACAAGGTTGCAACCTAAATGGAATGTATATCGCCGGAGGATCTAATGCTTGATATCAAGTTTGTTCGCGAGAACCCCGATGCCATCGATGTCGCCATGGCTAACCGCCAGACGTCTTGGGATCGCGAGAAGTTCTTTGAGCTCGACGACGAGCGCCGTGCCGTCATCACCGAGGTCGAGGAGCTCCAGGCTACGCGCAATGCCGAGTCCAAGAAGATCGGCGCCCTGATGAAGGAGGGCAAGAAGGAGGAGGCCGAGGCCGCCAAGGAGGCCGTGCGCGCCGTCAACGAGAAGATTGACGGTCTGGCCGAGCGCCGCACCGCTCTCGAGCAGGAGCAGTACGACTTCATGGCTCACCTGCCCAACATTCCTTGCGAGGCCACGCCGTACGGCAAGGACGAGGACGAGAACGTCGAGCGTCGCCGCTGGGGCACCCCGCGCGAGTTCGACTTCGACTTTAAGCCGCACTGGGATCTGGGCACCGATCTCGACATTCTTGACTTCGAGCGCGGCAACAAGCTCTCCGGCAGCCGTTTCACCGTTCTCGGTGGCGCCGGTGCCCGCCTGGAGCGTGCCCTCATCAACTTCTTCCTCGATACGCACACCAGCCGTGGTTTTAAGGAGTGGTGGCCGCCCATCGTCGTCAAGCGTCAGACCATGTTTGGCACGGGTCAGCTGCCCAAGTTCGAGGACGACGCCTACCACGTCTCGGGCGACAACTTCCTGATTCCCACCGCCGAGGTCGTGCTCACCAACCTGCACGCCGGCGAGGTCCTCGACGCCGACACCCTGCCGCGCCGCTACACCGCCTTCACCCCCTGCTTCCGCGAGGAGGCCGGTTCCGCCGGTCGCGACACCCGCGGCATCATCCGCCAGCACGAGTTCGACAAGGTCGAGATGGTCAAGTTCGCTAAGCCGGAGGAGTCCGACGAGGAGCTCGAGAGCATGACCGCCGAGGCCGAGTACCTGCTGCAGCAGCTGGGCCTTCCGTATCGCGTGATTAGCCTGTGCACCGGCGACTTGGGCTTCTCTGCCCGTCAGACCTACGACATCGAGGTCTGGCTGCCGAGCTACAACGCCTACAAGGAGATCAGCTCCTGCTCCAACTGCGGTGACTTCCAGGCTCGCCGCGCCAACATCAAGTATCGCGACCCCGAGAACTTCAAGGGTTCGCGCTACCTGCACACTCTCAACGGTTCCGGCCTGCCGGCCGGCCGCACCATGGCCGCCATTCTGGAGAACTACCAGAACGCCGACGGCACCATCACGATTCCCGAGGTTCTGCGTCCTTACATGGGCGGCCTCGAGAAGATTGAGCCGGTCGCGTAACTTGGCTGCATAGGGGATATGCAAGGGCGCTCCTTCGGGGGCGCCCTATTTCGTACGCAGGTCCATACCATGCCGTGCGGACAGCTCAATAGAAAACACACGAACAACTGTTCTGTATACAGCCATCTACCTGCTATGCTTTTGCTAAATAAGAGCGAGAGAAAGGGGACGCGATGGAGCTGTTTGATGATCGGGTGGTTTTGTTTGAGAGCGACGAGGGCGGGGAGTACCTGCTTGTAACGTGTGAGCCGTCTGGCATGGGCGGCCTGGTGGTTCGGCAGACGAGTGAGGGTCCGTTGACACAATGGTGCTTTGAGGAGTCGCCGCATGTGGTCGAGACCTTTGTGACGCACGAGGGACTTGTGGCGCTGGAGCACTTCTATGGAGTTGGGACTTCCAACCAGGTCGCGCGCATGCTGAGCATCTCGTTTGCCGATTATGATTGTGCCCAGCGGGTGAGATCGCTCCTGAGGGAACTTGATGCCAAGTTCGACGTGATCGAAAAGCCAATCGATCGTACGGGGAACAGCGGTATATGCGGAGCAGCATGACAAAACTGCGTTCCACAAAAAAGTTTGAGATTGTGCTTGACTCCAATAAGCTAAAGTGGTTTTATATGTCTTGCGCTGCGGCGTTACCTCAGCTGGATAGAGGGTCTGACTACGAATCAGAACGTCATAGGTTCGAATCCTATACGCCGCACCAATTGAACTTGAAGCCTCCGGTAACGGGGGCTTTTCTTTTATGCCGCCGCTGCATGGATTCGAGCCTCGGTCGAGGCACGAGCGTAAAGCAGACTATTTCCTGTCGACTCGTGTAAGATTTCGAGTAGGTGTCGCGGCCCATCCGTGACCACTCCTTCTTCAAGCGACCGATCAGGGTGATACTTCGTGGCAGAGCGTCCGACATACAAGCTCAGGTTTCTCGATCCCAAGAAGCGCTTTCCGGCGATGCCCGAGCAGCCTGCGGGACGCTCATATGGCGTGGTCTGGAAACTCTTTGGCGAGGACCAGCATGAATCTTGTTATGTCGTCGAATTTGTTGGCAAAAGTCATGTGTCGCTTTTGGGCTACGTGAGCGTTTCGGGTGAGGTGTACAAGGTAGACCGCCCCGTTAGCGAGGCTCCGCTGCCCAACGATCCCGACATGGAACTGGTCCTTGACGAGTCGGATTCCAGTATTGGTGAGATTATGGTAAGGGAAGCCAGCGGTGCAATGCGCGCGTGCGCGCGAACCGTCGGCTCTCCCGAAGGCCCCATGCGCGAGCAGTCCGATCACGAGACATGGAATTCGGCCCGCTCCCTTCCTTACGGCGAGTTCATGGCGTCGATGTTCCTGCGCTACGTGATATTTGCCAACTCCGAAAGCGCTATTGCGAACACGGCGGGCGTCGACGGTCTCGATGCGGACATGCAAAACGTTGTCGACAAGATCAAGCTCGTAAAGTTGCCCGAGCCGGTCGAGGTGTTTTTGGGCTTTAACACGTCACCGCTCCCCGATGCTATCGAGACGCTGCTTTACCGCGTTGACCATGCCGAGAATCCGAGCGGTATCGAGCGCTATGCCGCCGCCCTTATGAGCGAGGTCGACTTGCCCCGTCTGCGCACCATTGCCGCCAAGTCCGAAATGAGTCTGGCTCGCATCGACCGGTCAAAGCTGTTCTATCTCAATTGTGATCGTAGTCTGCTGGACCAGGACGAGATTGACATGCTGCTTGCCATCGAGTGCCGTCTCAACCGCCTCTCCGGCATCCTTGAGCGCATCGGGGCCGGATTGGTCCCTGCGGCATCCTCGCCGAGCCTTGAGGGCTGCGCACTCTTTGATTCGTGGCATATCGCCAAGACGACCAACGATGTTCCCCGACTGCTCGATACGGCCTCGAGCGATAACCCGTGGGGCAAACCGGGTACGGTGGCTTGCCAGCCGGGCGGCGAGTGGGACGTGCGCACCCGTTTTGCGCGAATCGTTGAGGCGCTCAACGTGGTCACGCGGCTCGACTATACCTATCGAGTAAACGTTGCCGAGGGGATTATGCTCGTTCGGTTTGGGCAGTCTGTCGTTGATGCCATGCCGCAACGTGAATACGACGCTCAAGATGACGCCTGGCGCGAGCTGGACGAGGACGCGCGCGCGATCTGGGCCGCGGAACACGATGCGCGTGTGGCACTCACGCTTGCGGCAGCGTGTTTTGCCGCGGGCACCTGCATCACGCGCTGCTATGTGCAGATTGCTGCTCCCGACAGTGAGCAGGGCGAGCGCGTTGTTGCAACGTATTTCTTTGGGCGCGCGGCCTATCTGGCCGATTGCGTGCCTGTTGCCAAGGATCTTGAGAGCATGGACATGGACGATATGCCGTGCAAGCGTGTGCTTGAGGCGTATGAGTCAACCGCTCCGGAGACGATTGAGCCTGCGGAGGTTCATGCTCGTCCGCGTGATGACCATCGCACGCTTCCGCCGGCGCTGCGCGATTTGCTGCTTGCCGATACGGCTGACGAGTTGGAGGTCATGGAAGAGGACGACGACCCATACGTGGCCCGTGTTGTTGAATTGCGCGAGCAGGCAAAAGTCGACCGTACAGGTGCTTTTGAAGGCTTTTCCCGTCTTGTCGAGGAGTTGGAGGCTAAGTGCGCCGTCGCCGAGCTTTTGGCGGCAGGTCCGGTTCAAACGCAGTTTTGCGATAACCAGCTGGTGCGCATGGTGCTACCGGTGTTGGAAGAAGACCGCTCTGTGCGAATCCTTCGTGCGCCCGATGCGCTGTACTTTGCCCAGCACGAGATCTGCAGCTTTTACGTCGAGCAAGAGGACTTTGAACGAGCGCTGCCCGAGGTGCGCCATCTTTACGATCTAGCGCGCTCGTCCATGCAATCGCACTTTGCGCTCATCAACGTTCTTGCGCGTCTGGAGCGCTTTGACGAGATTATCGAGGTGGCGCGCCACGGCCTACGTATTGCCAGCGATCGCTCTGCAATCGGCTACCTGTTCTATCGCCTGGCGTTTGCCTATTGGAATTGCGATCAGCTCGACCTTGCGCTGGCTTGTTACCGTCTGGTGCCGCGCGGCGAGGAGTCGGGCAGCAGCGCGCTGGAAGAAATGCAGGGCCTTATGAACGAGATGGGCGTTAGCGAGCCTCCGACGTTCGAGGAAGCGGTCGAGACCATCCGCAAGGCTGGACTCGAGCTGCCGCCAGTGTCCGCCGTGACGAATCAGCTGGCAGATGCCGCTGTGCAACTGGTCGACAACGGCTTCTTTTTCCTGGCACGCGGTTGCATCTTCCAAATGTGGCGCACCATGGGCAACGACGAGCTCGGCTCCCTCAACCGCTCGCTGGGGTAGGCGAAGCCTCCAAGGAGGAAAGGATGCTAGGCAATTAGAAAATTTCCTCTTGCCCATCCTTGGCTGTTTGGTTACTATAGAACGGCTGTTACGGAGAGCTGACCGAGAGGCCGAAGGTGCTCGCCTGCTAAGCGAGTATGCCCCAAAAGGGCATCTGGGGTTCGAATCCCCAGCTCTCCGCCAGTTTAACTTTAAAGAAGGGTCCCATCGGGGGCCCTTTTTTATTATCGAGAAAGGGCGCTGGGGATTCGAACCCTCAAAAAAGGAGGCATCCTTTCGGACACCTCCTTTCAGCGAGTGTATTGTTCTTCGATCTTACATCTCGGGCGCCTTGGCGACGGTCTCGCTTTCTGCCGTGAGTGGGCGGTTGTCGATGCGGCGGCCCAGGCGGTCGAGCTTCACAAGGAGCCACTCAATGGGATTCGGCCCTGCCCCTTCCTCGTCGGCAACCAGGTCCATGACGGCGATCTTGGTGCCGTCCTGCTTGAGCGTAACGCTGCCCACCTTGTCGCCCACATGCACCGTGCCCGAAAGATCGTCGTGGCTAACCTTTTCGGTCACCTCGCCGGCAAGGGAAAACACGGTCGCTTGCGCCGTAGGATCGGCGAGTGTGGCGTCGATCGTCTTATCCGTCCAGTCGGTTTGGCCAATGCGCGCCATAAGCGGGTTGCCGTTGGCGGTCTTTTCCTGCGTGTTGGCGATCGCGACCGTCACCTTGTGACCGTAGTACCAATTGGCAAGGGTTGCGGTATCGGTAAAGCGCTGGTCGGTGGTGGTGGAGTTCAAAACGACGGTGTAGATCTCGTCGCCATCGCGGTTGTAGGCACTCGTAAAGCAATAGCCCGCGTCGTCGGTGGTGCCGGTCTTGCCGCCGATGTTGCCATCTTGGCCCAGCAAATAGTTATGCGTGTCCATGGAATGCGAATGGTCGGTGCCGTCGGCGCCCGTGACCTCGATCCAGGAATCTTCGCTCGCTACGACCTCGCGGATCGTGTCGTTTTTCATGGCCTCCTGCATCATCAGCGCCACGTCATGTGCGGTTGAGTGCATTTCGCCAGCCCACTCATCAAAGTCCAGACCATGCGGGTTTTCAAAAAGCGTACCGGTACAGCCGAGCTTCTTAGCGCGCTCGTTCATGGCCTTCACAAATGTGGCCTCGGCGTCTTTGGTCTTAGGGTCGATCTTCTTGCCCACATATTCGGCGAGCACGATGGCGGCGTCGTTGCCCGAGGGAATCATCAGGCCGCGCAGTGCCTGCTCAACGGTAAGCTCGTCGCCTTCGAGCAAGCCGGCGGTCGAATTACCCACGGTGGCTGCGGCGTTGCTCACCGTGACCTTCTCGTCCATCTTGCAATTCTCGACGGTTAGGATTGCGGTCATGACCTTGGTGATCGAGGCGATTTTGACCTGCTCATCGGCGCCGCGCCCATAGTAGACGGTACCGTCTTTGCCCATGACGAGGGCATTGGTCGCATCGATATCGGGCAGGTTTTCGGCCGTGATGCCGCGCGCATCGGCGGTTTTGCCGCAAACATTGTCGGTCGTGAGCACTTGGGCGCCGGCGACGGTGGGCGCGCCAGCGGCAAGGGCGATAGCGCAGACAAAGCCGGCGGCAAGCTGGGCTGAGCGCTTTGCAAAAGAGGTGAGGGACTTCATAGATTTCGCTTTCGACGGGATGGTCTCTTCTGAAACTAGAGTATATCGTTTGCCGGCGTCGGCGATCATCGCGTGCGTGCGTGGCCCACATCCGCGTTCGAACGGGCACAAGGGTGCTTAAGACCGACTTAATCACCCACGCTTGTTGTGTGTGGCGTGCGTCGCCTCAGGCATAATGGAGCGCGAGAGGAGCACGCATGAACGAGCGCATACTGGTAGTTGATGACGAAAAGGCCATCGCCGACTTGGTTGGCATCTACCTTACAAAAGAGGGCTTTGATGTCCAGATTGCCTATAGCGGGGCCGATGCTGCCAAGGCGATTTTGGAGCAGGAGTTCGATTTGGCGCTGCTAGATGTCATGCTGCCCGATATCGATGGGTTTGAGCTGCTGCGTACGATCCGTTCCAGCCATACCTATCCCGTGATCATGCTGACGGCGCGCGATGCCCAGCAAGACAAGATCGGGGGCCTTTCGCTTGGCGCGGACGATTACGTGGTTAAGCCGTTCCGTCCGCTGGAGCTCATCGCGCGCGTGCACGCTCAGCTTCGCCGCTACACCAGCTACGGTAGCCGTGCACAGGCGGCCGAGTCGCCGACCATTCAGCTCGACGGCTTGGAGATCAACCGCGACGCTCGTTCCGTGACGGTGGACGGTGCACCGGTACGCCTCACACCCACCGAGTATTCAATCTTGCTGTATCTGGTCGAGCATCGCGGCAGCGTGGTGGCCGTGGAGGACCTGTTCCGCGCGGTGTGGAGCGAGGATTTTATGCCCGGCTCCAACAATACGGTGATGGTGCACATTCGCCACTTGCGCGAAAAAATCGGCGACGACGCACAAAAGCCACGCTTTATCAAAAACGTCTGGGGCGTCGGCTACATCATCGAGTAGCGCCTTTGATGGTGGGGAAGTGGATATGACAAAAGACGATAGGCAGGCATTCGAGGTACCCGATCGGCTCTTTGAATACGTGAGGTCGGTCGTCGACAACCGCGCGCTTGCAACGGTGCTGCTCTTTTTGCTGAGCCTGCTGCTGATTGGCATCGACAACATCGCCGGAATCTTGACGGTGCTGCTTGCCGGCTTTTTGCTGATCGATCGATTTGAGATCGTGCGCCGCTGCATGGTGATTGGCGGCGCCGCGTGGGCCATGACGTTGGCGATTGGCGCCATGGCGCTCGGCGGCATCGAAGGGCCGGTGCTGTTCGATGCCGGCTTTGTATTCAACATGCTTGGCTTTGTGCTGGCGCTTGCCGCGTGCGTGCTGTTCTTGTGTGGCCGCGCCCTGTACTACCAGGGCTACGAACAGGGCGAGCAGCATGCCGATTGTGTGCTGGCCGCTCGTATTCAAGATCGCCTGATCGATCACCCCGACACCTGGGACAACATCGACGGCGACTTCTTGGAGGTCGAGGGCGCCCTTAACCGCGTGCGTGACCGTGAGCGCAAGGTGCAACAGGCCTTGCGTGACGAGTCGCATCGCAAGGACGATCTGGTCACGTACTTGGCACATGACCTACGCACCCCGCTTGCCAGTGTGGTGGGCTATCTTTCGCTGCTGCAAGAGGCTCCTGAGCTGCCGGTTGAGCAACGTGCGCACTTTACGGGCGTGGCTCTCGACAAGGCGCACCGGCTCGATGCACTCATCGAAGAGTTCTTCGATATCACACGCTTTGACTTCCACGATATCGTGCTCACGCGCGGCTATGTTGATCTGGGGTTGCTGCTGGCTCAGGTGGCTGACGAGTTCTATCCCATCCTCAACGAGCAGCATAAGGAAGCCCAAGTTGATATCCACGAGGACCTGACGGTGCTCGTGGATGGCGACAAGATGGCTCGCGTGTTCAACAACATCATGAAAAACGCCGTCGCCTATAGCTATGAGGGCTCGACTATCACGATTGAGGCCGGGCGCCAAGACGATGGCGGCGTGCGCGTTCGCTTTATCAATCAGGGCGATCCTATCCCTGCGGCTAAGCTCAAGGTGATCTTTGAGAAGTTCTATCGCCTGGATGCGGCGCGTGCGACCAATCGCGGTGGTGCCGGTCTGGGCCTTGCTATTGCCAAGGAGATCATCGCGGCACACGGCGGTACCGTTGCATGTGAATCGACGCCCGAACACACGATATTCACCATCGAGCTGCCCGCCGCATAGCCAGCGTGCCCTTACAAACACTTGACAATGCGCTCACGTGCATATGAGCCGCGATTTCTACTATCGATACTGCTGAATTGATATCGATGTGGAGGTATGCGGTATGACGGCTGCTGCGGCTGTGGAGCCCACGGAGCTTGAAGAACTCATGGAAGCGCAGGCCGAGGCCGCGCACGAGCGCGAGGTTGGGGATGCGACTCGCCCCACGGCAGAGGATCTTGCCGCCTCGCCGACGCGCATCGACGTCGAGGGCCTCGACCTGTTCTATGGCGACCATCATGCGCTCAAGGACGTGAATATCAAGATCCGCGACAAGCAGATCACCTCATTTATCGGGCCTTCGGGCTGCGGAAAGTCCACGTTGCTGCGCTGCTTTAACCGCATGAACGACGGCATCAAGGATTGCCGTATCGAGGGCAAGATTGCGCTCGATGGTCAAGATATCCTGGGCGATTACGACATCTGCCGTTTGCGCCAGCGCGTGGGCATGGTGTTCCAGCGCCCCAACCCGTTTCCCATGAGCATCTACGACAACGTCGCCTACGGTCCTCGCGGAATGGGAGTGCGCGATCGCGTCGTGCTCGACGAGCTGGTCGAAGACTCCCTGCGACGCGCCGCCCTGTGGGACGAGGCCAAGGACAAGCTCAAAGAGTCGGGTCTGGGTCTTTCGGGCGGCCAGCAGCAGCGTCTGTGCATCGCCCGCGCGCTGGCTGTGCAGCCCGACATTCTGCTGATGGACGAGCCGACCTCGGCACTCGACCCTGTGTCGACGCTGGTGGTGGAGCAGCTGGCCTGTGAGCTCAAAGAGACCTGCACGCTCGTGGTCGTTACGCACAATATGCAGCAGGCGGCGCGTATCTCCGATTCGGTCGCATTCTTTTTGCTGGGTGAGCTGGTGGAGCACGCGCCCACCGCGCAACTCTTCAAGAATCCGACCGATCCGCGCACGGCGGATTATTTGACGGGGCGTTTTGGCTGATACCATCTAGTAAAGGTACCTTTAGGGTTAAGATGCGGTCATGCCGGCCGCAAAGGGGTTCAACATGATCTATTACGTCGAGGACGATGACAACATCAGGGATTTGACGGTCTATGCGCTGCGCAAGCAGGGGATTGAGGCCGAAGGCTTTTCGTGCGACGGTGAGTTTAAGGCTGCCGTGGCGCGACGGGTACCCGATGCCGTCCTGCTCGACATCATGCTGCCCGATACCGATGGCTTGGCGATTATGCGTCGACTGCGTGCCGATCGCCTGACGGCGACGGTGCCCATCATGATGCTTACCGCCAAGGATACCGAGCTCGACAAGGTGATGGCGCTCGATGGCGGTGCCGACGATTACCTGACTAAGCCGTTTTCGCTCATGGAGCTTGCGAGCCGCTGCCGCGCACTGCTGCGTCGCGGCGGCATGGTCAAGCAGGCGAGCGATGTGCTCAGCGTGGGCGACATCGTGCTCTCGCCCAGCCATCGCGAGGTGACCGTTGCCGGCGAGCCGCTTAAGCTCACCCTGCGCGAGTTCGACCTGCTCGAGTACCTCATGCGCAAGCCCGGCGTGGTTTTTACCCGCGAGTCGTTGCTGCAGAGCGTGTGGGGCTGGGACTTCGACGGCGGTTCGCGCACCGTTGACGTGCACGTGCAGACGCTTCGCCAAAAACTGGGCGAGCATGCCAGCGCCATCGAGACCGTGCGCGGCGTGGGCTACCGCTTGGCCGAGCCTTCTGCCGGCGATGGTGCCAAAGGCGACGACACCGCGGCCACCGCATCGGAGGAGTAACCCGTGGTCTTCGCCCCCCAGGGAAAACATACGCTGTCGCACCGCGTTTTTGTGACGATCTTTGTCTGCGCCATGGCGGTTATCGTGGCGTTTACGGTGCTGGGTGCGTTCTTTGTGCAAAACACCTTGGCGGATGCCACGAGTGCCAATCTGGCGCAGGAAACCGAGCTCATTGCTGCCGCTCTCGACGAACAGCAGGAGCCCATCCCGTTCTTGCGTAGTCTCGATCGCGAGGACTTGCGCATCACGCTGATTAACAAGGATGGATCGGTTGCCTACGACAACGAGGCGTCGCCTTCCACACTGCCCAACCATGGCGATCGCCCCGAGGTCATCGAGGCCTTTGAGAGTGGTTTGGGTTCCGCGGAGCGCGCAAGCTCTACGCTCGACGAGATTATGCTGTATCGCGCCGTCGCCCTTGATAACGGCCAGGTTGTCCGCTTGGCGCAGGCCCAGCCTGGCGTTGCGGCGATTTTGCTGTCGATGGTGGCGCCGATGCTGCTTATCGCAGCAGCGGGTGCGGTACTCTCGTTTTTTATGGCGCGCCGCGAGTCCCGTGCCATCATCGCGCCGTTGCAAGAGGTGGATTTGGACCACCCACGCCGTAGCTATGAGCACGCCTATGCCGAGATGGTCCCCATGCTTGAGCGTATCGAGTCGCAGCGCCAGGAACTCAAGCGCCAAATGGCGGTGCTAGCGGACAACGACCGTATGCGCCGCGAGTTCACGGCGAATATCACCCATGAGCTCAAGACGCCGCTTACGGCGATTTCGGGCTATGCCGAGCTCATCGCAAACGGCATGGTCGAGGGCGAGGGCGACCTGCGCAACTTTGGCGGTCGCATCTATCGTGAGGCGGGCCGCTTGGCAGCGCTTGTCAACGATATCCTTACGCTGTCTAACTTGGACGAGGCCGAGCGTGCAGCTGAGGGCGAGGCGGTGCCCATTGGGTCCACGGAGCCTATTGAGCTCTCGCGTGCCATCTACGCGGTCGAGCAGCGTCTTGAACAGGTCGCCCGTCAGGCGAATGTGACGATAAGTCATGAGACCAAGCCTGTGGTCATCGAGGGCGTGTCGCGCTTGATTGACGAGCTCATCTATAATCTGGCAAGCAACGCCATCCGCTACAATCGACCCGGCGGTACGGTTACGCTGCAGTGCGGCACCAACGACGAAGGCCATCCGTTCCTTGCGGTCGCCGACACGGGAATCGGTATCGCGCCTGAAGAACAGGGCAAGGTATTTGAGCGGTTCTATCGCGTGGACAAGAGTAGGTCCAAGGCACGCGGCGGAACCGGTCTGGGGCTTGCCATTGTCAAGCATGCGGCCCTGTATCATCACGCCACGCTCGATCTGTCGAGCGAGTTGGGCGTGGGAACCACCATTACGGTGACGTTTCCCATACAGCAGGACGAGCCATTCGCATAGCGATACAACATAGATATTGATGTAGACGCCGCATTTGACTTTCGGGTGCGGCGTTGTTGTGCAATTTTACGATTGCTTCCGACATTTTTACAGGAGAGCCTGTTTCTTATGTATAGAGTTTGGTCTCGGTAAAAAGATGCGATAACATACGGACAGTTTTGTCAATCCGAACTGGGGAAATGAAAGGCAAGCTGCATGACCCTTCTCGAACTGTTCCAGCTGCTGAAGAAGCACCTTCAGCTGGTCATCACCCTTCCGGTGGTCTGCGCGATCGCCATGGGCATCGTGTCCTTCGTTGCGATGGACAACACCTATACCGCGACGACGAGCATGTACATTCTCGCCAAGACCGACGATAGCGGTCAGATGAGCTACAACGATCTCTCGGCGAGTCAGATGCTTTCCAACGATATCGCCACGCTGCTGGATAGCGATAGCGTTAAGAGCGGCGCAGCCAATGAACTGGGCCTCACCGATCTGGATGACTACAAGGTGTCTGTTTCCTCCGAGACCACCACGCGTGTCATTACGCTTTCGGTTACCGGCACCGATGCCAAGGAGACGGCTAAGGTCGCAAAGGCCATAGCTAGCTCGGTGAGTACGGTCGCTCAGAACGTCGGCGCTGCCCAGAGCATCAACGTTATCGACGAGGCTAAGACCCCCGAAGCCCCCAGCGGCCCCAAGCGTATGCTGTACGTTGCTGTCGCGTTCCTCGCGGGCATCTTTATCGCAGTTGCCTATGTCGTTTTGGCAGACATGCTCAACACCCGCATCCGCGGTGCCGAAGAGGCAGAAGAGCTCCTGGGCATTCCCGTTGTTGGCCGAATTCCGGCTATGAAAGGTGGTAAATAGGCATGGCTAAGGCAAAGAACACCGATAAGCTCGTTGTACAGAATGCCGCCAAGACCCTTCTGGCCAACATCCGCTTTGCGAGCGTGGACGACCCCATTCGCACCATCACCGTTACCTCCTCGATTCCCAACGAGGGCAAGTCTACGGTTTCCATTAACCTTGCTCAGGCAATTGCCACGAGTGGCAAGTCCGTGCTCCTGGTTGAGGCCGATATGCGCCGCAGGTCCCTTTCCGATATGCTCGGCGTTCGTTCGCGCGGCGGACTCTATGCGGTTCTTTCCGAGCAGATCTCCATTGACCAGGCAATTGTCGAGACGGGTCAGAAGAACTTCTACTTCCTCGATGCCGAGCCGCATATTCCCAATCCTGCCGACATCATCGTCTCTCACCGCTTTGCCAAGCTGGTAAAGGCACTGTCTGCTAAGTTCCAGTACGTCATCTTCGACGCTCCCCCGGTCGGCACCTTCATCGATGCTGCCGAGATTGCCAGCCTGACCGACGGCACGCTGTTCGTGGTGCGCGAGGACTTCACCAAGCGCGAGGAGGCGCTCAACGCCATCGGTCAGCTTAAGAAGTCCGAGAAGGTCAAGCTCATCGGTACCGTTATGAACTACTGCGAGACCGAGACCAGCGAGTACTACTACTCCTACTACACCAAGGACGGTAAGAAGGTTAAGAAGGGCTCCGACGATCAGGGGACTTCCAAAAAGGGCATCTTCACCAACCGAGCAAACGTTTAGTTGATTAAGGCTGACCTATGCGTGACATTCATTGCCATATCTTGCCGGGTGTAGACGACGGCGCCGCCGATCTCGATGAGAGCTTGGCGATGCTCGAGGCTGCCAAGCGGGCCGGTGTAACCAGAATCGTTTGCACTCCTCACTGCCGTGATCCCTATTTTGATTACGACAAGATGTGGGATGCCTTTGAGCTGCTGCGTGATAACGCTGACGGTTTTCCGCTCCAGATGGGCTTCGAGGTCAACCATCGAAAGCTCGTTGAGCTTGGTATCGATGCCGCGGAGCACTTGCATTTCGATGGGACCAACGAGTTTCTGCTCGAACTTTCGACGCATGCCGATGCGTATGCGTTTAGAGAGTACGAGAACACGATTTACGATTTGCAGTGCCGTGGCTACCAGGTGATCATCGCTCATCCTGAGCGCTATCGTGCGGTTCAAAAGGATGTAAGCGTGGCGGAGCGTCTGGTCGATATGGGCTGCAAGCTGCAGGCTTCGGCGGACTTTATTGCCGGCGGTCGCTTTGGTCGCGAGAAAAAGCCGGCACAGCGCCTGTTCGATCAGAACCTGTACAGCTTCATCGCGAGCGATGCCCATAACGTGGGTCATTACGACTGCCTGGCGAAGGCTCGCGCGAAGTTTAGCGTACGCGGAGCTCATTTTCGCTAAAATCTGTCCCTAACGTTCGCATTGAATGAAAGGGCAGCCATGGATATCCAACTTAAGACGGGATGCTTTGATGACGCGGCGTTGGTGCGCCGCGTCGTTTTTATGGACGAGCAGGGCTACGAGAATGAGTTCGACGCTATCGACGAGGATCCAAACTGCATTCATGTGACGCTCTATGTAGACGGCGAGCTTGCCGGTTGCTCGCGCGTGTTTCCCGAAGAGCTTGAGCGCGTGGCTGACGCAGAGGCCCCGGTGTTGCCGGCATGCGACATGGACGAAGGCGTTGCGGCGGGGGAGACCTACATTATGGGGCGCGTCGCCGTGCTGCCGGCTATGCGTCGTCGCGGACTGGCGAGTGCGATCGTGGAGACCAGTGCTTCGTGTGCACGCGATGCCGGCGCCAAGCTTATTAAGCTGCATGCGCAGGAATACGTGCTGCCGCTCTATGTAAAGGCGGGCTACACGCAAATTGCCCCGGTAGATTACGAAGACGAGGGCCAGCCCCATGTCTGGATGGCCAAGCGCGTAGATGGCAGATAGGGACGTTCCTTTTCTGCCGGCAGCTGGGGACACTCCTTGGCAATTGACGCATTGGAGCGCTCGGACATACAGTTTTTCGATTCCGTATGTATATATGCGCGCTATTGGGTTATAAAATCTAAGTCTGAACATAGCAGGTCTGCGATGCGGCTCGGGCAACCGGGCCGTTTTTGCGGACGGGGGTAGCGCGAAAGGACTGCACATGCGTCAATTTAAGACCGAGAGCAAAAAACTGCTCGACCTCATGATCAACTCCATCTACACCAATAAGGAAATCTTCCTGCGCGAGCTTATCTCTAACGCGAGCGACGCCGTCGACAAGCTCAACTTTAAGAGCCTGCAGGACCCGAGCGTCAAGATCGACCAGGGCGACCTGGCCATTCGCGTCTCCTTTGATAAAGACGCCCGCACCATTACCATCTCGGATAACGGCATTGGCATGACCGCCGAGGAGCTGGAGCGCAATCTGGGCACCATCGCCCATTCCGGCTCCGAGGAGTTTAAGACCGAGAACGCCGAGCAGCAGGGCTCCGATGTCGACATCATCGGTCAGTTTGGCGTGGGCTTCTACTCGGCTTTTATGGTCGCCAGCCATGTGAAGGTCGTCAGCCGCGCCTACGGCGAGGATGTCGCCCATGTGTGGGAATCCGACGGTCTTGAGGGCTACACCATCGAGGACGGCGAGCGCGCCGAGCACGGTACCGATGTCATCCTGACGCTGCGCGAGAACGAGAAGCTCGATGCCGACGGCGAGGCCGAGACCTACGATCGCTTCCTGACCGAGTGGGGTCTCAAGAGCCTGATTCAGCAGTACAGTAACTATGTGCGTTACCCGATCCAGATGATGGTGTCCAAGAGCCGCCAGAAACCCAAGCCCGAGGACGCCGGCGACGATTACAAGCCCGAGTACGAGGACTACCAGGAGCTCGAGACCGTCAATTCCATGACACCGATCTGGAAGAAGCACAGCTCCGATGTCGAGCAGAAGGACTACGACGAGTTCTACAAGTCCACGTTCCACGACTTTGACGATCCTGCGCGCACCATCAGCTTCCACGCCGAGGGCACGCTCGAGTACGATGCCCTGCTGTTTGTGCCGGGACGCGCGCCGTTCGATCTGTACAGCAAGGACTACGAGAAGGGTCTGGCGCTCTACAGCTCCAACGTCCTGATCATGGAGAAGTGCGACGACCTGCTGCCCGACTACTACAACTTTGTCCGCGGCGTCGTGGATTCCGCCGACGTGTCGCTCAACATCTCGCGCGAGACGCTGCAGCAGAACCGTCAGCTCAAGGCCATCGCCAAGCGTGTGGAAAAGAAGATTACCGCCGACCTTGAGGATATGCGTGACAACGACCGCGAGGCCTACGAGAAGTTCTTTGAGAACTTTGGCCGCGGTCTTAAGTACGGCATCTACTCGAGCTATGGCATGAAGGCCGATGAGCTCGCCGACCTGTTGCTGTTCTGGTCTGCCAAGGAACAGAAGATGATTACCCTGGCCGAGTATGCCAAGGGCATGCCTGAGGATCAGAAGGCCATCTACTACGCCGCCGGCGACTCGCGTGAGCGCTTGGCCAAGATGCCCGTGGTAAAGGGCGTGCTCGACCGCGGCTATGACGTGCTGCTGCTGACGCAGGATGTGGATGAGTTCACGTTCCAGGCTATGCGTGAGTACGTTGCCGCCGATATGCCCAAGATCTACGAGGACGATGCTGCCCGCGAGGCTGCCGAGAAGGCTGTGGCCGACGGTGCCGAGCCCGAGGTCGAGGATCGTCATCTAGAGCTCAAGAACGTTGCGACCGGTGATCTTGACCTGGCGACCGAGGACGAGAAGAAGGAGGCCGAGGACGCCACCAAGGAGAACGAGGACCTCTTTAGCGCTATGAAGGAGGCGCTCGGTGACAAGGTCGAGAAAGTCGCCGTCTCCGCGCGCCTGACCGATGCCCCCGCTTGTATCACCACCGAGGGCCCACTTTCGCTCGAGATGGAGAAGGTGCTCCAGAAGGGACCCGAGGGCGCGCCCGACGGCATGCCCAAGAGCCAGCGCGTGCTCGAGCTCAACGCCAAGCACCCGGTCTTTGACAAGCTTGTCGCTGCCCAGAAGGCAGGCGACGCCGACAAGATCAAGCAGTATTCCGGCTTGCTCTACGATCAGGCTCTGCTGGTCGAGGGCATCCTCCCCGAGGACCCCGTAGCCTTCGCGGCGGCTGTTTGCAACTTGATGTAGCTTGGGGATACGGCACCGTAACTAGATTAGAACGAGAGTGGATAATCTCCCACTTTTGGCTCGAATGCGGGCTTGAAGTGGGAGATTTTCCACTCTCGTTTCCTTTTGAATGATTCCTCCGTCCCCAAGGGATCAATTATTTGTCGGGGTTGTGGTTTTGTGACCTGCTGAAATTTAGGATACTGTACAACTGTACGTTAATTTGTCTTCGTAGTATATTGCTACCCGCAAAACTCAATACCATTGTGCTCTGAGACGCTAAAGCGCCTACGTACAATGGTTGTCGATAGTACGATTCGATTTAACGACAGGATGGATGGTCCAAGCGTGAGTCTCGGCAGCAAACTATCCAATGCAAAGGTGTCCTTTGCGATATTTAAGCGCGACATTAAGCGACTGCTTGTGAACCCCGTCGCCCTGGTGGTTACCCTAGGCGTGTGCGTTATTCCCTCGCTGTATGCCTGGTATAACATCGTGGCAAACTGGGATCCGTATGGAAACACCCAAGGCATCAAGATTGCTATCGCCAACAACGATCGAGGCACCCAAAACGACTTGGTGGGTGAGCTCAACGCTGGCGACAAAGTGGTCGACCAGCTCAAGGAGAATCATCAGTTGGGCTGGACGTTCGTCGACTCGACGGCCGATGCCAAGGAGGGCGTCGAGAGCGGCGAGTACTATGCCGCTATCGTGATTCCCAAGAACTTCTCGGATAACCTGGTTTCGATGCTCGACGGCAACTACCATCAGCCCAAGCTCACGTACTACGTCAATGAGAAGAAGAGCGCCATTGCGCCCAAGGTTACCGATACCGGTGCAAACACCATCGAGGAGCAGATCAACTCGGAATTTGTCTCTACGGTAGGCAAGACTGTTGCCGGTATCGCCAAGGATGCCGGTGTCGATTTAAAGGACAAGGCAACCCAGACTCAGGACTCGCTGGCAAGTTCGGTGTCCGAGGCGTCCGACACCTTGGGCGAGGTGCGCGATTCGATTGGCGATATGAATGCCGCCATCGATAAGACGAGTGGCGCTATCGCCTCGGCTGATGCGGCACTTGCCGGCTTGCAAGGCCAGGCACCGTCGCTGACGCAGGCGATCTCCCAGGGCAACGACCTGCTGAGCGAAGCTCGCACCACGGCGGGCAACTCCATCACCTCGCTCTCCAAGGCGCTCTCGGAAGGCAGCCTTGCGCTCACCAAGACGTCGGCCTCTGCGAACGCTGCCATCGGCAAGCTGACGGGCGCGGTCACATCTACGACCACCCGTATCGACAACTCGCTCGAGTCTCTTCAAGCGACGATCGACCACAATAAGGCCGTTATCGGGCACTTGGAGATTCTCGCCAATGACACGTCGACAGGTTCCGAGGAAATTGACGCGCGCATTGTATCGACCATCGATTTGCTTCGAGAGCAGAATGAAAAGCTTCAGAGCATCAAGGACGGTCTGTCCGCGCAGTCGAGCGCCATGGCGAATGACGCAGCGGCTGTTTCGGGTGCCAGTGACGCTATCAATAACGCAATTCATACCGGTGCGACCAACCTTGGCCAAGCCCAGACGGACTTGGGCCAAAACGCGCTGCCGAAGGCCTCGAGCGCGCTCGACTCTTTTGCTGCCGTTTCGGGCGACCTGACCGGTATCGTCTCGGGTATGACACCTACACTTGCAAATGCGCGCGGCACGTTGGCGCAGCTTAGCGCTACGCTCGGCCAGGCCAAGACCACGCTGTCCCAGACCGATTCCTCGCTTGCCAAGGTCCAGGACAAGCTTGCAACCGCCGCCAATGACATCGCGGCGCTGCAGACCTCCGAGTCCATGGGCGAGCTGGCCGATCTGATGGGCGTCGATGTCAATGACGTGGCAGATTTCATGGCGTCTCCGGTTGAGTTGACGTCCAAGTCAATCTATCCGGTCAAGAGCTTTGGCTCGGGCATCGCTCCCTTCTACACCAATCTGGCGCTTTGGGTGGGCGGCTATGTGCTCATCGCCATTTACAAGCTCGAGGTCGACCGTGAAGGTGTTGGCAGCTTTACGGCGCGCCAAGGCTACTTTGGCCGCTGGTTGCTCATGGTGATCCTGGGCGCGTTGCAGGCCATCATCGTTACGGTAGGCGATCTGGTGATTGGCGTGCAGTGCGTCAGCCCGCTGCTGTTCGTGCTGGGCGGCATCGCCATTTCGTTCACCTACGTCAATATCATCTATGCGCTGTCCACCACGTTTAAGCATATCGGCAAGGCTATCGGCGTCATTCTCGTCATCGTGCAGATCCCGGGTTCGTCGGGCATGTACCCCATCGAGATGATGCCCGGCTTCTTCCAGTGGCTGCACCCGCTGCTGCCCTTTACCTACGGCATCAATCTGCTGCGCGAGACGGTCGGCGGCATGTATTCGTTCAACTACCTGTTTAACCTGTGCATTCTGGGCGTGTTCTTGATCGTGGCGCTCTTTATCGGCCTGCAGCTGCGTCCGCTGCTGCTCAACCTTAACCTGCTCTTTGATAAACAGCTCTCCACGACCGGTATGATGATTTGCGAGTCCAACGACCTGCCGCGCCAGCGCTACTCGCTGCGCACGGCCATGCGCGTCATGCTCGATTCCGATTCGTACCGTCGCGAACTGCTCGATCATGCGGTCGCCTTTGAACATCGCTACCCGTACTACATCAAGGGCGGTTTTGCCGCCGTGGTGGGCGTTCAGGTCCTGCTCTTTGTCCTGTCGACGGTTCTCGATATCGACAATAACGGCAAGATCATCCTGCTTGTCATTTGGATCATCTCGGTTATTGCCATCTGCGGCTGGCTTATCAATATCGAATATATCCGAGCGAGCCTCAATACCCAGATGCGCATCTCGGCGCTTTCGGATGAGGACCTGCGTCGCGAGATGCGCGAACACACGGCCGCCATTCCTGCCGCCCGCCACATGTTTGGCCTCAACGCCAGCGAGCGTGGTGCCAAGGGCGGCGATCAGTCCACGGGCCGCTTGCCGCATATTGGCTCGCACCATAAATCTCAGGGCAGCGACAGCACAGCCACAAATGATGGAGATACCACCGCGCTTGGCAAGCACTCCAAAGGAGGTGAGGCATAA
Organism: uncultured Collinsella sp.; assembly: GCA_900541015.1. Taxonomy (GTDB): domain Bacteria; phylum Actinomycetota; class Coriobacteriia; order Coriobacteriales; family Coriobacteriaceae; genus Collinsella. Next base: position 182 of record UQIB01000025.1, on the reverse strand, counting down.
ATGAAGAACATCCTGCATCTGTTTAAGCGCGATGTCCAAAACGTGTCTCGCTCCGTGATCGGCTTGGTTGTCGTGATGGGCCTCATTATCGTACCGTGTCTGTACGCGTGGTTTAACATCGCCGGCAGCTGGGATCCGTACGGCAACACCGGCAATCTTAAGATCGCCGTGGTCAACACCGA